>CAYXIH010000023.1:0-3697 GCA_964465155.1 uncultured Sphaerochaeta sp.
GGGCCACTGGACATTGGCTATGGAAGGCTCGTGTCCAGCCTTCACCCACAGTTCTTCTGCGAGATGGGGCACATAGGGGCTCAGCAGCTTGATGAACGGCTCCCATACCTCCCGGGGCAAGTAGTCGGTCTTGTACAACTCGTTGACCATGACCATCATCTGGCTGATCGCCGTGTTGAAGTTCAACGACTGGGTATCCTGGGTCACCTTCTTGATCGTCTTGTGCAGCGTCTTCATCAGCTCATGGGAAGCAGGCTTGTCGGACAGCTCATGCTCGTCGGCCAACCTCCACACGCGGTCGAGGAATCTCCAGACACCGGACAACCCTGTGGTGGACCAAGGCTTTGAGACCTGCAGCGGACCCATGAACATCTCATACATGCGCATGGAGTCAGCTCCATACTCATTGATGATGTCGTCTGGGTTGATGACGTTCTTCAGGCTCTTGGACATCTTTGCGACGATGCGCTCAAGTGGTTCTCCAGTAGCCTTCTCCACGAAGACATCCGGGGATACTTCCTCCACCATGTCGGTGGGAACCAACGTCTTGTTCTTGCGCTGGAAGGCAAAGGATGTGATCATCCCCTGGTTCACCAGCCGCTGGAACGGCTCCTTCGTGGAGACCAACCCAAGGTCGAAGAGGACCTTGTGCCAGAAACGTGCGTACAGCAGGTGCAGCACTGCATGTTCAGTTCCTCCGATATAGAGGTCAACTGGCATCCAATACTGTTCTTTTGCCGGGTCGATGAACTTGTCCGGGTTCTTGGGATCGATATAGCGCAGGTAATACCAGCACGAACCTGCCCACTGGGGCATTGTGTTGGTCTCACGCTTTGCAGGAGCACCACAGACAGGACATGTCGTATTGACCCACTCCTCCACGTTTGCCAGTGGGCTTTCACCGGTACCAGACGGCTCGTAGCTGTTGGTCGGAGGAAGCGTCAGCGGAAGCTGGTCCTCAGGCACGGGTACGATTCCGCAGTGGGGACAATGGATGAGGGGGATTGGTTCGCCCCAATACCGCTGCCTGCTGAAGATCCAGTCGCGGAGCTTGTAGTTGACAGCCATGTGTCCCAGCTTGCGTTCTTCCAGCCATGCGATCATGGTCTTGATGGCATCTTCCTTGTTCATGCCATCAAGGAACCCGCTGTTGACATGGATGCCGTCCTCGGTCCATGCCTGCTGCTGGACATCCACGTCGCCCTTGAGGACCTCGATGATCGGGAGATCGAACTTCTTGGCAAACTCCCAGTCACGGGTATCATGGGCAGGAACCGCCATGATGGCTCCCGTTCCGTAGCTGATCAATACATAGTCGGCGATCCAGATGGGGATCTTCTTCCCATTGACGGGATTGATGGCGTATGAGCCCGAGAAGACACCGGTCTTGTCCTTGGCCAAGTCGGTCCTGTCCAGGTCCGACTTCTTGGCAGCCTCCTCGATGTACTGCTCAACTGCTGCCTTCTGCTCGTTGGTGGTGAGTTTCTGCACCAGCGGATGCTCAGGTGCAATGACCATGTACGTGGCGCCGAAGAGGGTGTCACAGCGTGTGGTATAGACCTCAAGCTGGTCATTGGTGTTCTCGACGTTGAACAGGACCGACGCACCTTCGGAGCGCCCGATCCAGTTGCGCTGCATCTGCTTGACCGAGTCGGTCCAGTCCAGCAGGTCCAAGTCCTCGAGGAGCCTGTCTGCGTACGCCGTGATCTTCAGGACCCACTGGCGGATATTGCGGCGTTCGACCTGGGTGCCACAACGCTCGCACTTGCCCTCCTTGACCTCTTCGTTGGCAAGGCCGGTCTTGCACTGGGGACACCAGTTGATCGGCATATGCGACTCATAGGCCAAGCCCTTCTTGAAGAGCTGGAGGAAAATCCACTGTGTCCAGTGGTAGTAGTCGGCGCTGTGCGTGGAAATCTCACGGTTCCAGTCATAGCAGAAGCCAAGGCTCTTGATCTGCTTGCGGAAATTGTCGATGTTCGCCTTGGTGGAGATGCTGGGATGGGTACCCGTCTTGATCGCATAGTTCTCGGCGGGGAGGCCAAACGAGTCGAACCCCATGGGGTGCAGCACATTGTAGCCATTCATGCGCAGGAACCTGCAGTAGATGTCGGTGGCGGTATAGCCTTCAGGATGCCCGACATGGAGTCCTGCCCCCGATGGGTAGGGGAACATGTCAAGGACATACTGGCGTTTCTCGGGGGGATACGAAGGATCTTCCGTCACGGCGAAGGTCTGGTTTTCTTCCCAGTACGCCTGCCACTTCTTCTCTATATCGGTAAACGGGTATTTGCTCATGGGGCAATCATACTCAGGCACATCTGTTCAGTCAACAAATCAGAAGGGTGAGTGCCGGCAAAAGAGAGCTTCCTACACTCCTTTTCTTGTTGCCGGCACATACTTTCTGTGGGACTATTGCTCAGTTTCCTCGTGGGGTGTGAAGACTACTTCCTCAACACGCTTGCCCTTCATGGCGGTGACCTTGAAGGAACCGATCGGGGACTCGAGGATATCACCCTCGTTGGGGATCGATCCTGTGAGCTCCATCAGGTAGGCAGCCACGGTACCGACCTTGTCTGCATGGGGCCATGAGATGTCAGTATCGTCCACCAATTGCTGGAACGAAGTATCCGCCTGCACCCGGTAGGTGCCAGGAACATCCTCGGACTCGACGATGCGCTCGGGCTCACCGCTCTCATGCTCGTCGTACAGCTCGCCGAACAGCTGCTCCACGATATCTTCCATCGTCACGACACCCGACAGGCCACCATACTCATCCAGTACGACGGCGAGCTGCAGCTTGTCCCTCTTGAATTGGAAGAACATCTCTGCCACATGCTTTGTCTCTGGGACGAAGATTGGCTCGTGGGTGACGGAGTTGACGGGATTGTCCATCCGCTGCTCAAGCTGTGCGTTGAGCACATCCCGCATCAGCAGCACGCCGGTGATCTCCTCGGGGTTCTCCGTGTAGACGGGGATACGGGAGTACCCGCTCTCCACGATAGCAGGAAATACCTCCCGCAGCGTAGCTGTGCCGTTGATGCGGAACACCTCCGTGCGGTGGGTCATGATCGTCTTGACCTGCGTCTCGTCGAAGTGGAGGACACGCTGGACCAAGTCTGACTCATACTCCTGGACGACACCCTCGTCCTCAGCCACATCCATGACATGCATGATTCCCTCGACGCTCATCTCGCTCTCCTTCTTGCGGCGGAACAAGCGGGTGATCCCCTTGCTGATGGTCTTGAACGACCAGACAATGGGGAACAGCACGATCGTGAGGAACTTCACGGGATAGGCCATGATAAGGGCGATGTTCACATTGAACAACAATGCGATCTGCTTGGGGGTAATCTCTCCGAAGATGAGGATCACGACTGTGAGTATGCCTGTGGCAATACCCACGTACGCATCACCTACCAAGTTGATCGTGAAGATGGTCACCAACGAAGAGACGCTGATGTTCACCACGTTGTTTCCCACGAGGATCGTGGTCAGCAACAGGTCTGGGCTCATCGACAGCTTGTAGGCAAGCTTGGCGCTCTTGCCCTTGCGTGATTCCAGTGACTTCTTCTGTATGATTGATAGGGACGTGTATGCGGTCTCGGTGGCCGAGAAGATTCCCGACAGGACCAACAACACAACGATGGCTACGATCTGGCCGTACATACGTGCCTCCGATCGTCAGCCTTGAACA
>CAYXIH010000023.1:3797-12354 GCA_964465155.1 uncultured Sphaerochaeta sp.
GAGAGGACTCCGCAGATGCCCATGCGCGCAAGCGTATGTTCCTCGTTGCGCAGGCTCCATGCATCTCCACGGATGTACCACGAACCGGGGACGGGAAATGGCCACCCAAGGACTGCAGGCAGCACGATGGCGCTGAACCATGCCGTGTCCCATGGGAGGAAGATGACTTTCTTTGGCGCTGCAAGGAACATGCAGAAGTTTCTCATGCCGACGATGACCAGCGGGACAAGCATGAGGGGGAGGGTGGGAACTTGTCCACGGCGTAGGAGCACCAACAGCCATGAGAGCAGGCATCCCAGCAACGTCAGCATCACGGCTCCCCACTGGGCTGATGCAGATGGCTGCAGGGGATGAGCTGGAGCTGGTGGGGTGTCCAGCCTCCGGTGCCAGAAAAAGTAGCCCATGTCGAGGAACCTCGACGCATGGGCACAGACTTTGAAGAAGCCAAGGCGGAAGCGGCTGATTTCATGCCCCAGCGTGAGGATGTTGAAGCCACGGTGGGCCATCTGCTTGAATGAGCTTGGGTTGTCACCCTCGACACATGCTCCTGCATCGGTACACCCGGATTCAGTGAGGAACTGCAGCGCATGCTCAAACAGCTTGCTGCCCAAGCCTGCCCCGCGTACCGACGAGTCGGTGTAGAGCCACCCGATGTACCCCATCTTGATCTTTCCATTGCGCAGCGGGTAGATGTCCATGTTGACACCTCCGACAATGGTGCCGTCCTTGACGGCGACGAGGGTGGATGCGTCATGGATGAAGAAAATGGGACGGAGGTAGGCGTCGAACGAGCGTTCCATCAGGGAACGCACCTCTGCTCGCTCATGTGGTTGCATGAGCCGGATGGTATAGGACTGGTGCATTGGCAGACTATATCAAGGGTGTAGGAATTTGTACATCTCCTGCTGTGTCAGCCAGTTTTCGAATCCGAGCTGCGAGAGGATGACGGGGAGCATGGTATCCTCTGCATCCACGTTGATCATGCGGATCGTATCGGAGGAGCAATTGCATGCGATATGGAACAGCATCTCCCCTGCAATGTCGAAGTCCATGGTGGCGAGCCGTCCGATGGAACCCGTGGCAGGCTCCCATGCGGCAAACCCCGTGAGCTTCCCCTTTCCATTGTACACCTTGATCGCCTGGACGTCCTCTGAGACAGCCATCAGGGAGGCATCGAAATTCTGCCAGGCCGGAAACGAAGTGTTCAGTGGACGGCAGAGGAACAACTCACTTGCATTGGACGGCTTGAAATCATATGAACAGGAAGCCTGTGGAAACTGCGACAGCAAGTCTTCCTTCGTCGTCCTCCAGCAGCATAATTGTCGTGAGAGTCCGAATCCATGCTTCTTGTAGAGCTTCAAAGCAGGTATGTTGGATGCGATTACCTCTATCATATGGACATTTGTCTCGGAGGCAAGCAGCAACTTGTCCGATGTATCCATCATCCTGTCTCCGATGTGCATCCCACGGTATTCAGGCAATATGGCGGTCCCCGTGTCGTAGGCAATTGCCATTCCATCCACATTGCGTTTCCCATTGAGGAGGAATCCTTCCATCTGCCCATCATGGAATGCACCGACTGAGAGGTTGGCCGCATACCCATTGCGCCGCATCATCTTGCAAAACCGTTCGAAGGGCAAGTCCATGGGGACCGAGTAGTCCCCAAAGGCATAGATGAAACAATTGTAGATTTGGGCGAGTGGCACTCCCACCAGCGTCTGGATGGTTATCTGCTCCATGCACGCCATCCGTCACATCACGACATAGAGGTTGGGGTGACTGCTGAGGATCCAGATGCCCCCCAGCAGCAGGACGTTTGCAATGATGTAGGTGGTCATGACCGAGACATCGGTCCCGATGGGTTTTCCCATTTTCTGTGAGGAGATGATCCCATCTGAGAACGCATAGAAGCCAGCGCCTGCACAGGCTACTATGGTGCCGATGACCGGCCCCGATCCCCACGAGCCTGAGACTATGATGCAGAAGATGCTCATCATGACTGCGTACACACAGAGGCCCGGGCCAATCTTGAGCTTGCATGCAATGATGTTCTTGCACAGTGGGATGAGGATGACCAGGCAGACGGCTGCCACCACCCCCATGGGACCCCAGGCCAGCTCCCCGATTCCCGTGAAGGCGGTGAACCAATACATGTAGAGGATGTGCCCGATCATGAAGGAAACCATGCCTACGAGGAACTGGACGTGGCCCTTGTACAACAGGCAGATGTCACCCAAGGTGTACAGCAGCAAGACCGCTATGATCACCTGGAGCCGTGGGACTGCCAGCGAAGCGGCGGAGGCTGCAGTGAGGAACGTACTGAGCAACAATGGCATCAGCAGTGGCTTGGTCCAGAAAGCGAGCCGTTGGTTGTCGGTCTTGCGTGCCAATACATGTGTAACAGAGCACCCGATGAACACGCATGCGAATAGAGACGGCAATATCCATGACATCACTTCCACCCCCAATGATTTGTATGTACCCAATGTATCAGCCATCCCAGCCAAAGGCAACCAATATTGCCAAGTGCTGTATTTTCAATCCTTTGCAAATACGGTGGAAAACGTTTATACTGCCTTACTATGGCATCTCCAATTCAAACAAACACGTACGACGAGTCAACGATACAGACACTCCTTCCGCTGGAGCACATACGCCTGCGCCCCGGCATGTATATCGGAAGGCTCGGCAATGGCACCCATGAGAACGATGGGATATATATTCTGCTCAAGGAAGTGGTGGACAACAGCATCGACGAGTTCAGCATGGGCTGTGGCAATACCATCTCCGTCACCGTATCCGATACCTTGGTGTCGGTGCGGGACTATGGCCGTGGGATTCCCCTTGGGATGCTGGTGGACTGCGTCTCGAAGATCAATACCGGAGCCAAGTACAACGACGATGTGTTCCAGTATTCGGTCGGGCTCAACGGCGTGGGTACCAAGGCGGTCAACGCCCTTTCCTCCAGCTTCCACGTCGCATCCTACCGCGATGGCAAGTTTGCATCTGCCCGTTTTGAGCGGGGAGTCCTCATCTCCCATGAACAAGGAGAGACCGACCAGAAGAATGGTACGCTGATGGAGTTCGTCGCCGACGAGGAGATCTTCGGCAAGTATTCGTATGACATGGAGTTCATCAAGGAACGGATCTGGAACTATGCCTACCTCAACACAGGTCTGACATTGGAGTTCAACAAGAAGAATTTCCGTTCCGCCCATGGGTTGCTGGACTTGCTGGAGAAAGAGGTCGGTTCCGACGAGATGTATACGATCATCCATTACCGTGGGGACCATCTTGAGTTTGCGTTCACCCATACCCCCGAGACATACGGGGAGACCTATTACTCGTACGTCAATGGACAGCATACCACCGATGGAGGGACTCACCAGGCCGCGTTCAAGGAGGGGATCCTCAAGGGAGTGAACGAGCACTTCAAGAAGAACTGGGCTCCGCAGGACGTGCGCGAAGGTATCGTTGGTGCCATTGCCATCAAGCTGAAGGAGCCGGTGTTCGAGAGCCAGACCAAGAACAAGCTGGGAAATACCGAGATTCGTTCCTGGGTGGTGCAGGAGGTCAAGGATGGCTTGATAGACTTCCTGCTGCGCCATCCCGAGGATGCCGCGAAGATCCAGAACAAGATCACCAACAACGAGAAGCTGCGCAAGGAGCTCAATGAGGTCAAGAAGGGGGCCAAGGAGGCATCGCGGCGTGTCTCGATCAACATCCCCAAGCTCAAGGACTGCAAGTACCACCTAGGCCAGGGCGGTTCCCATGCGGAGCAGGGCGAACGCTCCATGATCTTCCTCACCGAGGGAGACTCGGCATCTGGTACGATCACCAAGACACGTGACGTGATGACCCAGGCGGTCTTCAGCCTCCGTGGAAAGATCGTCAACGTATTTGGCAAGAAGCAGACCGAGATCTACAAGAACGCGGAGCTGTACAACATGATGGTTGCCTTGGGCATCGAGAATGGGATCGACAACCTCCGCTACGGGAAAGTCATCATTGCAACCGACGCCGACAATGACGGATTCCACATCCGCATCCTGCTGATGACCTATTTCTTGTCCTTCTTCGAGGATTTGGTCTTGTCCGGCCGTCTCTACATCCTGGAGACTCCATTGTTCCGGGTACGCAACAAGCAACAGACGGTATACTGCTACAATGAAGAGCAGCGCGACCATGCAATGAGCCAGATCCGTGGTGCCGAGGTGACGAGGTTCAAGGGCTTGGGAGAGATTGACCCACGGGAGTTCGGACAGTTCATCGGAGATGACATCAAGCTGACGCCGGTGTCCATCTCCAGCATGAGCGAGGTACGCCAGGCGATGGCCTTCTACATGGGGAACAATACCCCCCAGCGACGGGATTTCATCATGGAGAACCTCATCTGATGTCACACGCACAATCATTATACAAGCAGAACTTCCTCGAATATGCCTCATACGTCATCAAAGACCGTGCCATCCCCGACATCGTGGACGGTTTCAAGCCGGTACAGCGGAGAATCATCCATACGCTCTTTGAGATGGATGACGGCAAGTTCCACAAAGTGGCAAACGTGGTGGGATGGGCCATGCGCTACCACCCACATGGTGACTCCTCCATCTACGAGGCATTGGTGAACCTGGCCAACTGCGACCTGTTCATCGAACGGCAGGGAAACTTCGGCAACTTCATGACCGGTGACGGAGCTGCAGCTGGCAGATACATCGAATGCCGTATCCTCCCCTTTGCCAAGAAGGTGCTGTACAATCCCGAGCTCACCCAGTTCGTGGATAGCTACGACGGGCGCAACAAGGAGCCTGTCTCCTTCCCCGCCAAGATCCCCGTGGTCCTCATCCAAGGCTGCGAGGGTATCGCCGTTGGCATGGCCACCAAGATTCTCCCCCACAATGCGCTTGAGGTCCTGGACGCAATCGGGGCTGTCCTGCGCGGGGAGAGCTTCCAGCTCTTCCCCGACTTCCCAGGCGGTGGCATCATGGACGTCAAGGAGTATGCCGACGGCCTTGGCTCGGTCTCCGTCCGCGCCAAGCTTGATATATCCGACTCCAAGAAGATCGTGGTCGAGGAACTGCCGTTCGGTGTGACCAGCGAAGCGTTGATCCAGTCGATCGACGATGCCACAAAGAAGGGGAAGCTCAAGATTGCCTCTGTCTCCGACTACACGTCGGACCGGGTCAACATCGAGATCTCGCTGGCCCGCAACACCTATACCAAGGACATCGTCGATGCCCTGTATGCCTACACTTCCTGCGAGCAGAAGATCTCCGTCAACTCACTGGTCATCAGGGACAACTTCCCGGTGACCATGACCGTGACTGACATGGTCCATTTCCATGCCCAGCATATGGTCGAGGTGCTGAAGGCCGAGCTGGAACTGGAGAAGGGACACCTATATGACCGCCTCCATGCCCGCACCCTCGAGCGCATCTTCATCGAGGAACGCATCTACAAGCGGATCGAGCAGAAGCGGAGCGCCGAGGCGGTGGAGCAGGCTGTCAAGACGGGGTTTGTCCCATTTGCCGACCAGTTGCTGCGTCCAGTCGATGGTGATGACGTGGAACGGCTGCTGAAGATCCCCATCCGGAGGATCAGCTTGTTCGATATCGAGAAGAACAAGGCGGAGATCGAGTCCATCAACGATGCCCTCAAGGAGATCGAATACAAGCTGGGCCACTTGGTCGAGTATGCACTGGACTATATCGCCGAACTCAAGGCAATGCTCGGGACCGAGGTGCACCGACGTAAGACGAAGATCAATGCATTCGACATCATCGACGTCAAGGAGGTCGCGGCACGTGACCTGCAGGTCCGCTATGATCCCAATACCGGATACCTGGGATATGGGCTCAAGACTGGCAACAACTTGCTGCTGGTCTCCCCCTATGACCGTGTGCTGGTCATCCAGAAGAATGGCACATACATGGTTGTTGATGCACCTGAGAAGATGTTCGTGGGCAAGGGGCTCCTGCACTGTGGCTACGCCGACAAGGCGGAGCTTGCAAAGCTGACGTTCACCGTCATATACCAGGAGAAGACCTCCAAGTTCCTCTTCCTCAAGCGTTGCCAGATCACGCAGTTCATCCTCAACAAGACCTATGAGCTCTTGCCCGAGGGGAACTACCGGCTCCTGAAGCTTTCTGTGTTCGACAACGCGGAACTGACGGTCAGCTACAAGCCGGCGAGGAACATCAAGATATTGGAGGAGAAGTTCTACTTCTCCGACTTCACCGTCAAGGGTGTGAAGGCAGCTGGCGTGCGCATCGCCGTCAAGGAGATTGCTTCCCTGCGCTTGCGCAGTGTCAAGGAAGTCATCAGGGAGGAGGAGCCTACATTGTTCGACAATCCTCCGGAGGATAACCAATGAGGACTTTTGCACCGGTGAAGGATCGGATACTCTATGAGGACAACCACCTGATCATCGTCAACAAGCTTCCCGGTGAACTGTCACAGGGAGATGAGACGGGTGACCCGACCCTTGCTGACGCCATCAAGGACTATCTGCGCGTGATGTATGGGAAGACGGGGAACGTCTATCTTGGCATTCCCCACCGCCTGGACCGTCCTACCAGCGGCATCATGGTGTATGCCAAGACCGACAAGGCGCTCACGCGTCTCAACGAGATGTTCCGTGGCAGCGGGGTGAAGAAGACCTATTGGGCAGTCGTGGACAATCCCCCCGCACAGAGCGAGGGGCTGCTGGTCCACTACATTACCCGCGACACGGTGCGCAACAAGTCCGTTGCCCATCCTGTGGAACGCAAGGGGAGCAAGATTGCCAAGCTCTCCTACAAGCTCATCGGGGCATCTAAGTCCTACTACCTGCTTGAGATCGACCTGCATACGGGCAGGCACCATCAGATACGGGCACAGCTGGCGGCATTGGGCATCCACATCAAGGGAGACCTCAAGTATGGTGCAAACCGCTCCAACCCAGACGGTGGGATCCACCTCCATGCCCGCAAGCTCACCTTTGTCCATCCAGTGAAGAAGGAAGAGCTGACCATCGTGGCGAATCCCCCCCATGATGTGGTTTGGGATTCCTTTGTACAGGACACTGAGTAGCAATAACCACAAAAAAAACCCCGGCTGATTTTCTGTCAGCCAGGGGCTCATCGAAAGATTTTCCGTCTTTCTCCATCCCGATTTACCGTCGGGGTATGATGGTCGCCGATTTTCCGTCGGCTTGCGATTTACAGTCGCTACTGATGATAACTCTATATTCAATATCTTTTCAATGCAAGCTAAAGTGAAGAGATATCATGAAAAAGATTGTTTTTTTCATATTGTTTGCATGTACTATGCAAACAAAGTATCCCCATATGTTTTATTCTGGACACTTTTGCTGTTGTTTGTTGATACGTACTACACCTTCCCCTGCATGTCCGTTGACGCGGATATCCAACGCCACCGGTGCCCGTAGGTGGAGGAAGTGTGGGGTTTCCTCGATGACCGGCAGAGCCGCCAGTTCTTCGAAATCACATATCCCATCCTTGTACGATGGGTTGACCGTCATGTAGACGGTTCCCAACGACGTGAGGTTCTGGAAGAAGTGGGTCCCTTGGCTTGGCTCCACCTGGAACTGGGGAAGCCCCGTCTCCACAATTACCTGGGCACGAGAAATCTGGGACCATGCTGCAGGTATTCCCAACCAGGAGTCGCATGAGCCGAGCCTCCCGGCCACCACCAGCAGGTAGTCACGCTGCTGGAGCACCATCGACGCATTGAGACGGTCCAGCTCATTTGCCATGTCAGCTGTATACCGAGGATCGAAGGTGTTGGGCTTGAGCAATACTACATCTGCAATGGAATCGATCTTGCCGTTGCCCATGACCCTGTGCGAGAGGATGCAGGCATGCTGGCGCAACTCCTCGGTGATCTCAATGTCGGACTCCTCGTTGCCCTCCACGATCGGTCGGATCTGCAGGAGGCTGAACTCCGGCTTCTTGGGGGCTTTGCGGTTGAGGTTTACCGCGAACTCAATCTCTATGGGGGTGCTCATTGCCTCCGTCCCCAGCTGCATGATGTCCTTGACGATTGCAGCCAACGGGAATGCATCATACTTGAGGATTCCATTGAATGTGATCACCTTGCGACCTACTGCCCGTATGCTCTCCGAGATCTGTCCAGTTGTCGCGTCGTAGGTGCTTGCGATATACCGCAGGGATTCTGGGTGGGCTTCAGCCTCGTCCAGTGGGAGCAATACAAGGTTTTCCATGCCAGATTTCAATGGGTCATACCCACTTCCCATGCGCAGTGCGTAGAAATGGGTCTGGGAGCTCGATTCCGAGCCACCGAGGAACTGTGCGGGACGGCGTGGGTGGGCAGGGGAGAACCGGAATGCAGAACCGTTGTCCACCACGGACTTGCCAAAGCCGAAGCTGAGCATCCCAACTCCGTCCTCGGGGCTTTCCCCACCCAGGGGGTAGTAGTTCAAGGAACGGGCGACACCGGAGATGTTGGGATACCAATAGTCACCATGGCGGCTGCCGATGACCTGCTGTATGACAACCGCCATCTTCTCCTCTTCCAGCATATGGTCGGTTGCCCG
>CAYXIH010000023.1:12454-19993 GCA_964465155.1 uncultured Sphaerochaeta sp.
TCCATGAACTGGGTGAACAAGCTGGTGGTGATGACCACCGTGCGAGGGATGGAGAGGTAGATGTCAGGGTATTTGCCGATGATGTCGCCTGAGCGGAGCTCCATGTCGATGAAGGCAAGGCCACGCCCCTTTCCCCCCAATGAACCCGATCCGATGCGGCAGAAGAACATCGTCTCGTCGTAGTTGCTGCGGTTGAACTGCGACACGATCCCCTTGGAGCGCTCGGTACGGTAGTTGAGGATGATCTGGGCCATGTTTGCCTGGAACGCCGCGGCGTCGGGGAAGTCCTCTTCCCGCAGCGGCTTGATCTTCGCAGCGAGCTGGTACATGGACTTTGCCCTGAGCCAGCGGGAGAAGTCGTTGCGCCGGGCATGGGCAAGGAAGATTTCGGTAGGAATGGAGGGGAGGATCCTCTGGAGGTCCCGCATGGTCTCTGCCCGGGCAATCTCCACGCCGGTGGCAGGGTCCTTGAACAAGAAGGGGCCGAACCCATAGTTTGCGATCAGGTACTTGTGCAGGTCCGACAACAAGGAGGTGCTGAGCTTCCAGATGAAGGCAGCCCCGACTTGGTCTGCAAGCTCTTGGTTCTCGACCCATGTGCTTTGGATGAGGACCGGCAGGTCCGGGTCCTGTGCCTTTACCAGCTTGCACAGCTGTACCCCTGCCAGGGGGTCTTCCTTCCCCTCTTTTGTATATGCCATGTCCGTGACGATTCCCAGGACGTTGTGGCGGTAGCGCTGGTACAGGGAGACGGCATCTTCGAAGGTGCGTGCAAGGAGTATCTTGGGACGTCCGCGCATGCGAAGCGTCTTGCCCCAGCTGTTGAGGGCCTCCAGCATGCTCGTTCGGTTTTGTCCGATGAGGCTTGTGTACATCAGCGGCAGATATGAGGAGTAGAACCTGACCGAATCCTCGACAAGGATGATGACCTGCACGTCGGCCTCGGCAGTGTCGTGGTCGAGGTTCATCCGGTCCTCTATGAGCTTGGCCATGGCCAGGAAGATGGCCGGGTTGCCCTGCCAATAGAAGAAATAGTCGATGTCGCTGCTGGCGCTGTCCTTGATCAGCTTGTTCCTGCGGTGGGCGGGCGACGGGGACAGGACTATGACTGGCATGCCGGGCTTCAGGGCCTTGATCTGGGAGGCTAGCTGTTGTACATGCTCGGTACCGAGGTCCAGCATCGTGATGACAAGGTCGAAGTTGCGTGTGTCCAGCAACTCCAAGGCGTGTGCTGGGCTTGCCGTGTGGGTAATCTTAGGGGGATTGGTCAGCCCAAGCTGGGTATACTCCAGGAAGAGTTCTTCCTCCACCCGCCCGTCTTCTTCTATCAGGAAGCGGTCGTAGTCGCTGCAGATGAGCAGGATGTTGTAGATGTGCTTGAGCATCAGGTTGCTGAACGGCAGCCACGTCTGGTCGAGTTTGTACATACCTGTATGATATCACGGAACAAATCAGGTCGAAAAGTTGTTTCCAAAGCTGGCGTAATTATTGTCAGACAGTAGACTACGGTAAAAAAGCATATCAATTTTGAAAAATTCATAAAGTGAAATAAGAAAAAATAACGAAAATGGAAATAAATAACGAATAAACTGGTAAAAATAGATATAACTCACAATATTTTGAATTTAGTGAGATATCCATTAATAAATAAAATTTATTTAACGTATAAAGAAATTTGTTGACAGCTCAAGAATGCGCACCGTATTCTATGACTATGAGTGTCGCATGCGGGACACAGGAGGTTGCTCATGTATCAGTTGGAAGAGTTTATGGCGGACCTTGAGGCAAAGAACCCGGCTCAGCCGGAGTTTATCCAAGCTACCCGCGAGGTGATCGAGTCAATCATTGATGTCGTCAATGACAATCCTGTCTATCTGAAGAACAGGATCCTCGAGCGGATTACCGAGCCGGATAGGATTTTCACCTTCAAGGTGGAGTGGGAGGATGACAACGGGAACATTCAGGTCAACCGTGGCTACCGCGTGCAGTTCAACAACGCCATTGGACCCTACAAGGGTGGTCTGCGCTTCCACCCCAGCGTGACATTGGGCACCCTCAAGTTCCTGGGATTCGAGCAAACGTTCAAGAACAGCCTCACGACATTGCCCATGGGCGGTGGAAAAGGTGGCAGTGACTTCAACCCCAAGGGAAAGTCGAACAATGAGATCCTCCGTTTCTGCCGTTCGTTCATGACCGAGCTTCAGAAGTATATCGGACCTGATACGGATGTCCCTGCCGGAGATATCGGAGTGGGCGGACGTGAGATTGGGTTCCTCTACGGGCAATACAAGCGCCTGCGCGATGAGAACACGGGAGTCCTTACCGGAAAGGGGAGGGGCTGGGGTGGCTCATTGGTACGGCCGGAGGCAACGGGGTACGGGACCATGTACTTCGCAAACGAAATGCTCAGGGCCCATGGGGACACCATGGAAGGCAAGCGGATCGCGATCAGCGGATTTGGCAACGTTGCCTGGGGTGCCGTACGGAAGGCGAGCGAGCTCGGAGCCAAGGTCGTGACGATCAGTGGTCCCGATGGATATATCTTGGATGAGAACGGGATCAACACTCCTGAGAAGTGGGCATATATGATCGAGCTGCGCTCCTCCAACAACGACGTGGTCAAGCCATATGCGGAGAAGTTCGGAGCCAAGTTCATCCCAGGGAAGAAGCCTTGGGAGGTGAACGTTGACATGGCGTTCCCCTGTGCCATCCAAAACGAGCTTGGGCTGGAGGATGCCAAGGCCCTGGTCGCCAATGGTGTCAAATATGTCGTCGAGACTTCGAACATGGGGTGCACTGCTGATGCTGTGAACTACCTCATCGGTCAGAAGATCCCCTTTGGCCCGGGCAAAGCCGCCAACGCCGGTGGCGTCGCCGTCAGTGGACTGGAGATGTCCCAGAACGCAATGCACTTGTCGTGGACGGCAGAGGAAGTGGACGAGAAGCTGCAGGCCATCATGCGCAGCATCCATGAGTCCTGCGTCCGTGAAGGCAAAGAGCCTGACGGGTACGTGAACTACGTCAAGGGTGCCAATATCGCGGGATTCAAGAAGGTTGCCGATGCCATGGTGGACCAAGGGTATTGACATTTCATAGCTTGTGACATGTAAAAGACTCCTGTTGGGAGAGGTATGTATCGGGAGGGACCGCCTGCGTTGCAGAGTGGTCCCTTTTCGTTGTGCAGGCAAATCCTCACGATGCAAGAAAGTGGCCGTAACCGTTGCTATATGTACTTGATATTCAATTGGTATAAAACTTATACAACACTAGGGCTAGTGCTGTGTTTTGTAATATACCGCTATCAATACTGTTTCTAGCTTGTATAAACAAAATGGGTATGGTATGATGCCAGACAGTACTTATGAGACTATCTATCAGAATCCGAAAGTAATTTCTGCAAATACAGGGGTATGACATGTCCACTAACAAAAATGAACTCAGTCCGCTTGGGCGGAAGATTTTCCTTGACCGCTATGCACTGAAGGATGGGAAGAAGACAAGCCTTGCCGTAGGTGACTTGGTGGTCGCCGTCAGCAACCCCAAGACTGGTCAGCGTGAGATTGGAAACGTCACCAGCATCAACGATGACAATGATATCACCGTCAAGCTCAACGACGGCACCTCCATCCATACTAAAATGGAGAATGTCGACAAGCCGTTGGAGACCGATCCTGCACAGATGCTTGAGCGCGTTGCCAAGGGTATTGCCTCCCAGGAGGCTCCGGCCGTGCGCAAGCACTGGCAGAAGGAGTTCAACTGGTTGCTGGAGGACTGGAAGTTTGTTCCCGGTGGACGTATCCTCACCGGCGCTGGTACCGACCAGAACCTGACCTACTTCAACTGCTACGTCATCCCATCCCCCAAGGATAGCCGTGGTGGGATCATCGCCTCCCTGGGGCAGATGACCGAGATCATGAGCCGCGGTGGTGGAGTAGGCATGAACCTCTCCTCATTGCGTCCCCGCCACAGCTACGTCAAGGGCGTCAATGGCCGCAGCAGCGGTTCTGTCTCCTGGGGTGCGCTGTTCAGCTTCGTCACCGGCTTGATCGAGCAGGGTGGCTCCCGCCGCGGTGCTTTGATGCTGATCCTCAATGTCTGGCATCCGGATATCCTTGACTTCATCAACAGCAAGCGCGAGATGGACAAGATCGTCAACGCGAACATCAGCATCGGCATCACCGACGACTTCATGGAAGCCGTCAAGCATGACGATGACTGGGTGACCTATTTCCCAGACACCAGCGATCCCCAGTACAACGATCTGTGGGACGGCGACATCAATGCATGGAAGGCTGGTGGCCACAAGGTCATCCCCTACCAGACGCACAAGGCTCGCGAGATCTGGAATGCAATCATCGAGAGTGCATGGGCATCGGCTGAGCCGGGTGTCTTCTTTATCGACCGCTACAACAAGATGTCCAACTCCTGGTACTACTGCACCATCCAAAGCACCAATCCCTGTGGCGAGCAAGGACTTCCCCCCTGGGGCGTCTGCAACTTGGGTTCCATCAACCTCAGCCAGTTCGTCAAGGACAAGGAAGTGCTGTGGGATGACCTGGGCAGGACTGTCCGTGCTGCCGTCCGTTTCCTGGACGATGTCATCGACGACACTCCGTATTTCTTCGAGGAGAACCGTGAACGCCAGCAGTCCGAGCGCCGTATTGGCTTGGGCACCATGGGTCTGGCGGACATGCTCATCAAGAAGGAGCTGGCATACGGTTCCGATGAGTCGATCAAGTTCATCGACGAGCTGTACAAGTTCATCTGCGTGCAGGCCTACGCCGAGAGCTCCGACCTTGCCGTGGAGAAGGGGTCCTTCTCCAAGTTTGATGCCGAGAAGCTGCTGCAGAGCGGCTTCATGATGCAGATGCCCGAGCAGCTGCGCGAGGATGTCCGCAAGAAGGGACTTCGCAACGTGACGCTGCTGACCCAAGCCCCTACCGGTACCACCGGCACCATGGTTGGGACCAGCACCGGCATTGAGCCCTACTACTTCTGGGAATGGGAGCGTGTTGGCCGCATGGGGAGCAACATCGAGCGTGTAGCCGTATACGACCAGTGGGTAAAGGCCCATCCTGGCCAGCCCCGCCCCGCTTACTTTGTCTCGGCGATGGACCTTCCACCCGAGGGACATGTCAAGGTACAGGCTGCAATCCAGCGTTGGGTCGACTCCTCGATCTCCAAGACTGGCAATACCCCAGCTGACTATACGGTCGAGCAGACTGCAAAGCTGTATGAGCTGCTGTATGACTTGGGATGCAAGGGTGGCACGACATACCGTGACGGCAGCCGTGATACCCAGGTGCTCAAGGCCAAGGACGACAAGAAGGAAGAGAAAGCCCCCGAGGTACCCAAGAAGACCCTCGTCGAGCCCAAGGCCCGCCTCCGCTCGACGGTCCTGCGCGGTACTACCTACCGCAAGGCGACTCCGATTGGAACGGCGTACATCACCGTCAACAGCGATGGGGATACCTATGAAGATCCGTTTGAGATGTTCATCAATGTTGCGAAGGTTGGTTCCGATGTCGCTGCCGATGCAGAGGGCCTTGGTCGCCTGATTTCCCTGATCCTCCGGATGCCCAGCCCATTGACGCCCAAGCAGCGTGCACAGGCAATCGTGGCACAGCTCAAGGGGATCGGTAGTGGACGCCCCATGGGATTTGGCAAGAACCGCGTGATGAGCCTGCCCGATGCAGTGGCACAGGTGCTCGAGGAGCATATCGGTACCGCTTCGGATGCACAGGTGAGTGCGGCTCGTTTGCCCGATGAGGATGATGAGGATGCGGATGCTTCGGCAGGGCAGCTCGACCTTGGGTTGGCAGCTGTCTCGGGCAATGGGATTACTCCCGATGTATGCCCGGTATGCGGGAACGTGACGTTCCTCAATATCGAGGGGTGCAAGAAGTGCATCTCCTGTGGACATAGCGAATGCTAGCTTTCTGAATCATACATGACGATTCCAATAGCAAGGACCGGTTGCCAATGTGGCAGTCGGTCCTTGTTGCATCATATGCCCGAGATCACATGTACGTAGACGTTGCTTGAGTATGTGCCCTTGGAATGGGTACGGATATCCTCCACGGTTCCCCGGACAAATACGATGTTTCCTTGGAACGTCGAATTCCAGTTGCTTGCCGTTGTCGCAGTTGGCAGGGCCGTGATGTCCATCACCGCCGCCATGGAGCCGTCGAAGGTGTTGTTCGTACCTGCGGTGCCAGTGGTGGTGACAATCCTCATGGAGTGGATTCCCAAACTCTCCGGGCCTTGCTTCAGCTCGAACTTCTGGGCCGTCGCGTCGATGGACGGGGAAGAGGAGAGGAAGAACCTGTATCTTGGCATTCGGGTATTGGACGAGCCTCCGCTCCGAGTTGAGCTGAAGCTGATCGTCCCCACAGTCTGTGTCGCAGGTAGATACCCATTGGTATCGACAGAGAGCTGTGTTGCCGTGGGATTGACCGTCATGGTCTCAGTCAGGATGCCCGCGTTTGCTTGCTTGTTTCCTTCTATCAGGAACCAATCGGATGCCGCGGTGCTATTGTTGTTGTTATCCTTGATAGTGAGTTGGACGTATGCCCAATACAACCCTGCTTCGCAGGTGCATCCGGTGGTTCCCGTATTGTCATGGTTGTAATAGAGGACCAAGTCGACCCAGTAGGTCGGGGTGTCTGCAGTGGTGATGTTGAATGTGACGGGCGCGTTGCCAACGCCTCTGTCCACGAAGATGCCGCTATACCCAGGGACGTTGGAGTCTACTCCGTTGACCCTCTGGCGGATACGTACCAGGACGCCAAAGGGGTGATTCGTAGTCTGGGAGGCTTCGGGGGAGAGTGTCCAATAACCAGGACTGGAACTGAGGGTGATGGTGAAGTTGTAGCTGCCATTGCTCTTGACGAGGTTGTTGAATGTGACGGCACTTATCATATGCGAGTCATTGTACGAGTCAAACCGCTGTGCATTGGATTTCCATGTGGCGGAGGATGTGGGACGCCAGAAATTTGATGAGGAGAGGTCGATCCAGTTGGGGCTGGCACCATAGGTTTGGGAAGTTACGGTGACTCCCTGCAAATTTGCTGCACAACAGAAGAGGATCAGAATGGTTGCGGTAATGCTAAGGTGTTTGTTCATGTTCTGTGTGGCTCCTGCCTCCACGTGTCGTGATGAAGATTGGTCAGAAGTGATATTTCCCTACCAGCTGTTTTGGTAAGAATAAATATCATACATAGTATAATTCAGAAAATAATAAAAAGTTATTAAAAAATTCACATATGACATATTTGCATGATGGGATGGGTGTCTTGGGAAGATTTGAACGTGCCTGCATCACGACAAAATCACCAAGATGACAGGTGTTTTGCCGGTGCCAGCCCCTGGAGAACCCTTCTGTAGATGCTGACAGTGTTTGCAACGGGAAAGGTTGCAAAGCCGCTTGCTTTGTTCTATGATGCAAAGTGGATTATCGTCTTTGGGATGAATCCGAGTAGTTTGTTATGTGCAAAGCGCGCCCAGCACGATCGGGCGCAAAAATACAGTATTTATGGA
>CAYXIH010000023.1:20093-27713 GCA_964465155.1 uncultured Sphaerochaeta sp.
GTTATGTGCAAAGCGCGCCCAGCACGATCGGGCGCAAAAATACAGTATTTATGGAGTGTAAAATGGGTAACAAGAAAATGGTTACTATCGACGGAAACACCGCTGCCGCTCATATTGCGTACGCGTTCAGCGAAGTTGCCGCGATCTACCCGATTACCCCCTCCTCACCGATGGGTGAGTATGCAGACTCTTGGGCCAGCACTGGCCGCGAGAACCTGTGGGGGAAGAAAGTTGACATCATGGAGATGCAGTCCGAAGCCGGCGCAGCCGGTGCAGTCCACGGCGCTCTCGCCGCTGGTGCCCTCACAACGACGTTCACCGCGTCACAGGGCCTGCTCCTGATGATTCCTAACATGTACAAGATCGCTGGTGAAATGATCCCTACCGTCTTCCATGTTTCTGCCAGAGCCTTGGCCGCCCAGTCCCTGTCCATCTTCGGTGACCACTCCGACGTCATGGCTTGCCGCAACACCGGCTATGCAATGACCGCCGCTTCCAGCATCCAGGAGACCATGGACATGGCACTCGTTGCCCACTTGGCAACCCTCAAGTCCCAGGTTCCGTTCCTGAACTTCTTCGACGGCTTCCGCACCTCCCATGAGGTCCAGAAGGTTGAGGAGATTTCCTACGAGGATATCAAGCCCCTCGTCGAGGAACAGTACATCGAGCGTTTCCGTAACCGCGCACAGCGCCCTGACCATCCGATGATCAAGGTTGCAGCACAGAACGAAGACGTCTACTTCCAGGGCCGTGAGACCGTCAACAAGTACTACGACGCAGTTCCCGCCATCGTGCAGGAGTACATGGACAAGGTTGCAGCAGTGACCGGCCGCCAGTACCACCTGTTCGACTATGTCGGTGCAGCCGATGCTACTGACATCGTTGTCGTCATGGGCAGCGCAGCCGATACCTTCGACTGGGCAGTCAAGTACATCAACGAGCGTGGTGGAAAGGTTGGCGTGCTGAAGGTTCGCCTCTACCGCCCGTTCTCCGCAAAGGACTTCGTTGCAGCAATCCCCGCATCCGTCAAGCGCATCGCAGTGATGGACCGCACCAAGGAACCCGGCTGCGTAGGCGAGCCCTTGTACCTCGACGTCGTTGCAGCGCTTGACCTCATCGGCCGCACCGGCTTGAAGGTCATTGGTGGCCGCTACGGTCTCTCCTCCAAGGACTTCCCACCCTCACACGCCAAGGCCGTGTTCGACCACCTGGCTGGCGAGGCTTACCACAACTTCACCGTCGGTATCAACGACGACGTCACCGGCCGCTCCATTGCAATCGGCGACTCGATCGACGTTACCCCCAAGGGTGTAGTCTCCTGCATGTTCTGGGGCCTTGGCTCTGACGGTACCGTCGGCGCAAACAAGAACTCCATCAAGATCATCGGCGACAACACCGACCAGAACGCTCAGGCCTACTTCGCCTACGACTCCAAGAAGAGCGGCGGTATCACGATTTCCCACCTTCGCTTTGGCAAGGGTTCCCTGGACATGCCTTGGCTGATCGACCATGCCGACTTCGTGGCTTGCCACAATCCTGCATACATCGGTCGCTACGACATGCTTGGCCCGATCAAGAATGGTGGCGTATTCCTCCTCAACTCCTCCATCCCTGCCGATGAAGTGTTCTACCACCTCACCGCCAAGGAACAGCAGCAGATCATCGACAAGAAGATCCGCTTCTACAGCATCGACGCACTGAAGATTGCACAGGCAGCTGGCCTGGGCACCCGCATCAACACCGTCATGCAGGCAGCCTTCTTCAAGATCAGCAACGTCCTGCCCGAGGCAGAGGCCATCGACCTGATCAAGAAGTACATCAAGAAGACCTTCATCAAGAAGGGCGAAGATGTGGTCAACAAGAACTGGGCAGCAGTAGATGGAGCTTCCGACGCTCTGCACGAAATTGCAATTCCTGCCAAGGTCGATCCTGCAAAGGCATATGAGCCCAAGAAGCTCATCGCTGACAATGCTTCCGACTTTGCCAAGGACATCATGCTCCCGATCATGCACCTCAAGGGCAATGACATCCCCGTTTCGAAGATGTCCTACGATGGTTCCCTTCCTTCGGGTACCGCTCGCCTTGAGAAGCGTGGCGTCGCACCGTTCGTTCCAGAATGGGTCTCCGACAATTGTATCCAGTGCAACCAGTGCGTACAGGCATGTCCCCATGCTGCAATCCGCGCCAAGCAGATTCTCCCCGAGGATCTGAAGAATGCACCGGAATCCTTCCATACCCTCAAGTCCTCCACCAAGAATACCCGTGACCTCCAGTTCAAGATCCAGGTGTTCGTCGAAGACTGCCAGGGCTGTGGCGTCTGTGTAGAGACCTGTCCCGCAAAGACCAAGGCCCTGCAGATGAGCCCGATTGATGTCGAACGCGCAAAGGGCGAGGATGCCAACGAGGCATTCTTCACCGCTCTGCCTGAGAACATCCTTGACGGCGCTCCCGAGACCACCCTCAAGGGCCTGCAGTTCAAGCAGCCTCTGTTCGAGTTCTCCGGTGCATGTGCTGGTTGTGGTGAGACCCCCTACGTCAAGATGGTCTCCCAGATCTGTGGTGAGCGGATGATCGTTGCCAACGCAACTGGTTGTTCCTCCATCTACTCCGGTACCTTCCCCGCCATCCCGTATTGCAAGCGTCCTGACGGCCGTGGTCCAGCTTGGGGCAACAGCCTCTTCGAGGACAACGCCGAGTATGGCCTTGGCATGCGCTTGGCAGTGGACAGCAACCGCAGCCTCCTGATGATCAAGATTAACCGCCTGTTCGAGCTCGGCACCACTGCAGAGCTGACCGAGGCACTGAAGAAGAACATCGAGCTGTGGAACGACACAACCGAAGCTTCCATCGATGCACAGAAGGCTACTCAGGCTCTCCTGCCTGCAGCAGTCGCTGCCGCAACCGGTGATGAGGCCAAGGAAGTCCTGGCAAAGATCGTCGAGCTGAAGGATTACCTCTCCGAGAAGTCGGTCTGGATCATCGGTGGTGACGGTTGGGCCTATGACATTGGCTACGGTGGTGTTGACCATGTGGTTGCTTCCGGCAAGAACGTGAACATCCTTGTCCTGGACACCGAAGTTTACTCCAACACTGGCGGACAGGCCTCCAAGGCAACTCCGATCGGTGCTGTTGCCAAGTTTGCAAATGCTGGTAAGACCATCGGCAAGAAGAACATGGGCTTCATGTGCATGAGCTATGGACATGTCTATGTAGCATCCGTCAGCCTTGGTGCAAACCGTGCACACACCCAGAAGGCACTGCAGGAAGCCGTCAACTACAACGGCCCCTCCATCGTCTTCTGTTATGCACCTTGTATCAACCACGGAATCAACATGCGCTTCAGCCAGGTTGAGGCAAAGCGTGCAGTTGAAGCAGGCTACTGGCCGTTGTACCGGTACAATCCGCTTGCCGAAGCTGGCCAGAAGTTCTCTTGGGACATCAGCAAGGATCCTACGATCGACTACCAGGAGTTCATCAAGGGCGAAGTCCGCTACACCTCCCTGTACAAGACCAACCCGGCACATGCAGACGAACTGTTCAACAAGGCAGAAGAAGATGCAAAGCGCCGCATGACCTTCTACAAGGAAATGGGCAAGATTATGTAATTGTGTTTCATGCCATGCCGGGACGCCGGCATGGTGTGGTTCAAGAGGGATATCCGTTTGGGTATCCCTTTTTCATTGCCCGGACCTGTTGCATGCTTCATTCCTGTGAGGGTATGTGAAGAGAGGTCGCATATGGTGGGCGAGCGGCTCCATATTTCTGGGTTTGTCAACATCTTGTATACTAAGTGGTATCGATACCAACGCAAGTGAATAATGTGCTAGATGATTTATAACTATATATATTTGAAAGAAATAAATATTTACTTACGGATACATTGAAATTACTTATAAAAATTGTTTGACAAATGAAAACTCGTAAACTAGTATACAGGTATGGGTGGATTGGTTCCATACACACGGAGGTAGACATGAGTGGCAAGTATCACGGGGTGATTCCCGCTTTCTATGCAGTTTATGATCATGAAGGCAACATCAGCACAGAAGGAGTCAGGGCTTTTACTCGGCACTTGCTCAAGAAGGGCGTCCAGGGCTTGTATGTCTGTGGATCGTCAGGCGAATGCATCTATCAGAGCGTTGCTGAGCGCAAGCTGCTGCTTGAGAATGTGATGGCGGAAGCCCGTGGCAAGTGCGTCGTCATTGCCCATGTTGCTTGCAACAACACTGCGGACAGCATGGAGCTTGCAGCACATGCACAGTCGTTGGGAGTCGATGCAATCGCTTCTATTCCTCCCATCTATTTCCATCTTCCCGACCATGCGATCGCAGCATATTGGAATGCTATTTCCTCCGCTGCTCCCCAGACAGACTTTATCATCTACAATATTCCCCAGCTTGCTGGCGTCGCACTCTCCATGGGATTGCTCAAGACAATGCTCAAGAATCCCCGTGTCGTCGGCGTCAAGAACAGCTCGATGCCTACCCAGGACATCCAGATGTTCAAGGCAGCCGGTGGTGCAGACTTCACCGTGTTCAACGGACCCGATGAGCAGTTCATCGCAGGCCGCATGATCGGAGCCGATGGTGGTATCGGTGGCACCTATGCCGTGATGCCCGAGTTGTTCCTTGCCATGGATGCCTGTGTAGCCAAGGGCGATGTCATTGGTGCCAGGAAGTACCAGAACCTTGCGAATGCCATCATCTACAAGATGTGCGAAGCCAAGGGCAACCTCTATGCGGTGATGAAGGAAATCATCAAGCGCAGGGAAGGCCTTGACTTGGGTAGCGTGCGTGCTCCTCTTGCGGCACTTGTTCCTGAGGATGAGGCTGTGATCGTGGCTTCCATTGCCATGATCGATGCAGCGGTCGCGGAGATTGGTGCATGATATTTGATTCAATAGAAAACCTGGCCCTCTATGGATCGGCGATACCGTGCTTGTCCCAAGTCCTGGAACTCCTGGAAAGTGGCATGCACGATATCCCCAAGGGCTCGTATTCCACAGATACTCCCGGACTGCGGTACAATGTCGCCCAATACCAACCGACGACAGAACCCAAGCAGTATGAGATCCACAAGCGTGAGATTGACCTGCAGGTTATGCTCAGCGGTGATGAGCAGATCTTGACTGCAAGCCGTGCCCTTGCCAAAGAAGCAGGTCCGTATGACAGTGCAGGGGACTGCATGCTTGTAGATGGCGATTCCAATGGATCCTCGGTGCTGACCGAGGGGACATTCGCCGTCTACTATCCGGGAGAGCCACACAAGCCGGGGTTGTTCGCAACCCAACAAGAAGTAAAGAAAGTAATCTTCAAGATTGCTTTGTAATAAAGACGACACGAAACAAAAGGAGAACAACATGAAGAAAACCCTCGTAGTTTTCGCGCTTGCCTGTGCCCTGGTGACACCGCTCTTTGCCGGTGGCGCCAATGAGACCGCCGCTCCCGCGGCTGAGAAGACCGTGAACCTGAAGATTGGCTTCCAGGCCAATGCTGCCTCGAACGAATACAAGGGTGCCCAGATCCTCGCGGAGAAGGCAAAAGAGTATTCCAACGGTACGATCAACATTGAAATCTTCCCCGGTGGACAGCTGGGTGACGACCGCGCCATGCTCGACCAGGTCGCAGCCGGTGCGTTGGACATGGTCTACGCCGAGACCGGCCGCTTTGGCTTGTGGCTCCCTGAGCTCGAGATCTTCGGCTATCCGTTTGCATTCGACGACTTCGACCACCTGTTGAGGACCACTGAGGAGACTGAGTACGGCAAGCAGGTCAAGGCCAAGCTGGCAGAGAAGGGATGGACCATCCTTGCCAATGGCTACAACGGTACCCGCCAGACCACCAGCAACCGCCAGATCAACAGCATTGCAGACATGAAGGGCATGAAGCTCCGCGTCCCCAATGCCGCCGCAAACCTTGCATTCGCAAAGTATTCCGGCGCTGCCGCAACACCGATGCCGTTCGCAGAAGTGTACCTGGCATTGAAGACCAACGCAGTTGACGGACAGGAAAACCCCCTCTCCACGATCGACGCACAGAAGTTCTACGAAGTGCAGAAGTATTGTGCCCTCACTGGCCACATCATCAACGACAACAACTATGTCGTTAGCACCAAGGTGTTCAACAAGCTCTCCGCTGCCCAGCAGGAGGCCCTGCAGAAGGCCGCTACTGAAGCTGCCGCAGCCCACACCAAGATGTTCCAGGATGACGAAGTCTCCTTGATCAAGGGCTTTGCCGACAAGGGTGTCGTGATCACGACCCCGGACAAGGCTCCGTTCCGTGAAGCTTGCGCACCGATGTACCAGGAGTATGCCTCCAAGAACGGTGATGCAGCCATCAAGGCAATTGAGTCGACCAGGAAATAACTTCTGGCAATCGGGATTCGTCGTGGCCCTTCCTCCGGGGAGGGCCATTTTTGCAATGGGGACAAGAGGAAAACCACACTATGAAGCAGACACATGTACAGACACATGCTTGGAGCCGTTTCATCCATGTGCTGGAGCGCATTGAACGTGCCGCCTCCATCATACTCTTCAATCTGATATTGGTCGCGTTGTTCTGGCAGGCGTTCACCAGGAAACTTGGTTTCCCTGCAGGATGGACAGAGGAGTTCAGCAGACTGCTGTTCGTATACCTCGGGGTCATCGGGTGCCACCTGGCGCAGCGTGAGAATATCCATGTCCGCATCGACGCACTGCTGCTGAGCTTTCCCAAGAAGCTGCAGTTGGGTATCGAGGCTGGGACCGACATCGTATCGATCGGCATCTTCGGGATGATCTTCTACTATACGTTCAGCATCGTCAGGCGCAAGGCCTTCACTCCGCTGGTGACGCTGGGGATCGGGGAATCGTGGATGTATGCCGCGATGTTCTTCCTGTGCGGCCTCATCATCCTGGAGATGGTTGCACAGCTGATCAATATCTTCACCAAGGGGACGGTATGCAGGCCACCCCTTGATATGAGCGATACCGATACGTACATCGTAGTGGATGAGGAGGAATAGACATGGCATTGATAAGTACGTTCATACTTTGGTTCATCCTCATCATGGTCGGAGTCCAGGTCGGATATGCACTGATCATGGTATCGATCTTCTTCTTTGGAGTCAGCGGGAACTGGGCGCAGGTCCCATTTGCCCTTGAGTTCATGTTCAATGGGATCAACAGCTCGACGCTGCTGGCCGTTCCCTTCTTTGTCCTTGCGGGCAACCTGATGAATGGAGGAGGGGTCACCACCCGTATCTTCAACTTTGCATCGTCGATGGTAGGTCACCACAAGGGTGGTCTTGCATACGTCAACGTCCTTGCATCCTTGATCTTCTCCGGCATGTCCGGATCAGCCCTCGCTGACGCTGGTGGTCTTGGTCAGTTGGAGATCAAGAGCATGAAGGACGCTGGGTTCGACGAGGGATTCGCAGGTGGCATCACCGCAGCATCGTGTATCATCGGGCCGTTGGTTCCACCTTCTACCCCCCTGATCATCTATGCCGTCTTGGCAAGCCAGAGCGTAGAGAAGCTGTTCATGGCGGGATTCCTTCCTGGTCTGTTGACCACCGCTGCCCTGATGGTGATGTGTTCGGTGCTCTCGCACAAGCGCAATTATCCTGCAGAGCCCAAGAGGA
>CAYXIH010000024.1:0-25964 GCA_964465155.1 uncultured Sphaerochaeta sp.
TGGCGCAATGCATCCATGAGTTCCAGCACCTTGAGAGTCTCCTTGTGTGGCATCGACCGGCATTCGGTCTTGTGGCTGCGCACTGCCTCCATCGCCTCGATGAGCTCATATTCAAACCCATTGATCTGCGGCGGTGGATCAAAGCTCTGGATCAGCTGATGTTCCTTGTTGTAGACATTGATACCCTCGCAGTTGTTGATATTCTCAAACTCCAGGAACCCCTCCGTCCCAAAGACCATGCCCTTGCGGTCGCTGCTGCACATCATTGAGGCAAACAGCATTGCCATCCTGCCGTCACGGTAGGTCAACGTGATATGCTCCTGGGCATCGACACCAGTCTTGTAGGGAACCATGGAAGAAGCGACATGCTCGAAGTCACTTCCAAAGGCCATGAGGGCAAAGTTGATCGGGTAGACACCGACATCCAACAGCGCACCACCAGCCAACTCAGGATCGGTAAGCCGTTGTATCGATTCCAGCGGATACCCCAAATTTGCCGTGAGTGCAGTAATCTTTCCCAATACGCCAGAAGCAAGGATCTCATCCAGGCGCTTGCGCATGGGCAGGTACCGCGTCCAGATTGCCTCGGCCACCAGCAGGTTCTGCTCCTTGGCTACCGCAAAGACACGGCGTGCCTGCTCGGCATTGAGGGTAAAGGCCTTCTCGCACAGCACCGGCTTGCCATGCTGCAGGCACATGAGCATATCTTCATAATGACGGCTATGCGGTGTTGAAATATAGACAAGCTGGACTTCCGGATCATCAAGCATCTGTTCATAGGAACCATACGCCTTCTCAAATCCAAACTCCTTGGCAAAGGCGGTAGCCTTCTCCAAGGAACGGGAGGCAACGGCATAGGGCTGTGCATCCTTGACGGCTGTGATCGTCTGCGCCATCTTCCTTGCAATGATCCCAAGCCCCATGATCGCTATCTTCATCCTCAACTCCTTTCGCCTACCCCATGCGGTGCAAACGCAACATGGGAAGTGCTTCCTCTATCTTCAACCAACACGTCGCAGAACGCAAGCCCAAGTTCCGTTGCAAACGCCCGAGTTGCCTCCAAATGGACGGCCACTTCCTTGGGTGTATGGGCATCGCTGTTGGTGGTGACCATCAGCGGATATTCGGCGGCAAGCTCCCAAAACTCCCGCAGCGGATAGGCCATCCGCTTTCCGGCAGGAGTATCTATCTTGGGCTTGCGGAACCCATACCCGTTGATCTCCAGCGGGATATGGAGGTCCACCGCACAGGAGAGGATCTGCCGCGAGCAGGCCTTCGCCTCATCATCCCACGTGCGGTAGTTGAACGCAAACAAGTCAGGATGGGCACCAAAGAGGAACAACCCGCTGCGCATCGAGGCTACATATTGGTCGGTATAGGCATGCAAGTCGGACTTGGTCAGCTGCACGTGGTGGATGGGAAGCCATGGATTGCGCTCGGTGGCCAGGTAGTGGACCCCGAACAGCAGGTAGTCACACTCCAGTTCCCCGAGGAAATAGTCCTGGTACAGGCTATGGTATTGGGGGAAATAGTCACATTCGAACGCCCGCAACACCCGCAAGGACTCTGGAGCTGCAGCAATGGCACTCCTGCAGGCTTGGTCATACTCGGTTACCTCGGACCAGCCCATGCGCGAACGGATCAGCGCATCATCGGGCATGGGACAGTGGTCACTCAAGCCCAGCAGTTGCAGCCCCGCCTTGGCAGCCTCCTGTACATATGCGACGGGCATACCACTGGCATGCCCACAAAATTTACTGTGGGTATGGAGGTTCACCACCTCCGGTGCATATCTCATTGAACCCTTTCCCCGGATGGTCATCGCCAGTCCGTGATATTCTGCAGATGTTGGTCATAGGTGGTGGCAACATGGATATTGCCATCGGTCCCATGCAGATAATAATACCAATCCGACGACTGTGGATAGACCGCCGCGGCAATGGCGGCGACTCCAGGAGCGCCAATGCCACTCGGAGGAAGCCCCACCTTGCGCCGTGTGTTGTAGGGTGTCTGGGTCTCCAAGTCGGATGTCTTGATTGGATCGGTCCAGTTCCCCGTCTCATACCGGGTGGTGGCATCGATGCCCAACGGCATGCCACTGTCCAACCGGTTGTAGATGATCCCTGCGATCACGGGCATCTCCTGCGGATTGTCCGTCTCCCGTTCTATCATGCTTGCCACGATGAGGATATCATCGATGCTCCGGTCACTGGCGGCGATGGCACCCAGCATCGGCTGCAGCGTCTGGAGCATGGCGCTGAACATGGCCAGGGCAAGAGAGCCGGCACTATCTGCCAGATCTATAGGATAGGCCCCTGGGAGGAGCCACCCCTCACCGAACGAAAGGCCATAGGCATCCACGATCGCCTGTACTGCCGTGGAGAAGGCCCCCCTGTGGGCAAGCTCACGGCTACTGAGCATCCTGTCCACCTCATCTATCGTGTAGCCATCGAACACCGTCACCGTCTTGGCAGAGGAACTGCGCTGTGTCACCAACTGCCCGATATCGGCAATTGCCATGTCTCGGGCAACCAGGAACGAGCCAACCTGGATGGAGGAGGAGAGCCCCTGCCCCTCCAGATACTGGACCAGCGAACTTGCAGAGGGGACAACACCAGCATCATACAGCAGCTGGCTGACTTGCCGGGCACTCATCCCCGGACGAATTTCCAACAGGTAGGGAGCCGCGACAGGTTGGGACTGCATGACAGGCACCAACAATGGCTCGGGCTTGGATGAGCCATCACTGACAAAGATCCATGTCAGGGCGCCGGTCAACAACAAGGCCACGACGACAATGAAGGCCATGATCCAATTTCCCAGATGCCCTTTGGAAGTGGCCGGCTGAGCCGGAGGTGGGATGAGGATGATATGCTCCCGTTTCTTGGGAGCCTGTCCACAGGCATCCACCTTGGGAGGAGGTCCCGCTTTGCGGCTTACATCCGGCTCAAGAACTACATGGGAGGCCTTGGCCCGGGATGCAAACGAGGTATTCTCACAGGCCGCCCCATAGGAAGAACTATCCAACGATGCCTCTCCTGTTGCAACGGTGGGATTGGTGGTCTTTGGGATGACGATAGCCCCTGGACTCTTGGTCGCTGGCTTCTTTGGGGGTGTAGCCTTTGGCTTTGCAGGAGCCTTGCGCTCGGTGATGCGAATGTTCCCAGAGCTCTTGGGCTTGGGTTTCGGAAGATCTTCGAAGGGAAGCTCAAGCTGACCGCTTGGAATATGGCTCTTTCGTGCAGTACCAGGTATCCGAGGCTTCAGAGGCTGTTCATCACTCATCTGGCATCTTCCAGGCGTACTGCATCGGGAACGGCAATGGCCCGCTCCTTGGCATGGAGTTCATCGATGTCCTTGCGGTGGCGCATGATCTCTTCCTGCACCTCCAGGATCTGCCGCTGGTACATCCCTATCTGTTCCTTGAGGTGCCCGATCCGCTCAGCATCCTGGCTGATGAGCAGTTCCAGCTCCTCCACCTCGATGCCAATCTTCAACGTGCTGATCTTGCGCTGCATCATCTGGATTCTCCGCTCGTGGCGGGTAATCTGCACATGGCATTCCTTGATCTGGTCGGTCACCGCCGGGATGTCGAGCCAGCGGTACCCCTCCCGTGCCAATGCCTTTCCATACTCTATTGCACAAGCCCTGACAACCAATGCTTGCTCTGCCTGTTGCTTCTCCAGTTCCTCGATGCGCCGTGATGCCTGTGCCTTTGCGGAAGTATCCTGCATGGCCTCTGCAAGGGAGCCCTGCACCTGCTCGATCTGCTTGTGCTGCAGCTCGATCTCCTCACGAAGCCCCACCATGTCGCTGTCTATCTTGGAAAGGGCACGGGCAAGGGGGGGCGCGTTGAGACCTGGAAGGTCCATGACGCACCCATTGCTGTCCATCTGCTGCCCGATCTTCCGGAACAACTGCTCGTAGCTTCGGCTGACGCTCCCCAGACGACGGCTGCAGTAGCGTACTTGCATCCGTGCCAGGGCATGGGGGATTCCATGGGATGCGAACAGGCGTTGCTCTGCCTTGTTGCGCCGCACCTGCCACATGGCGTAGATGCGCTGCTGGTCATCTATGGAGGGAAGCATCTGCTGCAGGTGCTCGGGCAACGTACCTGCGCAGGCAGCCTCGAAAGCTATGGCTCCTGCCTTGAGGCAGCATATTGCATGTTCCTGCTCCATGGAGGCAAGGGCTGACTTGAGCGACGTGATACGGCTGCTGCGGTTGTCGATCTCGGCAAGGGCGCTTCGCACATGGGCAAGGCGGATCTCAGTTGCCTCCAAGTCATTGCGGGCGTGGGCATAGTCATGGTTCTCCTCGGAGCATACGGGAATATTGACCGTCAGGCGCAATGCTGCCGCCATCTGCCCAAACTCCTCGAACAGTACGTCCAAGTCCCTGCGAGCGAGCTCTATCTCCTTCTCTATGCCGCTGATTTCTACCTGTAGCCTTCCCATGCGCACATCCTACCATATTCCCTATTCATTGACAAAGCATACCACTACCCTTTATCCTTGTCGAAACTCCAGTGTGGAAAAGAGGCTATCGTGGATTTCACGCAAGACGGGGATTCGACACGCAAAATTCCTGTTGTCCCGTCAATCCTTCAGCGACAGTTCGCAGACATCGAGAACCGAGGGGAAGGCACCTGCTCCGTCATTGAGACGGGCGATGCCTCATATCATCTGGGATCCCTCACGCTTGCTCGATGGCTACAAGGCGGACTTGGTGGGCAACCCCACCAACCCAAGTCGCTTATCCTCCTTTCACCCAGCGTCCTGAGCAGGATTGTGGATCTGCAGCTCCCCCACCTCGTCATTTTGGATGAGCGCCAGGAGCCCAGCGAAGAACTCTCCTGCCTGGCGCGCGCCACAGTGGCGCTGGCGACTACCCCACGACGTGCAATTGACCACGTCAGGCGGGGGAACCTCCAGCTTACCGACGTGGTGCAGGTGCTCGTCATGGACCTTGGCATTGCAGGAACCACGTCCGATTCTTCGTATGGGATGCAGAACTTCATCCAGGACGTCCAATTCCTTGCAGTCAAGTTCCCCAAGCGGTGCACCGTGGAATACCTGACGGTAGATCTAGCTGCCCTGGAGCCGTGGAATGGAACGATTTTCAGCCGGAACCGAGTGCTGGCCAGAAGCACTTGGGACCGAATGCCTTGTCCACTGCATCTGTGGACCACAGGCGCTCCATCCCCGCAGGATGTGACCGACATCCTGTTTACCCTCCAAGGAACCTCCGCCGAGAAATTGGTGGTGTGCGCCACGGGGGATGAACGGGACGAGGTATCCATCCGCCTGCACGAGGGCGTTCCTCCCCTGAGTGCTTGTACCGTGTCCTTGCAGGAGATTGTCAGCGGAGCCTACGTTCCCCGGTCCGGAACCACGCTTGCTACGGTCACCTATGGATTGAACATGGAGGAGTGCATATCATTGCTGAGGCGGATCCTCTCCTGGCCGACGGAACCCATCTCAGCCGACTGCATCCTTCCCGACACATGCCGGGAGGCAATACTCACGTCCAAGGAGACACTACTCATGAACAATGAGACCAAGAAGACCCCCGCAGACCTGGATGTCCTCGCAGGAAAAATCCAGCTGCTTGCAGGCAAGACCAAGGCCGACTCCAACCCAGAAGAGCTCGACCAACTGAAGAAACTGATCAAGAAGAACGTGCCGTTCCTGCTGCGCGGCTATTTCACCGCATACCTGCTGCGGGAGCTGCTGTCCAACGACACCACCAAGCCCCGCCAGAACCGCGGCCCCAAGCCCCAGGCAGCCCCACAGCCCAAGAAGGAGCGCCCACCCCGCGCAGAGAAGCCACAGGCAAGCGCAACCACCGAAGGACAGGAGACCGAGAAACCCCAGAGAGTCATCCCCGAGGGAGCAAAGACCCTGTACCTCAACATTGGCAAGATGAAACGCCTCTATTCCAAGGACCTGTCGCAGCTGCTGCAGACCGAGCTGGGGATCACCCGCGAAGACATCTACGGCATCCGCATCTACGACAAGTACTCCTTCATCACCATGAGCCAGGAGAACTGCGAGAAGGCCATCGAGAAACTCAACGGCATGGACTTCAAGGGCCGCACCGCCTCCGTCAGCTACTCGACCAAGGAGTAGCAGATGCGCCTGGACAGGATTGCCGTCGGACCGTACGGAACCAACTGCTACATCTTCTGTGACGATTCCAAACGCTGCTGGATCATTGACCCAGGCAACGACGGGGAGACGATTATCTCACATGTTGAACAGAGCGGCTGTACTCCGCAGGCGGTACTCCTGACCCATGGGCACTGGGACCATGTCATTGCATTGGGCGACCTGCGCAAGCATTGGCCTGAGATCCCAATCCTCATCCATCCAGCTGACGCCCGTTGGCTGGGACCAGCAGGGGGAGCCGAACTTCTGGAGCAAGTCCAGGAGTTCGACCCATCCTTTGCCCACGAATACCATGACAAATTCCTCCAGCTCCCAGCAAGCACTGGTGACCTTGTGGACAACCAACTGGTCCCAGACAGTGGTTTCCGTGTCATCCATACCCCCGGACACACCCCAGGGTCAATATGCTTGTACCATGAGGGAGGCCACATCCTCCTCAGCGGAGATACGATGTTCGCCTCGGGCGCTGGAAGAACAGACTTGGAGGGAGGAGACTACCTCCAGCTACAGCAAAGCCTCAAGAAGCTCAAGAGCCTCCCTGCAGACGTGCAGGTGTTCCCAGGCCATGGCGTACCCACGACCATTGCACGGGAGCAACGGACCTCGGGCTTCTGAGCCGGCAAGAAACAAAATAGGCATCGTCTCCCTTCTTGTGGGCAACGATGCCTATTTTTTTCGTTCACTTCAACCGGTCAGCCTACATTGCGCCGGCACGGCCCCTCTTCTCCGTTCTTACACTCGACGCACAGTACGGCGTACGGGATGGCGGACAAGCGCTCATCAGGAATCTTCTTGCCACAGCGGAGGCAGATTCCATACCGCCCAGTCTTCAGGCGGGCAAGAGCAGACTCCACCGCCTTCAAGCGGTTCGCGTCATGCTGATTAATTGCTTCCATCTTCTTGAATGCAATATCGTCGGCAGCTACGTCTACGCTGTCCTTGATCCCAACGGCATTCATCATGCCACGGAAGTCATCATCATCACTCGAAAGCTTCTCCAGCAGTTCAGCCCGCATCGCAAGAAGCTTGGACTCCATCTCAGATAAAAAATCTTGAGCCATGAACACCTCCAAGAGGGTACTTCCAGTCTCCCGGGAACCTGCCCCGGAAGCCTCCCCCGTAAGTTATCCATAAAGATGGGGTTCTAGACACAACAAGTCAAGAACTTTTTGTTGTTTTTTTCATGAAATACATCTGTTTTTCGGATTCAAGTCCATTGATACGTAGAATCTACGTCCTTTTCCAGCCGTCAGAACGGATACCAGAACATTGTGCCAAACCCGAAACGCATGGTGAGCGAGAGGGCCAACGTGGCGCAAACGAACACAATGACCAGCAAATCCGTCGCCCTCAGTGGCTCGCTGCTGTACCATGTACGCCGCTTCAGCCTGCCGAATCCCCGAAGCACCATGGCATTGGTGATCACCTCGATCCGGTCAAGGCTGGAAAGGACCAATGGCGCCAGCAGCTTGGCTACATTGCGCATGCGTTGTCTGAGGGGGACCTTCTTGGAGATGTCGACCCCGCGTGCCATCTGGGCATGCATGATATGGGTGAAATCATCTGAGATCTCGGGGATATAGCGAAGCGACAAGCTCACCGCATAGGAAACCTTGTAGCTCAATCCAATCCGGTTGAGGCTCGAGGCAAACTCAGAAGGTTGCGTGCAGAAGACGAACACCAAGGCCACGGGGAAGATGGTGAAGTACTTGAGGCACACCACCAGCAGATACCACAACGTCTCAGCCGTCAACGCATATCGTGCCGAGGGATTGCCCAGCAAGACGGTCCTGGACCCCATGTAGATGGTTCCTTGCCCAGGGGAGAACAGGAAGATGAACAGGCTGTTCATCCCGATGATCGCAAGCATAGCAACCAGCAGGGGCCGGTACTTCCGGAAAGGGACACGGCTGGAGAACATTGCCACCAGGGAAATCACCAGGGCAAATCCCAGCACACGGATGTCGAAGGTAGTGAGGCACAGGACCATCCAGCCGATGAAGAAGAGGAACTTCGCCACCCCGTTGAGGCGGTGTATCCACGACCCGGTGTCGATATAGGACAACCCAAAGCCGAACTTCCTCCCCTTTGGGGCATCAATGCCAAACGTCTCATCACCAGAACCGCTGGCTTCCTGTACGGGTATATCCTGCTCGGGGTGGTGAGTCTCTGCCTCATGGTCGGCATGGCGCAGGTCCGAGGCACTCGCATCCAACTGCGCTTTCGGCACACTGTCCATCGTCCCATCGGCACGGGCATGGGCTAGCCCGATATCCTTGAGCCGCTGCTCCTCATGGATGAAGGTCCTGATGAAGGCTGGGACATCGTTGGCAGCGATCCCACATTTGCCTGCCAGCGCATACAGGGATGTCTGCTTGAGGTTCGCCTGGAGCATCAGCTGCTCATCGCCAAAGATCTCGCTGACCGCACCATCACGAAGCAGCTTCCCGTCGGTCAGGACGATTGCCCGCGGGGTATATTCCAGTGCGAGGTGCATGTCATGGGTAACGAACAGCACCGTGATGCCCAACCTGCGGTTGATCGAGCGGAGGAAGGTCATCAGCGCGGAATACCGCTCGTAGTCCTGTCCTGCGGTGGGCTCGTCAAGGATCAGGACCTCGGGATCCATCACCAGGATCGAGGCAATCGTCACCCGCTTCTTCTGGCCATAGCTCAATGCGCTGATCGGCCATTTCTGGTGACGTTCCAACCCGCACAAGGCAAGGACATCCAACACCCTGCGGCGGACCTCCTGCTCATCGACTCCCTTCAGACGGAGCCCGAACGCAATCTCGTCAAAAATCAGGTTGTGGCTGATCATATTGTTCGGGTCCTGCATCACATATCCGATCTTGGAACTGCGCTGGGTAATCGAATCGGCAGAGGCCTCGCGTCCATCAATGAACAGCTTGCCGGTGTCTGGCCGCAGGATCCCCATCAACAGCTGGGCAAGTGTAGACTTGCCCGCGCCATTCTTGCCGAGGACCGATAGCATCTCACCCTTCCTCACGGAGAAGGAGATGTCGGACAAGGCATTGCGGATCCCATCATAGGAGTAGGAGACATGCTCCAGACGCAATTGCTCCTTTCCCGTTGCCTGTGGCTCTTTCCAGCCATGTGCATGGAACCAAGAGCAGACTTGGGCGGCATAGGGAGCGGCATCCAGGGACTCCACCGACGTGATGTCGGGAGTTGGGGCGATCTTGCACCCCGCAAGGCCAATGGCACTGAGGTACAACGGCTCACGGATCCCCTTGCTGCGCAGCAGCCCGGAGGCCAGCAGCTGGGCCGGAGTCGTATCCATGCATATCGACCCATTGTCCATCAGCACGATCCTGTCCACTGGCCGGTACAGCACATCCTCCAGCCGGTGCTCGATGATGACGATGGTCTTGCCTGTCTGGACATGGAGTTTGTCGATGAGGTCGATCGCCAGCTTGCCCGTGGCGGGATCAAGGTTGGCAAGGGGCTCGTCGAACAGCAGGACCTCCACATCGTCTACGAGGACACCTGCAAGGGAGACCCGTTGTTTCTGGCCCCCCGACAGGTCCCCAGGACTTTGGGAAAGGAACTGCTGCATGTCGACGATCGTGGCCATGTCCATGACCAGCGAGAGCATCCGGGGCTTGGGGACACATTGGTTCTCCAAGGAGAAGGCTATGTCCTCCGCCACCGTGATACCGACGAACTGTCCGTCCGTGTCCTGGAGGACCGTACCGACTTTCTTGTTGAGGTCATAGATATCGGTGTCCTTCGTCTCCATGGAGCAGACCTTCAGTGACCCTTGGATCGTCCCGTTCATGGCATGGGGTATCAGTCCATTGATGCAGTTGCCCAGCGTCGACTTGCCGCTGCCGCTGGGCCCTACGACCAAGAGCTTTTCCCCGGCTTCGACGTGCAGGTCGATGTGCCTGAGCGTCGGCTCCTTCTGGGATTTATAGGTCCAAGAGAAATCACTGAAGTCTATCATCGGTCTCGATATGCCTTATTTTACTTCGGAAGAGTCTTCCAACTCGAGGTTGGCGTTGTTGCGGTTGCGCTTTGCAATGAGCATCATCAGCAAGGAGCCGAGGATTGCGATCACAATGGTGTTGACCGTGGCAATGAGCAACTGCTGGGTGACGACCTTGTTCAAGGGTTCGGAGAACAGGAAGTAGTCAAGGACAGCACTGACCATGTAGCCGATGAAGTTGCCCACGAACGACAAACCGATGAAGATACCGACTTCCTTGCCACCGAAGATGCCGTCGTCCAGGCGACGCTTGGTGATGATGGGGAACAACCCGATGATCATGCCGACGATGCCGCTGCCAAGCACCCAAGTGAACCATACGCCCCAACCTGCGAACAAGTCGGTGATCCAATGGCCAAGGAATCCCACCAGGAATCCTACGATAGGTCCATACACACCGGCAAACAGGGCAAGGATAGCCATGGCCGGCTTGATCGTCGTATTTGCAAATATGGGGATCCCAATCAGGCCACCCAAACCATACAAGGCGGCACCAATTGCCGTGACGACCACCATCTTGACGATCTTCATTGACTTCTGCTGTTCCATCTCTATAACTCCTCTCGTTCTATTTTTCAGCCGATGTTTCGGCATCCATTCAAAGTTTCTCCAGGGTAATCACCCAACCTTCCCCCGTCCCAATGCGGTATTCGGTGGAGAAGTTTCCCATGTTGACCGCAACCCCCACATTCAGCAGGCTGTTGATGTACAACAGTGCATCACCCTTTCCCACTTGGGTGAAGTTCTTGCAGAACTTCAGGTCATAGCCATAGACAATCCGCCCCTTGTAGGAGATCGTCACCTTGCAATACTCCCCATAGCCTACACCCAATTGGGAAAAGAGGGTATCGGGAATATTGGTCCAGACGCTTCCATACCGGGTATCCAGGATATCTACTGACCCAATGATGCGGTTGTCCTCAAGACGGGCATCCTCGAACTGGAGCTGGACCACCGGCTCATCGAGCTTTGGACCAACGCTGTCGAAGTCAATGATCCCCGAGGCGAGACGTGCACCGGTGAACGCATAGACGTCACGCCCATGGAAAGTATAGCTTCTCTGGCTGTCATGGAGGCGGTTGACCGCCTCGCTGATCTCACGGCACTCGACGATTCCCAGCTGGCGCGCCACATGCGTCAGCGTCCCGTTGTCGGGGGTCACCACCACATGGCCGGTGCTTGTCAGCGCAGCGACGCTCTTGCGGTCACTGCCGACCCCTGGGTCGACGACGCATACGAACACGGTCCCTGGTGCCCAATAGGTCATTGCCTGGATCAGGCGGTATGAACCCTCCCAGATATTGAACTGTGGGATCTCATGCGTCAGGTCGTCAAGCTTGAGGGTACGGTCAACCTCGTCGGCAACCCCATGCATGGCGCTTACCGCCCCGTCCACCGTCCCAAAGTCGCTCATGAACACCACAGTCTTGCGCTCTGTCCATGGATGCTGTGACTTCAGCTGTTGTGCCCTGTCCATCTCAAGCTCCTGTATGCACATCCTTGGATGTGCGGTTTCGTTGGTAACGTACCCACTTCAGGGTATACAGCAATACCGCAACAATGATTGCCGTTGCAACCACCCCCACCAAGATTTCTACCCAGACGGGACCGTTCCATGCAATGGCGAGCATGATGAAGCCCGAGATGACGCTGAGCACCAGCACACCTATGGAGATCACGGCATTGACCACACGCTTGCGGGCAAGCTGCTCCTGCTGTCCAACGGGTTTCATGCCTGTCCCTCCGCAAGGAACCGGTCGATGATCTGCATGAACTCACCATAGGTGGTTGCAAGGCGCAGCTGCGGTTCCTCCAGCAGGATCTTCTCCGGTGCCCGGAACAAAGCCCCGCTGTCGGCGGTCTTGATCATTGCCAGGTCATTGTAGGAATCCCCTGCGGCAAAGGTCCTGAAGCCCATGGAGCGAAGCCCCTCGATCGCATGCTTCTTGCCATCATGCTGGCGCATCCGGTAGCCTGTGATCATCCCCTGGGCATCGACGGCCAGGTCGTTGCAGAAGATGGTAGGCCAGCCAAGCTTGCGCATCATCGGCTGGGCGAACTCGCTGAACGTATCGGAGAGGATCACGACCTGCGTCTTGGAACGCAGCTCGTCAAGGAACTCACGAGCCCCCTCCAGGGGATCCATGGTGCCGATGACATCCTGGATGTCGGACAGGGTGAGGTGGTGCTCCTTGAGGATCTCCAGCCTCCCGCACATCAGCACATCATAGTCACTGATATCACGCGTCGTCAGACGCAGGCGGTCAATCTTGGTCTTCTGTGCAAAGCTGATCCAGATCTCGGGGATCAGGACCCCCTCCAAGTCAAGGCAAATGATGTCCATGGGACGCAACCTCCTCCCAACGTCCCGACTTGGCTGAGCGGAACAGGGCTTCAATGATTCGTGTCACCCGCAGCGAATGCCGCAGGTCCCCCGCATAGGGGATACCCTCCAGTATGCTTTCGCAGAAATGGTCCAGCTCCATGGCATATTGGTCGGAGGGGAGAAAACTATAGATTCTTGTAGAGGAGAGGACGTTCCCGTCATACACCTCGAACTCGCTCTTGAGCGCAGGATCGGTACTGTAGGGAGACTGCACCTCGATACGGTGTGAGTTTGTGAACAGCGTCATGTTGGTATGCTGGGGATGGGCGGTGCCGCACCCGAACGTCATTTGCCCGCCGTTGGGGAAGCGCAGCAGGCCGGAGGAGAGGGTATCGACTCCAAAGCGCTCGTCCAGCGTCATGTCGCAGGCGACTGCCACAGGATCGCTGCCGAACATCCACATGCCGCATACGATGGGATACACCCCGATGTCCCAAAGCCCTCCACCACCTTCCGTGTATTTGTTGCGGAAATTCTCCGCATCTGGATTGTTCATGAAGAAACAACCATCCACCGCGCACAGCTTCCCTACCTCACCGCTATCCAACAGGTCCTTGAGCCCCTGTAGCCGCTCTTGGTGGAGCACAACATAGGCTTCGCCGATCAACTTGCCAGTCTGCTTGGAGAGATCCATCAGGTGCAGGATGTCCTCGCTCCTCAACGCAAGGGGTTTTTCACACAGTACATGCTTGCCCGCCAAGACTGCCCGCTCTATCCACTGCACATGCATGTGGTGGGGAAGCGGGATATAGACGGCATCGATGTCATCATTGGCCAGCAAGGCCTCATAGGAGCCGTAGGCATCAGGAATACCAAACTCGTCGGCACACTCTTGTGCACGTTGTGCGTCACGCGATGCAATGGCGACCAGCTCGCAATGTTCACTCTGCTGCATCGCCGCAATGACCGTGGTCCGTGCGATCTTCGCAGTTCCAAGGATACCCCACCGCAACGTCTCCATCTGATGCCCCCATCCTCTCTTTGTCAATACAGCAGGCACAGGCCCGCAGCGACAGTATTGCCCGAAACTGCGGTGGTATGCAAGCAATTTGAGGTATTTGAAACCTTAGGCGACCACAGCAGCTGCAAACATCAACGTCTCACACCATTCGCAGGTAGCCCCCAGGATATCGCCGGTGACGCCCCCCAGCCGCTTGCGGCTATACACGGCAATGACCAGACACGTCAGGGCTCCAACTCCCAGCACCAGGGACACAGGTACCACCAGCTGTGCAGGAATGAGCAGGTATACAATCCCAAGCGAAACTCCCACGGTCACCAAGCCCATCCATGGCCGTGCTTGGGTTACCAGCGCACTGGCAGTGCCCCCTTCGGGACGGCCATAGGGATTGACCGATGCCTGCAATGCCAGGAACATCCGGGAAAAGAGAGGAACCAACAAGATGAACAGCATCCGCTGCTGGCCTTGCATGCACAACAAGGATATGGCAGTTGCCTTTGTCAGCAACAGCACGACCAAGGCAATGACGCCAAAGGAGCCCACATGGGAATCCTTCATGATCGCAAGGGTCCTCTCCTTGGTAAAACCACCCCCAAAGCCATCTGCCATGTCGGCCACCCCGTCAAGGTGGAAGCCACGTGTCAGCCAGGCAAGCACGGCGGTCACCAGGGCACCGGCAAGGAGTGCACCATCCAGCGCAACAAGGGCCATGGCCAGCAAGAGAGACAGACCACCCAAGATTGCCCCCACCAACGGAAACCAGAACAACGCGGTGCTCTGGCGGGTGCTCTCACGCCCTGGGCAGGGCAAGATGGTCAGCGTGCGGATGGCAGAGGCCAACCCGATGCCTCCCTTCACGACCGCTCCTCGGAGCTCACGCGCGGGCAACTTCCCTTGATCACAACAGGAATGCCACTGACCATCAAGACGACAGTATCGGCCAAGGCAGCGATGTCCTGGTTCAGCCAACCAGCCATGTCCCGGAACGTCCTGCTCTGGGCATCGGCTGGGATGATCCCCATCCCCGTCTCATTTGTCACCAGGATGATGTCGCAGGGAGGATTCTTCAATATGGCAAGCAATGCCTGCACCTGCGGGTCCTGGACAGAGTCTGCCCCGTTGTGGAACATCAGGTTCCCCAGCCATACCGTCAGGCAGTCAACCACGGCTACCACCGTCTCCTCGGAGAGCCCTTCTATTGCATGTGCAAGCTTGATAGGCTCCTCGACGGTGACGAACGTACCGTTGCGCTGAGCCTGGTGGGCCTCAATGCGGCGGCGCATCTCATCGTCGAACGGCTGTGCGGTGGCAATATATGACCTGCACAAGGGATTTGGGGCAACGCTCTGTGCCAAGGCGACGGCAAAGCCGGTCTTGCCGCTTCGGCCACCGCCGGTCACCAAGGTGACCTTGTGCTTGTGCCGATGCTGCTGGTCTGTGTTCTCCATGGATACCCCATGCGTACTGGAAACAAGCTTCTTCGGCGTTCCTACCAGCCTGCCGGCATGAAACTTCATGGTGTCGGTGTTGATCGTTGACATTTCCAATTCCTCCCCTGACTTGGTCTATTCACTCAATTGTATCATGGAAACGACGCATAACCTGCATCGAGTTCTCAAATGGTTCTTCCCCAAAGACCTCCAGCGTGACGACACGCTGCTGTCCGTCGGCAATGCACGTGCTGCCGACCTGCCGGACAAATGATTCAATTGCCTGCTGGTCACCATACCCGAGCCCCAGGTGGTCGGTACCCCCTTCTGCGTGCGGGGCGCTCACCCCGTGCAGATGGCAGATGCGGGTGCGCTCCAGCAACGTATTGCATGCATGCTGCTGGTCATAGCCCATCAGCCAGATGTGACCGATATCCAGCGTCACAGCAAGGTCATGCTCCTGCACCAACGGCATCACCAGGTCAAACGGATATGAAAGGGTCTCCGCGCAGAGCATCCTGGGATCCACCTGGGTGCGTGACAACAGCTGGGAAAGCGACTCATCCATGGCATCCAGCCACCGTGGCACATCCAATGATGGCACACAGCCAAACAAATCGGGTGTCAGGTGCAACACATAGGCAAATGGATCCAAGTCATGTGCGATCTCCATGATCCGGACAAAGGTATCCACTGCCTGCTCCCGCTGCCCCCGGTCCCTCGACCCAGGATATACATCCAGCGGGAAGTGGACGGTATAGGTCAGGTCATGTGCAGAGGCAATATCGCGCAGCTGGCCAATGACCTGTGCATCTGGGAGATTGCTCTGCCCCTGGGACTCGAAGAGCACCAGCTCCACGTCATCCACCTTGTCACAGAGGTACCGCACGTTGGGCAGGATGTCGTCAGGGATGATATAGCTGGAGGTACCCAGCCTGAAGGGAAACTGCATCTTCATCGGTAACCTGCCTGCGTGGTGGAATCGACAACCCCAGCCGACTCAAATGTGTTCATCTCCCCCACCAATGCAGCAGCATTGGCCACCAGTGGCCAAGCAAGCAGGGCACCCGTCCCCTCTCCCAGCCACATCCCCAAGTCAAGAAGCGGGAGGGGAAGTCCCAGGTACTCCAACAACCGTCCGTGGGCAGGGGCGGCAGACCGGTGGGATGCAATCATATAGGATGCACACCCAGGGGCAAGGCGTTGTGCGACAAGCGCTGCCACGCTCGTGATGAAGCCATCAAGCAGGATGGGTATCCGCCGCGATGCACAACCGATCATCAGACCAGAGAGGAACAGGATCTCATACCCACCATAGCAGCAGCACATGTGCAATACATCATCCGAGGTCCCATGAACGGCAAGGGCTTGCTCGATCACCCGCCGCTTGTGTCCAAAACGCTCGTCATCCATCCCAGAGCCACGCGGGGCAACATCCACAGGCTGCCAGCCTGTCAGCGCACAGCATAATGCTGTGGCGCTTGCTGTATTCCCTATCCCCATCTCCCCCGCCAAGAGGCAGGAGGCATGCACGGCATCGGCATACTCGATGCCCAGCTGCAGGGCTTGCGTGCACCCATCCATGGTCATGGCTGGCTGGATGAGGAAATCGCTGGTCCCCCATGCAACCTTCCTGTCAACGACACCATCAGATGGGAGGAACTGGTGTGCGACACCCACGTCCACCACCTGCAGGGCAACACCTGCCCTATGGGCAAACAGGCCACATGCACCCCCCCCACCTGCAAAGTTGCGGCACTGCTGCCAGGTAATGGCAGGGTCGCTGGTGGTCACCCCCTGGGCAACGATTCCATGGTCACCGGCAGCCACGACCAGCAACGGGTCATCGACACATGCGACAGGGCGCCCCTGCATCACGCACAGGCGCACGGCAAGCTCCTGCAACGCCCCCAACGAGAAAGGAAGCATTGCCTTGCCCAGCAGGGAAGTACGGACTTCCTGCCCCAGGGATGTGTCTTGCAATGGGATCGGAGGGAATGTCATCCTGACACGGCCCTCCCCTTGGAGTCTATGATCAGGTTGCCAATCATGCCGGCGAACAACAGGCATGCGCCAGCAAGCATCCAGGGAGAGAAGAGGTCATAGAAGACCTTGTCGATGACCAATGACATGAAGATCTGAGCGGAGCTCATCAGCAGCGCCGAGTAGATTGCAGGAATCTTGGGGATGACGATATTGCAGGAGACCACCACGAACACTGCCAGCAATCCTCCACCCACGACCACATACCATGGGGTCGTGGCAATTGCCTTCACCCCTGCAATGGTGTCCTGGGTCTGGAAGATGAAGTAGAACAGCAGTGCAAACACCAGGCAGCTGAGGACGTTCTGCCGTGCACTGAAGAATGGCCCCTTGTAGGAAGCGAACAGCCCGTTGTAGACCATCTGCGTCATGGTTAGCACCCCGGCGAGGATTCCCAGCAGCACATACGGAATGGCAAAGGTACCACCACCTAGTGACATCACCACGATGCCAGCCGCGCTGATCCCCAGCGTCAGCAACTTGCGCCGGTCCAACTGCTGCTTGGAGTCACGCATGAACCCCGTCAGGTCAAAGACCAAGGCGGCGGCGCTCTGGCCAAACACTGCCGTGGCCATGGCCAGGGAGGCACCGGTGTTGATCACCGTCACATAGTTGAGGTTGAGGATGCAAAATCCAAACAGGCCGCCGAACCACAACCATGCTGGGGACTTCTTGCGCTTGGGATTCACCACCACATTGTGGGGCATGCTCCACATCATGGCCGTGATGACCACAATGCCCACCAGCTGGTTGACCATCAGGGAGACGCCCATGGTCGTGCGCACACCAAACTCGGTATTGAACACCACCATGACGGAGATCACCAAGCCGGTGACAAAGATGAGGATAGGATAGAGCAACTTCTTCATGCCTTGCATCCTATCATCACAGACAAGACCTCGTATAGGTCATTCACCCTTTTTTAATCTGGTAGACCCCGTCGCATTCCTGCACAAACCCATCGTTTTCCAACGACTTGAGGCATCGTATCACCTGCTCGGTGTCGAACCCATGCAGGGCATCCAGCAGGATACCGAGCTGCAGGGATCCCCGTTCCTGGAAATTCAGCAGCAGTTGCCCGCGCACTTGCCTGTCGGAGTTTGCAAAGCCCGACTGGCGGGCATAGTGTGCGCTACGCTTGTTGGGATTGGGGACCATGTACCGGAGCAACACCCCCATATCCATCAGGGCGTCATACCATGCACGGGGGTCATCGATATACTGCAGCAGCTCCTGCAGCAGCTGTCCCAATTGGACATCCTTCACCCCCTCATGCCCATGCAGCAGGCAGTGCAGCAGCACCCTGCGGACATTCGTCTCTAGGTAGACAGCCTTCTGACGGTACCCGAAGCAGAGGATTGCGCTGCTCGTGGATGGACCGATGCCCGGCAGCGACAGCAATGCATCGCGCTGCGGAGGAAGGGTCCACCCCCACTGGCTGGAGAGCCGGGCAGTCTCCCGCAACGCAAGCGCCCTGCGTGGATACCCCAACCCGCTCCATGCACAGAGCAGCTGGTCCAGCGGAGCCTGGGCCAGATCTTTGAGAGTTGGCCATTGGGAGAGGAACAATTCATATTTGGGAAGGACACGGGACGTCTGGGTCTGCTGGAGCATCACCTCGGATACAAGCACCTCATAGGGATCATTGGTCTGTCTCCATGGGAATTCCCTTCCATATGCATGGAAGAACCCCATGACCTGCCCAACCAAAGAAGCATACAGCTCCTGTGTGTCCTGCACGTCGATATCCCCCACGGGAGGAAGCCACGAGAGGGCACTTTCGGCAGTAAGCGTAGGGAACTCGAGGGCGAGCCCCTTGGGAAGTCCAACGGGAGAAATCATTGATCGTCGTCGGAATCGCTATGGTGGTTGTCCATGAAGTCGGGCATGATGAAGTCGTCCGCAGGAGCACTGCCCTGGTCCTTCTTGTTCATCTGCTTGCGGATGGCGTCATCCATCTGCTCGCTGGTCATCGACTCACCAGGATGGTGCCTCAGCCGTTTCTTCTCACGCTTCATCATCTTCTTCCTGGCACTGGCCATGGCACGGTCCTGGTCATATTGACGCCGGTACACCTTGCCGCTGGAGAGGAGGATGGCAATGCCGCGCAACGGCTTGACGTTTGCGCAGATGATCTGGAGCACGGAGGTAATGGGAACGGCGAGGAACATCCCCGCGATCCCCCAGATATAGCCCCACAGTGAGAGGGAGACCAGGATGATGAATGGACTGAGGTTCAGCTGGACACCCTGCAGCCTGGGGTCGATGATATTGCCCAGCACCATCTCGATGGAGATCATCAGCACGGCGACATAGATGATCATGATCCAGTTCGGGGCGAACTGGATCACAGCCATGATGATGGTCATCATGGTGATGATGATCGACCCGATCGAGGGGATGAAGTTGAGGACGAATGCAAGGACACCCCAGAGGATCGCAAAGTCAAGTCCAGTCACCACAGAAGCAAGGAAGAACAGTACGCCGGTGGCTGCACTGATGAGGGTCTTGAGCAGCAGATACTTGGAGATCTGGCGGTTGATGCGCTCGAACATCCCCAGCACTTTCTTTCCCCGGTGGTTGCTCATCACGTTGAGCTTGGGCTTGAGCGAGGCGCGCTCCAGCAAGAGGAAGAATACAAAGATATAGATGAGCATGGCATCGGTCGCGATGGAAATGAACTTGCCCGAGAGATTGTACAGGCTGTCCATCATTACCTTTGCCCAGTTGATGTTGACGAATGTCAGCAGGGTTTGGCCACCCATGTCCACGTCCAGCTTGTCGGAAAGGAACTGGGTCAGCCATTGGTCAATCCAAGCGACACGCGGGACGTAGTTTGGAATCTGCTTCATCAGTGTATTGACCGTGAAGACGAGGAACCACCCGAAGAAGAGGAACAATACCAAGATGATGACCATTGCGATAAGGGTCGACAACCACCTGGGGAAGTGCAGCTTCTCCATCCGGTCCACCATGGGATTGGCGAGGAGGAAGCAGAACAACGAGATGGCTAGGGGTACCGTTACGGAGGAGGCAATCTTCAGGACAAATAGGATCAGAACAAGGACCATAATCCCCAGTATGATCTTAATCGTCCGCAGCGAATCGTGCGAAGCGGTTTCTTCCATGTCCCAACTATAATCCAGCATCAAGAAAGCTTCAATATGCACGGAGATACAAAAAATGTGCACCACCAGCCAATTTTGTGGGATGCTATGAAAAAACACGAAAATCTGCTATCACTTGGGTCATGGACAACCACGACCAGCTGGACAGGATCCAGATTGTGCTCATAGAGACTCAGGATGGGGCAAACATAGGCTCCGTATGCCGCGCCATGAAGACCATGGGCATCACGCGCCTGGCAATTGTCGGCGACAAGGAATATGACGAGAACCGTGTACGCACCCTTGCATTGCATGCAGCGGACCTGTGGGAGCATGCCACACGGTACGCTACCCTTTCCGATGCCTTGGCCACCAGCGTGCTGACCGTCGGTGCGACCCGGCGCCGGGGCAAGTTCCGCAAGTTCTGCTCCGTATCACCCCAGCAGCTGGCGCAGCGTATCTCCGACACTCCCCCAGGACTTGTCTCGATAGTCTTCGGCCGTGAGGCAGATGGCCTGACCGATGACGAAGTGGCCGCATGCTCGATGGTCGTGACGATCCCAACCAGTCCCAAGTTTCCCTCCCTCAACCTGGCCCAAGCGGTCCAGATCATCACATATACCCTCTACGACACGCTCAAGCCGTGGCCAGTCGAGGCAACACCCGTCTCCCAGGAACGTGACGACGCAGCAGCCAAGCTGGTCGTCGGATGCCTGGACGACCTGCCCGACTATTTCAAGGGGGACGAGCGGATCTGGACGGAGCGGTTCCTCAGGGACATGTTCGTCAGGGCCGCCATGACCGAAAGCGAAGTACAGAAGATGGAAAAGATCTTCCAGAAGATGACACGTATCAAGAACCACAAGGTACAGGAGGAACACGATGCATGACCGGCCACCTTTCCTTGTCCCCATGCCACGTGTGGTAGCACACCGCGGGGACAGCATGCACTATCCGGAGAATACGCTGATGGCATTCGAATCGGCGGTGCGCATGGGCATCGATGTCATCGAGACCGACGTGCACCTCTCCAAGGACGGTGTCATCGTCATCTGGCATGACCCGACGCTGGACCGCAATACCAATGGAAGCGGCCGCATCGAAGACCATACGCTGCAGGAGCTCAAGCAGTTCGACGCAGGGTATACCTTCACCAAGGACGGGGGAAAGACGTTCCCCTTCCGTGGCAAGGGCGTCACCCTCACGACGTTGGAGGAGGCTCTTCGGGCATGCCCCAAGGAGCGGTTCAACATAGACCTCAAGACCAAGACTCCCAAGATCGTGCACGAGTTCATCCGGCTCATCCGTAGCCTCAATGCACAAAACAGGGTCCTGGGTGCTTCGTTCCATCTCTCCAACCTCAAGTTGCTGAGGAAGCTTGCCCCCGAGATTCTCACCAGCATCACCACCATCGAGGTGCTGGGCTACCTTGCGGGGCAGAGACTGCACATGCTGCCAGAAGTCCTTGCAAAAGGACGGCAGGTGGTGTTCCAAGTCCCGGTACGCCAATGGGGGATCGAGGTGATCACACCTAACTTCCTCAAGGCAATGCACCAACGCCATGCGGTGGTGCAGGTCTGGACGATCAACGACAGGCAAGAGATGGTACGGCTGTTCAAGATGGGAGTCGACACGATCATGACAGATGACCCGGCCACGGTGATAGAAGTGGCAGATGCCCTGGGCATCCGCAAAGAACCTAGGAAAGGAACCAGATAATGGAAACATCAAAAGTATACTTCAGCGACCTCCGCACCGAGATGGGTGTGAGCAGGCTCGACAAGCTAGAGAAGCTCCTGCTCAAGGCGGGAATGGGGAACATCGACTTCGAAGGGAAGTATGTCGCGATCAAGATCCACTTCGGCGAACCTGGCAACCTTGCGTTCCTGCGCCCCAACTATGCGGCCACTGTCGTCAAGATGGTCAAGGAACGGGGTGGCAAGCCCTTCCTCACCGACTCCAACACCCTGTATGTCGGCGGCAGGAAGAATGCCCTTGACCACATCGACAGCGCCTATGCCAATGGCTACTCCCCATTCTCCACCGGATGCCACATCCTCATCGCAGACGGCCTGAAGGGAACTGACGAAGTCCTGGTCCCCGTCGTTGGTGGAACCTACGTCAAGGAAGCCAAGATCGGCCGTGCCGTGATGGACGCCGACATCGTCATCTCCCTCGCCCACTTCAAGGGCCATGAGGGCACCGGGTTCGGCGGCGCGCTGAAAAACCTGGGAATGGGCAGCGGCTCTCGCGCTGGAAAGATGGAGATGCACAGCGCTGGCAAGCCCTATGTGGAGACTGCATTGTGCATTGGATGTGGCAGATGCGTGCGCATCTGCGCCCATGACGCACCGCACATCCATGACGGCAAAGCGTCGATCGACCACGACAAGTGTGTCGGATGCGGCAGGTGCATCGGCGTCTGTCCCAAGGACGCGGTACAGCCATCCGGGGATGAAACGAACGACATCCTCAACTGCAAGGTTTCTGAATATGCAAAGGCGGTGGTAGACGGCCGTCCGAACTTCAACATCAACATCGTCATCGATGTCTCCCCCTATTGTGACTGCCATGGAGAGAACGACCTGCCCATCGTCCCAGACGTAGGCATGTTCGCATCATTTGACCCCGTCGCGCTGGACACTGCCTGTGCCGACGCCGTCAACAAGATGCCCCCGATGCCTGGCAGCAGGCTTACCGACATGGGCGACCATCACCATGACCACTTCACCGACAGCCAACCCCAGACCAACTGGCATGTCGGTGTCGACCATGCACAGGCAATCGGATTGGGAAGCACGGAATACGAACTGGTAACGGTTCGCTAGGCATCACCACAACACAGAGAGTGCGGTCCTCAGGGACTGCACTTTTTTTGCCCAAAATAAGCCACACACCCTCAAATCAGGCATATTTGTTGTCGTAAACTAACACACAAACCACACAAATACAAGTAAGTAAGCAACCATTACCAACCTACTACCATACCAAACCCTATCAAAACATCCCTTTTTTACAAAAATATATTTTATTTACAACTATCATATTATATTTAATAAGCAACCCATACAAACACACTCATCACTATTTTTTTGCAACAACTACTTGACCTATCCTTCTGATTCCTATAATGTTTCCTTACGCTAACTTTTAGCATCACTATCCCCAACAACCAACGGAGAACTTGAGATGCCAATTACCATGATGGGATCGGGTCAGCAAGCAAATATCGCACGCATCAGCGGGTCCATGGAGACCAAGAGATTCCTCGGGAACCTCGGCTTCGTGCAAGGTACCGCGATCACCATTGTCTCAAGTTTCCACGGGAATGTCATAGTCCAGGTCAAGGACTCCCGTGTGGCCATCAACACCGAGATGGCCAGGCACATCCACATCTGATATCAAATTTTTTGGAGCAATACATGACATTATCAGAGGCAGCCGTCGGGAGCACCGTGACGGTCAAGAAGATTGGAGGCGAAGGTGCCTACAAGAGACGGATCATGGACATGGGGATCACAAAGGGAACTCCCCTCTTCATCCGCAAGGTGGCACCACTTGGGGACCCGGTGGAGATTACCGTCCGGGGCTATGAACTGACTGTCCGCAAGGCGGACGCAGCATGCGTCGAGGTTCTGGCGCAGGAGGCCAACTGATGGAGAAACTACGCATAGCGCTTGCGGGAAATCCCAACTGTGGCAAGACCACCATGTTCAACGCACTGACAGGCAGCAACCAATACGTGGGAAACTGGCCGGGTGTGACGGTCGAGAAGAAAGAGGGACAGCTCAAGTCCAAGTACGGTACAAGCGCGACAATAGTCGACCTTCCCGGTGTCTACTCGCTCAGCCCGTATACCCTTGAGGAAGTAGTCACCAGAAACTACCTGGCAAACGAACGTCCCGATGTCATCATCGACTTGGTAGATGCCACCAACTTGGAACGCAACTTGTACCTCACCACCCAACTCAAGGAGATGGGCATCCCGATGGTGATCGCCCTGAACATGTCCGACCTCCTAGGCTCAGGCGGAATCAGCATCGACACCCACCAGCTCTCCAAGCAGCTGGGATGTCCTGTCGTGTGCACATCAGCCCTCAAGGGGACTGGTCTACAGGAACTCCTTGTACAGGCACGGACACACTCCCAGGTGCAACCGACGCCACTGTCGCTGACACAAGAACTGGAAGGACACATCGTCACAATCGAGCAGTCGCTCAAGGGGTTCCAGGAAGCTAGGTACCTTGCGGTCAAGCTGCTTGAGAATGACACCAAGGCGACCCAGGACATGGCCATACCACACAGCGCCATCTCACGTGCTGAGTCAGCAAGGACAGAGCTCGAGGCCAAGCATGATGACGACATCGAGTCGATCATCACCGATGCACGGTATACCATAATCCAGGAGGTCACAGCCGCTTCCGTCAAGAAACCGAAGGCACAGATGACAGTCTCGGACAAGATAGACAAGATCGTGACCAACCGGTACCTGGGCATCCCCATCTTCATGGCCGTAATGTTCCTTGTCTACTACGTCTCTGTCACATCCATTGGAACTATTGTTACTGATTGGACTAATGATACCTTTGTAGGAACGTTACAAAGCTGGGCATTGATGGGACTTGAAGCCGTTGGGGCTGCTCCTGTCCTGATCAGCCTCATTGTCGACGGCATCATCGGAGGAGTCGGGGCAGTCATAGGGTTTGTTCCCCAGATGGCCATCCTGTTCCTCTTCCTCTCGATCTTAGAAGACTGTGGCTATATGGCACGCATCGCCTTCGTGATGGACCGCCTGTTCCGACATTTCGGATTGTCGGGCAAGAGTTTCATCCCCCTGCTCATTTCATCCGGTTGCGGAATCCCTGGGATCATGGCGTCACGCACCATCGAGCAGGACAACGACAGGCGCCTGACCATCATGACTGCGACATTCATACCTTGCGGAGCCAAGCTCCCCGTCATTGCACTGATGGGAGGAGTCATGGCCGGATATGCCAGTGGAAACTATGAAGCAGCCGCATTCCTTGCACCTGCAATGTATTTCATCGGAATCGCAGCCGTCTTGATCTCTGCGGTCATCCTCAAGAAGACCAAGCCGTTCGCAGGCAAGCCTGCCCCCTTTGTCATGGAACTGCCACAGTACCACATCCCGTCGGTACGGACCGTCGCGCTGCATGTGTGGGAACGGCTGAAGGGATTCATTGTCAAAGCCGGTACGATCTTGTTCCTCGCCTGCATCGTGATGTGGCTCCTCTCCTCATTCGGATTTGAAAATGGTTCGTTTGGATTGGTGGAAGACAGTTCCCTGAGCATCCTTGCCTACATTGGAGGCTTCCTGGCACCGGTGTTCGCTCCCCTGGGGTTCGGCACCTGGCAACCGGTAGCGGCTTCACTCTCTGGCTTCACAGCCAAGGAGGCAATCGTATCAACCATGGGTGTCCTTGCAAATGTAGCAGGCGATACGGAGGACGTATTGAGCGTCGCCACCTCCATCGTGACATGGTTCCCAACTGCATTGGCAGCTTTCACCTTCCTGATCTTCAACCTGCTGGACTCACCGTGCCTGGCTGCTATAGCGACAATGGCACAACAGCTGCAGTCACGCAAATGGTTCTGGTTCGCAGTCATCTTCCAAAACCTCTTTGCATGGTTCACCTGCCTTGCTATCTTCCAAATTGGGTCGCTGGTCATGGGTGGAGCATTCGGGTTCTGGTCTGCGGTCGCAATAGCATATGTTGTGGCAATGCTGTACATGCTGCTGCGCAAGGATCCATACCGCAACAATGATACGGTCGCACTGCGCAGCGTACAGGGGGCAACAGTATGAGCATCATAGCCAATATCCTGATCATCGC
>CAYXIH010000025.1:0-6500 GCA_964465155.1 uncultured Sphaerochaeta sp.
CGAAGCCAATATACATGACATGGTAATCCTTCGCCGGATAGTTCCCCTCGATCTCCTGTGGCAGGATGAACTGTGAAGGATCCATCGGGACCCTGGAGGCAATCCGGCAGGAGAACACCAAGTTGGCTTGTTCAAACGTCACCCGTTCAGAGCCAGCATGGGAATCCAGGACCACTGGGGAAAGGCCAGTCTCCTGTGCCTTGTTCACATCCCGGCCACTATGGCATCCACAATAGGCCAATGACTCCTTGAACTCCGGTCCGAAGAACGAGCAGGTAAACCCCTCTGCATCCTCAAGGTATTCATAAGTATAGCGGCTGTCCCTGACAAAGATGCATACGACCGGCTTGTTCCACAGCACACCCATGCTCCCCCACGAAGCAGTCATGGTGTTCCATTCGTCGCCTGTGCCTGCCGTGATCAAGAAACCGTCCTTTCCAATGGCTGTAAACGGATTCATCTCCAGCATATCCGAGCTTATTTCCTGAAACATGTGTACCCCCTTGCACCGAGCACCGGTGATACCTAAAAAGTACGTGGGATTCCGGTATCGGTCAACCCTCGCATACAATTGCCATCAATTTTCCGGTGCAATTGGTGCAAGTTGTTGCAACAACATGGGTTGAACATACCATATATGGTGCAAAACAGGAGACCTCTCCTTGACATGTCACCAAAGAACCTGCTATGCCTTACCCATCCCAAGAACATAGATTCAGGACGCTTGCTGCAAGCTGCCTGAGGAGGCCCCATGAAATCTTCCCTTGCAATCCCACCATTGACCAAGGACCTCGCACAGGTGCTTATCGACGCCGACAGCATCCAGCGACGGGTCGACGAACTTGCACGCCAGATCAACACCGACTATGCGGACACCCAGGAGAGCCTGATACTCGTAGGAGTATTGAAGGGCTCTTTCATTTTTACAGCCGACCTGTGCCGCAAGCTGACAGTCCCACATGTGGTTGACTTCATTGCCCTGTCCAGCTATGGAGAGGGTGGCGACAGCCGCAGCGCCAACGTACGCATGCTGATGGATACCCGCGAGAACATGGAAGGCCGCAATGTCCTGATCATCGAGGATATCCTGGACAGCGGCAACACCCTGGACTATCTCATCCGCAACTTCAAGACCCGCAACCCCCTGTCGGTCAAGACCGCCGTCTTGCTGGACAAGCCCGAGCGCAGGGTCGTCCCCGTCGAGATCGACTATGTCGGCTTTGAGATCCCCGATGTCTGGGTCGTCGGCTATGGCCTCGACTATGCAGAAAAATACCGTACCCTCCCATACATCGCCGAGATGTATCCAGTAAAATAACCAGGAGCACCCCATGGACGAAAAGTTCTACGTAAGCTACAACACCGTGCACAAGCTCATCAAGCGGCTCTCCCAGCAGCTCAATGAGACAGGTTTCGATCCCGATGTCATCGTCGCCATTGGATCGGGTGGCTTTATCCCAGCAAGAATCATCAAGACCTTCATCAACCGCCCGATCTACGCAGTTGGCATCTCCTACTACGGAGTGGACAAGAAGCACCGCAACCATCCCACCAAGATCCAATGGATCGACGAGGTCCAGCAGGAGCTCCGTGGCAAGAAGGTGCTGCTCATCGACGAGGTCGACGATACCCGTGCAACCCTTGCATATTGCGTAGGGGAACTGCTCAAGTACGAACCGGAAGAGATTGCAGTCCTGGTGCTCCACAACAAGCTCAAGAAGAAGGACGTTGAGTTCCCCACCGAGATCAAGAGGTACTTCCCCGCCATGGAGATCGAAGACCTGTGGATCAAGTACCCCTGGGATGCAGAGGACATCGAGGACCATGACCGCCATGAGGAGGCCATGATCGCCGAGCTGAAGAAGCAGCACTCACCGCTGCTGTTTGAATAGGAGCATATCCAATGGCAATAACAGCTATCGTCGGCGCCCAGTGGGGCGACGAGGGAAAGGGAAGGATCGTCGACTACTTGGCACAGCGTGCCAACCTCGTCATCCGCTACCAAGGCGGAGACAACGCCGGTCACACCGTCATCAACGACAAGGGCAAGTTCGCTCTGCATATCATTCCTTCCGGTATCTTCAACCCAGAGACGATGAACATCGTCGGTGCTGGCACCGTGGTCAACTTTGAGACCATGGCTGTGGAGCTTGAGGGCATTGCACACGCAGGTGTGGATGGAAGCAACCTGTTCATCGACAAGCGCGCACACCTGATCATGCCGTTCCATTGCATGCTCGACGGGGCCGAGGAGGCCTCCAAGAACAAGCACATGCAGATTGGTACCACCAAGCGTGGCATCGGTCCCTGCTACAGCGACAAGGCATCCCGTAGCGGTATCCGTGCAGTCGACATCCTGGACGAAGAGCGCCTGCGCACCCGCCTTGAGATGCTCCTTCCCCGCAAGAACCGCGAACTGGAGTACTTTGGCCTCCCAACCGTCACCGTGGATGAGATGATGCAGCTGTGCGCGAAATGGCGCGAGAAGTTCGGCAGCCAGATCATCGACACCGTACCGGTGATCCGCAGTGCCTATGAAGCTGGAAAGGATATCCTCCTCGAAGGCCAGCTGGGCATCATGCGCGACCTGGACTGGGGCATCTACCCCTACACCACCAGCAGCAACCCCACCGCAGGCGGCTCTTGCAGCGGAGCTGGTATCTCCCCCAGGCGTATTGATGATGTCATTGGCGTCCTGAAGGCCTACTCCACCAGCGTGGGTGGTGGTCCGTTCATGACCGAGCTCTTCGATGCAGATGGCAAGAAGCTGCAGGATATCGGGCATGAGTATGGCGCAACGACCGGTCGTCCCCGCCGCTGCGGCTGGCTGGATGCCGTGGCCGCCGACTACTCCTGCTGGATCAACGGCTTCACCGAGCTTGCGATCACCAAGCTGGATGTGCTGGATACCTTTGAGAAGATCAAGATCTGCGTCGGCTACATGGTTGACGGAGAGCGGATCGACTACCTGCCAGAGACTGCCCTGCAGGAAATCGCACAACCCATCTACGAGGAGTACGACGGCTGGATGACCAGCACCGAGAACGCCCGCACTTGGGATGACCTTCCTGCAAATGCCCAGAAGTACATCACCCGTATCGGTGAACTAGTGCAGGCTCCGATCAAGTACATCTCAGTCGGACCCGAACGGGACCAGATCATCATTCTCTAAACCTGCAGCTCCAACATGCGGCACCGGCAATCGTCGGTGCCGTTTTTGTTCCTCAGCGCCGCACGAACAATTCGTTGAATTGACGCAGCAGGCTCCTGCGGCTGCTCAGGCTCCCCTCGTCCACCAACAACGAGCTGTCGATCCCACTTGCCGGGGTACATCCAAAGCCGGCCAACACTTGTTGTCCTTCACCGGAGAGTATCCAATCGATGAATCGCTTCCCACCTTCTGGGTTGGGAGCCCCATGCAGCAAGGCAATGGGACTGGGGACCTCCACGGGAACATCAGTGGGAACTGCCATGCGCACGTCGACACCCATGTGGGATGTCATCAGGGCAACGTCCCGTGGGAGGATTCCAATGGGGCTCTCACCATGGGCGACACGGTATGCGGTTGGCCCACTGCCACCGCTGACTTGTGCCCCAGACTGGGCCAGGCGCTGCAAATAGGCATCCCCATAGTCGGGGTGCATGTCCAATACCTGCAGCACATGCAGCATGGCCCCCGAGAGCTCTGGGTCTGGAAATACGAATTGTGGCATCTGCAGCAACTCCTCCCATGTGCTGGGCAACTCAATGCCGCTGGCAGCGTCACAAAAGAATACCGTAGGATTGCTCATGACCACCGTCACCCGCTGAGGATCGAGCCCCAGTTTCTCAAGAGGAGGCCCTGCATTGGGGCTCCTGTACGTCTCCAGCAGATCATCTCTGAGGAACGAACGGAACGACGATGGATTGTTCATCCACACCACGTCCGCCTTGCTGCTGCCCGACTGCTGGTCAGCGGCCAGCCGTGTGTGGAGCTTTCCCGATGACGCACGGTACACCACCAGGTCGTAGGAGGGATTGGCCGCTTCGAACGCCTGCTCCACCGCATCAAGCTGGAAGGACTGCAGGGTTGCATACATGACGATTGGGGTACGCTCATCCACCTCCTGGGCAATGGAGCGGAACCTGCGCACATCATCCACCCCCTGCACTGCGATCGTCGTCACCAGGCCAACTACCGCAGCTGCCAGGAGGGTCCACAGCAATATCAACGTCCGCTTCATGACTGCACCTCCTTGCGCCATGCGGCGGGACTCTTGCGCGTAGCCTTGCGGAACAACGTGTAGAAATACTTGGTGTTGGGGAAACCGCATTGTGCTGCGATCTCCTCGATGGGCCAGTCAGTCGACAGCAGCAGTGCCTGGGCATGCTCCACACGGCATGCGTTGATCGCATCCGATATGGAGATACCACTCTTTGCCCTGAATAGCTTTCCCAGGTAGGCGCTGTTGCGGCCCAGCGTGTCGGCAATGGACTGGCTGCACAGGCCCTTGTCTGCATACGAATCCTGTATCACCTGCACCACCTTCTGCACCAACACCTCGGTCCGTTCCGATTTCTCCGCCAACGACCTGCTGATATCCTCCTCGACCACTTGTGAGAAGATCTCATGAACATCACAACCATCCAGCAATGCAGCGTTGCCCAGCATCTGGTCCTCGTTGTCGCGCAGGCTCAGCCACAGCCTCTTGAGATTGAACACCACCACGGAAAAACGGTAGCCACACAGCAGCTGCAGGTAGTCGTCCAAAATCTGCAGGGCTTGGGTACTGTTGTTGCGGGCCACTGCATCAAGCAAGTCAGGTTGCTTGTCGTCCTTCTCATCCAGCACGGCAAGCTTGGAAAGCAGCTCCTGCTCATGGACCACCAGCCGTCCATCCAACCCAATCTTCCCATAGGAAAGGCATTCCTGCAGGTGCATCAGGGATGTCCGCAATGGGCCATTCCAAGGTACAGGCATCCCCACGGCACACCTGCATCCAATGCTGGTGCTCATCGTGGCAACGTCAACAGTATCTTGGGCGAAGAGCAACGTCCCCCCTCCTTGGACTAGCACCAGGTTGTAGGGCACCAGTTGCTTCAACACCTGCTCATCGGTCGTGGCAAGCAACAGCAGCTGCACCGGCTTGTCTGCATCCAGGGGAATGCCATACTGCCTGAACGCATGGCGGACATCCTCCATCTCGATCACATCGGCAGAAAGGAGGCTCCTGATATATTCCAGGCCCAGGTACCGGTCATTGGAGCGCTTGGCGTCCAGCAGCTGCCCCACCCCTTGCTCGACGCTCATGTCCTGGTCCACCAGCTTGCTGCCGTACAGGGCATCGGTAACTTTGCGTAGTGGCCTGAAGAACCGCAGGGCATGTATCAGCGCCATGATCGTGACCACCAGCAGGATTCCCAACAGGGAGACAAACGTAATGGTCCGCATCCTGTCAAACTCACCAAACAGCTCATTCCAGTCCATGTGCCGCACAAAGCACCAGCCACTGCTTCCCATGTCGTCATAGAAGAAGAGGTCCTTCCCCTCCGAATCCTCCACCACCAGCCGTCCAGATGCAGCGGTGCGTGTCGCCAGCAATGCCTCAAGCCGCTGGCGCTGCATTGCCGACAGGGGGAAGTTTGCACCCACCACCTGCCCTGTCTCATTGAGGACCAGCACCCCGATCTTCCCAAAGAAGGTCGCCAGCACGTCATCCAGCCAGTCCCCACGGGTATTGACGACCAATGCGTTGTCCACTGCCCCAGCAACGCTCTGCTCATAGAGCACAAAGGTGTTGACCGTTGCATCGGGACCGCCATAGGGATCGGGGACCTGCCTGACCACCGGCTGCAGACGTCCAAAGGAGGTTGCATTGGACAACAGGGGGAGCACCCCTTGGTCAAAGAAGGAGGCAACGCTCCCACCCGGGACATTTCCCGAGGCAAAGAACGTCTGCATGGTCCCATTGTATGCGTATACACTGTGGATGGCATTGCTGTAGCCACCAAAGGAGTCGAGCTTGCGCTGGCCGAGGATCACCTGGGATTCCGTCAATGCATCGGACGTTCGCAGCTTGGTCACCTCGTCGTCATAGAAGAGCTGCATGCCGTTGGAGAAGATGAAGTCGGTGATATAGCGCTGTACGTATTCGCTTTGGTCCAGCACATCGGAGTTGGCCTGCTCCAGCATGTTCAGGGAGATCGTACGGAATTGGGCGAGCAAGATCGTGCTCAGCACTATCGCCGCCAGAACGACGGGAAACACAAAGCGAGCCCAAGAGAAGCGTACCTGATGATTCGACCCCTGCGGCCGTTGTGATTGTTTCATGGTTGCATCCATATCGAAGATATCATAGATTTCGGAAAATATCCTCCATTGTCGTTCACTGTCCGCAATGGAGGGCATATGCCTTTCCTCTGTGGCAATTTCCTGCTTGCTGGACCTGCCAATGGAAAAACAGGGAAATCATTGCAAAATAATCCTTCCAGACAATTGACTCACGACACCATTCAGCAGA
>CAYXIH010000025.1:6600-13028 GCA_964465155.1 uncultured Sphaerochaeta sp.
AAATCATTGCAAAATAATCCTTCCAGACAATTGACTCACGACACCATTCAGCAGATTATTCGCCTAGAAACACAGTTCACCATAGGAGGCGTACCATGATTGCAAAAACCACCAGTTCCAACATGTCCAGACGACTCCTCACCATTCCAGCTTGATATCCGCATGACCGCGGCACATTGCCGCACATCACGCCCCGGAACCGGTCGTTGACCGTCCGGTGCGGCAGCATCCCGTATGTGGGGAGGTCCTCCATGAGAGCACCCGTCCATCCAAAGCCCATCTTCCGCACTGTCTCCCTCATTGTCGTCGCCTTCGTTGCGCTGACCTTCGCCCTGACCTCCTGTTCCAAGGCAGCAGGTACCTCCTCCAAGGGCTCAGACCGCAAGCTCTATGTCTACAACTGGTCCTATTACACCCCAGACGAAGTCATCCAGCAGTTCGAACAAGAGTATGACTGCGATGTCATCCTGGACTACTTCGCTTCCAATGAAGAGATGTTCGCCAAGCTCCTTGCCGGTGGTGGCCAGGGCTACGACATCATCGTCCCCTCCGGAGACTATGTCTCCATCATGAAGAACCTGGGGATGCTCACCCCCATAGACCTGTCGAAAATCCCCAACAGCCAGAACATCGGCGACTTGGTGCTTGAGAAAGCCACATATGATCCCACCATGGCCTACAGCGTCCCCTACTACATGGGTGCAGCTGGAGTCGCCGTGAACAAGAACATGGTCAAGGAGTATCCACATACATGGAATATCTTCGCCGAAACCTCCTTGGATGGCCGCATGTGCATGATGGACGACCTGCGCGAGGTGTTGGGCGATGCACTTGCATACCTGGGCTATTCGGTCAACACCACCGACAAAGCCCAGCTGGAAGAGGCACGCAAGCTGGTCAACGACGTATGGAAACCCAACTTGGTGAAGTTCGATGCAGAAGGATTCGCCAAGTCCTTCGCGTCGGGTGAGTTCTGGGTCGTACAGGGGTATGCGGAGGCGGTGTTCGAAGAACTGCCCGAGAGCAAATGGGCCAACGTTGACTTCTTCCTGCCAGAAGGGGGCGGACCCATGTACATCGACTCGCTGTGCATCCCCAAGGGGGCCCGCCATGTCGACCTTGCCCACGAGTTCATCAACTTCATCCACCGCCCGGAGGTCTACGCCAAGTTCCTGGACCGGTTCCACTTCCCCGCGTCGGTAAACCCTGCGGCCGAAGCGTACACCACCACCACTCCGTTCTACACGGTGGACATGCTGCGCGACTATGAGACCAAGAATGACCTCGGAACAGACTTGGCAGCCTACAATACTGCTTGGGAGACGATCCGGTATATCGATTGACCATGGACAGCCCTGCAGTTGTGCTCTACCATACGGGCAAGGAGCCAGAGGATGGGACAGAACTACAGGGCAACGCTCACAGCAGTATTTGGAGATCCCGTGGATGAAAATCCCACGGGTGTAATGGAAGAGGCGGCATACCGTGCCGCAGGGTTGGACTGGAGGTACCTGACGTTGCGGATCCTCCCCAAGGACCTGCATACCGCCATGGATGCGGCACGGGCATTCGGCTTTCGGGGAGTCAACCTCACGATCCCACACAAGCAGGCAGTCCTGCAGTATCTGGATGACATATCCCCAGCTGCCAAGATCATCGGGGCTGTGAACACCGTCCTGAACAAGGATGGCCTGCTGTGGGGAGACAACACCGATGGAAAAGGGTTCGTCAAGTCGCTTCTTGACGAGCATGTTGTGTTGGAGGGTTCCCATGTCGCCATCTTGGGAGCTGGTGGGGCTGCACGTGCTATTGCAGTGGAATGCGCCCTCGCCGGGGCATCGCAGGTGACGATCATCAATAGGAGTGCCGGGCATGGACAGGAGCTTGCCGACTTGGTCCAATCCAATACCCAGGCATCTGCCACCTATCTTCCCTGGACAAGCCACATGCGCATCCCTTCGGGCACCGACATCGTGGTGCAGGCAACGAACATCGGCCTCTATCCCGATGTCCAAGGATGTCCTGACATCGACTTCACATCCCTACAACCCGATGCGGTTGCCTGCGACGTGGTGTTCAATCCCCCTACCACCCTGTTCCTGGCACATGCAGCAGAGCGTGGGCTGAAGACGATCAACGGGCTGGGGATGCTGGTCAACCAAGGAGAACTGAACTTCACCCTCTGGACAGGACTGCAACCACCACCCGATGTGATGATGCAGACACTCAAGAAGGAATTCAACCTCCACTAAGAGACAAGGAGAGGCCCGGGAAACCCGGGCCTCTTGTATATCCATTGGCTATTTCCGATGGTACTCATACGGACCGTATGACCACAGGACCGTAGTTGCATCCTCTGCCTCAGGACGCTCGAAGCCGGTGATGTCTTCCTCAATGTAGTCATCATCGACATCATACTGGTCCTCAAAGCTCTCGACCTCAGCCTCGGTGAACGCAGGGGCCTTGCCCAAAGCCGTGACAAGCTGTGCATTGTCCGTGATGTAGCCTGTGAACTTCTGCCGTGAATCAACGCTGTAGTTCTTCCCTACGACACCGTCGGCCTGGGTTGCATCGATGACGATGTTGTTCTTGCTGTTTGAAGCAAACGAAGGAAGGAGTGCTGCGTCGAACATGCTGTGCAACGCCATGTGGACGGACAACGTCAGGCTTGCCGTGGACTCGAACACACAGTTCACGAACACGCTGGGAGCAGGAACTGCAATGACACCGGTGAAGATGGTGTTGGCAATGACAACGGGAGTGCTACCAGCTACGTTCAGGTTCCCGATGGTGCAGCCTTCCAGCTCGTCGATGGGGGCAGAAAGGGTCAGCGTGGCGATGCTGAGGTTGGACAACTCGATCTCGTCCGTCTCGCTTCCCGAGACCTTGACGTTCCCGATCGTGGTAGGAGTTGCGGTGGGAGCCCAAGCGGAGTCGAACCCGCCCTTGAGGCTGACACCCACATTCTGGGACAGCACGACATCTTCAGCCGATGTGCCGCTGATGACCAGCACGAACTCATCGAAGTCGTCATCTGCATCGGTGGAGGTTGCATTGCCTGCCGCGATCGCTGCATCGATGAGGGAGAGAGCATGCGAGAGTGTCTTCACCGGCTTGGCGCTGCTTCCGTCACCGGTGGTGTCGTCACCATTGGTGAGGTCTACATAGAATCCAGGTTCGAAGCTGGCGATATAGAACTTGACATGGTCTGCATCGACTTCGATGGTGAACAGTTCCTCCTGCTCGTCGGTGAGGCGGACAGACGACTTGGAGACTGTAGGATCTTTCTTGATCGCCTCTTCGTCCAACTCCCATTCATCAAAGACAAATCCTGCCTTTGGGTTGGCGGAGAGCCGTACTACTGGGCGTGCAGTGGGAACTTCGACGCTGATGGTGCCCTCGAACGTGGCGGTATTGGAATTGGTGGTATCCACGCTCTGCAAGGCCACGGGGTTTCCGTTGATGGCCACGGAACCCGAGGCGAGTTCCATTGATGATACTGCACGTGAGGAGGCGGTGACTGCCTTTCCCCGTGCGCTGACGGTTACGTTCTTGTTTGTGGTGCTTCCCCCCTCGCATCCAACGGCAAGCAATGCCGCTGCGGCGAGTGTCAGGATACATACGAGTTTGGTGTTTCGCAACATGGTGTTTCTCCTATCATGTTATCTGCAGGTACTTACGGACTATCGTCCCGTCAGATACCATATGCACACCAACTCTATGAATCAACTCAATTTGCAGAGGAAAAGGCCGACTCTCCCCATTTCGAACCAATGTCAGAAAATCAAACACAACAGCCACCTTGGAATGTGTAACGCTCCAAAGTGGCTGTTGTTGTGGGAACCTTGACTATGCGCCGAAACTACGGTCAGGGCTGCTTTCCGATATAGGCCAGGATACCGCCGTCGACATACAGCACATGGCCGTTGACGAAGTCAGAGGCATCGGAGGCAAGGAAGACAGCAGGACCCTGCAGGTCCTCTGGCTCGCCCCAACGGGCGGCGGGAGTCTTTGCGATGATGAACTGGTCGAAGGGATGGCGTGATCCATCCGCCTGGCGCTCACGCAGCGGTGCAGTCTGGGGAGTGGCGATGTAGCCGGGCCCGATGCCGTTGCACTGGATGTTGTACTGACCGTACTCTGAGCAGATGTTGCGGGTGAGCATCTTCAGGCCACCCTTTGCCGCTGCATAGGCACTGACGGTCTCACGACCCAGCTCGCTCATCATCGAGCAGATATTGATGATCTTGCCATGGCCCTTCTTGATCATCGAGGGGATGACGGCCTTGGCGACGATGAACGGAGCGGTGAGGTCGACGTCGATGACCTTGCGGAAATCGGCAGCGCTCATGTCGATCATCGGGATGCGCTTGATGATCCCGGCATTGTTGACCAGGATGTCGACTACACCGACTTCCTGCTCGATCTTTGCCACGGTGGCGACGACCTGCTGCTCGTCGGTGACGTCACAGACATACCCATGGGCAGTGATGCCCTGGTCTGCGTATGCCTTGCGGCCCTTCTCGGTCAACTCTTCATTGATGTCGTTGAAGACGATCGTTGCACCGCACTGCGCATAGGCCGTTGCGATGGCAAAGCCAATGCCATACGAAGCTCCGGTGACCCATGCAACCTTTCCCTTGAGGGAGAAACTATCCAATACACTCATGTAGATACCTCCGTATCGTATAGGCCTCCTAGCGGAGGTCCTCCGTCTTGATCCAGTCCTGGTCATCATAGGCACGGTTCTCACCGCACATGGACCAAATGAACGTATAGTTGCTCGTACCACAACCGCTGTGGATCGACCACGAGGGGTTGATCACAGCCTCGTCGTTGTGCATCACGATGTGCCGGGTCTGGGTAGGCTCGCCCATCATGTGGAAGACCACGTTGTCCTGGGGAATGTCAAAGTAGAAGTAGACCTCCATCCTCCGCTCATGGGTATGGGCAGGCATCGTGTTCCACACCGAGCCAGTCTCCAGGTGGGTCAGCCCCATGGACAGCTGGCAGGTATCCAGCACGTCTGGGTGGATGTACTGGTTGATCGTCCGCTCATTGCTGGTCGCCTGGGATCCCAGGTGGAGGTGCTTGGCCTCCGAGAGGGGGATCAGCTTCGCCGGGTACGGGCGGTGCGCCGGGGCAGTGTTCATGTAGAACTTGGCAGGATTGGTGGCATCATCGCTTGCAAAGCTCACTTCCTTGGTCCCCATGGGCAGGTACAGGCCATCGAAATGAGCCATGTGGTACTCAGTTCCATCTGCATTGACCGTACCGGCGCCACCGATGTTGATGATCCCCAGCTCACGTCTCTCCAGCAGGTACTTCACCCCGAAGTTCTTCCAGCAGTCGATGTTCTTGTCGATCTGCACGACCGATTTCACGGGCATTGCACCCATGGTCACAATCCTGTCCACGTGGGAATAGACCGCGCTCACATCATCGGGTTGGAAGATCCCGGTGATGAGGAACTCCTGGCGCAGCTCCTCGGTGGTCATCCGCTTGAACGGCTCCTTGCCTGTCGAATACCTGATATCCATCAAAATGCCTCCTGCATGAAGTCAGACAGCCTCATGGCCGCTTCCCTTCTGTGTTTGAAAATATGGTGCGTACTCCTTGGAGAGCTTCTCCCCAAGACGCCTGATGCCACCATTGAGATGGCTTGTCATCCAATGCTTGATCTGCTGGATATCCCCCTGCTCCAACATCCCGACCAACTCGGCATGCTCTTGGAGGATCGCAACGAACATATGCGTCTGGACAATGTCCAGCATCCTGAAACGGGTGTAGTTCACCTCGGCCTTCTGGATCATGGTCCACAAGTGCTCGTTGTGGGTCGCGTCGAACCAGATCTTGTGGAACTCCCCGTCGGCGGCATAGAAATCACTGGGGGTGAACGAAGGCTGCTGCAGCAGGATCTCCTGACGGCGCAGGCTATGGCGCACATCCTCCATTGCAAATGGATCGGCCAACGCCACGAAATCGGTCAGCACCGCAGTCTCCACCGCACAGCGCATGTAGATCATCTGCCGGATCTGGTCCATGTCCAACAATGTGGCACATGCACCTTGGTAGGGGACGATCTCAAGCAGCCCTGCGTCCGACAGGCGCTGGAACGCGGTGCGCACGGGGGTCCTGGATGCGCCAAAGCGCTCACATACCGCCATCTCAAGCACCGGTTGTCCCGGAGCCACCGTCAGGTCAAGGATCTCGGCCTTGAGGGTGGTAAAGATGTCGTTGGCAATGTCGGTCCCGGCACTTTTCATCGTTTCCCCTTGTTTGTATACACAATTAAAGTTTGTATACAAACATAGCATACTCCCTTCAAACAAACCTGTCAAACCTTTTCAAGCATGATATGATGCAGGCATGTGCTATACACAGATACAGGACATCACACAGCAGGGGTGGAACCTCCTGCTGGATGC
>CAYXIH010000025.1:13128-23744 GCA_964465155.1 uncultured Sphaerochaeta sp.
CCGTCATTGATGACGACGGCAGGCAGTGCATCGACATGCTGATGCTGTCACGCAGCATCTGAACCTTCCTTGCCGTTGTATTGCCTCACCTGCTATACTCACCCCGGAGGCACCTCGATGAACACATTTTCCCATGACACCTACATCTCCCCATGCACCTGGCGCTACGGATCCCAGGCAATGCGCCACATCTGGTCGGAGGAGCACAAGCGCAAGCTGCTGCGCAGGGTGTGGGTTGCACTGGCACGGGCACAAATGGACGCTGGCTTGGTCACAGCAGGACAGCTTGCAGAGCTCATTGCACACCAAGACGACATCGACATCGAGCGGGCCACCCAGATAGAGGCTGAGATCCACCATGACTTGATGGCTGAGATCCGCACATATGCCGAGCAATGCCCGGCGGGGGGAAGCATCATCCACTTGGGAGCAACGAGCATGGATGCATTGGACAACATGGACGCGCTGCGCCTTGCCCAGTCGATGGACCTCATCATCGAGCAGGTACGCTCCCTGCTGCAGCTCTTCATCGACAAGATGGAGGAGTATGCCGATGTCCCGTGCATGGCGTTCACCCATATCCAGCCAGCGGAGCCAACTACCATCGGATACCGATTCGCACAGACTGCGCAGGACCTCACCGAGGACCTGCGGGCCTTGCAGGAGGTCAGGTCGGGGATCAGGGGAAAGGGAATGAAGGGTGCCGTGGGCACCAGCGCCAGCTATGACCAGCTGCTTGCGGGCACAACGATGAGCCCGATGCAGATGGAGCAGCAGGTCATGGATGAGCTAGGCATCGGAGCGTTCACCGCCGCCACGCAGGTCTATCCACGCAAGCAGGACTGGAGGATCGTCACGGCGCTGTGCGGGCTGTGCTGCACCTTGTACAAGTTTGCAATTGACTTCCGCTTGCTGCAGACACCCCCCATCGGGGAGTGGAGCGAGCCCTTTGGAAAGAACCAGGTAGGTTCATCGGCAATGCCGTTCAAGCGAAACCCGATCAACTGCGAGAAGATCGACAGCCTCTGCCGGTATGTCAGCTCGCTGGAGTCTGTGGTATGGCAGAACAGCGCCAGCACCTTGTTGGAACGGACGCTGGACGACAGCGCGAACAGGCGCCTGGTCCTTCCTGACGCATTTCTTGCCACCGACGAGATATTGATCACCGCCAAGAAGGTGGTTGCCGGAATGCAGGTCCATGCCACCGGTGTCAAGCGGAACCTCGATGCCTATGGTCTGTTCGCATCCAGCGAACGTCTGCTGATGGAATTGGGGAGAAGGGGTGCCGACCGGCAGGAGATGCATGAGGTGATCCGTACCCACAGCCTCAGCGCTTGGGCTATCGTCCAGGAAGGACAGCCGAATCCTCTTGCCCAGTTGTTGGCAACCGATGCCAAGATAGCCCAATACATACCCAGCGGCGAGGTGCTTGAGCTCTTGGTGGCCGACTCATATGTCGGTGACGCGCCCAAGCGGACACGCATGGTCATCGAGCAGGCAAGACAGCAGCTCTCTAGAAAATGACCATCAGGCCGGCCTTGAACAGCAGGTAGTAGAGGATCATGCGGGGAATGCGGGAGAAACAGGCCAAGAAGGTCCACAGCGGGGGTGTCTTGAGCATCCCTGCAATCCAGCAGACGGTCGAATAGGGAATCGGAGTAAGCCCTGCGATGACAATTGCCCATACCCCATAGCGGCGGAAGAGTTGCTCACCGCGCTGGCTGAAGCCATCGGTGAACTTGCGGATCAAGGGAATCTTTCCCAGCAGGCGCCCGATCCAATAGCCGCCATAGCCTCCAAGGATAGAGGCAAACCCCATCACGGCCAACAGCTTCACCGGGTCAAGCTCCATGACCAACGGGAAGATCAGGTCCACGCTCATGGGAACGATCAGCATGTCCACCATGAAGACAAAGAGGAAGATCCAGCCAAAGCCAAGGTGTGTCTCCACCCATTGGCCGATGATTGCATACTTGTCCCTGAGCAGGTACATCCCTATCACATAGATCAGCATGAAGGCACAGATGGCAACGACCATCTTGGAAATCAGCTGCCTCCAGTCAATCGAGCCATCTTTCTTGAACAACGCATCGGTACTCAGCAGGCTCATCCCGTCCCGGTGTCGCTTGTGTCTCTCTGGTTTGCTCACGGATGCATCAGTTCCTTCACTGTCTCTTCAAACGCATGGAGGAACTCACTGCCGACTTCCGTCGGGACAATTCCCTGCCAAACGGGGGCTTTTCCCCCACCCTTTGCCGCATGAGGAACCAACAAGCGGCTCCGCACATCATCGAAATGAACGTGGGTAGCAGCGCCCACCAACACGACCATCCAGGCCGTACGTCCTTCGCTGCGCTGGATCACGCAGAGCGCTACATCCTGCAATGACGGGGCATGTTCTGCAAACGCCTTCATCGGGACATCCGGCTGCTCGGTCGCATCCAGCGCCACAATGTGCACGCCCCCTTCGTTCTTGCTCAGTGAGACGGCCTGCAGCAGCAGCGCAGACGCCAGGCGCGATGCGACATTCTCATACCGGGCCTTCATGTCGACCAGGTTCTGGGAGATGCGCTGGACCCCTGCTACGATCTCATGGCTTTGGGCAGAGAGGATGGCTCCGACTTGGGTGACCACATCGCGGTCCTGGTGGATTGTCCGCATGGCCTGCGCCCCAGTCTTCCAGATCGTACGGACGTGGGAACGGATCATCTCGGTGCCGACGAGGAGCACGAGGCCTGCCTCACCGCTATGCGCGACATGGATTCCGCCGCATGCAATGATGTCATGTCCCTCGATGGTCACCAAGCGCACATCACCTTCGACCTTGATCGACCGGCGCAGCCCGATGGCCTGGGCCTCTTCATGGGAAGTCTCCTTGTAGGAGACGGGAACGTTCTCGCAGATGGCGTGGTTGACCAGCCGCTCGACCTCCAGCAGGGTCTGCATGGGGATGTCGCTGCGGTCGGTCTCCACAGTCAGCACATCCTCGCCTTGGTGGACGGAGACCGTGCCGATGCCAAAGGCGGAGAACAGCGTGGCGGAGATAAGATGCTGGGCTGTATGCTGGCACATATAGTGGTAGCGGTGCTCCCAGTCAATGGTGACATGGACATCCATGCCGGCTTTCAGCGCCGTTGGGGCAGCGACGATATGGAGGATCTCCCCATCGTCGCCGTGGATGGTGTCCAGCAAGGGCTCGTTGGCTATCATGCCCCGGTCGCCGCTCTGCCCACCCCCCTCGGGGTAGCACACGGTGCGGTCGAGGATGATGGCTGACTGCTTGCCATGGGGACGAACCTCCAGGACACGGGCGTCTGCCTGATCTGCATAGGTATCTTCATAATAGAGGGTCTGTGTCATTGCCATGGTGCAACTGTATCCCTTTCGGTCTTGAGCGTCTATGCCTCGTCGTTCCAGTCGGGTGGCATCGGAGCCTGGCCACCGGTGGGAACCTTGGAGGGATCCTTCCAAGAACCAGCCTTGGGCAACGATACATGGAAGATGATCGCTATGATGCGCAGCGACGTGACTGTCAGCAAACAGATGATGAACCGTAGGAAGAAGGACATGGAGGTCAATTCCAGGAGGATATAGACCACCCCTCCCACCAACGAGGCAGTTGCATAGAAGTCACTGGTCAGCACCGCCGGTACACGGCGTGCAAGGACGTCACGGATGACGCCTCCTCCCACTGCCCCCAAGACGCCTGAGAGGATCTGGCCGACAGGCCCAACCCCGTACATGGCACCCTTGGCCACGCCAAGGGCAGTGAACACGCCAAGGCCGATGGCATCGCAGAACATGATGATCCTCCACCGTCCCACCACCTTGGGGGAGATGAAGAACATCACGATGCCCGTGATGATGCAGAGGATGATATAGGTCTCGTTCGTATAGGCCGCCACAGGGGTTGCCCCCAGCAACATATCGCGGAGCATCCCACCGCCGACACCGACGGTACAGGCAAATACGATGACACCCAAGAAATCTAACCTGAGCCGGACCGCCATGACAGCTCCCGTGATCGCGAAGACCATGGTTCCGAACAGGTCGAACAGATGCATGATGAGTTCTTCCATAGCTTGCACACGGTATCACATCATCGGATATTGTCCAAGTTGGCGAATGACGCTATCTTGTGAATCAAGAGAGAAACAGCAAAGGAGCAGACATGGGACGCATCAAATCAGCTTGGGAACTTGCATTGGAACGGACAGAGGACATTCAGGCCGACCCGAAGAAAATCCATGACGACCAGCTGGTCAAGCAAGGAAGACAGCTCGCAGGTACATACCTCAGCGACCGTGACAAGAGCCTGGAGGATATCCAAGAGCAGTTGTCCAGCTATCCTGCGGACGAGCGCAAGCAGGTCCTCAAGGGAATGGCGCTGACGGTACTATACAACCTGACACTCCCCATTGACGAGGGATACAAGGATACCCTTGCCAGGGTGCAGACACTCGCCCATGCCATCGACGAGAAGGCAGACCCCATCATGCAGCAAGTCGGGGGATTCTTCGACCAGTACCTGCAGACCCAAGACCACCTCATCGACAGGATGAAGCAGCAGTTCCAGCCAATGCTCGAGCAAAAGCAGGAGCAGCTACGCCAGAAATACGGACCTGATTTCATCCTCAGGCCAGAACAGGACCCTGAGTTCGTCAAGCTCATGCAGCAGAACCTCCAGCAGCTCCATGCCCAGTACCAGCAGGTCCTCGACCAGGCCAAGGAGCAGATCAAGGGGACATTCGGCATGGAGACCACCACAGCTGACGCCACCTAATCCCAGCAAAACACCTCTTTCAAGCCGCCGGACAGGCGGCTTTTTTGTCCCTTCACAGCACCTTTGGTTTGGTATGAAACTCATCCAAAAGTGATATAAGTCTTGCATGAAAGGTATATGTATGTCCTAAGTTAATTTATTTAAATACATATACATAATTAAAAATAAAGAAACTTTCACGTTCTTTCATTTTTGGTGTTGACACATGTTTGTTTCGCATATATCCTCGAAGTATGAGGTGGTTGGAAAGCCATTTCCATCCACAAGGAGCAGCGTATGAAAGAGGATCGGACGACAAAGAAACTGAAGGTGTGGGTCAAGCAGCAAGCGACCTCCCCTGCCCAGTCGTTCGGAGGATGCTCGCTTCCCCAGCAGGACTTTCGGATGGAGATGCAAGAATCTACCAACCGACCGAAACTGAGGCACCGCACCGCAGGGCACATGCACCACCAGCAAAGGCTGTTGGTGGACTGACGAACTAGTTCTTCATGCTTCTCATTGCGTGAGAGCATCACATATTCCCGAGAGGGACAAACCATTTTTCCGTAATGCAGAAACGGGACGTCGTTGACGTCCCGTTTCATTTGTATCAAGCAAACCTTATTTCCAGTACTTGGCCATCCGCTTCACCAACGACTCGCGATATGCATCCCAGTCGGTGATCGGCTTGTCGGCAAGCCCCTCGTCACACGCGGCCTTGGCAACAGCCACAGCCTCCCATGAGATGACCCGTGGGTCGAACGGCTTGGGGACGATGTAGTTCCTGCCGAACGAGAAGTGCTGGCCACCATAGGCCTTGACGACCTGGGGGGGAACCGGCTCCTTGGCCAGGGCAGCCAAGGACAAGGCAGCTGCCATCTTCATCCCTTCGCTGATCTTCCGTGCACGGACATCCAATGCACCGCGGAAGATGAAGGGGAAGCCCAACACATTGTTGATCTGGTTGGGATAGTCGCTGCGTCCGGTTGCCATGATCAGGTCTGGGCGGGTTGCGACAGCCAAGTCGTAGGCAATCTCGGGATTGGGGTTGGACATGGCGAAGACCACGGGGTCCTTTGCCATGGACTTCAGCATCTCAGGAGTGACGCAGTCGGCGACGGAGAGGCCCATCAGGAAGTCGGCGCCCACAAGCGCCTCGGCCAGGGTCCTGCAAGGAAGGTCTGTAGCGAACTCCTCCTTCTCAGGGGTCATACCGTTGGTCCTTCCCTTGTAGATGACGCCCTTGCTGTCGCACATGATGATGTTCTTCAGCTTGACCCCAGCGGCAACGAACATCTTGGCACAGGAAATACCTGCAGCCCCTGCTCCGTTGACCACGACTTTGATGTCACCCAGCTTCTTTCCAACGATCTCACAAGCATTCATCATGCCGGCGGTGGCAATGATTGCCGTGCCATGCTGGTCGTCATGGAACACGGGGATATCACACTCCTTGATCAGCTCACGCTCGATCTCGAAGCATTCGGGTCCCTTGATGTCCTCAAGGTTGATCCCGCCGAAGGTAGGACTGATCGCCTTGACGATCTCGATCATCTTCTTGGGATCCTTCTCGTTGACCTCGATGTCGAACACGTCGATGTCGGCAAAGCGCTTGAACAAGACACCCTTTCCCTCCATCACAGGCTTGGAGGCCAAGGCACCGCGGTCACCCAGGCCCAGGATGGCAGTACCGTTGGAGATGACCGCCACAAGGTTCCCCTTGGATGTGTACTTGTACGCATCCTCAGGATTCTCCTCTATTGCAAGCACCGGCTTTGCGACGCCTGGCGTATAGGCCAAGCCCAGGTCAGCTGCGGTCTGGCATGGCTTTGTAGGGACCACGGAAACTTTTCCGGGGACCCCGTCCATGCAGTGGTATGCCAATGCCTTCTCTTTCAATTCGTCCTTCATATTCATGCTCCTCAGTTCTTTTTTCCTTCGAAATCCCAATGGTAGTCCATGTTCCAACGGTCACGCAGCGTGGTCATTACCTTCTGCAGGCTCTTGGGGATCGGGCAACCATGCTCCATGCGGTAGACGCGGGCATCATGTTCCTTCTCACCTGCTGTGTAGATGCGGTTCTCACCAGGTGCCTTCTCGGATGCACGCAGCTCGCGGCAGATTGTTCCGCTGATGCGCTTGAACGTCTCTTCACCCATGAAGTGGCGTGGGTCGATGGCAATGAAGAAGTGCCCAAGTGGGTATGGGATCGGGTTGTGGTTCTCGTCAAACCCGTTGAGGGCCTTCATCCACGCACCGTCTTGGAGCGCTGCGCTGAGGATCTCCACCACGGCCGCATAGCCATAGCCCTTGTAGCCACCAGTCATGTCGCCGATGCCCCCAAGGGGAGTCAACGCTGCTTCGCCGGTGGTCAGGTCCTTGAGGACCTGCTGCGTATCGGTGCGGGTCTGCCCGTCACGGCCGATGACCCAACCCGGGGGCAGTTCCTTTCCTGCACGTCCATACACTTCGATCTTGCCCCTCTGGGAGACCGATGTAGCGCAGTCCAGCACGAAGGGGAACTCCTCGTCGGTGGGGATGCCGAACGTCAGCGGGTTGGTACCCATCATGTTCTCCACGCCAAAGGTCGGTGCAATGGAGGGACGGGCATTGGTGCCGGTGATACCGATCATCCCAGCCTCGGTCGCCATGGTGGCATAGTAGCCGGCGATGCCGTAGTGGTTGGAGTTCCTGGCAACGACCATGGCGATGCCATACTTCTTTGCCTTCTCGATTGCCATCTCCATGGCCTTGACGCCAACGACATGGCCCATGCCGTTGTGCCCGTCCAGGACTGCGGTTGCTGCTTCGTCCTTGACCACCTCGATGTTGGTGACGGGATTCATGATCCCCTCGTCGATACGGTCGATATAGATGGGCTTGAGGCGTCCGATCCCATGGGAATCGATGCCCCGCTTGTCCGATTCGATCAGGACATCCCCGATAATCTTTGCATCCGCTTCAGGAACACCAGCATGTTCCAGTGCATCCACCATGAACTTCTCCAGTTCATCGAATCCAAGCCATGCGCAGTCAGCATACTGCTTGCCGTAGTCATGATCGTAATCCATATCTATCTCCTTCTTTCGAAAACCAAATCTATCAGTTGGCCACCGCTACGATGACACGAACATTCCCAGTATCCTCACCTTGCAGCAGGGCACCCCCCGCCTCGTCGGTGACCAGGGTATCGACCCGGTCGATACCCACCGTCTTGAAGTTGGAGACCACCCCGATCTTGTTGCCAGCGGCGACTACGATCACTTGCCCAACGGTGTTGCCGATCATGGAGCGGGTGGTCTCCGCCTCCTCCAGCACCGGGGTCGTCAGACCCACGTCCAGGCTAAACCCATCCACTCCGATAATGGCCTTGTTCGCGAAGACCTCACCCAGTACCAGCGCCGAGAGCGAGCCGGACACGGAATGGGAGCGGGGTCGCAATACACCGCCGGCAAGGATGACCCGCACGTTCGACCCCTCCTTGGCAAGCCAGGCACAGTCGATGTTGTTGGTCACCACGGTAATCTTCTTGTCCGAGGCTATCAGGGCCCTGATGACTTCCAACGTAGTGGAGCCACTGTTGATGTAGATGGTGTCACCGTCTTCGACCAGCTGTGCGGCTTGGTTGCCGATCAGCTGCTTCTCATGCTGGTATTCCATGGCCTTTTGCCGGTAGTCGGGTTCTATGGGGAGGTTTCGGGTTCCTGTGGCACCGCCATGGGTACGCTCGACAAGCCCCTGCGAGGCAAGCTGGTCCAGGTCACGGCGGATAGTCAGCTCCGAGACTCCAAAGTACGAAGCCAGTTCATTGACCTGTACGACTTCACCTTGTTGGATCAGCTGGAGAATATGTTTGTGCCGGTCAGCAGGGATACTTCCCATTTGGTGCCTCACTGAATGTTTTTGTTCTTTTCATTCGGAACACCTGTATAATACATTCAAAAAGACACATCAGTCAAGAGAATACGATCACCTTTGCTGGGGTGGCAGCTTCCCATATGCCGCAACCACTTCACGCAGTGTCTCTTCCAGCGGACGGGCATGATACCCAAGTTCCTTGCGTGCCTTTTCGCAGCTGAACTCCTGTCTCTGGGAGATAGTCTGGATGCTGTAGCGTGTGAACAGCGGCTGTTTGCCCCGTATCCGATAGTATAGCTCGCACAGCTTGCTCACCCCCAGCAGGAACTTGGCGGAGAGGATTCTTTGGATCTTCTTCTGGCCGGTAAGCTGTGCGGTCTTGTCCAGCAGGTCCCGGATGGAGACATAGCCGCCACAGAGGATATAGCAGTTGCCTGCGCGCCCAGCATCCACGGCTGCAATGATCCCGTCGACCACATCACGCTGGTCGACGATGTCATAGCCACCGGGACAGATGGCATGCAGCTTGTGGAACAGGAAGTCGTGCACCAGTTCGTTGAGGTTGTTGTTCGGACCGGTTCCGGGGACCAGGATGCCGGAGGGATGCAGCACCACCACATCCAGGCCGGACTCCAGCACAAGCTGGGTTGCCTGCGCCTTGCTCTTTGCATAGGCTCCTTCGACCAACTGGGGGTCGAACACATCCACCTCATGGATCACAGGCTCTTGCGAGAATATGGCATGTACAGAAGAGATGTAGAGCAGGCGTGCCACTTGGTACTCCCTGCACAATGCTATGATGTTCTTCACACCCCCGACGTTCACGCTCTCCACCAAGGGGCTGACCTGCTCCTCGATGCTGATGATTCCAGCGGCATGGATCACCACCAGCTGGTCTGTGGACGAATGTTCAAAGCAGGGGCGCAGGGTATCGATATAGCGGACGTCACCATAGAAGTTGTCCGCCCCCGGGATCGGGGCCTGCCCCTCCATCAGGAGGGTTCGGACTGTCTCACCCTTGTGCAGCATGGCCACAGCCAATGCTGAACCCAAATTCCCGCCTGCTCCGGTAATGAGGACGATTCGAGGCATGGTATACCTCCTATCCTCAGTATACTCGAGCCCTGACCACACGCAAGTGTTTTCAGTACATATATTTTTACAGCCTATGAGTGGTCGTGTCAGTAGAACAATGGGTTGTAGACGTAGTAGCTGTCGTAGGGATAGGTACTGTAGCTAAAGCAGAATCCAAAGTAGGGGACGATGCTGCCGGACAACCGGTTGGAGGCAACGGAATCCTTGACATGGAGGAAGCTGAACGTCCCCATCACACCCGCCTCGAGGTAGATACCGGATGTATTCTTGCGCTGGAGGCTGATGCGCAGGCCAGTATCGGCACCTACTCCGAACATGAGCTCTGCATCATAAGTTCCACTGAGGGTGCTCGACTGGGACAATGAGGGACCGACGCCGACATACCAAGTCAGGATATCGTTGATGTCCACCTTGAATGCAGGCCCCATCATGGTGTTGATCGTAAACAGGAAGGGATTGAGGCCAGTGGAACCATCCACGGAGAACTCAAAGCCGCTGCGGGCAAAGAACCCAGCGAACGAATGGTCGGCGAATGTGTGCCACCCAACGTCAAACCCAAGCGAGTCACTCTCGCCATCGGTCCGCAGCGCCGTATTGAACAGGTGTTCATATTGGAATGTGGTGGACATCCAGTTGTCCAATGCAAATGCGGGCGCCACTGCAAAACAGACCAGCAACACTGCAACTATCTTCTTAAATCCCTTCATATTGAGCCTCCAAGCATCTTTGATGCTGTGATACTCTTGATTATCCGAAAGTTTTCTGCTATGGTCAATCCTGCATTGAAATGGTGCCGTACCCAAGCGGTAAGGGACAGGTCTGCAAAACCTCTATGCATCGGTTCGATTCCGATCGGCACCTTCAGAAACCCGACGTCCACACGACGCCGGGTTTCTTGTTT
>CAYXIH010000026.1:0-2935 GCA_964465155.1 uncultured Sphaerochaeta sp.
GCGTCTTGTTCGTCAAAGCGGTTCTTGGAGGCACTGTCGATGTCGATGACACCAACAACCTTCCCGTTCGCAATGACTGGGACCACCAATTCGCTTTGGGATGCACTGCTGCAGGCAATATGGCCAGGGAATGCGTTCACATCGGCAACCAGCTGTGTCTTGGCTTCCTTGGCTGCCGTCCCGCAGACACCTGTACCCCATGGGATGAGGGTGCATGCAGGGTCACCTTGGAATGGCCCGAGGACCAGGCGGTGGTTCTCATCGTCGGTGAGGTAGAATCCCACCCACATGACATCGTCAAGGAACCAGTTCAACAAGGCAGCCACACTGCTGAGGCCACTGATCATCAGGTATCCATTGCCGTTGGCAGGATCAAGGGAGGCGTCCACCATCTTGAGGAACTCCTCGTTTCGGGAACAACGGTCAATGTGCTTGTCGAATGGGGTGAACATATGCTGGTCTCCTTGGTCTGGAATTCAATATGGGGACCTGGTTTCCCAGATCCCCATTGATACTTTGATTGTAGGTTACGCCTTGGGCTTCTCGGCTGCACCCTTGATGGGCACACCCTTTCCACCGCGCATGCGCATTGCAAGGGCAGGCTTGACGATAGTGCCAGGACCGGAGATACAACCACCCTCACAACACATGACCTCAACAAGGTCGGTGTCAGGGGAGCGCTTCTCCCAAGTCTTCATCAGGCGCACTGCCTTCTTGTCCAACCCGTTGATGGGCAACGTGCGGATATCGTTGGCCTTGACGCGGGTCAGCACACACCCAGCTACTCCTGCACTGCAGGCGAAGTTGCGGCAGTCCTCGAATGCGGAGGTATCGCCAAGTGACTCGGCTTCCATCTCACGCACGTCGATGTCCTTGGCAAGGAACAGCGCCGCCAGCTCACTGAAGTTGATGACACCATCTACTTCGGGAACCCTGGCAGCCTCTACGCGCTTGGCAAGGCATGGTCCGATGAAGACACGCTTGCTCTGGGGATCACGATCCTTGCACAGGCGTGCGGTATATACCATCGGGGTCTCAGCTGTCGAGTGGCGGTCCTTGAGGAACGGCAGGTGCTTGTTGATCAGCTCCATGTACGCCGGGCAGCATGAGGTTGTCATGTACCCTTCACCCTTCTCCTTCTTCTCGACTACTTCCTCAGCTTCATGGACGGAGGTAACCTCGGCGCCTTCGGCGACCTCGACGACAGAGGTGAAGCCAAGCTTCAGCAATGCTGCCTTGATCTGCTCCAGGTTGCCGGGGAACTGGCCTTCGATCGCAGGGGCTATCATGGCGACAGTCTTCTCGTGTGCCTTGAGCATCTTTGCTACGGGCATGAGGCCACTTCGCTCGACGATGGCACCAAAGGGACAAGAGCGTGCGCACTTGCCACAGCTGATGCATGCCTTGTGGTCGATTTCCACAAAGCCGTCCTCGTTCTTCTTCACCGCACCAACGGGACATGCGTCCTCACAGGGAACGGGAATGTGGACGACGGCGTGGAACGGGCAGACTTCCATGCATTTGCCACAGCGGATACAGCGGTCTTCCTGGATATGGGCCTGTCCGTTGATGAACACGATCGCATCCTTGGGGCAGTTGGCCAGACATGGGCGGGCAAAGCATCCACGGCATGCGGAGGAGATCTGGTACTGATCCTTGGGACAGCCTGAACATGCTGTGCTGATCGTGGTCAGCACAGGGACGGCCGGAGGATCGTTGGCGATGATCTCCTTGACATACTCCACCAGGGGCTTCATCTCGTCGTCGAACCGCTCGATGTCGATCCCAAGCAACGCCATGATCCGGTACCGGACCATTGCACGCTCCTTGTAGATACAACAACGGTTGGGGTCACGTTCCTTGGGGATGATCTGGAACGGGAGCTTGTCCGCATCGACATCCAGCTTGTCCTCAAAGAACAGCTTGAGGACTTCGGTGTCGATACGGCGCTTCATCAAGGTATACTGATTGTTCAGTTCAAGCATTCACAGCCTCCGAAAGGAGCTTGCTGAAACGTTCCTGCGTCACGCTGCCGTAGACGGTGCCATTGATGGTCACAAACGGTGGCTTGCAGTTGAGGTCGTCAGCGGGAACTCCGCTTTTGCATGCGTCGAGGCAGGAACTGCCCTCGATCTCGCAATTGGCGAGTACTTCCGGTGCGAGGAAGTCATTGTACAGGAGCAGGTCTGCACCACCTTGCACGAAGCAAGCAGTTCCGACGCAGATTTTTACTTCAATTTTCTTTTTCTTGTTCATGGTACATCTCCTTGTTCGGTAGCGTCATGGCGCTCCATATGTCCTTCGAACCTATCTTCATTCCCCACCTACGGCAGGGAGTCAGTCACAAATACTCAACCGAAGTCTCCTTGAGGTAAATCTGCTCAAGGGCGTTGCACAACCGGCTGATGATCGTACGCCTGATCCCAATCTCCACTGGGATGTTCGGGTCCTGGTGGGCCTCATTGATCTTCGTCCCCACGATGAAGTGGACTTGGTCGCTGTCCAGCAGGATATCCACGAACCGTCTCACCGCGTCATCGGGAAGCTGGGAGGTCGGAGTCTTCTTCTCAAGCACGGTAGCCACCTTGCTGAGGGTCAGCATCCCCTCGGTCACCAAGTCTATCCCCTCCATTGTCGAACAGGGCGGGACATCGGCAGACCAAGACTTCATGTCCACCTTGATCTTCTTGTTGAACAGCCGCGAGACTATCTGGGCAGTAGTACCGCCAGATACAATCTTGCGACCTTCGAACGCCCGCAGCTTCTCGCCCAGCACCTCGTCCGCTTCCTTGGTGAACGGAGGTCCCGTGACGATGACCGTACGACGTGGCTTGCGCACATACACCACCACGCAGGTAATATCGTCCTTGGCAGCCAGTGCGTCCAGGGAGCAAGCCTTGCGGACAATCGCCCGGGACAGGTCCCTCGAAGAGAT
>CAYXIH010000026.1:3035-4374 GCA_964465155.1 uncultured Sphaerochaeta sp.
TCGGCGATCGTGAACGTTGCGTAGCTGATCTTCCGTTCCTTGCACACCGGCAGGGTGTTCATGATGATCTTCGCCGAGTGGTCCAGGTTGATCGGGCTGAAGCTCAGCTTGTGGGCCATATGGGCAGTCAGCGATGCAAGGACATTGGCCTTGACCCCACTGCCCAGCCCATCGCTGAGGGTGCAGACGATCTGGTTGTTGTCGGGGTTGCGCGACAACAAGAACACATCCCCTCCAATCTTCTGCCCGTGCTTGTATATCTGAGAGTAGTCGACGTCTATGAATATATCATTCATGGTCAGTCCTGCTGCTCATCGGGCATAAAGCCGTCACCACTGTTGGTAGCGGGCACCTTGAAGGCATCGATCAGCGAGTTGAGCATGATCTCCGTCTCCGCGGCATTCTCGCCCAGCAGAGAAGCAATCTGCTGGACCGTCTCCAGGCTCTTCTGGATGACATCCTCAGCTTTCTTGACTACCGTCTCGCGCTTGACCGTGGGGGTGGTGATATCTTCGAAGATAGCACCGACCAGGCGCTGCTTCTCCACGATGAAGAACGTCACACGCAGGAACTTGTCCTGGAAGTGGAGACGGTACTGCCCGGGCTTGGATGCAGTGAACTGGTCACGGAACTGCTCGTAGAACGGCACGAACCGCTCCAGGGGAAGACCGCTGATCAGGTTGAGGATCTCATCCTCGATCGCGTAGTCGATATCACCGAACAAGTGGAGGAACTCCGTGTTGCAGTCCACGATCTTCAGGTCGGCGTCAACGATGACCACTCCCATCGGGATGGTGCGCAGCAACACGTCGACTTTGCTCTGGGCTTCCTTGCGCATCTTGGTGACGCACATCTCAGGCTCAGCCATTCCATCGAGGAATGCGATCGCCATGTCGCGGCAGGTATTGTAGCCACAGCCGCCACAGTTGAGCTCGTCGCTGCTCTGCATCTTCCCCAGGTCCTGGAGGGCTTGGGAGATCTGCTGCTCGGTATACGTCTTGCGGAGGACGGCATCCGTCTCTGCGGGGACTTCCAAGGGAGCATCCGACTTCTTGAGGATGGAATATCCTTGAGCAACAAGCTTGTCCACAAAATCAGCGGGTGGGACGAACAGCTCTTCCTGATGCTCCAGCCGCTCCTTGGTATAGCGGGTCGAAAGGGACTTCTTGGCAGCGGGGGAACGCCCTTTCTCCGCACCGGGGCCATTCACACAACCACCAGGGCACGAAAGAAGCTCCAGGAAGTCACCATAGATATCAGAGTCCGTAGTATTGTGGTGGAACTCAATGGGAAGCTCATCCAATACCTCGATCACCTGTTCCACGCCACTGACGGCAGC
>CAYXIH010000026.1:4474-23236 GCA_964465155.1 uncultured Sphaerochaeta sp.
CAATGGGAAGCTCATCCAATACCTCGATCACCTGTTCCACGCCACTGACGGCAGCAGACTTGGACTGGAAGACATCATGGCCCCAGGCCAGGGATGCAATCATGCCCCCCTCAACGGGATAGAGGGTAGTCTCGCCAGCAGGAGCTGGGACAAACGGGGGAACTGCAAGCTTGTTGGATTCAACCTGCTGCTGCAGCTGGGAGAGGTCAATGCCATCACGGTCGAACCACTGCCTCAGCTCATCAAATGTCAGAGCATAGTCAGGGTAGCCCGGAGTTGAGTCAGCCTCCACCTTCTTTGCGATACAGGGCCCGACAAAGACAATGCCGATGTCCGAGCCATATATCTCCCGCAGGTATGCACTGTGGCACTGCAGCGGGGAGGGAACGGGAGAGAGATTGCCAGTCAGCTCGGGGTAGTACTTGCGAACCAGCTCCACGACGGAGGGACATGCGGTGGAAATCCACGAGCACACACCATCATGGCGGGATGCATCCAAGTCTACGCATGCCGATACCAAGGCCGCTCCAATGGCGGTCTCTGAGATACCAGCGAATCCCATCTTCACCAATGCTGCCAGCACTGCCTCTTCCTGGCCAGCGAACTCAGCGACAAACGAGGGTGCGATGGAGCAGTAGACCTGCTTTCCGCTTTGGAGGAACATCTGCACCCGTGCAATATCATCACGGACTTTCTTGGCGTGGTTGGGGCAAATGTCTACGCAATGGCCACAGTAGACACACCGCTCCTTGATGATGACGGCACTGCCGTCCTTGACCTGGATAGCTTTTACGGGACAGGAGCGGACACATTTGTAGCAGTCGCGGCATTGTGTCAGCTCGGTATATATTGGATATATCATGCTGTTCTCCCCATTATGCTTCGGCGTTGAGGGCCTGGGTGAGAAGATCAACGATGCAGTCAGGGTTCACACCCGAATACTGTATATCCCCTATCTTGATATTTGGGCCTGATGCGCAGGCACCCATGCACAAGTGACCGATCAGCTCGACACGGTCCTCAAGGTTGTTCTCAGAAATATAATTTTCCAGATTGGCCAATGCCTGCGAGTTCCCACGGGAGAAACATGAACTGCCCATGCATAGCTCCACCGTTACTTTTTCCATATTACGCTCCTCGCATGGTGCCAACGACAAATGTCGAACCTCCGGCCCGCATGCAAGAATACCATACACCAACTCTTTTGATATGTCAATAAATCCCTATTTTCAAAACAAATAAGTAGATTTAGAGTGATTATATAGCACATATTCGCATTAAATTAGCAGTTATATGTGAACAAGGTAATTTTAACATCATTCAATCAGGAGTTAATCATCCATAATTGCTTTCTAACAGTATCGAAGCCTTCTGCGGATGTCAGACTTGGCCCGGGTCTTCCTCTTCTATGAAAACATCCGTCCCTTCACCAGCCATCATCCGCCGCAGTTTGGCAGACAACACGGCAAAGGAAGTAGCCAAGTCGGTACGCTGGAGTACGACATCTGATGGCAGCTTGAGGTCCTTGGGTGCGAAGTTCCATATTGCGCGGATACCACATTTCACCAGCAAGTCGGCAACAGCCTGCGCCTGCAATGCAGGAACAGCAATGACTGCTATGTTGATTCTGTTTTCCTTGATGAACATCTGCAGCCGTTCCAACGGCAGCACGGGGACACCTCCAAGATATGTCCCGCACTTTGCAGGATCACGGTCAAAGACTGCGACGATGCGCAGTCCATAGGAGTCAAAGCCTTCATACCGGGCAAGGGCAGACCCCAGGTGTCCGGCTCCGACCACCAAGGCATCGGTGGAGTTGTCCCACCCCAGGCAGTGGGTGATGGCACGGATCAATGCTGCCACTTCAAAGCCAACCTTCGGTCGCCCCTCCACTCCGGTACACGAGACATCCTTGCGGACCTGGATCGGCTTGAGCCCAAGCTCCTCGGCTAGTTTCGTAGCTGAGATCCAGTCATGCCCCTCCAGTTCATATTGGCGCAGCATCCGCAGGTATGACGGAAACCGCTTGATCGTGGGTATGGAGATGGTCGGCACATTGCGCACCTGTAGCTCGGGCTTCTTACTCTTCATGTTCATCTGCTCCTTGTGCCAGTTCCATCAAACGTTGTTCAACGCTCAGGATAATCTTGGGGGATGTCGAGGCACCGGCGGTAATCCCTACCGTATCATAATGTATCAATTCGCGGGGTAGTTCGGAAGCATCTTCGACATGCCATGTCGGAGTTCCCGTTGCTTGGGATACTTCAACCAACGCATTTGTGTTCGCGCTGGTCCTCGAACCAATGATCACCACTGCATCGACATTCTTGCACATGTTCCTCAACGATTCCCTACGGAGCGTCGAGCTGGGACACAATTTGTTTGCGAATACGACGTCACGGTCAGGAAAACGCCTCTTGATCTCGGTGGAAATCTGCTTGTACCCCTCCTCTGGAAAGGTAGTCTGCACAATGACTGTCAATGGTACATCCATTGGCACTTGGTCCAACTCCGAGCAACTCTCCACGACCGTAGCCGAAACCTGATGCCCGGGCTCGGTCTCGCATTCTAGGAGGGACTGTGTCTCATCATGGTCGTGCAACCCCATGATGATGATGTGCCTACCCTCCCGTGCCGCATTACGAAGCAGAAATTGGCTGCGTGCAACAGTTGGACATGTCCCGTCCATGAGGGTGAAGCCTTGTTGATTAAGGGCTCTTCGCTTGGCGTCGCCAACTCCATGGGCGCGGATGAGGATATTGCCAGGCTCATGCCCTTCCCCATCCTCGATTATCACCAAGCCACGGTCCGTATACTCCTTGATCACAAGGGGGTTATGAATGAATCGGCCAAGTGAATACGCTGGTTTGCCATCCTTCTCCGAAGTCCGCAGACACTCCTCTACTTTTTTGATGGCGCACAGGACGCCTTTGCAGAAACCCATGCAGTTCGCTCGTACCAGCTTCATCTTGACCTCTCGTCGGTTAGAAATAGAAAGGGGCCTTGGAAAACATGATGTCTCCCAATGGCCCCCGAAATTACATCGAACAGATACCTTACTTCTTCGTGGTCTGCCTGCGCTTGCCCTTGAGCTTGCGTTCAGCAGTGGGGATCTCCACCGCTGCAGGACCAGCGACGAGCGTGGTGTCGTTGCCATCGATTCCCTGCTCACGCAGTTCTTCGATTGCAGCGGGATGGTGCTTGTTGTGGCTCTTGGTGATCCAGAACAACAGTGCCGGTGCAATGAAGTTGGAGGAATAGGTACCGATGATGATACCGATGATCAGGTTCAGTGCGAAGAACCGGATGTCGCCGGTGGTGAAGAACACCAGGGGCAATACAGCCAGTACTGTCGTAATCGAACTGATCATGGTGCGGCTCATCGACTGGGTCACGGAGGAGTCGACCAGGAGGCCGATGCCAGTGTCAGGGTTGAGCTTCACGTTCTCACGGATACGGTCGAAGATAACAATCGTGTTGTTCAGCGAGTAACCGATGATCGTCAGGACTGCCGCGACGGTGGTGCTGGAGATCTCGAACTGGAAAATGACGATGAATGCCAACAACAGCAATACGTCATGCACCAGTGCGACCAGCGCGGAGACCGCGTAGGCAATGCGGAAGCGGAACCAGATGTAGATCAGGATCAGCACCATTGCCACGAGGATGGCGATCAAGGAGCTGGAGATCAACGTCTGGGAGAACTTGGGTCCTACGAAGTCACTCTGCAGCAGCACGATCTTGTCGTTGCCGAACTTGTTGGCAAGAGCGTTGGAGATTGCTGTCTCCATCGATTCCTGCGTGTCGCCAGCAGCAGTACCCAGGCGGACCTGGAATACGGAGTTGGCGGGAAGCCCGACAGTCTGCACCTTCACGTTCCCAAGGGAAGAGAGGGCACTTCTGACTTGCTCGATCGTAGCCAGTCCAGCTGCAGTGTTGAAGTTCAGCCGGGTTGGGATCGCGGTGAGGGTTGCGGGGAATCCGAAACCTGCGACGAGGGACGAACTCTTGAGAGAAGCATCCAATGCCTTGGCGGTGACACCTTCTACAGCATCCATTGCGGCGGCGAGGGCACCGGCGGTAGGATACTTCGTTGCGGAGTACGCATAGTTCTGTACACCATTGGCGTCACGGACTTCCAGCTGGAGCGAATCCCCGGAGACGGAGAGCGTCACATCGCTGGTACCGGTATAGCTGACCTCCAGACCTGCAGGTGCAATCTGGATACGCTGGCTCAGGCCGCTTTCAAAGTCAATGCCGGTGCTGAAACCGCCAAAGAGGAAGAAAGCAACGATTCCGGCCAGAAGGATGGCTGCAGAAATCCCAACCGCCCAAAAGCGAAACTTGATAACTTGAATTCTCTTCTTAGCCATGTTAGTTCTTCCTCCAGCTGATGTGCAGCTTGGCGTTCGGCCTGTCGGTCACCGTGAAGTCGAAGATCAGGTGAGAGACGAACAGGGCGGTGAACAGCGAGCTGACAATACCGATTGCAAGCGTATTGGCAAAACCCTTGACCGCGCTGGTTCCGAGCTGGGAGAGGACCAATGCGGCGATGATCGTCGTGATGTTTGCGTCCATGATGGTCCAGAATGCCTTTCCGAAACCAGACTTGACTGACGCCTGTGGGCTCTTGCCCAGAGCACGCTCTTCCTTGATTCTCTCGTAGATGATGACGTTTGCGTCAACAGCCATGCCAAGAGTCAGGATCAAGCCAGCGATGCTCGTCAGCGTCAGGGTGAAGTTGAAGGCAGAGAGGACTGCAAGCATGATGACCAGGTTCAGCAACAACGCGATGTCTGCGACAACGCCGCTGAGGCTGTAGTAGGCAATCATGAAGAGGATGACCAGCACGAGGCCGAAGGCGATTGCCTTAAGGCCGGAAGCAACTGCGTCCTCACCGAGGGTTGCACCAACGGAAGTCTGGCTGGTGACCGTCAGTTCGATCGGGAGCGCTGCGGTGCGCAGGACGATCGCGAGGTCAGCAGCTTCTTCAGCTGAGAATCCGGTGATCTGGACATTGCTGCGGATGCTGGTGGTGATGGTAGCCATAGCCTTGACCTTTCCATCCATGACGACCGCCATGGTGTCATTGATATGGGAGGAAGTCAGCTTGTAGAAGAGGTCGCCACCGGTGCTGTCGAGCTGGAAGTTGACCACTGGGCGGCCAGTGATGCCGTCGGTGGAGGTAGTTGCCTGCTCGAGGTGGATGCCATCGAGGCCAATCTCCTCGTCCAGTACCACGAAGCTCTCCAGTTCGTCGATTCCGTACTCGTCGTTCACATAGTAGCCAACGACGACCTTTCCAACAGGAAGGTCAGCAGGCTGCTTGATCGCGCCGGTGTCGGTATAGACCTCGGAGGGATTGTTCTTGTAGTACTCGTTGACTGAGGTGGTCAGTTCTGTATCGACAATCTGGAACGTCAGGGAGCCCTTTCCGCGCAGGAAGGAGTTCACACGCTCTGGGTCGGCTGCGCCGGGGATCTCGATGAGGATCTGGTCGGTACCCTGGAGCCTGATCTCGGGTTCGGATACGCCGAACTGGTCGATGCGGTTCTTCAGGATTTCGATGTCCTGCATCACGAGGGCAGTCACATCGGAGGCGGAGACAGCATTGCCGGTCTTTGCTTCGTAGGCAGCCACGTCTGCATCCAGGAGGATGCTCATACCGCCACGCAGGTCAAGTCCGAGCTGGAGCACCTTCGCACCAAGGGCCTTGGTCGCAAGAAGCTGTGTCCTGTGCTGGTTCTCAAGCACGTCGAACAGCGCCTGTTCGTTGACGAAGCCATAGAAGATGTCTTCGATGGTCCAAGTCTTGGGAGCTGCCTTCTTCATTGCCTTGTAGTTGTCCTTGGCAATATTCTTGAGGAACTTGTATTCCCCAGGGAGCTCAGCCGTTGGATCGGACAATACCAATGCCTTCAATTCCCGCAATTCTCGTGAAGCCTGTCCACGGGAATACTCCTTGATCTGCACATTCGAGCCTGTTGCAAGTTCCTTGGCCGATTCGGGTACGAACCCGTACCATTTGATGGTCGGATAGAGGAATACCCCACAAACCACCAAGACCAGAAGAACGATGATCAAGCGCCCTCGTTTTTTCATGATTCTCTCCAGATAACAAATATCAAAACATCATCATCAGCCCCCAAGCAAAACGATATTGCCGCCGTACTGGCGGCAATATGCATGCTTGCCGGCATGAGTCAGGTTGTTTATTTCTTCTCGTCGGAAGAAGTCTCTTCCTTGGCAGGAACTTCCTCGACAACCACTTCCTCAACGACCACGTCGACAGCCTCTGAAGCAGCCTTCCCCTTCTTGCCCTTCTTTGCAGGATTCTGCACCTTCTGGGTATCGTCGGAAGTAACTTCGGTCAGCGTCTCCTGCTTCTCCTCACCCTTGGCCTTGGTTGCTGCGGGTTCCGGCTTCTTGTCCAGGACGGTTGCGATTGCGTTCTTGGCGAACTCGATGCGTGCGTTGTCGTCGACCTTGATGATCACGGAGCTTTCCTTGACCGTCACGACAGTACCGCGGATACCACCGATGGTCTGGATCTTGTCGCCCTTCTTGATTGCTCCGAGCATGTTCTTGGTCTCTTTGTCACGCTTTCTCTGCGGACGAATGATCAGGAAATAGAAAATGACGATGATCAGGCCGAAAGTGACGAACGTCATCATCATGGAGCCGCCGGCTCCCTCGGCACCACCTGCTGGGACACCCATAGCGCTAAACAATGATTGCATGAATAATAACCTCGCTTTACAAATGCAGTTGCGGAATTCTTCAATCCAAAAGCCATTGCAGGATGCAAGGAATCAGCGTACCTGCGGTGGCATATGTTCCATGCTGGCGCACATACTGCACGCCCATGGACGAATTTCCATAAGTACCGATAAAAGTATCATGTTACCACTGATGTAGTCAAGTTTGACTTGTACAGGGACAATTGGGGGATAGGCAACATACAAAGAGGGAGGAAATGTCACTATTTCAGATGACAGAACGTCCCGCAGGGGGAAAAAAAGACCGCGGAAGAATGCTCCTCCACGGTCGTAATGAACCAGATGATTATCTGGGACGTCTTACATCATTCCGCCCATGCCACCTGCTGCCGGATTCATCGGGGGCTCCGGAGCGGGGATGTCGGTGATTGCACATTCGGTCGTCAGGATCAAAGCTGCGATGGAGGCAGCATTCTGCAGAGCGCAGCGTGCAACCTTCGCAGGGTCGATGATTCCGGCTTCCATCATGTTGGTCCACTTCATGGAGGCGGCGTCGAATCCGATGCCCGGCTCCTCGTTCTTGCACTTGTCGGCGATGATGGAACCATCCAAGCCTGCATTCTCTGCAATCTGGCGGATAGGCTCCTCAAGGGCGCGGCGTACAATCTTGTAGCCAACCTGCTCCTCGTCTGTCAGCTTGGAGAGGTCTTTGTTCTCAAGGACCTTCACAGCCTGGACGAGCGTGACGCCACCGCCGGGGATGACACCCTCTTCGATAGCTGCACGGGTTGCGCTCAGGGCGTCTTCGACCCTGTGCTTCTTCTCCTTGAGCTCGACTTCGGTAGCTGCACCGACGTTGATCACTGCAACACCACCGGCAAGCTTTGCCAGGCGTTCCTGGAGCTTCTCACGGTCGTAGTCGCTGGTGGTATCACCAATCTGCACCTTGATCTGGGCAACGCGGTCCTTGATGTCGGCCTGCTTGCCAGCTCCATTGATGATCGTGGTGTTTTCCTTCTCAACCTTGACGCTCTTGGCGCGGCCAAGCTGGGAGAGGTCTGCATTCTCAAGCTTGAGGCCGAGCTCTTCGCTGATGACCTGTCCGCCGGTGAGGATTGCGATGTCCTCGAGCATTGCCTTGCGGCGGTCGCCAAAGCCAGGAGCCTTGACGGCAACGACATTGAGGATACCGCGGACGCTGTTGACGACCAGGGTAGCGAGTGCCTCACCGTCGACATCCTCTGCAATGATCAGCAGGGGCTTGCCGCTCTGTGCAACCTTCTCCAGTACGGGAAGGAGTTCCTTCATGTTGGAGATCTTCTTGTCGTAGATCAGGATGAAGGGATCGTCCAGCACGCTGGTCATGGTGTCGCGGTTGTTGCAGAAGTAAGCGGAGAGATATCCGCGGTCGAACTGCATGCCCTCGACGAAGTCGGTGGTGGTCTCGATGTTCTTGGATTCCTCGACTGTGATGACGCCGTCCTTGCCGACCTTCTCCATTGCATTGGCGATCTCGTCGCCGATGGTGCGGTCATTGTTGGCGCTGATGGAGGCTACCTGGGAGATCTCCTCCTTGTCCTTGATCATCTTTGCCTGCTTCTTGATCTCAGCCACGGTGTCCACGACAGCCTTGTCGATACCCCGGCGGATACCCATGGGGTTGACACCAGCAGCTACGCTCTTCATTCCCTCTTTGGTGATGGACCAAGCAAGGACAGTTGCTGTGGTGGTTCCGTCACCTGCGACATCGTTGGTCTTTGTCGCTACTTCCTTCAACAGCTGTGCACCCATGTTTTCAAACGGGTCCTCCAGCTCGACCTCGCGGGCCACGGACACACCGTCCTTGGTCACGGTCGGAGCACCGAACTTCTTGTCCAACAATACCAGGCGGCCCTTGGGGCCGAGGGTTGTCATGACGGCGCGGGAAATCTTCTCTACGCCAGCGACAAGTGACTTTCGAGCTTCTTCATTGAATTCAAGTTGTTTAGCCATTTCTATGTCCTCTTTTATATTGATATGCTAAGTATTTTCCAAGCCAGACAATTGTGCCAATACGCACAACAACTGTCAACGGGTGGGCGCATACGACCCATCCGCGCATACAAAAGTAATCACAACACACTCATTTTTCAAGTGCTATTTTTCAATGGATTGCCATTGCAAGTCCCCCTGCCAGCAACATGGAGAACAGGTTGCTGATCAGGTTGACGATATCGTTGTCCACCCAGCAGATACCACGCGAAAGCTCCAGCTGCTTCCCATCTATAAATTCATGCTCCGTAAGCTGTTTTCGCTCGTCGTCCCAATAGTGTGCCTGGATGAGTGCACCCAGGATACTGTCCAGCAGGCATCCGAAGAACCCGCTGGCCGCGACCAACGAAGCGTACCCAACCCATGTCCAAGTCGTCATTCCGCTGAGGTCCCCATAGCATCCGAACCAGAACAAGGCGATCACCAGCGCACCAGCCACCCCGCCAAGGGTCCCACGCAGCGAGATACCACCGGACAGGCCCGGTTCCACGCGCTTCATCGTCAGGATCGACACAGGCTTGTTGGGTGACAGGATACCGATGTCTCCAGCCCAGGTATCGGAGGCCGCCTCCGCCACGGCAGCTCCGAACATGACCAATGCAACGGGTGTGGGAGAGACCATGTACAACAAGCCTGCAAGGGTGGCAGGCAACCCATTGGCTACGACCTGCATCCAGTCCCGTGCCCCATGCTTCTTCTGTATTGCCTGGGTATTCTTTGCCTGCAGCATCTTCTGGGAGAGTTTTCCCATGACGGCTGCGGAGAGGAAGAACAGCAACATGGTGGCAAGTCCCTGCAGCCCCACCGTCCATGCGATGACCACTCCCTCCAACCATGCCATGACCATGCCGCTGACTGTCAGCTGGTGGCTCATGTAGGCAAGCACTGCAACAATTGCCATCGAGACACACAGCGTCACCAGCGACCAGGGAAACGGAATAGAGAGCAGCCAGGACTGCAAGACATTCAGCACAGCATCACCACCCAGAAAGCGACCCCAAAGGGTACGGTCAGATTGTCGAGCCCCAAGGGCGTCACCGCCTCAAGGAACGCACTGACCACACCGCACAGCAGCGCGGCCAGCAGCCGGTACCACGTACCGTCCAAAGGAAGAAAGATATATGCGATCACGGCGGAGACGAGCATCATCACGCATGTACCAAGCCATGTCTTGCCGCCGGAGAGCCAGGGAAGCCGCTTCTTGCCCCAAGTCTTCCCGACGATCGCCGCAAGCCCATCCCCATACCCCATGGAGAGGACGCCAATGGTCGCGGCGGGGACAAGGAGCTTCCCGTTGTAGACCAGGATGACAAAGATGAGCAGCGATGCAGGATAATAGATGAGTCCGTAGTTGCGGCGCTTGTCGGTCATCCCCAAGAAACCACCAAAGTTACCGAAGGTGAGCGCAGCATTTGCAATGATGAAGAATATCGGTCCAACGATGGCAAACCAGACATTGTTCATCCATGCCAGGAGGATGAACCACCAGTTGGAGACACAGATATGAATGAACTTGCGGATGAATTCCGACGACAATGTCGTGTACCGGTGCAACACAGCCCCCACCAGCACGACCAGTCCCAAGAAGGCAAAAGAGACGATCAACCCCAAAATGTTCGTATCCATGACGTTCATCATGCCTATAAAACTCAACAATTGCAATATTTTACGATAAGTTCAGATTATTTTGAAAAATAGGTGAGGTAGTATCGTTGACACCAACTCAACCCCGTGCTACCGTTCATTTGCTTTAGTTTTGATTCGCTGCAGCTAGTACTTTTTCCTATTGTTCGTTTGCGCGTTACTGAGTCGTGTCCCGGAGAGAGGTTATGGTTCGAGCTTGCCGCCAATTGAAGCAAAATATTGAATACAGGCATATGGACCTGTGAAGGATGCTTTTCTTATGGCAAAAAAAATTTATGTTGGCAACATGAGCTACAACACTTCCGAAGATGAACTTCGTGACCTGTTCGCTCAGTTCGGTACCGTTCTTAGCGCAAACATCATCATCGACCGCGAAACTCGCCGCCCCAAGGGGTTCGGTTTCGTAGAAATGGAAGATGACGCAGCTGCAGAAGCAGCCATTTCCCAGCTTGACGGCAAGGAATTCGGCGGCCGCAACCTCCGCGTCAACGAAGCAATCGCAAAGCCACGGCCGACCCGCAGCTACCGCGACTAATTCGTAGTCATCGATAACGATCTATTGACTCAGTAATGGGACAGGACCTCACGGTCCTGTTTTCATTTTGTCCAGACGGGCCGTAGGCTTTCTCGCCTCCGGCCCTCATTGTATCTGCAGAGGGTAATTCAAAACGTCTGAGTACAAGCTGTTTTCGATTGTTCAGTGCACACGTGCAAAGCGGTCGATGGTATCTCCGTCCTTGACGACAGTCCCACAGAACATATCATAGGGACGCACCCACCAAGAATCAGAGCCCACTGGCCTGTACAGGACCATGGTGCCCAACGTCTCGCTGTCAATGACGGTATCCAGGACCTCATAGAGGCCACCTTTGAAATGGCGGTACAATCCCCGCTCTATCTGCTTTCGTTCTATCGGTTCATTCATGCATTGCCCCAGATGATCAGGTGGCTGAGCCACAACAACGCGGCCACCAATACGTTGATGATGGTGAACCATAGCATGTACTTGCCGGTGGAGGGAACCAGCGTTCCATTCTCCCGAGACAGCTGGGCATAATATTTATAGGAGATGACCGAGGCAAGGCTGGCGATCAGGGTACCCAGGCCACCAGCGTTGACACCCAGCAACAGCTGCGTCCCATCGCTGGTGAAGTGCGAGAGCAACAAGGCAGCTGGCACATTGCTGATCACCTGGCTGGCCAGGAACGAGGTCGCGAACACACTGCGTTGCAGCAGGGATACGAACCACTGGGTCAGGGTGGGCATCGAAGAGCAGTTGCCGATGAACACGAAGAATCCTATGAAGGTGGCAAGCAGCGACCAGTCGATCTTCCGATACAGCTCACGGTCAGGCCACATGGCAATGGCTACCACCAGCGTTGCCGCATACCAGGGCAATACCGAGAATACTGCGCACAGCGCGACGACAAAGAGGACTCCGTAGCGTACCAATGCAGCCACCTGCATCGGAGGAACCTCCTCCTGTGCCTGGTCAGCATGCTGTTCGATGCGCTGTGAGCCACTTGTGCTTCTGAAGAGCACCAGGATGCCGACAGCCAACGCCACCGCCCCCACAAGGGTGAACGGCAACATGGTCAGGAAGAAATGGCCGGCATGCATCTGGTAGTAGCTATAGAGATAGAGGTTCTGGGGGTTGCCAAACGGAGTCAGCGCCGACCCTATGTTGGCAGCCACCGTCTGTAGCACAACGATGGGGAGAATCGAGCTCCACATCCCCCCGGTGATGCATACGGCTATCGCAAAGGGGACGAATGTGATCAGGGCAACGTCATTGGTAACGAGCATCGAGGTACAGAAGGTGATGCCGACCAGCACCGCGGCGACACTGCGGTCCGAGGTTGCCTTGCCCAGCATCACACGGGCAAGGCGGACGAACACCTGCTGCTTCTGAAAGCCCTTGACCACCAGCATCAGGGATGCAAGGCACCCAAGCACCCGCCAGTCGATGGAGGAGACGATCCTTGGGAACGAGAACGGAACCATGAACGTGGTGACGATGGCCAGGATCAGACTGATGACCAGCACCACTTCCCTCCTGCAGAACTGCAGGAAGGAGTGCCACCAAGAGGCTACCATCCCCGGCCTCCGCCGCCTCCAAAGCCACCACCGGAGAATCCACCGGAACCAAAGGAAGACCCACCGATGTGGGACCCCGGGTTCCTCGGACCCTGGATATTGGCCACGCTGGTAACGAACGAGGTATTCCAACGGCGCATCAGCGAAGAGTAGAACATGATGTCCCACATGGTCGTACCATAGTACCAAGACGGTGGGGGTACGGTGATCGACTGGAACTTGTTTGCCCAGCGGTCCTCCAGCCCCAGCACGATCGCATAGCAGAGCACGTGGTAGTAGAACATCGGGTCGCTGTCGATCAACAGCTTCAGCTTGTCGATCTCGACCTTCTCGATGAACTCACGCAGCCCAAGAATCTCCTCAAGCTTCTGCTGTGCATAGTCGCTTCTCTTGCGGGTGATGATCGACAGGAACATGATGGCTGCCACTGACAGGACCATCAACAGCGAGCAGATGATAACTAATGCAGAATTCACTTCCTCCTGGAACACAATACCCAGCCCCAGCATGAGCAGCATCTCCACCAGCAGGATCACCAATGCGACAATACCCATGCCAATGTTCTTCCCACGGCTTCGGATATACATCTTCCGCACGAATGCCCAGGAGAAGAGACCGCAGATGACCATCCAGCACACCCCTGCTGCAAGCAGGAAGAGGGTTCCACCCTCTATGAAGTTGATCGTCATTGCAATGGCGTAGCTGATGACGGGAACCACGGCAAGTGCACCAACGCCAATGGAGCGCCCCACGCTATTGGGGGCATCAAGCTCACGCTCTTGGGTGAAGTACGCCCGCTCTGCGCTCTTTGCCTCCTCCACATGCTTGCCAAATGATTTTTCAAGCTCCTTGAGGGTGACCACTCCGTCCGACCCACAACCAAAGAAGTGGTTGAACAGCTCCTCCTCATGGTCGGTCATCCCCGTTGGCTTTGCGACCATCGTGAATACGGTATCTGTCTGCTTGTCACCCTCGCTGATCGACAGCCAACCCTTGTCGGCCCAGTAGAAGATCATGGAGGTGATATCCTTGTTGTCCACCGTCATATCGGCAAGGTACCCCACGTCCATCGGGGTCAGCCCCTGGGGAGCCTCATACCGTGCATATACCACCGGTGGCTTGTCACGGCCGACACGGTTCCAGACCAACCATGCACCTATCATGGAAAGGAGCGTCAGGACAATGCAGGCGATCGCGGCGGGAACGCTATTGTTGCGGATCTCACGCATCCCGACAAAATATCCGGGTGAGAGCTGGACGCGCAGCGTCACCGCCTCGCCGGGCATCAGGTTGGACACCGTCCCAGTCACCTGCCGCTTGTCGGCACTGACTGTCCACGTGGCATTTTCTGCAGTGGTGCTCTTCCATGCCCCACGGGTCAGGTTCACATACGGCGTATCAATTGGCTTGGGGAAGGTGACGGTGAAGGAGAACCTCTCGATGGGCACCTCCCACCCCTCACCCACGAGGTTGTAGTAGAACTCGTCGTAATCTGCATACCCGTCGTCACCGACATCATAGGTATATGAGATCTGGTACTCCTGCAAGCCAATGACGCTCTTGTTCTCATTGCCGATCTTCACCGACAGGTAGTTCCCATCCCGCTCCAAGGAGTATTTCTCGGATACGGAGACATCCTCCACGATGGCATGGCGCAAGCCATACCCGACGGGGATGTCTCGGTAAAACCCATGATGGGGCGTGAGGTAGTTCATCAGGATATCCTCCTGCACCCCATACACCCCGTTCTCAGCCACTTCCATGTCCATGACATAGTCCTGGACATAGAAGGAGTACTGGTCGGCAAATACCCCCTGCGCCAGCAGCAGGCATGCCAGGACAGACAGCCAGATCTTAAACGTGCGCATCAGAACTTGACGTCGACCCGTGAACGGGCTTCTTCTTCGACGGCCAGGTATGGCTGCTTCTCGAAATGACCCATCTTGGCGATGATTGAGGAGGGGAATACCTGAACGGTGGTGTTGAACTGCTTGATCACGGCATTGTAGTACTTGCGTGCATTGAGCAACTGACCCTCGATGCGGGACAACTGTGCCTGCAGGTCCATGAAGTTCTGGTTTGCCTTGAGCTCCGGGTAGTTCTCCGTCAACGCGAACAGAGACTTCATTGCAGTGGTGAAATCCTTGTTTGCATCCTCTTTCTCCATGATGGAGGTGGCGCTCATGGCCTTGTTGCGTGCCTCGATGACCGCAGTGAAGGTGCCCTTCTCATGGGTGGCATACCCCTTGACGGTCTCCACCAGGTTGGGGACCAGGTCATAGCGCTGCTTGAGCTCCGCATCGATCTGGGCAAACGCCTCTTCACCCTGATTTCTCAAACGGACCAGCTTGTTGTTGACGCTCACGCCATAGATGGCGAGGACGACGACCAAACCCAGGATAATCCACACAGCTATCATATGAACCCTCCGATTTCGTACAAAATTATACCCAAATGATATTCACAACATGGCTGGCAGGTCTAGTCTACCACCCATATGCATCAAAATGTATGGAAATTGTGTACAATTCGTACGAACATGCATCCATTTCTGCATATTGTTCGAAATATGTATCTTTTATTCCCAATTTATTGGTATATTTATAGGAGGAGCTTGGATTCCAACCTTGCTTTTGGTGCAACGCTCATGTATATATATCCATGTACTGTGCATAAATATTCCAACAAAACAAACCCAACATATAGGAGAACAGCAATGAGGGAACGTCACAACAGGTTGTCGGTCGTCAAGGAGATGATCAAGAACAACCGCATCGACAACCAGGACTCGCTGCTTGAGATGCTCAAGAAAGAGGGATTCACCGTCACCCAGGCCACGTTGTCACGCGACCTGAAGATGCTCAAGGTCGGTAAGATCTCCGACGGATGGTCCGGCTACTACTACGCCCTTCCAGAAAACGATTTGATCAGCGAATCGGAGAAGAGCTATATCCAGGACGTCCGCAGGGGCATCGTCTCCATTGAGTTCAGCGGGAACTTCGGAGTGATCAAGACACGCCCAGGCCACGCCAACAGCGTCGGCATCGCCTTGGACGTCCTCGCCATCCCCGAGATATTGGGAACGCTTGCCGGCGACGACACGATCTTCGTGATCCTGCGCGAAGGGATGACCAAGGAAGACCTCCAAGAGAGCTTCAAGACAAGAATCCCAGAGATTGACGAATAAGTCATGACGCCGCTCGCTACACACGCGGGCGGCGTTTCATTACACTAGCCTTGGATGCAAGAGTCCAAGTACCTCAAATTGGGAGCAACAACCATGAAATACCAAAACCTTGACAAGACACAGGCATATGCTGCGCTGGCAATCGAAGAGCCAGTATGCGTCACATGCAGCCTCAGCCCCGAGCGCATCAATTCCTATACTGCACCAGCGGGTGCCGGCCTGCAGTACAACTATGCTGCGATGCCGGTGGACGAACAGATCATCGACACCCTGCAGCACCTCAGCGAGGAACAGGAGCTCATCGCAAAGTACAAGTCCCTCCTCGGTGGCGAGATCGTCAACACCGGTGAAAAGCGGCATGTACTGCACCACCTCACCCGAGGCCGTGCATTGGGCAGCGATGCCACCGTCCAGGCAGACAATGAAGAAAAAGGCGAGTTCTACGCCCATGAGCTGCAGAGGATCAAGGAATTCTCCGAAGGGGTACGCAGCGGCAAGATCTGCGGGTCCACTGGCAAGCAGTTCAAGACCGTCATCCAGATTGGCATTGGCGGAAGCGACCTTGGCCCACGGGCACTCTACCTCGCACTCAAGGGTTGGGCAGCCGCACAGGGGACACAGACCCTCGGCGCTCGCTTCATCAGCAACGTCGACCCTGATGATGCAGCAGACGTACTCGAGGGATTGGACTTCGAGACCTCCCTGTTCGTCCTCGTATCCAAAAGTGGTACCACCCAGGAGACACTGACCAACCAGGAGCTGGTGCTCCAGGCCATGGCAAATGCCCATATCAAGGGACTGGTTCCGGGCAAGCACATGGTCGCCGTCACCAGCAAGACCAGCCCCCTCGCCAAGAGCGAGGACGTACTGGGCGCCTTCTTCATCGACGACTACATTGGCGGACGCTACTCCTCCACCAGCGCCGTAGGTGGCGTGATCATCTCCTGCGCATTGGGATTCGATATCTTCTCGCAGATGCTCGACGGTGCCCACCAGGCTGACGTCGCCGCACTGGAACCCAATGTCAAGAAGAACGCCGCACTGCTGGATGCCCTGATCGGTGTCTACCTGCGCGATATCCTTGACTGCCCGACCACGGCGATCCTCCCCTACTCACAGGCCCTCTCACGGTTCCCTGCACACCTGCAGCAGCTGGACATGGAGAGCAATGGCAAACACGTCAACCGCTTTGGCGAGAGCGTGGACTACCCCACCGGCCCCGTGATCTTCGGCGAACCGGGAACAAACGGACAGCACTCGTTCTACCAGTTGCTCCACCAGGGAACCGACATCATCCCATTGCAGTTCATTGGGTTCACCCAGTCACAGCAACAGAAGGATATCCAGACATTCGGCTCTTCGAGCCAGGAGAAGCTGGATGCAAACCTTGTTGCCCAGATCGTGGCGTTCGCCATGGGCAAAGAGGATGCCAACCCCAACAAGTGCTTCGGTGGAAACCGATGGTCTTCCCTGCTCAGTGCCCAGCGGCTCACCCCGCAGGTGTTGGGTGCCCTGCTTGCCCACTATGAGAACAAGGTGATGTTCCAAGGCTTCTTGTGGAACCTCAACTCGTTCGACCAGGAAGGAGTCCAGCTGGGCAAGGTCCTTGCAAAGAAGGTGCTCGCCGGATGCGAAGGGGATGAGATCCTCAAGGCATACGTAGAGATCCTCGCATAACAGAAACACAAACAGAGGGCTGCCACACACGTCACTGGACGTGCATGGCAGCCCGTTCTATTTCCAGCAACCCCAAACCGGACAGCAGTACATCCACAGCCAAGCTCAACTTGTGCACATCAAATTACGAATGAAAAAGCCGCCACAAATTGTTCTTTTGCGACGGCTTGGTTGTATAACGTGAAAAATTGGAGACGGCAGGATTATAATTTATACAGATATGTTGATGCGGAAGTGCCATTTGAATACAGTGTCAGATAGATTCTTGTTGATGTTTCTTTGATGAAATGATAATAGGTTCTACTCCCATATTTCGACAATTCTATTTTGTATGAAGAATTTGTAGCAGTTGCCGACCCACCAGCGTACTTGAAGGAATTCAATATATCAGAGGATGAGCTTCTCGTAGTCTGAATGATACTACCCGATGAAATTGTATACCTGACTGAGTGGCTAGAATCTTCCCAAGTTCCGTATAGCGATGTCGGTACAGGGTCAAAGGTCTTGATAAACAAATCACAAGATACAAACAAACAGCAAATCGCAAGTAAGAGCACCAGAGCAATTTTCTTCATAGTTTTTCCCCTTTTGTGCAATAAATTACTTACTATAGTAACATGTATACTTATATTAGTATAGCTTATATTACATTTGATACATTCCATACTCCCCAGGGGAACATACAGATGGATACCACACAAGTCATTGGACTTGCTTGGCAGCCCGTTCTATTTCCAGGAGCCACATACTGGACAGCAGCGCTTCAGATTGCGAATAAAAAAACCGCCACAAATTGTTCTTTTGCGACGGCTTGGTTTGAATAACGTGAAAAATGGGAGACGGCAGGTTTAACGTTTATACAGAAAGCCTACGGTGTTCTGACCATTTGCAGAAACTGAAAGAGTCATTGTTGTTGAATTTATATTGTTGAAACGATAATGTGCGCTTTTCCCATTCGCCGATGCTTCAAGATAGTAATAATCATTTGAAGCCGTTGCAGTTCCACCACTTGCGGCTTTGAAATAATTCAATATTTCGTCGGTCTGGCCATTCACACTCTGTGAGATTCTATCCGCTGAAATTGTAAACTGGACTTTTGCATCTGCATCTGACCAAGTTCCATACATCCAAGCCGGTACAGGGTCGAAGCTCTGTATCGACTGTTCACAAGATACAAACAAACAGCAAATCGCAAGCAAGGGTACCAAAGCAATCTTCTTCATTCGTGTTTCCCCTTCTGTGTCATTGCCTGTCTTTCATGGTACCTCATCTCTCTGAATCAGTATTGTTTTTACCTTTGATACATACCAAATTCACAAATCAAGGAACATATCAGTTGGAGACTTTGCAGAAATGGCATCGTTGATGCAGTCTCGTACAACAGTCACTAATTGCTATACGCGCGAG
>CAYXIH010000027.1:0-12380 GCA_964465155.1 uncultured Sphaerochaeta sp.
CAGGATGGAGAGGCTATCCAAATACTTCTTCAGCCAACGGTATTGAATCCATAGCTCCCATTCGGGAAACAGTTATCGAAGACGCAAACGTAGCGTAATATAAGCTGTGGGGAACATCTTCTCCACGAGCTCGCGAAGCAAGAAAATATCCTATGAATGTATCACCAGCTGCCGTTGTGTCGACCACGGGAGCATCAACGATGGCCTGATAGGAAACGCAATCTCCAATAGCATGATAGGCTCCGTCCTTACCTGCAGTAACGATAACTTCAGTGTTTGGAAATCTTTTTGCAAGAATCAGCAGGATCTCGCGTGGATCAGTACCCAAAGGTTCTCCAGCCAAGTCTGCTCCTTCTATTTCATTCACTACCAACAAATCAACATACTCCAAGGGTAGCTTTTCGATAGAAGCATCCATCGGAGCCGGGTTCAAGCAAATTGACATCCCCCTCTCATGCGCAGCTTCCAACAGATACCCAATTCCATTTATCTCGTTTTGCAAGACCAACCAATCCTGGCGACCAAAACCTGCCAGGACACTATCCATCTCGTTTGTGGTTATGTTTCGGTTTTCTCCCGGCATGAGAATGATAGAGTTTTGGGAAGCCTCGCTCAGTTGGATAATTGCCTGCCCAGAGGGATTGTCCGTCACAGTGATATAGCGCGTATCCACACCATAGCTGTCAAGCAACTCCTTGAGGAACAGACCATCATGTCCAATCTTTCCGGCATGGTAGGTCTCACAACCAGCCTTTGCCAGGGCAGCAGATTGGTTTGCCCCTTTACCTCCAGCGCTACGGACCATAGATTGGGAGGATATAGTTTCTCCTTCCCTGACAATATGCGGAACCGAAAAAATCAAATCAATATTGAGAGAGCCATAATTCAAAATCTTCATCGTTGAGTAATCTCCTCTGCCTTCATATGTTCAACAGCGAAAACCGACGAGAACATAGCGACGATATAATAGACAATGATCAGAAGGGAAACCTTCACAGAAGCATCCCCATCGTTCGGGAAGTACATCATGGCAAGGGGAATACCCATGCCCAGGGTCTTGTTGCTTCCTGTAAATACGGCACATATCCGCTGTGCCTTGTCGAACCTGAAGCGCTTGCTCAGCCAGAGAATCGTTCCAATCAGCAACCAACACAACAGTGCACATGCCACAATCGGGGCAAGAAGTGAATACATCAGTACCCAGAAATCCCCTTGGAGTATGACAAAACCTAGGTTCATGAACAACAAGACGAAAATTCCATAATACGAGACAAGGCCAGGAACACTTCCCAGATATTTTGCGATAGGCCGGGCAAGTTGTCCAATACAGAAGGGAATCACCATCTTCCACACCAATCCCAGTACCACTGTATGGAATGGAGAGACAAGTTCCATCTGGGTGGACAGGAACATCGACAGCAACAATGGCGTGACAATTACCCCCAGCAACTGGGAGAGCACCGCATTATACAATGCATTGAGGGCATCGCCTCCCATTCGCTTGGTCAACATGATGCACGAAGTAATGGTTGTGGGAATGCATCCAATAAACAAGATTCCAATAGCAGCGCTCTTACCACAAAGCGGGATGAGTAGCCAATATAAACCAAAGGCATACAGCGGTGCGATGATGAATAGGCAACATTGCACGAAGACGATTGTCCTCCAACCAGAGATCCCCTTGCGCAGCAACGCCGTGTCGGTCGTAATGCCCATGCCGAAATACATCAGCATGATGATCACCGATGACAACCACGGTTTACCATATAGCATGGCTGCGACTTTTGGGAAAACAACCGCAGCAAGGATCGTCACCAGCAATGCAATATTGAAAGTATTCTTCTTTACCATTTCATCAACCAATTGAACGTATAGAGTCAATTATCGTTGAAACCTCGGCACGCTCAGAAGCTCCTAACGGCCGCAGGGGAGCTATGGGGCTTCCGACAGGATAGCCAAGATGCTCAAGCCCAGCCAGGATGCAGGCAGTCAATTCATATGCCCCAAACACACGATTCACATCCCAAATAGCCCGTTGCAGTTTCATTGCTTCGTCAAATTCCCCTGCCCTACACAAATCATACAGCTTTACGCACTGGCGCGGAATCAGGCAAGCAGGCCCAGCCATCCAACCCGCTCCGCCAAGCAGAGAGACAAACAATGGGATATGGGCAGATGCACTGAACAAGGTAAAGCGACCTGGGAATCTATTGGAGAGCGTCAATAGCTTTCCCGTATTGCCAGAGGCATCCTTATAGTAGAGGATATTGGGAACTTCGCACAAGGATTCAAAGACACGCATCGACAGCTCAAAATGCATGTATTTGGGATTTGAATATAGAACAATCGGGCAATCAGGGACACTTTGGGCAACTAACTTGAAAAACTCGACTATCTGCTCATCCTTGAGAGGAAAGTATTGCTGCAGCATTACCACCAACCCATCAACGCCAAGCTCAACGAATGATTGGGCCTCCAAGATGGCTTGGTGAACCGAAAATCCACTTACTCCTGCAAGGACTGGCACCCTACCACCGGATACCTGTACGACGGACTGCACAACAACCTGCTTTTGCTGAAGCGTGAGGTATGGAAACTCTCCTACGCTCCCCAAGGCACATAGGCCATGAACACCCGAATCTATCAGATCATTGCATAAACGCTTCAGCACCGGAGCATCCACAATACCGTCCATATTGACGGGTGATACTACATACGGAATTATCCCTGCAAGCTGTTTCATTCTTTATTCTCCAGAAAATATTGCTTGAAAGCCTTCAAAGTCTTGGGCACGTCTACCTGCTGAGCAATACAATGATGATGTTCACCACATCCCAATACCAACATTGCCCGCGCAGGAGAATTCCCTGTCTCTACATCAACGGCATGGAGGGTTGTTTGTACTATGGTGGGATCGGCTACGACAAGATACGCCAACAAGTCATGCAGTGGCATGATCGCCTCGCCACCCTTGCAAGCATGGGCATGGCAACATGCTTTTGCTACATCGCGAAGGAAAGGATCGACGCAAGTCTCAGCTACAGTGGAATCTATGGCTACCTGCAGCGTGACATCCAGCGGAACGATGGTGGCACCGGAACAACGGGACAATACGATATGGGCTGCTTCGGGGTCATTATAGAAATTTGCCTCGGCCACGGGCGAACTATTTCCTCTGCGCGAGACGACTGCCCCCATGATGACGATTCTTTCAAACCTTCCTAAGAAATCAGGGTCAAGCATTGCAGCTATCGCAACATTTGTGAGTGGCCCAGTGCATAAAAGGACCAATCCATCATGTTTCTTGCTTTGCTCGACAAGGAAATTTGCGGCATGGGTTTCCGCCAAAATAGGATTGGCATACACCTTGGTGGAATCCCAATCCCTACGGAGAGCTTGCATGGCATCATCGCAGAAGGTACACCCAACCAATGGTTCCTGCAGCAACGGACGGTCTGCGCCAGGGACCAATGGGATACCCGAGGCATCCAGACGCTCCAGGAATACTTGGGCAATCCGGCATCTGTCCAAAGCTGTCGTTCGACGTCCATAGCCACAAACACCAACGACATCCATCCCGTCTTTGACCATTGCTTGAAGCGCCAGCAAGTCGTCTCCCAACAAATCCGAATCAAAGAGAATGTGCTTCATAGGGTACTCCCATGTATTTCCTAACAATTGAATCGCAGATATACGCAAGTATCGCAGACTCATCGACATCCGTCGCAAACCAGCATGTTGCAGCAGAAGCATCTACTTTCGGATCAATAATTGTCATTCCCCGCGTCAAAGTCCCACATAGATCAATCTTCACTGAACAGGGGGTCATCGTAAACCACTGAGGAAACTTCAGATACAGCACCGGCAATGCATCATGGAAAAAGGAGTAAGGTGTGTCGTATCCGTCCCGTTTCGCCCGATGATGCATGAACGCAATGCAATTTTCATATAGATATTTCAAGAAAGGATGATCTGGCAGATTCCAAGATTCAATATCTACAGGATACACAGGCCGTTTCTTTGTGACGTCCAAACCGAAAAGATAAATTTTCAGTGGCATTGAGAACACAAGCGCCGCGGCTTCGGGATCACAAAGAATGTTGAACTCGGAAGGCCCCCCTGCAACGCCGGGCATTCGGAAAGAACCACCCATCATCACCACTGAATCAATCTTCGAGCACAGCATTGGTTCAGTTGCCAAAGCAAGAGCCAAATTGGTCAACGGACCGATGCAAATTACCGTTACCGCACGAGCCGACTCACGCAAAGTTTTCCGTATGAGATCCGAAGAAGTGAAAGAGGTATCGGGAAAAGGCTGCTCAGTCTTCTCGTTCGCTTCCCATCGATGTTTCACCCAACGGCTGGAATCAAGAGGCAATGTGGCACACCAGGAATGGGGGATTGCCTGATGTCCCACAGTTGCCAAGAGGGAGTCAATATTACGACAGGCATGATTGATAGAGGCGTTGCCTCCAGTCCCTGTCACCGCAAGGACATCCAAAGCTGGTTCATCCAGTGCAAGCAACAAAGCAACGGCATCATCTATATCGGCATTGGGTGTTCCCAATGCCATATCGGTATCAAATACTACAGGTCGTGGGGTCATCTTCTACTCCTTTATGCCAGAACTAGCGATACCCATGATGTAGTACTTCTGCAAAGGAAGAACTATCAGGACTGGAACAATAATGGACAGTGAACATGCAGCAAAAATTTGGTTCCAATAGATCTCATTGTCCTGTGCCAGATCTGCAATCGCAACCTGGATGACCTTCATCGAGGGGGAGCGCCCTGCCAGCAACGGCCACAAGAAGGCTTCCCATTGATCCATGAAGATAATGATCCCTGCACTTACGATGATGGGAATCGACATACGCATGAAGATAGTCGCATAGATGGTAGGCCACCTAGCTCCATCCAAGCGTGCAGCATCCAGATAGGAAGTAGGAATATCCATGAAGAATTGTCGGAACAGGAAAATGGACAGACCATTGGCAACGGCAGGGAGGATCAAGCCCCAATAGGTATCGATCATGTGCAGCTTGCTGACAATCTGGTACAAAGGCAACGCAATTGAGCTGAACGGAATCATGAAGGTCACCAAGACAAGCCCAAACAAAATGTTTTTCCCCTTGAAATCAAATACGGAGAAGGAGAAAGCACACAAGGAGGTAACCAAGACGCCCAAGAATACCGTTGAGAAAGTGACGAGGAAGCTATTGAAGATGGCATGGCCGAAGTTGCGGTGGACCCAGATGTCCTGGAACGCCCCAAAAAACAACTTCTTGTCAAACCACATGGCCTGTGCACTGAAAGGCATCAACGAAGCAAAGATGGACTTGTCCGTTTTGAATGAAGAAACCATCACCCAGTAGATAGGCACGAGGAATACCAAGGCAAATAGACACAAAAACAGGTATTTGAATGACTTTCCTACATAATCTTGTTTTCTCAGCATGATGTCAGTCCTTTGCCTTGATGGTCTTGAATTCGAAGAATACGACAGCCAATATCATCAGGATGATTATCATGACCATTGCATTTCCTACCCCTCTGTCCGCGTAGATGAAGACGTTCTTATATGCTTCGTACATGGCTACATTTGTCGAACCTTGGGGACCTCCTCCTGTGAGGATGTACATTGGCGTGAACATAAGGAAGTTTTGTGTCGTATCAGCTACAAGAACGAACAGGAAGGTCTTTTTCATCATGGGCAATGTGATATGGAAGAAGCTTTGATACGAGCGAGCACCATCCATCCATGCAGATTCATACAAGCTACCCGAAATATTCTGCAACCCACTGATCAGAAAGATCATCCAATATCCGACACATCTCCATGAGACAAGGAAAATAATGCTGCCCATGGACTGTTTTGGACTCGTAAGGAAATCCATTCCAGGAATTCCTACAAGACCCATGAGTGAGTTGACCAACCCACCATTTGGGTTGAACATAATTCCCCAAATCGTAGAGGTGATTGCAAGCGAAATGGTAAAAGGAATAAAGAAGATTGTACGAAACGCACCCATTCCTTTTCCCGGTCGGTAAACCATCAACGCCATGACAAAAGCCCAGATGATTTGGACGGGATTCACAATGAGTGTGAACACCAAGGTATTCTTCAGGGAGTTCAGGAAGACAGGGTCTGTCAGCGCAAACACATAGTTCGAGATGCCGGCAAAACTCTTATGTGCACCACCTGCATACGAGACGGTCGTAAAACTGTCAATCAATGATGCTATAATCGGAGAAAGACGAAATATCAACAATCCGACAAAAGCAGGTATCAAGAAAAGGTAAGGAACATACCATTCCTTCTTTGAACAAATCATATGAATCTCCTGTTGAATAGGCGCCGGCCAACAGGACAGCCGGCGCATCAGAGGGTCAGGTATTTAGCGGTATTTACGCAACGTACGATCAATCAGCGTCTCGGCATTGGTGAGGATAGCCTTGACATCGCCACCATTTCGAATATCTTCGAATGCATTGGTCAACATTGATTCATACTCGAGGTATCCTGCGCTCGATGGGCGTGGGATAGCAGTGTTGTTGGATTCAAAGTTGATCAGCTGGAAGATATCGAAGGGCCATTCATTGTACTTCGGTTCTGCATTGATATATTCCAAGGTCGCCTTGTTGGAAGGAAGGTGTCCATCCATGTTGAACCAGTCGATACATCCGGGGGTCAAGGTCAAGAATTTGATCAGGCGGATGGCCGCTTCCTTATTCTTGGAGGATTTGTTGACACCCAAGCTCCAGCTACCCGTAGGAGTTACAGGCACGCCGTCAGCAAAATACGGGTATGGCGCATAATCCCAAGCCATATCGGTCTTGCTGTAGGCCAAGTGGTTGTAGTCAGGGCCAATCAGCATTGCAATCTTCTCTGAGGGGAAGTATGCCAACATATCGGAAGCACTCACTCCCTTGGGAGATACCTTCTCCACATTGAAGATATCGTAGATGAACTGGCCAGCTTTCAGCCATGCCTCATCGGTCAGAACACCAGACACGCTCATTCCACCTTCTCCGATGGCCTTTCCACCATAGGACTCAGGCATCGTCAACATCTGATACGGACGGCTGATCTGGGAGATGCCAAGCCCAAACACTTCGGGATTACCATCATTGTCCTTGTCAATAGTCAGCTTCTTTGCCAATTCGACAACTTCTTCCCAAGTAAGACGGTCTGCAGGATCCTTGGACAACCTAGGAATGCCAGCATCGTCAAACATCTTTGTGTTGTAATACAAAACCTGTGAGGAGTTCACCAAAGGTGCTGCATACAAAGTACCATCCACCGAACCATATTCTCGGCAAACATCTACATATTGAGCTAGTTCTTCGGATGAGAAATACTTACTCAGTGGTTCCAGATACCCCTTGGTGACATAGGCAGTGACGAGGGGGCTATCGGTGAACAGGACGTCGGGAGTAGACTCCTTGGATCCCAGTTTCACCTCGACGACTTCCCAGATACTTTTTGTTGGTAGCTGTTCGAGCTTTACCTTGATATCAGGATTCTGTTTCTCGAACTCAGCAATCATCTGTGGCATTGCAGTATCATACGGTTTGACGGAACTGCTGAGGAACGTAATCTCAGTAACTCCTCCTGTGGACTCGACTGGTTTCTGGCTTTGCGGCTCTTGGGTACCCGCAGCAAAAAGAATCCCTCCAATAAGCAATACAGTAGAAATTGCAAACAAGTATTTTTTCATTGTTTTTGCTCTCCTTTGTCTTCATTCTCTTTCCAGAATTCATAATCTGTCAAATTATTGTTTTCAAAATTTTTTTCATAATATTGTAACAAATTAAAATCTATGAAAAGTAAATAATTATTCATTGCATATAAATTAAAAATACAACAAACGACATTTTTGAAAATTAATTCTTATCATAATTTTTTCATATCAATTAAAAATAGCTTTATTTTGAATTCAATTTTACAAAACTCTGGTATATTTTACTCATTATCAGGAGGACATGATTACATGCCAAAGCCAATGACCCTCAAAGAAATCTCAATGTTGTCGGGTGTATCGATTGCGACAGCCTCGAGATATCTTGCCTCACCGGAACAAGTCAAACCTTCGACACGCAAGAAGATTGATAATAGTATCCGTATGTATTTGGAGAAATCCGGAAAAGGGAGGTCAAAACTCATTGCATTTGTGATTCCCGACATCACCAACCAGTTTTTCCCCTTGATGTTGAAAGGGATTGAATCCATCTCCAGATCACAAGGCTATACCCTTCTTGTCTGCAATTCGGAGGGAAACACCAAGAACGAGGACAAGATTCTAGAAAACCTGCTGGAAATTGATGTAGCGGGAATTCTCTTCATTTGTTCTGGCGAACCATCAAAACTCCTGACGACGATCATCAACGACAAGTTGGTCCCCATAGTCTTCCTTGATAGAAAACCTGGAATCAATGGAGTGCATACAGTTGCTGGTGACAATAGGGAGGGTATGTACCAAGCCAGCAAATACATCCTTTCACTAGGGCATCGTGCCATCCTGTATATTGGTTCCCATCAATCGCTTTCAACTGAGCAGGAACGCTACCAAGGTTTTTGCAAGGCATTTCAAGAAATGGGAATCCCCATGGATACAACCACCCGAATTGTTGCAAATTTTGACAAAGATGTTGCCTACGAGCAAGTACATCAGCTGCTTCTTGATCACAAACCATTTCCCTACACCGCAATATGCGCATCCAATGACCTCATGGCATTGGGTGCAAAAAAAGCACTTGAGGAACAAGGTATTCGGATACCCCAAGATATTTCGGTTATCGGGTACGACGACATTCCCATCGCCGATATGTTGGGCCTCACTACCATCAGGCAACCCTTTGAGGAGATGGGGAGGACGGCAATGCTCAATCTTTTCAATACCTTCTCCGATCCGTTCTATCAATTCAAGGAAATGACACTTTCAACAGGAATCATCATCAGGAACTCGTGCATGGCAGCCCCCCATGTCCGGGGCACTGAAGATTCAATGTCAAATACCTTCTGAACTATCAATTTGCAATGCAGAGGGTTTCCGACTTCCCAATGATCTTTCATTCTCTGGATATACCGGATTGGACAGGCTATACTGCCTCAAAAGCATATAGAATCACCAGCAAGCCCAAAACAATGCAGAAATGGAGGCAGACATGCATACGACCCGCATCAAGAACGCACGGTGGATCGTCACCTGCGACGCGCAGGACACCATCATCCCCAACGCCGACATATACATCACAGATGGGATCATCACCCATATGGGAACGGACGTACCAAGCAATGCCGACACGACCATTGACGCAACGGGAATGACCATCTACCCAGGACTGGTGAACACCCACCACCATTTCTTCCAGACATTCGTGCGCAACCTTGTCAGCGTCGACTACACCAACATGACCGTCCCCCAGTGGCTGGATGCCATCTACCGCATCTTCAGCCTGGTGGACGACGAGGTGGTGTACTACGCCTCGCTGACAGCCTTCGCAGACTTGCTCAAGCATGGTTGCACGACAGCCTTCGACCACCAGTACTGCTTCACCAAGTCAATGCGCTCAAACCCCATCGACCGCCAGTTCGAGGCGGCCAAGGCACTGGGAATACGCTACATTGCCGGCAGGGGGACCAACACCCTCCCCAATACAGAGGGGAGCACCATCCCAGACCAGATGATGGAGACCACCGATGCATTCCTGCTGGACTGCGAGCGGCTTGCCGCCAAATTCCACGATACAAATCCCCTTTCGATGACAGGCATTGTGGTAGCCCCATGCCAACCGATCAACAGCTACCAGGAAACCTTCGTCCAATCCATGCAACTGGCACGCAGGCTCGGCCTGCGCCTGCATACCCACCTGGGAGAGGGGGAGAACGAGATCATAGTGGCACGCCATGGCATGCGTACCCTCCCCTGGTGCGAAGAAATTGGGTTCATCGGACCCGATGTCTGGTATGCCCACTGCTGGGAGGAGACGCTCGAGGAGTTTTCCACCATGGCCCGCACCAAGACCGGCGTGAGCCACTGCCCTGCCCCCGCGGTGCTGGGCGGCCACCAAATCCTCCCCATCCGCGACATGCTTGCCATGGGTGTCCCATTGGGACTTGGGGTTGACGGGGCTGCCACCAACGACGGGTCGAACCTGTTGGACTCGCTGCGCATGGCCTTCCTGATGCAATGCTACACCAGCAAGGAGCGAAACGGTGCATGCAGTGCCTACGATATCCTGAAGGTCGCCACATCTGGTGGTGCGCAGGTACTGGGCCGGAGCAACATTGGCTCGCTGCAGGTTGGATATGGAGCAGACTTGTTTGCCGTGAAGACCGATGCGCTGGAGTTGGTGGGAACCATCCACGACCCGAAGAACCTCTTGGGACGCGTAGGGGTGACGGGCAACGTGGAATTGACCATGGTCAATGGCAACGTCGTGCAGGAACGGGGTCACCTCTGTGGTATCGATGAAGAGGAAATAGCTAGGAAAGCAGAACGGACTTGCACCAAGACGATCCGAAACAACAGCGGAGCGTTCCCATTACCCTAGGCGTTTGGACGTGCTATTGGTATAGTTTGGACATGGATGCACCGAGCATCCGGAGGTATTGAATGAAATGCGCAACAGTAGCAATCATCGGTCGCCCCTCGGCGGGCAAGTCGACATTGCTCAACACCATCTGCGAGATGAAGGTCTCGATCACGGCCTCAACGCCCCAGACGACGAGAAACGCCATCCGCGGGATATATACCGACCAGCGTGGACAGCTGATCTTCACCGACACCCCGGGCTACCATTTGTCAGAGCAAACGCTCAACAAGCGGCTTCAGGATATCGCCAAGGGCTCGCTCTCCGACACCGATGAAGTCCTGTACATGGTGGACGCCACCCGTGCACCTGGTCCCGAGGAAGAGGCGATCTGTGCCATGCTGGCAAAGGTCAAGGTTCCCGTGACCGTATGCATCAACAAGCAGGACGTACTCACCCCCGACCAGATCACCACGGCAGAAGAGTTCCTCAAGGCACAGCTGCCACAGGCAACTGTCCTCGTGGCATCCGCACGCAACGATGTGGGTGTGGACGAGATACTCATAGAGTTGTTCAAGCATGCCCCGGAGGGTGAGCTGCTCTATGGCCAGGACGCCTATACCGACCAGCCGATCGAGTTCCGCATCTCCGAGATCATCAGGGAAAAGGCAATCTCGATCGTCACCGACGAGATTCCCCATGCAATCTACGTCGAGGTCTCCGACATGGAGTACGACGAGGAGAAGAACCTGGTATGGATCCGCGCCTTCATCATCGTGGAGCGTGAGAGCCAGAAGGGAATCGTCGTCGGCAAGGGAGGAGCGGGGATCAAGAAGATCCGCATTGCCTCCTTCGACGAGATCAAGGAACTCTTCCCCGGACGGAAGATCCACCTGGACCTGCGCGTCAAGGCACAGCCCAAGTGGAAGACCAACGCCTCCGTCCTCAACAGGATACTCCGCTAGTTCAGCGGATAAAGTTCGTCGCCACCCGTGGCTCCTGCTGTGGGATGGCGACGCCCTGCTGTTTCCCTGTCTCGATGCAGTGCAGCAGCCATGCCATGTTGTCTGCGAGGGTACGCATCACCGACATTCCCTCCAGGTCCTGGAGCACTTCGGATGCATCTGTCCCATGCACGCTATTCCAATACCTTGAGGAGACCACCGGCATCTGGCTGATCGTAAAGTACTTGTTCAGCTGGTCGAACGTGGCCGAAGCTCCCCCTCTGCGGCAGGAGACCACACACACTCCCGGCTTGAGCCTCAATGATGCACCCGCGCTGTAGAACAGGCGGTCACACAGCGACACCAACAACCCAGAGGCAGCCGCATAGTGCACGGGAGACCCCAGGACCAACGCATCCGCTGCCTTGGCTTTTGCCGCGATCTCATTGACGTTCCCATCGGAAAAGACACATTTGCCCGTGGTCCTGCACCCTCCGCAGCCAATACACCCGCGGATGGGCTGTATCCCCACCTGCACGATCTCGCTGTCAATTCCATGGGTAGCCAACTGTTTGGCGACCTCCGACAATGCAGTATAGGTGCACCCATGGGCATGGGGACTTCCGTTGATCAACAACACCTTCATGAAACACCTCCCTGAAAAAACAGGCCACCATGGATATCCACGGGGGCCTGTGTACTATGGACAAATGACGATCAATACCTGTTGAGGATAGCCAGGACCTTCTCCTTGCCACAGGTCTTGATGAACCCTGCAAGCTTGGGACCACGTTCCTTGCCGATCAGGACCATGTAGACGGTCTTGAAGAAGGCAGGACCCTCAAGCCCTGCATCTGCGGCAACGACATACAGGCGGTCGGCGAATGCCTTCTCATCCAT
>CAYXIH010000027.1:12480-14036 GCA_964465155.1 uncultured Sphaerochaeta sp.
CCATGCACCTGCAGCAGGTTGCACAGATGCCTGAAGGGAATCTGGTAGGAAGGCTCGGTGGGGACTTCCCCAACCTGGCTCAGCTCATAGATCCGCTTCTCCTTGGCAAGACGCTTCTCATTGGCAGGCTGCAGGCCGAAGTAGATACGCTCGCAGGTATCATAGTCTTCATACATCTTCAGCACATCCAAGTCGAAGGAGATGGCGAACTCGGTGTTCGGTCGGGTACCTACGAACATGTACCGGGCAATCTCGGGGGTATAGACCTCAAGCACGTCATACAGGTCAACGACCTCCCCCGAAGAAGAGGAAATCTTTCCCCCGCGTCCTTTGATCGAAATAAAATCATACTGGAAGGAGACTGGAGCATGGGCACCAAAGACCTCCACGACCTTCTTGCTGGTGTCGAAGCTACCGCCCTCGCTGTGGTGGTCCTTGCCTGCGGGTTCAAAGTCCACCCCTTCCCTTGCCCAGCGCATCGGCCAGTCAATTCTCCAGGGGAGCTTGGCACAATGGGTGGTGCGCAGGTCAATGGTCTCCGTCTGGCCAGTGCTGTCGTCACGATAGGTGACACCCCACTGCCCATCCCAATCCAAGATGGTGGTGGTATCCTTGTCGGTAAAGCTGCTGAATACGGAGATCGGCCACCAGTCGTCACCCAAAGGTGTGGTACGGTATTCGTCCAAGATAGCCTTGATCTCGGCGCGGTGCTCCAAAGCGGTGCACATGCCCTGTGCATACATGGAGGAACGGTACCGTTCAGCCTGATACAGATATTCTGGCTGAACACCTACGACGGGAAGGATCTTCTCCACGTCAATCTCGTTGCCACGGGCATAGTTGTCCGCACGGCCGGTGGTGTCTGGAACCAAGGTAATGGGTTTGCGCAGGTATGTCTCCAGCAACTGGGGCTGGGGCATGTTCTTGGGCACCTTGCGGAACACATCATAGTCATCCCATGAGTAGATGAACCGGACATTGCATCCCTTGTCACGCAATGCACGAGCTACGAGCTCCACGGAGATAATCTCGCGGAAGTTCCCGATATGGACCGTCCCCGACGGCGTGATGCCCGAGGCACAGGTATATGTATCCTTGGGACCTTTCTCTCTGATAATCTTGTCGGCGTATATATCCGCCCAGTGGGTTGATTGTTGTTCACTCATAACCCGTGATTATACAGAAAGCTATGGCAAGGGACAAGCCAGTCAAGCCATTCGAAGGAGAGACACCTCCACCAGCAAGATTGAATCACGTCCAAAAGCCAAGGGATTCCCCCCAAACCAAACAAAAACGGAGCCACCAATCACTAAATATGATCAGCAGGCTCCGTTCGACACAATGTCTACACCACAAGCAATGCTTGCTAATTGCTTTGATCAGTGGGCAACTGTTCAGCAGGAATGTTGGTGCATCCCTTGAAAACATTAGTGCCAAATTGAGTGTTAGGAGAATATATCAATCCCTCAAACTCTGAGCAGTTTTCGAATGCATTACTATCAACGGTTTTCACAGACCCAGGAATCGTCAACGTACCTTCAAATCCTGAACAACCA
>CAYXIH010000027.1:14136-23145 GCA_964465155.1 uncultured Sphaerochaeta sp.
TCACACTGTCTGGTATCTTCAACTCGCCCGCGAATCCTGAACACCTTAGGAATGCAGAATCACCAATGTTTGTCACACTGCCTGGTATCGTCAAGTTGCCTGTTAAATTTAAACAAGAACTGAATGCACCATTCCCAATGCTTGTCACCGGTATACCTTTGATGGACTCCTGGAGCACCAGTTTTCCAATTGCTCCACTACCCTCCACATGTCTATCAATCTTGTAGGAATAGTCATCGATTGTACCAACGAGCTGATACCTCACTTTCTCAACCACTGGTCTACTTTCAAGCCATTTCGCATACAATTTCACTGTTGATGTGACTGGAGACCCGAAATTATACGGGAACTTTCCATCTTCATCAGCAAACCACCCTGCGAAAACAAAGGGACCAAAAAATGGGACGGTACTAGGCTCTGTAGCTTGATTTCCTGTTTGGCACGATTGTTCCGAAGGCATATTGTACACAATATAATCGGATGTTGGTTCGTTGGCATCATAGACAACGGCATAGGTCGTGGGATCGACCACTACTGTACAGGCTGCATCACTAAAGCATTGTTCGCAAACTGAACACTTCCAATGCTCAATATTGCCCGGTGCTGTCTCAGTAGCCTGTTTCTCTGCAATCTGTAGGGGTGTATGCGGCACGGTAGGGATGATCCAGCTAGGATCTTTCGATATTACCTGGGTACCAGTTGCATCACTGAAATACAATGAGCAATTGGAACATGACCAGTAGGCTGTCGAATTGCCTGCTTCCGTACAGGTCGCTGCCTTTGCTACGCGGGCTATCGTGGAGTGACCTGCAGCAATGATCCAGCTGTCCTTGGCAATCTCATTCTTGCACGCAAAGTCGCTGAAGTACTTACCGCAATCAGGACATGCCTAATAGGTTTTCGAACCTTCCTCAGTACAGGTTGCAGGGATTCCAAGATTCTTAGTGCTGAACACATGGGAACATGGAGCCGCACATGATACAACCAACACGCTTGCCACAAGGGCACACACAAGCAACAGGACAGTCTTTTTCATCAAGCATATTCCTCTAGAATTATTTATCCATCACTGGTTAGCATGGTGTGCAACAGCAACAACCTCTGCTTCGGGTTTGGACATATGTCGGATAGCGTAAAGACCTGTCTGATGGCTGTCAATTCAAATTAGGGCTCTAGAATCTAGTTTCCTTGTTTACTTTGTATTGTTTTGGTTTAGTGTTCTTGTTTACTTCGTGGGCATTCCATATCCCTGCCCTTCAATATCCAGCATTGAGTCCTAGCGCACGCTCTTTCTTGGATTACAATGAAGCACCACGCTGCGGGAACAGCCTGGAACGAGGAGGTCATCTGAGAGTTTTGTTGGGGTCAGTCAAGCCATTCAAAGGAGAGGACACGGTGGGTATATTCCAACTGTTCCCTTCCCAGTGGTCCACTGGCGTACTCAAATTCCCCTACTTGGTTGTCAATGGGATCTTCCCGCCAAAACTGCTTGGAGGGGACCAGTGGCTGTTGGAGTGCTCCACAAGATGGGAGGCGCAGGACATCCAGGTTGCAGAAGTAGTGGTTCCAACGGTCCGTAGCACCCTTTCTATATCCACCACCGCCAAAGGAGCAGTCACAGAACATCCAGCCAAAGGGCTCCACGAAGAACATAGCCCAGTCATGGCTTCCAATCTCAACGGGAGTTACATACAGGCCCGACTGCCATCTGGCTGGGATCCCACAAATCCTGCAGAGCGTGATGAACAAGATAGCCTGCACCCCGCAGTCTCCCTTGAGGTTCAACGCTGCATATTCGCTGATGCAATCGATCGTATCGTAGCTGCGCATATAGGAGTAGACCACATGGGTAGTGACAAAGTCATAGATCTTGCGTGCCTTGGACAGAGCATTGGTTTCCTTTCCAACAATTTCCGCAGCCAATGCGCGCAGGTAGGGGGTGAACATGATATGGGGAGCTTGCTCCTCCAAGAAGAGCATTGGCTGCTGGTCTGTAGTCATGCTTGGATCAGGATCCTGGTATTGCACATGATTGATATAGGAGTACTCGATCCAATACTCCCTTCCAGCAACGTACACATCGGAAAAACTCACGCAGCCCAGCACATCATCCACATGGGAGACAGTCATCTTCCCTGGCCCATGGGAGAGAATCTGCAGGTCGCTGACCTGCTGGTGCTCCACGGGCAACGGAAGATGGACCAGCACCTCCTCACCAGGGCGCTGATGCTCTTCCTGCACCTGTATTCCCAGGTGCACTGTTATCTTTGCGCTGCGCCCGCCATGTGCACGCATGTACGCAACCTGCTCGTCGCGCAGCGCCATGTCGGCATTGGATTCCTCTTCTGGCACCTGCACCTTGAGCTTTCTCTTGATCTCGCTGCGGGTGGTCACCAAGTTCTCGAAGAAGCGCCTGTTGAACCGTACCTGACCATCTACGAACATCCAGTCAGCTGCCCCGATCATCTTGTAATACTCCAGCTCCGAGGGGTCGAACTGGGTAAGCTGCTCCTCCATGATCTTGCGTGCCGCTGCCACATCATACGGATATTGCCCCTGCTGGAGCTTCTCCAAGACGTGTTGTTCCAACCTCAGCCTGTGTGCCAGGACCGCCGGTGTCCGCTCGCAGTCCAGCAGTTGCCCTATCTTCAGCAGTGCCTGGCGGTACTGGCCGTTGAGCTTGAGCTTGAGTACATCTTCTGGCAATGGGAACACCTGGTCTTCGATACAGTTGCACTGGGTCATAGTCACACCTCTTGCGGATGAGGATACACCATCTGGTAGCCCCCGCCAATACAACTCCGATGTTTGAGTTTGCAAAATCAGTGCGAGTTGCTATACTTTGCCCATGAAACAGATCCGTGTCACCCTACTGCTGCTTGTCATGGTCCTCGGCGCCGCATTTGCCGAAGAAACACCTACCCTGCCCATAGCCGAGCAAGGAATAGCCTCGTGGTACACCAGCGACAAGGCCGAGAGCCTCACCGCCAATGGTGAGGTCTTCGACCCCACATCCCTCAGCGCTGCCCACAAGAGCATGAAGTTCGGTACCGTGGTGAGGATGACCAACCTCAACAACGGAAAGACCGTGGATGTCCGCATCAACGACCGGGGCCCGTATGTGGAGGGAAGGATCATAGACCTCACCCCTGCTGCGGCAACCGCCGCAGGGATGCTGGAAAGCGGCATTGCACCAGTGACATTGCAGGTCATCTACGAACCCGAGGTACCGGAATCAAAATACAACAGGGCAGGTGACACCGGTTGGTACCTCATCCAGTTGGGAGCCTACAGCTCACCAGCGACGGCATATGCCATCTATGAGAAGCTGCTGGGTGTAGGACTCAGGCCGTCAGTCGAGATCGTCAACGACTCACTCATCCGCCTCTCAGCCAGATGGATTCCCGCCTACCAGCTGGATCGGACGCTCAAGGTCCTCTCCACCATTGGATTCCAAACAACCGACATCCTCAAGAAGAGCGAAGCCAACCCCTACCGCTAAGCAGTCGGGACCAACAGCAACAAGACCTGGAGCTCTGATGCCCCAGGTCTTGCTGTATATGACCATGTTGTTTTTGCTCTCTGCTACAAACCCTTCAAGAGCCGTGTGCCCAGGGCAAGTACGATACCCCCAAGCAGCCAGAGGATCTTTGCAAGGTTGATGCGCAGTCTTCTTTGTCCGTCGTTCATGACCGCACCACCACTTTTCTTGCCAATGCGGCCGTCCCCACGCTGAACAGCAGGGCAATGATGAGGGACGTGACCATCTGGTTCCCCATTGCCAGCAATCCACTGCCGTTGGAAGGTACCCCAACAGCCCAGGCAAACAGGCGGTAGAGCCAGGAGCCTTGGTTGAGGACCGCAACGGAGACCAGCCAGATCAGCAGCACAGGAACGCCGATGGAGATGACCAGCGCCCAGATCTTGCCAATGCGCCAATACATGGCCGACAGGAATGCACCACACGCACCCAGGCTCAGGAACGTACAGAATATGTACAGCATCATGACCCATGGTCCACGGTTTCCAAAGATGGCATCACCAACGGTCCTGTCGGAGAACCACAAGCGTCCCAGCCTGTTGAGGATGGTGTTGCCCACCGCATACATGGCTGCGGCCGACACCAACGTGATCCCCACGCTGTACAGCACCGAGCTCCTGCCCATCCCGTTCTGGATACCCATGCGCATGGCAATGCGGTAGAAGCACAGGAAGAAGACAAAGATTGCGATGCCCGTTGCAAAGTCGACCGACCCATTGATGCTCGCGCTCACGCCTGGATTCCCAAAGAGGAGGAATCCAATGTACAGCACCAACGGCAGTCCGAATGCAAAGCCATAGACCCAGGCCATGACCTGAAGGTTCCCGATGATCCCATAGTGGACCATCGGCAAAATATTTCGTTTCATCAGTTCCCCCTACCTCTTGACCACCAGCGTGCGGGTGGCAATGAGCGTACCTACAACGCCCAACACTGCGAGTACCATCAAAGTACCTGCCATGGCCAACGGCGAGCGGCCACCATGGCCCATCCCCAGCATGGACATTCCAACTGGCAGCAGGCGCCGCGCCAGGCTGACCCCGCCAATCTTGAGGACGCCCAACAACTTGGGCAGTACAACCAGCAACACCAATGGCGTACCCACGCCATAGACAATCCTACCTGCCGTGGACCCAATGCGCCAGAAGATGGAAGAGAGGCACATGCCGACCATGCTCAGCGCCAGCAGCAACGCGCTCTCCCAGACCCACCGTGTCAGCGACAGCCCCATGGGAGCTCCCATGTACATCGAATAGAGGGAGTACTTGTTGCCGATGAACAGGGTGGAAAGCATGCTCACCAGCCCAATGGCCACCGACAGGCAGGCGAACGTCACCACCATCGAGACAACCGAAGTCACCCTCGACCTGCCGCTTTGGATGAAGAACCCCACGGCCAAACGGTACATCGACATTCCGAAGACCACCATCATGATGGCCCCGAGGTTGCTTAGGTTCAGGCCTGCCTGCATCCCGGAGAAGAAATCCTGCTGGTGGCTGCCCAGCTGCATGAATGTCCCGATTGCCAACACGATCAGGTTGACTGCCAATACAGAGCCATAGGCCACACCGATGCCCTTGGCACAGGTGACCATGGAGTAGCGAAACGGTGCCAGCATCTTCATGACCGCACTCCGCTGGTAAGCTCGATGAACAACCGCTGTAGTTCCAATGGCTGGACAACCACCTCGGGGGGAACCACCAGCTCCTCGGAAGGGATGACCAGGTAGATCGTCTGCATGGCCCCGATTCCCTCGACGCCAATGGCTCGGCTTCTGAATGGCAGGGATTCTATGACCTGCTTGGGTCCGGTGACAGAGCAGGCGTTGTGCAGCAATGCCTCTACGCCCTCCTGCACCAGCACCTTCCCATCGTTGATGATCGCAACCTCCTCCACCAAATTGGAGATCTCCTCGATCAAGTGGGTGGAGATGATGATCGCCTGCCGCCCGTCCCGCTCTGAGAACGTCTGCAGCAACAGCTTGTAGAACAGGTCACGGTGGTTCGCGTCCAAGCCGAGCACCGGCTCGTCCAGCAGCAAAAACGGGACATCCAGCGACAAAGCCACCACGATCTTGAAGATCGAACGGTACCCGGTGGAGAGCTTGGCGATCTTCTTGCGGACATCCAGGTTGAACAACTTGACCATCCGCATGGCCGCCTCCATGTCAAACGAGTCATAGAAACGGGAAGTCCACTTCAGGGCAGCCTTGACCGTCATGTCCTCGGGATAGAGGTTCTCCTCACCCATCATGAAGATCTGTCCCAGCTGCTGGTCATGGCCGGCCACGGGCTGGCCGTCGATGCTGACCGTCCCGCAATCGGGGACGACACGGTCTGTGATGACATTCATCAGCGTCGTCTTGCCAACCCCGTTCCTTCCCAGCAGCCCGTAGATCGTCCCCGTCTGGAACGTCAGGGAAACATCATCCAGGGCAACTACATCCTTAAACCGCTTGCCTACATGCTCTATCGTCAATTTCATTTCATATACTCCTCTAACAAACTGACCATCTCTTGCTTGGTCAGCCCCAGTTTTTGTGCTTCCTCCAGCATTGGTGCAACATACTTCTCCGCAAACTGCTGCTGGCGTTTCTTCTTGATCTGCTCTACTGCCCCCGTTGCCACAAACATCCCCACACCTCGCTTCTTGTAGATGATCCCCTCGTCCACGAGGAGGTTCATCCCCTTGAGAACGGTAGCCGGATTGATCGTGTACCCCACCGAGATCTCAGTGGTGGACGGGACCTGTGTCTCCTCCGGATAGACGCCGGTGAAGATCTCATCCTCCAACGAACGTGCTATCTGCAGGAAGATTGGAATGTCGCCCGAATAATTCAACTGCACGGTATACCCTCTCTGCTTCTTATTTGGTTAGTTACTCAACTAACTAAGTATATAACAAAGAAACCCACAGGCTGTCAAGCAACAATGCAGAGATTTTTGAATTGGAATGAAAGTTGGGAGCCGTATATCAGTGGAGGCAGCGTGTTCCGCTGCCTCCATGATCTTCATTTCTTCGTAGTGTGCGCTGACTTTTGCTTCAGCTGCTTTTCCACATCTGCTGTGGTGATGATGCGGGATGTATCGGGCTTACCGTCTGGGAGCTTGGCATAGAACATGTCGTCCCCAATCACATAGTATTCCTTCCCATCCTGCAGCATGATCGTCTGGTCCAACATCTGCATGCCTCCTATGCTCCAAGCAACCGGTCCTTGATCCAGGAGATATCCTCCTTGCCAAGGCCAATATGCTTCAGATACCCTTCGCTTCCCCCATAGACCGTGTCCAGGTGGGACAATGTACTCACCATGGTGTCGGGCTGGGACTTCAGCATGTCCTGCGGAACGGAACGTCCGAGCTTGGTCAAGGCAGCAACCATTGCAGCAAACCGCTGCCGCAGATAGAAGGCCGACACCGAATAGTCCGCCACGACCATGTCATCCGGTACGCACGCCAAGCGCAGCAGCAGCATGGCTATTACCCCGGTGCGGTCCTTGCCGTTGGTACAATGGAAGAGCACGCACCCACGGGACGTGAGCAGCTGCTGGAACACCTGCAGGACCCGGTCCTGCTTCTGGTCCAAGATGGATTGGTACATCCCCTGCAGCGACACATCCCCATGATGCTCCTCCACCAACTGTGGAATATCGTCAAACAGCGGTATGTTGACGTAGTTGGCAGTAGCCCAGCCGGTATCGGGAGTAGTATCCACCTCCGACGGCATGCGTAGGTCAATCACCAAATCCACCCCATGGCTTTCCAACAACGCAATGTCGTGGGAAGTCAGGTCCGTCAATGCATCACTGCGCAAGAACCGGCTTGGGGCCGTCTTGCGCCCCCAGGTGCTGGCATAGCCACCAAGGTCACGGGTATTGCGGGTCCTATCCATTGCAAGAGGCTTGTTTGCCATCTGCAGGTATGTGTCCATCTCTTGTTCCATACAGGTATGGTACTGCAAAAACATCGGACAGCATAGAAAAAAAGCCACCCTCCAAGATGAAGGGCAGCATACCACAAATCATTGTTTTCGATCAGAAGTCCAGGAAGAAGGTCACTGTGGTAGCCAAGCGACTCGAAGCCCCATCGACGTAGTTGTCACCCTTGATCAGGTAGGCAAGCTGGTAGCCCAAGTCAATGAAGTCGAATACGCTGACGGTGAACTGTACACCGGTGCTCATCAGCAGGTTGTCTGCCTTGAGCTTGGTATTGAAGTAGTTGCCACATCCATAGCCAATGTCGAAGAACATGTTGATGCGGGGACATACACCATTGAAGAACGGCTCGGGTCCGATGAAGCGCAGGTCAAAGTTGTTGACGACGATGAAGTTGCTGTTGTAGGTCCAGTTGTTGAATCCACGGACCTGGCGTCCCAGCGAACCAGCGCTCTGCGCATAGACGGGTACCTTCGTTCCATCGGTCCAGTTGGCATACAAGCGGTCGACCAATGTAATGGAGAAGAGGTTGAACCCCTTTGAGCTTTCCAGCTGGTAGGGGGTATATGCACCCTGCATGTTCAGCGTCACCGTATAGAAGTCTGCCTCGCCACCCAAGGAGCGGTTGAGGGCCAGCGGTGCATACCGGCCAACCAAGTTGGCTGAGAAGCCCTGCTGGTATGTCATGCCGTCATCCATCATGTTGAGCTTTACACCCGCCATGAAGGTCGTGCCCAGCATCATGCGCTTGCCATAGTCGCCCAAGCTCATGTCGGGATAGATGGCATCTGCATTGCCACTATGCTGCGCAAACCAATTGTCGATTGTCAGGATGGGATATGAGCCACCATTGTTGCGCTTCTCCCCTACCTTGAACGAGTCCACGTTGTATTCCCAACGTCCCTCATAGCCGGCAGTCACGGTCACCAGATCCTTGCCGGGTACCCATGACTCACCAAAGCCCTGGAGGAACTTGAACTGCCACTCCACGCGCCATACGTCGTAGACCAGCGGGTTTGCGGTGATCGGCTCACCCGTGACAGGGTTCTGCCAAACCTTGCGCTGGCTATAGCCACCACCTGCGATCAGCTGGAACTCGGTGGTATCATTCTCGATCAAGGAAAGACCGGTGTAGCCTACTCCACCGGCAAAATAGCTGGGAAGGAACCCCATCAGCACTTCTGGATGTTGGTCTAGGTCACCAAACACAAACTTCCAGTCCCCACCGAACACGGAGGTGACGGCGACACATACGACCAGCAGCAGTACAAGCAATCGTTTCTTCATACATTTTCCTCACTCTTAGTATTTGCAATGATACTCACCGAAGTCCCAGAATGCAAGCTTTCAAGACAACGGTATTACAGACAAGAGCATGCCAGGTAGTCACGGTATGCCTGCACGTCATCCTTGATGACCGCCTCGAACGAACCGCAGACACCCCCCGGGCTACAATCCTCCTGCACATGCATCAGCAGTTCGAACTGCTGGGCAAGCCGCCACATGGCCCCTTGGGAGAGGGTGACGTTCCCCT
>CAYXIH010000028.1:0-23086 GCA_964465155.1 uncultured Sphaerochaeta sp.
AATAGCACTTAGGAAGACCCATGTCAATGAAAGTGTTCCGTACATGAAAATTCAGAGTCATTGGAACATGGATTCAAGGGGATAGTTCATTGAGATGCTGTTCCTGCAGCAATGCATAGGGACAGCATCTGGGAATGTTAGATCGTATACGAAAGACCAAGGGTCAGCTGGAAATCATGGATTGGGTTCTTGTTTAGATGTATTTCATTCTTGGAGGCTGGAATCTCAGTCGGGACAATTTCTGGGTACTCCGGAGAGGTGGCTTACTCTTTCTTCTTCCGTGATGGGGACGCTGGTCATTGTACCCTACGGACATGCTTACATAAGATATAGGAGAAATTCAAACCGCTAGAAACTTTTTTTGTGGTTGAAGACAACATATTATCGGTGAGTCTTCGGCCTTTCATTTTCTTGTGTGTCCTTGGGCATATCCAACTACTCCTTCAACCTTCTAGGCTGATTTGCAAATACCTATGGTTTTCACATCAGGATAAAATGGGAATCAACAAAAATTACAACTTAAGTTAGATTTCTTGTATTATCAAAACGTCAATCAACATTTCTGCTGCTATAATGAGGGGGAAAGCCTAAAATCTTTTCAGCTCCATTTCACGTTTTAAGTCTTTGAGCATTTCGAGGTAATTATATTTTGGTTCATATCCTAGCTCATTACGCGCTGGTGTTATATCCATAATATACTTTGGCGCATTCGGTAAATCTGGCCTATACGAAATAGTTGACTTTTTCGAATTTGTGCTGAAAACGTCGATGATACCTCGTACTTGCTCTTCAAGGGAAGTTCCAATACCCGTTCCAACATTATAATGGCCACATAAACGATCGGATAGAAGAGCTTTGAATATCATTTGGCAGAAATCCTTCACGTAAACCATGTCTTTTACTCTATTGGGGTCTCCCCATATCTCTATTGGTTCTCCTGCCATTGCTTTGTCGATTAGTATGCGATAGCCTATTTTACGAATCTCTCCATCAACATAGTAAGTATCTATTGGGGACCAGAGGTAAATCGTCGGCAATCTGAATACAAAGGTTTTAATTCCATACATCTCATGATAATTTCTCATCAAATCAACAGTAAAATTCTTAGTCATGACGTATATTGAATGATCTGTATCAAATCGGAATCTTCTCGGCATATCAGCCGTCAAAAGAGTTTGTTCATTTCCCCAGTCCTTAATATCACCGAACGACTGTGCAAACAAGAGTCTGTCAATTCTGTTTTCTCTACAGAAATCCAGTATGTTTAGGTTGCCTGTTATATTTACATCAATATATCGCTGAGGATGATACCCTTGCATTCTGGCAGGCATAAGTCCTGCTAGATTTACCACTCCGTAGATATTTTTTGGGAGAACATCAAAATCTGACTTACAGGTTGTGTCGATTTGATAGTATGGTATATTAAGCTTCGAGAAGTAGTCTGTTTTGCGAGACCCAGATGCAATAACTTTAAAATCATGATTTCCCGCTTCAGCAATCAGATAATCAACTAAATACTTACCGGTATCACCACTTGCACCAAATATTAGGATTGTTTTCATTATTCATTTCTCCAAATTACATGATAGTTGATTGCCCAACATCTATTTTAGACTAATTCAAACTCTTTGAGATAGTCTTCGATTTTTTCTTTACAATTAAACATCATCACATCGATTATTGATAGATTCGGAACGAACTCAGTATTTCGCTGATTATAAATGATGGTGTTGCTATGTAAGAATGACAATTGAATTCCTTCATTTAGGAACATCTCTTTTGAGTAGAGTTCTTGGCCCCCAATGGCGTTTACATATTCCGTGGCTCCAAGCAGATGACAAATTGAAACAACTTTATCCTGCCCCTTTAGATTTTCATCCTTATCGATTTCAGACGATAGAATTAATTCTGTTCCAATTTGTAAATATTCACATATAATGCGAATCGAATTAATAACGTAATCTGAAAGACTACTTGTTTGAAAACGCAATATTTTTTCGACGATAGGGAATACTATTTCGTAGTATGGCGCATTTCGATATGCATTACTTATCGTCTTTATGTTGTTCTCCATCAGTTTTTTGTCCCAGTTGACGCTGACTTCATTTATTTTCTTAAATGAGCTGGCACCAATCATTGGAACATTGAAGTAATGAGCCTCTCCGTTTAGAAGAATTTTATTTCTATTTATCCAACCACCTTTTATAAAATTAACATCATCATAAATTACGTATTTATCCACCGCATTTATTAACTGCCAGTACCCTATATAAGGGATAAAATACGGTTGCATTATTCCAAGTTTCATAATGTTCTCCCACTATTTTCGAAATGAATTACATTCTTGTTTCATCAATTTTCAGGCATTCTCTCATAGTAGTTCAATTAATTACCACTAGTGATTTCCTGCCACCCCGACCGATTGCTCATATTCCAAACGATTCTAAGCTTAAACTGAAATTTTCAAAGTTTAGGAATCTCTAACCCAATAGGGACCGTCAATCTTGATATCCGCTCGATTAACAGCTTCTTGGAATTTTGGTGAACTATACAAATCGTAACTTTCCGTTGATCTTGTTTTCCCAGAGGTCTTCCAAGACTATGACGTTAATCTTGAAGTAATACCTAACCTTCTGGTTTGTGTGCATAATATAGTTATACAAGAGTATCAAAGATAAACTCGTTGACTGTCTCAGCACATCCTCGATATTGAAGCTGATCATGTCAGCAACGTAGCCTGATAGAAATGGCGACTGTCATCCTGCTTCTTCTCGTCGCAGGAGATGATTCGGATCTCGCCAATATCTGTTTTCAAGAAGCGGTTCAGCACGTCGTTTCCGAAAGAGCCTGTGCCTTCAGTGATGATAAGGTTTTTGTCAATAAAAGAGCAAGCATCAAATGAACGATTTTGAAATACAACTTACTCTTCCTTTAGAATAGGAGGCATGAGAAAATCAAACAACAGAAGGTATACGGCTGAAGAGATTCAGCAAATCATGGACAGAGTTATAGAAGCTGTGAATTCAGGGGAATCAATAACAAGTTTTGGCAGAAGGAATGGCATACCCAACACCACATTGCTTCAATGTATGAAAAAGCATCGTCCAGAGTACAGGGATTACAAAGCAAAACCTGGCTTCGTACAGGTTGAACCCCAAAAGGCCATAGAATGCACACCCCAGGAAATTGAAATCGAATATCTGGGTGCAATACTACGGGTGGAGGAGCCACACCTGGAGACAATCCTGAGGGCAATCAAGAATGTTGCAGTCAGTGGTTAGCACCGGAGAAGACGTAGGGTGCAGTCCTATTCCTGTCAGGCTGTGCAGCGATGCGCTCAGCCCTCAGGGAAACCAGCTTGCCAAGGTCCACGGTCCAGGGCAGCAAAGCCTTCCAGTCCTCTTCAGTCCTGCATTGCAATCCGAAGGTTGTCACAGCCTCAATGTAGTCATGAGGGGATATGCCACAAGCCTTGGCAGTCTCAACAAGGGAAAAGAAGAAAGCGGAAGCATCCGCACCATCGATCGACTGGGTGAATAGCCAGTTTTTGCGTCCCGCTGCAAACGATTTCATACTGCGTTCGGTGATAATACGGAATATCATAGTTAAAACCGAAAATACTGTAAGGACTACACCAATTGAGATCCTACTACCTGCACAAATCGTCGCATCATGTATCCCCCAGTCTACTAAAGCAAGCAAATCCATTGGTTGTAAAGCTTGATTCGATTTTTGCATATTGAGAAAGAGATGAAAGGCATGCTACTATCGATGCAATATGAAACGAATTCCCGCAATATTGTTGATTCTGTTACTTTCAATATCCTCATGTTTTTCGATAGAAGTCTTTGACAAAGTGCTTTCCGTAGGAGTGTATACGGGTTTTGCCCAGGGCCTCTTTCCAACGAGTATCGACGTGGAGTTTGAAATGCCTGGGCTGCATGTGTTTGACGACCGGGGGACGAGGTTGGCCTTTTCCATCTCCGCAGGGTATGCACCACGTGAGCTTTTGCAAGATCCTAAGACCGGTGATTATCTGAAGTGGGAACATGGTAAAACCAAGTTGTCTGACGGGACGGAGTTTGATTCCGATCAAAAATATTATTCAACCATATTTAGCACATGGAATTTGGCATTCTCACAAGGTTTCGGACGTTCTCCAATAAACAACGGTGATTTGGCTACGTTATCCATAAGTTATGCGGGAAGATGGGAACAAGCCACGGAGCGCCTTGAATCATTCCGGCATGATAGTTGGGCTTCGGACAACAAACTGACATTTGTTGGACCATTGCAGAATGGGACAATTGCTACACGTCCAATCTTTGATGGACCCCTTGTTGGGGCTCCGGACTTGCAAGGCAACCGCTATCTCCTCTCAACTTCCATCAATCTTGGTTTGGTTGTGAATATGTATACAGGCACTGAAACTACAGGTGATGGGTTCAAGTGGGCAGTCGGTGCTACTTGGGCTCCTTGGTGGCTGGCAAATGACTTGGATATGTTTGGAGGAAGAAGCGATTATTGGAAGATATCAACTTCATTATCAGCGGAATATACCTTGTATCAGTTGCAGCAATCCAATGGATGGAATTGGCTTTCCTTTACTTTGTACGATTTGTTCTCATACAGATACCTCGATGGCACATCCGTACCCAGGTATGCTGAAACCGGTGGAATTTGGAAAGTTTCAGCCCAAAATCTTCAGCACTCTTTGACCAATTCTCTGAGACTCTATGCATATGGACCGCAATTCCTCACCAACGATTGCTATCCATACCTCTATACCTTCCTTGACTTGGGGTATTCTGGTGGGCATCTGAACAATACCGACCATACGATGACATACCACAACTTCATGGGGAGTACCGGAGTCCACCTGCATTTGCGTATGTTTGGGATATTCCATATGTACTATGAAGTTGGATATGTCTTTGGGCCAGAAAAAAACAAGGTTGCCGAGACAATCTGGCCAGGTGAATTTGGTTTCTACATCAACCTCTATTAGGAGCAATTGACATTCGGAGGGTGAACCGATATAGTCTGAACCCGTGGCAAAAGCATATTTTGCATACATCGGGTAGTAGCGCAGGGGCTAGCGCACCTGGTTCGGGACCAGGGGGTCGGAGGTTCAAATCCTCTCTGCCCGATATACGACAGGCTTTCTCTGATGGAAGCCTGTCGTTTCTATTTCTAGACTTACTGCAGTGCAGTATACTGACCCACCTTTTGCGTCAGAACCAATCTTTCATCTTGCACCTCCCAAAAAACGGGGGTAATATGCAAGAGAACTTGCACACAAATCTCATATTTTGGACTTAGTTGGATAATCGTTGTATCGACATACCCTGGATGGCATCAAGGCCATACGGGTTGTTGATAGAGCAGGGGGAGAATAGCTATGGTTCATATGTTCAGCCAGCCTGATGTGAGCGTTGAGTGTGGGCTCATCCATGTTGCGGCTGCCCTTGGGGGTGGTAAAGTCTCGGCCATTACACTGGTAAGGGTAAGGATAGGTCTATGAAAAAACTGGTTGTCTGTTTGTTGGTCATTTTCGTCTCTGTCGGGGTTTGTTTTGCTGATTCTGATGGGTGGAACAGCGAAGGTATTGGCTATGAGTACACAATGGAGTTTGGTAAGAACTCAACGACTACCATGCAGTCGGTCAGCGTTCCCATTCAATGCTATCAATTCTGGAACGATAGTGATTTTGGTGTATTCGTGGCTGGTAATATTTCTTTCCCAATATCACTTCTTTCGTCTCCTTCGGGATCAGGCACCCCATGGGATTTTGCCCTGAATGTCGAATTGGTGACTGGATTGGGGTATCGGTATCGTGTAACGAACCAATTCCTGGTGCATGCCGGTATTGGATTCTCGTTGACGGAGCAATCCTACTGGACCTCGAATTATGATGTGATGGGTATTGATATGGGCATTGGTATAGACGCAGGAATCAAATACGACTTCTCAGATGCGGTTGGCATCGATATTGGTGCAACAGCTGTCTGGAATTTTGCCCAGTGGCAATTGATTCAGGTTGGGTCAAGCATGACAAGTGGGTTTGCCAATAACTACAATTCGATTGATATCAGGCCCTATATCTGTATTTCTCTCAATTACTTCAGTGATTATGGATGGTCTCAGTTGGGTAAGCCACAAAGAAATTAATCTTCAAGCTGATTCTTGAATCATCGAGCACCCCCATTCCATGGCATTGGGGGTGCTATTTTTGGGCCAAGGTGTCGGTTCGAAGTGAGCTTGGGAGGATTTCTCCAGGATCTTCGGAACAACGCAATTCCTCTTGCCCCTTGCCGGTATTTGGAAAACCTCTAGCAAGTGACGTCCTTAACAATGCTATGCTACAAAGCCAAGGGCAATTGTGGATGAATGACGCCACGTTCAAAGATTTCTGGTATGGTCACTCGCGGGGGAGGATTATGAAACTATTCGCTGTTTGTTGGATGGTGTTGGCCATGCCTTCCATCTGCTCGGTGAGATACCCATATATGTTCTCCTCTTCCGATGCAGTAGCAAGATTTGGTGCAAATTCATAGTTCAGCAGTGCATAGAAGCAAAACTGTCCGAATGCGACGGTACTGTCTTGTGCTTGTTGGTATTGCTTGATCCTTTGGTCCATCAGCCCTGCATCGTTGGGGTCTGGAATATCCTTCCTGAGATTGTCCACCACTTCTTCTCGGTGTGTCGTGGACATGCGGTTCTCAGGGCCGAGATACCGAAGGCAATATGCATAGTATGCCACGACTTCGAAGAAGGCTGTGTGAATGTACTCCAACGCAGCTACTGGAGAGGAGCCCCCAAGATACACTTCCTTGAACGTATCTCGGTGTACGAACTCCTGTGAAAGCTTTGTCGCATCCTCCATGAGATCTTCCAAAAGGGTATCATAGGTCATGTCCATGGTATGTCTCCTCCTAAGGGCAATATATACCAAAGGCGGTCCTATGACAAACTATAGGTTCCGTAGAGTCCACCGATATGGTAGGATGTGCACCGTTTACAAGTGGAGGGTCTATGCAGCGGATTGAATTGGAGCTCGAAGGTACGGGTGGAACATTGGTCATGTACCTGCATGATGCAATGAATGAGATGACAACCTATCATCTAAAGCGGCCATGTGTATTGGTGTTCCCAGGTGGGGGATACCACATCTGCTCTGAACGTGAGAGTGATCCGCCCGCGTTGGCTTTGTTTGCCCATGGGTATAATGTGGGGATTCTCTACTATGGGTTGGACGAGCAAGCCGCTGGGTTGCTTCCCCTGCGCCAGGGAGTTGCCGCGGTCCGTACGATCCGAAGGAATGCCCAGGCTTGGAATATCCAGCAAGACAACATTGCAGTCCTAGGATTTTCCGCTGGTGCCCATGCAGCCGCATCGGTTGGAACCCTATGTGATGACCTGCAGGAGGCCGGTGATTTGGTAAGTGCCCGGCCAAATGCCATGGTGCTGTGCTATCCTGTGCTGACCACTGGTCCATTTACCCATGAAGGCTCTGCTCAGAATGTGAGTGGTGGTGATCCCCAGTTGCGTGCATATCTTTCTCTGGAGGATCGTGTCGATCCCAAGACTCCGCCTGCATTCTTGTGGCATACATTCGATGACCAGAGCGTACCTCTTGAGAACACCCTGATGTTCATCAATGCGCTGCGTGCTTCCAATGTGCCGTTTGAATGCCACATCTATCCATCGGGAACCCATGGCCTTTCGATGTGCAACATGGAGGTGCATACACCCAACGAGCATTGCAGCACATGGTTCAATCTGTGCTTGCGTTGGTTGGATGAGCAGTTTGGGTTCCAGCAATGATCAAGGCTGTTGAAGCAATCATCACAGTGCTCCTGCTCTTTGGAGGAGGAGCGCTGCTGCAGAAGCTGGGTTGGGTCAATGACTCGGTCATGCGCTTCATATCAAAGTTCGTGGTCCAGTTCTCTGTTCCCTGCATGATGGTATGGAACCTCACGAATATGTTTGACCAGCAGCAATTGTTCGAGATGCTCCCACTGGTTCCGCTGCCCATCGTGATGATGCTCCTGCTCTATGGTGCCTCATGGCTGGTGTGCATGCTCTTTCATGTTGCCAAGGACCGCCGGGGTACATTTGTCTTGATGTCGGTGATATCCAACACGCTCTTCATTGGACTGCCAGTCAGCATGATCGTGTATGGACCGGACTCAATGCCAGGTGTTACTGTCTCGTTCCTGGCTTCTACAGTGATTTGTTGGACTATCGGGGTTGGTGGATTGGACCATGACGCACGGTTTCGCTTGAGCAATGGTGAGGTTGTCCGTGTTGGGTTGGGCAGGAGAATTGTGAAGATTGTCAGCACCCCTCCCATGATCGCGCTGTTCATCGGTGTCGTCATGGCACTGCTGGGTGTGCGCATGCCCTCTGCATTGAACAATGCGCTATCCTATATCGGGAGTACCACGACACCGCTTTCCATGCTCTACATCGGCATGTTCCTTGCCACCATACCCTTGCGGGAGCTGATTCCTTCGCGTGATTCTTGGCTGGTCTATATGTGCCGGTTCGTGTTGGCTCCAATATTGATGTATATAGTTGTTTGGATAGCAAGAATCTGTGGCGTGGCAGTGGATGGCTTTACCTCTGATGTATTGCTGGTCCAGATGGCGATGCCTGTGATGGCGCAAGCCGTAATATTGGCATCTGACTTTGGTGGTGACGGTCCATTCGCTGCAAAGACAACAGCCACGAGCAACTTGCTGTTCCTCGTGGCCTTTCCCGTATTGCTGCTAATCCTTGGTTCCTGATCAGGCGAGGATTCCCTCGGCTGCCCTGATACCGCTTGCCCAGGCTGCGGTGATGCCACGGCTGGTGCCAGCACCATCTCCGGCGAGGAAGATGTCAGGTGCCACCATGAAGTGGTCGTTCTGGTATGTCGGCTTGTTGGCATACAGCTTGATCTCAGGATAGTACAAGATCGTGGAGGGGTGGAGCACACCCGGCACGATCGTGTCCAGGTTCTTCAAAGCCTTCCAGATATACCGGAGGACCTTTGCTGGCATTGCCAAGGAGATGTCGCCGGGGCAACAATCCTTGAGGCTTGGCTCGAAGTCGTACAAATCGGAATTGAAGGAATCATCCTTGCTGCGCGATCCAAGGCGGAAGTCGCCCACTCGCTGCATCAGGGGTTTGCCTCCTCCCATCAGTGCGGCCTGCAATCCCAGGTTCTCGGCAAAAGCTTGTCCGCTGGCCAACGGGTGGGTGAAGCGGACTGTCTTGAGGATGGCAAAATTCACAAGTCCATTGTCCTTGAGCTTGTCGGCAGAGTATGCATGTCCATTGACCGAATACCAGACATCGCCCCGGTCTGTCGCATACCGCTCCTTGACCACATGGGCATTGCCGCTGTTGGTGCAGAAGGTGCGGACTTTTTCGGGGAAGTAGAACTTGGGATCATAGTAGTCACGGACTATCGGGTAGTGCTCGATGCGGGTCTCCACCCGAACCCCGATGTCCACGATGTTGTCCACGAACGGGACGTTGAGGGAATGCATCACATTCTGTAGGAAATGGAAGCCCTTGCGGCCTGGGGCAATCAGGAGCTTTCTAAAGCCAATGGTCCTCAGGTCGGTCCTGATCGTCTTGGCGACATTGTCGACTTCCAGCATGGCTTCGCCCAATGCAAGGGTGACCCCCTGCTCGTTGAGCTCCGCAAGCAGCCGCTTGATCAGCAACAGGCCACCATCGGTGCCAAGGTGTGTCTGGCGGATCTCCAGCAGGCTGCATCCTAGGCGGCTTGCCCGCTTTTGGTAGATCTCGATATTGTTCTTGGGCATGATCGTAGGCTGGAGGAACTGGGTGACACGCTCCAGATATGTATCCGCCTGTTCCTGGGTCCAATACTCCTCGGGAAAACCGATTGGGTAGGTGAAGTTCATCTTGCAGTCATTTCTCATGCCGCCAGTGGAGAATTTCTCTTGGTCGATCATCAGGATCTTGAGATTCCTGTTCGACTCGATCAAAGCAAAGGCAGCCCCCATTCCGGCAGGACCGGAACCAACAATCACGACATCATATGTATCCATCTGGTCTCCTCGTCAGTACGGATAGCAGTATCCCCGAAATAGCGACGAACGTCAAAGGGGCAAAAGTTGATGAATTGGTTATATCATTCCTTGTTAACAATCCTTTTTAGGAATATAATAATGAAAAAACAGTGAGGGATTATGCAATATATGGGAATTAGGGAGGCCTCGGAGAAATGGGGCATCTCGGAACGGAGGATCAGGATACTGTGCGCAGAAGGACGCGTGGAGGGAGCCGTACGCAATGCATGGGCGTGGGTCATCCCCAATGATGCGCCAAAGCCCGGGGACGGGCGTCGGCTGAGGCACCTCAAGAACATGGACATGCGTATCGGCGCACAGAACTTCAGCGGCCTTGATGAGGCTGCAGCATCCTTCCATGCCCAAGGTGTGGACTCCCACATTGAAGAAGCGTATGAGCATCTCCTGTTCCGCCTGTGCAGGATGCTGATGGGAGAGGAAGGGGTCAACCTGACTGTTGCCCAGATACAACGGGTGTGTGCGTATGAGACAGTGGACTCGCTGACTCTTTCCGAGCATATCCTCCTGCTCAACTTCCGTGCGATCCTGCAGGAGTTGACCCGCACCACTGGCTTCTTCTCTGCTGGGAAGCGCCCTGGTGGGTCATGGTGGTCAGAGCAATCCCTTTCCGACTTGCATGCTTCAATGGTGCGCTTGTTGCCTGGGGATGCAGAGAATGTCTACCGCAATGCAAAGATTCCTGCCGGAGGTGCATGGGGTGGCGACGAGCGGACCTTTTCCGTGACCCAGCAGATGGAGACGCTGTTCGTCCAATATGACCGTGAATGGAGGCACCTCCATCCGCTGGTGCGGGCAGTCTTCCTGTTCGGTGAGATCAACAGGATCAAGCCATATGAGCAGATGTCCGCATCCTTCGCTTTGTTGGTCCTTGCCGGTGAGCTTCTGGCTGGTGGTCTTCCCCCAGCGTGCATCAGCAGTGACAGGATGCCAGAGTTCAAGGCAACCCTGGCGCTGACTGTCCGCAGGGGAAACTACCAGGGAACCGCAAGGATGATCGAGGAATCGGTCCTGGGCGAATTGCTGCGCATGGAGGCAAATCGGTGAACCTGCATGCCGATATCTTGCTGAAACATGCATGGGTGGTCGATGGAAGTGGAACGCCGGGCTTTGCCGGCGATGTCGCGGTACGCGATGGTGTGATCATCGCCATTGGTAGCTTGGAGCACTGTGCTGCCCGTGAAGTAGTCGACTGTGCCGGACGGATGGTCTGTCCGGGGTTCATCGACATGCATGGGCATTCTGAGCTCCAGCTGCTGCGCGATCCTGCCATGGGAGGAAAGATCGGGCAGGGGATAACGACCGAGGTGGCCGGCAACTGTGGCATCGGTGTCTATCCTGTTCCCGAGGATGAACTACGCAGGGCAACCTTGGTGGACCTGACCCGTGACGTGCTGGGCGACTTGGGATCTTCGTGGCCATGGCAAGACTTCGCTGGTTATACAAGACAGTTGCAGGGAGAGGGGCATGGGACCAATGTGGTCTTCCTCCAATCCCATGCGGCATTGCGGTGCTCTGCGATGGAGGGATCTCCCAACAGGGAGGCGACACCTGCAGAAATAGCTCTGATGGTTTCACTGCTGCACCAATCCTATGAACAGGGCTGCTTTGGATTCTCGTCGGGGTTGTATTATGCACCATGCATGTTTGCCTCGCATGATGAGCTGGTGGCCCTCTTGGAGGAGACAGCCCGGTGGAACCGGGTGTTTGCAGTGCACCACCGCTGCGAGGGTGACGATGTCATTGAGTCCCTGCACGAGGTGCTGGAGTTGGCACAGGCGACGGGTGTCCGCTTGGAGGTCTCCCATCTCAAGGCTATCGGCAGGGCAAACCAGCAGCATGTGCCCACGATGCTGCGGATGATCGAGCAGGCACGAGAAGACGGTGTGGATGTGCTGTTCGACCAGTATCCCTACACCTATGGATCCACATCGTTGTTCAGCCTGTTGCCACCGTCGTACCTGCGCATGGAGCGTGATGACCTTCGTAGGATACTTCAGGTCCCGCATGAGCGGATGCTCATGCGAGGCATGATGGAACATCCCCAGGGATGGGACAGCATCTATGAGCTCTGTGGGTGGGAGGATATCTCCATCGTCTCACTGGACCACACCCATGCATATGATGGTCTGTCCATTGCCCAGATAGCTGCCAGTCAGGAGGCAGATCCCTTTGATGTGTTCTTCGACCTGCTTTCGCAGGAGCCGGGCTGTGCGTTGATGGCAGACATCACCCAAAGCGAAGAGTCCCTTCGGCAGATCCTTGTCCACCCCTTGGGTTGCTTCGGTACCGATGCCCTCTATTCCGGAGGTGCCTACCATCCCCGTTCGTTCGCCGCGGCGGTGCATGTGTTGTCAGAGTATTGCAGGAAGGAACCCCTGCTTGCGTGGGAGACCATGATACGGAAGATGACAGGGGAGGTTGCCCAACGGCTTGGGCTGCATGATAGGGGACAGTTGCAGCAAGGGATGTGTGCGGACATCGTGGTATTCGATCCCAATACCATCTGTGATACGGCCACGCTGGCCAACCCCCGTTCCCCCAGCTCCGGCTTGGAGCTGGTGTTGGTCAACGGGAAGGTTGCCTATCGGGATGGCCGTTGCACCGGTTCCCTCGATGGGAAGGTGCTCTGTCCTTAGGAGAAGCGGGCGAGGAACTTCTTCATCCGTTCGCTGGTGTTGGTGGAGAATACCTCCTGGGGAGTTCCGCTTTGTGCGATGACCCCCTCGTCCATGAAGATGACACGGTCGCTGATGTCCCGTGCGAATGCCATTTCGTGGGTTACCACGACCATGGTCATCTTCTGGGCCGCAAGGTCCTTGATCACATTGAGGATCTCACCCGTCAGTTCGGGGTCCAGTGCGCTGGTGGGCTCGTCGAAGCACAGCACCTTGGGGTTCAGGGCAAGGGCACGGGCAATGCTGACGCGCTGCTGCTGGCCACCTGAAAGCTGGCATGGAAAGGATTGTGCCTTGTCGGCGAGTCCCATCCTGACCAGCAGGTCCATTGCCTGGGCATTGGCAGTCTCCTTGGACAGGCCAAGCACTGCTCGGGGGGCTTCGGTGATGTTCCTCAGCACCGAGAAATGGGGAAACAGGTTGAAGTTCTGGAACACCAGCCCTACGTTCAATGCGATCGCATGCTGCGTCGCCTTGTCCGAATAGGTGGTCACATTGTTTGCCGTATGGACCAGCGGCATGCCACAGATCTCGATCGAGCCACTGTCAACTTTCTCCAGCTGGGTGATGCACCGCAGCAGGGTGCTCTTGCCAGACCCCGATGGTCCGATGATGGAGAGGACTTCTCCAGCATCCACGGTAAAGGAGATTCCCTTGAGGACTCCCAGGCCATCAAACCCCTTGTGTATGTCATCGACTGCTATTACATGCATCGGATGCTCCTAGTTGTAGTATGAAAGGCGTCGCTCGACATGGTCGAAGGTCTTGGAGACGACCATGTTCATGACGAAATAGAAGATGCCTGCAATGAAGATCGGCATCGTGGAGAATTCCCGTGCAGATGCATTCTGGGCAACGCGGAACAGTTCTGCTACGCCGATGGTCATTGCTAGGGCGGTATCCTTGACCAGCGTGATCACTTCATTGCCCATGGAGGGCATGATCCGTTTTACTACCTGTGGGACAATGATGTGGGAGAAGGTATGCCACTTGCTGAAGCCAAGGACCTTGCTTGCCTCATACTGTCCCTTGGGGATGCTCTGGATGCCACCGCGGTAGATCTCTGCAAAGTATGCGGCATAGTTCACCACATACGCCACGATACAGGCTGTGAAACGATTGAACGAAGCGCCAAAGATGTAATATGGGGCAAAGTAGACAAAGATCAGCTGGAGAATCAGAGGTGTCCCGCGCATGATCATGATATAGACGTTCACGAGCCATGCCAGCGGTTTGATCCGGCTCATCCTTCCTTGTGCAACGACAATTCCCAAAGGGAGTGCGAACACAAGGGTCAAAAAGAAAATCTTGAGGGTAACAAACGTCCCCTCAAGGAGTTGCAGCAGCAGGTTTCCCATTGGTATATCCCTTGTTATGCGTAAAAATAGATACGGGGAGCCATGGAAGGCTCCCCGCCATCATATACGGTTGGCTATTTGTTGACAACCGTGATGTCTGCTCCGAACCACTTGGTAGCGATTGTGGCGAGAGATCCATCGGCAGCCATTGCCTCGAGCTGCTGCTGGACAGCGTCGCGCAGCTGCACGTCATTCTTGCGGAAGCCGATGCCATACTCCTCGGAGACCAGTGTCTCGTCAAGGATCCTGAAGTCCTTGCCGCTGCGGTTGATGTTGTCGTTGGCAACCAGCAGGTCCAGGACAACACCGTCGACTCCGCCGACTTCCAGGTCCATCAGGGCTGTGAGGTTGTCCTTGAACTCAATGACATCCTTCAGCGATTTCTTGAATTCGGGGGACTCATCAACCGCCTCGGCGGCAGAAGAGCCAGCCTGGATGCCGATTTTCTTGCCGGCAAGGTCGGCGAGGGTGGTGACGGGGGAGGAGCCCTTGACCACGACTACCTGTGCGTTGTTGACATAGGGGTCGGAGAAGGTGAGCACCTTCTTGCGGTCTTCGGTAATGGTGAAACCATTCCAGATGCAGTCGATGTTGCCGGTGTTCAGTTCCTGTTCCTTGGCATTCCAGTCGATCGGCTGGCATACGAGCTTCACGCCCAGGCGGCTGCATACTTCCTTTGCGACGTCGATGTCGAATCCGACGATCTCATTGTTTGCGTCACGGAATCCCATGGGTGGGAACGAGTCGTCCAATCCCAGGGTGAAGACACCCTTGGCCTTTACCTTCTGAAGGGATGTGTCTCCTGTTTCCTTCGTCCCGTTTGCAAAGACGAATACCGAGCAGAGCAACAGCGCGAGCAGCGCAACGATAGTTTTTCTCATGATAGTTCTCCTACATGTGGATATGTTGCGCAGTGTAGCCGTTTTATTGCAAAAGGGCTAGCATGTAGATGCATATTTATGCATATCTTATGCAAAATAATTATGCATGTCTCCTCCGTTCCTTCAAAATGAACTCGAATATCAGCATTGCTGCGCCCATGACCGTCAGGAGGATCCCCACTGCACGGTTGAGCGTCTTTGTCGAAGCCTTGTTGGCAAACCGCGTCGCGATGACCGATGTGACGAGTGTCGTCGCGGCACAGATGCCCAAGTACATCCAATTGGGCCATCCTGCCTCTACAAAGTGGGTGCCTGCCCCGACCAAGGCTGTGAAGATCATGATGAACAAGCTGGTACCCACCGCTGTCTTGAGGTCATAGTCCAGGACGGTGGTGAGGGTGATGAGCATCATCATCCCACCACCGACTCCGATGAAGCCACATACAAACCCGATCATAGCACCAAAGATGATCGATTCTATGGTCCGCCTGCGTGGGGAGAGCTTGGTGAAATCTGCTTTCTGGGTGTTCACCGGCTTGATGAGGAACTTGACTCCGATGAGGAATGTCACCAGCATCGACAATCCTCCCATGGTCTTGTCGGGCACATGCTTGGCAACCAACGACCCAATCAGTGTGAAGGCAAGGACACTGACCATCATGATGATGCCGTTGCGGATGTCGATGTTCTTGTGTTTTGCATAGGTGACGGACCCTGCTATGGATGAGAAGAAGTCGGCGCAGAGGGCGACTCCCACGGCAAGGTACGGTTTGTACGAGAGGAAGGAGATGAGCATCGGGCTGATGATCGTTGCCGCGCTCATGCCGGCGAGCCCGACGCCCAAGCCTGCCCCGATGCCCGCGATGACGCATATGATGATTTCATAGGTAAGTGACATGGTTGCCCCCTGTTCCCAACATATGGATGAAATGGGAAAAGGGGTAGGGAAAAGAACCACTGGGTGCTTTTGCCGAATGCAGTGGTGATACCAATGGGCTAGTGTTGCTTCTCACATTCCCCGCGGTAGGGGCAGCCAATGCATGAGGCATGGTGCTTGTTGTTGCATGTGGTTTTGCAGGAGTTGCAGGAACGGTTGCTGCCGCAGCAGCTTCCTTTCTGCTTCTTGTGGTGGAACATTGCAAACAATGCTAGTGCGATGAGGGCGATGATGACCAATGCTACGAGTATATTTGCCAGAAGCGAATTCATGGATGCAACTCCTTATCCGGAAGCTATACGAGGAAACTTCCTACAAGATTGAACAGCAGGGCAATGATATAGGCAAGTCCTGTCTGCCACAGCAGTGCCTTGATGAACTTCCACCCACCGCCCAGTTCCTTTGCCATGGCACTCATGGCTGCTATGCAGGGGGAGGACAAGAGGACAAACACCATGTAGGCCAATGCGGCCTGGGGTGTGAAGATGGTGGATACCGAGGCGCTTCCCAGTGTCACGGCCAATGTCGACACGATCGATTCCTTTGCGGCGATGCCGGTAAGCAGCGCCACCGATGCTTGCCATGTGCCGAACCCCAGCGGAATGAAGATCGGTGCGATGAACTTGCCGATGGTGGCAAGCATGCTCTGTGAGGGGTCTACCTGCTGCAACGAGAAGCTGTAGGACTGCATGGCCCAGATGATCGCCGAGGCCACGAGGATGATCGTACCTGCCTTGACGAGGAACCCACGGGTCCGTTCCCATGTCTGCAGCCAGGTATTCTTCAATGTGGGGACCTGGTAGCGGGGTAGTTCCATGATGAAGGCATTCTCTTCCTTGTGCTTGTCCTGCCTGCGAGAGATGAGGCCGGTGACTACCACCGCGCAGATGCCGATGAAGTAGAGCATCGGGGCCACATACCATTGGTTGGGGAAGAATGTACCGATCAGCATGGCGAATACCGGAAGCTTGGCACCGCATGGGATGAATGGAGTGACGATGACCGTCAGCTCCCGCTGCTTCTGGTGCTCGATGGTCCGTGTGCACATGATGGCGGGTACCGAGCACCCAGTTCCTATGACCAAGGGGATGATCGATTTCCCCGACAGTCCCATCGAGCGCATGATGCGGTCCATGATGAAGGCGATGCGCGCCATGTAGCCGCAGTCCTCCAGCAACGAGAGCAGCAGGAACAGGACGAACATCTGTGGTACGAAGGTCAGGACAGCTCCCACGCCGGCAATGATGCCGTCGATGAGGAGGCCCGAAAGGAATGGGATGACACCCCACGAATCGAGCAGTCCGCCAAGGTGCAGGGGGATGTATTCCCCAAAGAAGTATTCCAGCGGACCTGATGTGAGTCCTCCCACCAATTGGATGGAGACGTAGAAGACGCCTGCCATGATGAGGATGAAGATGGGAATCGCTGCCCACCTGTTGGTGAGGATATCGTCAAGGTTGAAACGGTGCTTGCCCGATTTCAACTGCTGTACCACGGCGTTGCTGATTTTTTCTGCGACTTTGTACCGTTGGTCGATGATCACGCTCTCGGCGTCATCGCAATAGGTTGACTGCAGGCATGAACGGGCTTGGTCCATCAAGGTGGTGAACTGCGCCGGGGGCGGTGGCATCATCGACTGGAGCATTTCATCATCTTCCAGCAGCTTGATCGCAGCCCACCGGGGTGGCCGGTTTGGAGGGACTTCATGCAGATAGTCGTCTTCTATGATGAGCGTCAGCCAATGCTCTACTTCGGAGGAGAACAGTGGGCATGGAGGAATATGGTCCTCGTTGCCGGTGCGTGTGATAGCTTGCTTGAGTTCCTCGATCCCGGTTCCCTTGCTTGCCGAGATCTCGACCACCGGGCACCCTGTCAGGCGGCTGAGCATCTCCGTGTCGATATGGACGCCGTCGCGCTTGAGGAGGTCCTGCATGTTCAATGCGAGCAGCAGTGGACGTCCAAGCTCCGCCAGCTGGGTCGTCAGGTAGAGCGAGCGTTCCAAGTTGGTGGCGTCTATGACGTCGATGATCAAGTCGGGGTGGTCATCGAGGATAAAGCGGCGTGAGAGTTTTTCCTCTGGGGAGTAGGGCGAGAGGGAGTAGATCCCCGGAAGGTCGACGACCTCCCAGTTGGTCTGGCCGATGGTGCACAGACCCTCTTTCTTTTCTACCGTCACCCCTGGCCAGTTGCCTACATGGGCAGTGGTTCCCGTCAGCTGGTTGAAGAGGGTGGTCTTTCCTGAGTTCGGATTGCCGATCAGTGCGATGGTTGGCATCTGCTGTTTCCTTCCCTATGAGCGTACTACCGAAATGGTCGATGCCTCTGAATGGCGCAGGCAGAGGTGGTACCCCCGCAGCTTGATCTCAACCGGATCGCCCATTGGTGCAACCTTGAGGACCTTGACCAGTACCCCTTTTGTCAAACCCATGTCCATCAGCCGCCTCTTGAGGGGGCGAGGGGCATCGATGCCCGTGACGGTGGCGCTCTGGCCAACTGTGAGGGACGCCAAGGTTTCGGCAGGGATGTTCGTCGGTTGTGGTGTGTTCATTCGATATACGACCTTTCGTCTGTGTTCACCTTGATGTTAGTTACACCTAACATATATGTCAAGGGATTTGGCCCCATGTGTACAAGAAAGCCAATCATTGCAAAAAGGTGGTGACAATGCTACGATACTTTTCAGGAGATGCAGATTCATGAAGAAGTCGGGTGAAGATTATCTTGAGGCAGTACTCGCCATAGGTGAAGAGGCAGGGAAGGTGCGTACCACCGACGTTGCCACCCGCCTGGGCGTCACCAAGCCCAGCGTCAGCCGAGCCATGAAGCTTCTCCAGGCAGATGGGTATATCCATCAGGAGACCTATGGTGAGATTACCCTGACCGAACGGGGCAGGCTCCTCGCTACCCAAGTCTATACCCGCCACAAGACCCTGACATCATTCCTCAGCAACGTGCTGGGAGTCGATCCCCACATCGCAGAACAAGACGCCTGTCTCATCGAGCACGATATCAGCAATGAGACCATGGAGAAGCTTGGCGCGTTCATGAAGGGGAAGATGTAGCGTATCCCTGTACTCCCTTGAAGATCTGACAACATATGAACGGCAGGATCCCTTGCATGTGCCTATGGTAAGCGATAGGTCGCTTCCTCATCCCCAAGGCCCATCTCTTGTTGTTGGTTTGTTGCTATCCACCTACAAATAATTATATGTGAAACAATCTTTGGATATATGAAAAAATGAAAATGATATATCCGAAGTGTTCAATTATATGAATGGATATTGTTTAAATAAACTCCATCAGCCTGTGATTCAAAACAATAGAAACAGAAACATGTGAATATCCTCGTGACAATGCAAAAAAAGATTAATTGATTGATGTGGAAAATAGAAAAAAAAGATTGAAAAATACTTAAACAGGTATAAACTTTACCCAAACTATTAATTGGGGGATGTTATGTCGAAGTCTGTTGTTTCTAAAGCTATGAGTGCATTTTTTATGGTTCTGTGTCTTGTTCTTGTCGTATCTTGCGCTTCATCTGGCGTAAGTCGCGTTGATTCTGGGAAAGCCATTGATTTGACCGGGGATTGGAACGATACTGACGTAACGCTTGTCTGTACAACCTTGATCAACGAATGTCTTTCTTCACCACGCCTTGCTTCCTATGAGGGGAAGACTGGAAGGCTTCCTGTGATTTCCGTGGGAAACATCAGGAACTTGTCGGATGAGCATATTGATACCACCATTATCTCATCAAAATTCTCAAACGCCATCATCAACTCCGGTGTTGCCGATTTCTTGTCGACCGTGAAGTCTGACTACCGTGCCGAGAGGGCGGAGCAGGAAAACTATGTCGCCGAGAACGAGAGAAAGGCCGAGGCAAATGAGGCAGCCGCTGACTTCATGCTCCAGGGCACCGTCAAGACAATTGTCCAGAAGAGCGGCACAACATCCGTGAGAGTCTACTATGTCACCGCTGAGTTGGTGGACGTGGAACGCGGAACCATCGTGTGGTCGAGCCAGAATGACGAGATCAAGAAGGTTGTGAAAGAACAATCAGCAAGATGGTAGGCCCAATATGAAGAAACATATCATTGGGATTATCCTAGCTTGCCTGATGCTGTCGTTGGTGTCGTGTGCATCTACGGGTGTGGACAAGAGCGTGCAGGATTCGACTCGTGCCATGATAGAAAATGGCAAGTATCAAGATGCACTCTCTGCCATCATCGCAGCCCGTCCCGACTACAAGGAGAATGACCAGATACTGTACTGCATGGACGCTGCCATCATCTATTTCTACAACGGCGACTATGACAAGGCTCTGGAATTCTTTGAGTTGGCGGAGGATGGGTTCAAGCAGTATCGTGCAATGAGCTTCTCCGAGGAGACGGCCTCCCTGCTGACGAATGACTGGGAGCGGGCATACCGGGGCACGAAGTATGAGGATGTGTACATCAACTGCTTCAAGGCACTGATCTACTATCTGCAGGGATCACTTGACGATGCACTGGTAGAGATGCGACAGGCTGAAATCAAGATCCAGGATTATGGGAGACGTCAGGAGGAAGAGGAGACTGGCCTTGAGAAACTAGTGTTGGCGTTCACGCCTGACCCGTTTGCAAATTTACCGAAAATGGATTCTCAGGATTTCTACAAGACTGACCTGCTGGCATACCTGATGATGGTATTGTTCAGGGAAGAGGGTGGAGATTTCACTTCAATCAACTACAACCGCCTGTTGAAAGAATTTGGCGAAGGTTCCAAGATCTTTGCCGCTGACGACATGCAGGTACCACAGGGGATGGCACGTGTCAACATGCTGGCATTCGGTGGGCAAGTTGCATTGGTTGAGGAGCAGAATGTACGTGCATCGGCGTCTAACTTCAGTTTCAACGTTGCATGGCCTCAGATTCTGGGAACCGGGGATAGCCAGATTGCCAGGATAGAAGTCAGTTGTTCCAATGGGGACAAGTTCGTGCTAGGTGAGCTGGAAGACATTTCCCTGACAGCCAAACAAGTGTCGGACCTTGATGTAAAGACTTCATACCTGAGATCGTTCTACCGTGGCTACATGAAGATGCAGGTTGCAACAATTGCTGCAGACAAGGCATACGAAGTGGCACGGCAGGCAGCTAACAAGGCGAGTTCTTCGTTGGGGCCGTTTGGAAACATTGCATACAATGCAGCGATGAAGGCAGCAGATGCAACCAGGAAGGCGGCGCTCAAGGGCATCGACGAAACTGAGAAAGCCGATACCCGCCAGTGCAAATACCTACCCGATTCTGCATATGCAGGTGGTTTGACACTCAAGCCAGGTACGTATGACTTCACGGTGACTTTCTATGATGGCAACAACAATGTATTAAATCAACAAGTGTTTGCGAACAAGACGATTAGCGAAAATGCGGCTAATATCATAATGGCAACATGCGGAAAATAATTCTGTTCCTTGCATTGTGTATGTGTACTTCGGGAGTTTGGGCTGCAAAAGCCCAAGCCCCCAGTTGGATCCTGTCCCCAGCCTCAGCCTATTCGGAAGACTTCTATGTGAGTGCTGTTGGGACAGGTACCGATGCTGAGAAGGCTGAGAAGAATGCCAAGGAGAACCTGGCTTCCATCTTCAGCCTGTCGGTGTCGGGGGAGACCACGGTGTTATCATCAGAGACACGGGTGGGGTCGGGCAATGACGCATCGTCTGTGTATTCGGACTCCCTTGATTCGATGGTGAGCATATCATTGGCGAAGACTGAACTGTTGGGCGTCAAGATCCAGCAGAAATACCAAGAGGGGAATACGTATTATGCCCTTGCGGTGATGCACAAGGCAACTGCCATAGATTTGTATCGGGCTCGGGTGGACAAGGAAGTCCCTATTGTCCTCAAGGAGTATTATGCGGTTGTGGATGATCAGAGTGTCTCCTTGCAAAAACTGAAGAAGGTGACGGAGCTTCTCTCTGATCTCACCCCGGTTGCCAGTGACCTGGCCATACTCAAATATCTATCCGTTGATGCAGTTAGGCGGTATTCCCATGTCCCTTCCGTGGCAGAAATACGGGCCATGCAGAACGAGTTGCTGTCCTCTATTGAGTTCAGTATCGCTGTGCGTGGGGATGTGGACAGCAGGATAGAGAATGCGTTGTATGACCTGATCTCAAGCAAAGGGTTCTATGTTGCGTTCGGTGAGGCAAGGTACGAGATGCAAGTAGTTGCCAATATCGCCAGCACCACAGTCGGTACGAATGTCAACAAGTTCTATAAGTACCAAGTCTCGATCAATGTACGCGATACCGTAGACAAGCAGAATGTGTTGTCATTCACGATATCGGGGCGCGAGGGTTCCAAAACCGATGCTGCTGCAAAGAGCCGAACCATGGCAATAATCGAAAAAAGGATAGCAACAGAGTTTGGGACAGCATTCGATGATGGTTTTCTGAATTGAAAAGGAGAAACAGGAAGATGAAAACAAGACAGATTCTCAGAGTGTGTATATTGCTGGTGCTAGTAGCCAGCCTGAGCATTTCCTGTGCATCGACAGGAAAGGGTTCTCGTCAAAATCCTATCATTGAAACTCCAAATCTTCCGGTGGTGCTGGGGAAGAATGGTATTGCACGACCTGCTTGGGTGTATACCAATCTCAGTAACGAAACAACGCTTTTCGCTACTGGATATGGCAAGATGGCTACCATGCAAAACTCGTTGAAGCGGGCTCTTGCCGAGGCCAGGAACTCCTTGTCCGGGTATATCTCCACGGTGACCGATGAGATTGTCACCATGTATACCAACGATGCGGGGAGCCTGGCGAACCGTCAGGTTGTCGATGCGTTCGAGGTGTTGTCCAAGCAGAGGTCACAAGCGTTGATCGAGGGGTCGGAGCAGGAATCTTTCTGGGAAGACGCGGAAGGCGGAATATGGGTGCTCATCAGCATGCCCAAGGAGAATATCATCGATGATTATATATTTGCGGTTGATGAAGTGACCCACGCAGCCGATGATTTTGAGAAAAATGAAGCTGCGAAGGAAGCCAACCGGATGATGAATGAGGCAATTCAAAAGTATTTTGGAAGAAACTAGAGGCTCTTGCAAAATAGCAAAAGCCTTGTAATTTCCCCTGTACCAAGCACTCG
>CAYXIH010000029.1:0-3793 GCA_964465155.1 uncultured Sphaerochaeta sp.
GGGATACCCCGGATGCGATTCGAACGCATGACCCCTTCCTTAGGAGGGAAGTGCTCTATCCAGCTGAGCTACCGGAGCCCGAAAATGAATCGACGTAGGGCAATTTGATGTCCTGAATCCGTCATTTCTTCGGTTGAATATACAATCTTACGGGATTCATGTAAACATGCCCGCCAATGTTTGAATCCAAAATGGTCAAACCTGTATCATCCGGTGTCTCGATTCGGGTGATATGCTATACAAAATTGTTCTTTTGTTTTGTGGGAGCTGATTCATACAACTGATGCTTCTTTTGTTGAAACCAGACAACTTTCATTGAAGTATAACAAAATTTGTCTTGCGATATGATATGTCTGCATCTAGGGTGTAACTACCTAACAAATTGGAGGACGAAATGAAAAAAGTTGTATTGATGCTGCTGGTATTGATCATGTCAGTGTCTGTATTGGTTGCAAAAGGAGAATCTGAAGCCAATGTTACTGCATGGCCCGAAAAAGAAGTGACAGTGATTTGTCCATGGGCAGTTGGAGGCGTTGCTGACGTCGTGAACCGCAAGATGGCTACATTTGGTCAGAAATACCTCAATGTACCCGTACTTGCTACCAACGAACTTGGAGCCGGTGGAAACGTTGCACTTACCAACTACCTGAAGAATGCTCCCAACTCCTACAACCTGATCTTTGGTGGCGAGGGTGGATTCTCTATCGCTCCCAACGTAGATGGTTCGGAAGCAATCATGTTCAAGTATTCTGACTATACCCCTGTAATCAATCTCTACAGTGCCATCTTTGTCATGACTGCCGATGCAAAACTCAATATCAAGAACCTGGATGACCTGAAGGCATATGGACAGGGCAAGAAGCTCAAGGTCGCTGTAAACGGTACTGCTGGAGCGGAGGCTTTCCTGGTCCGTGCACTGTTCAAGGAACTGGGCTTGGATTATGACCTTGTTTCCTACAATGGTGCAAACCTTGCTTTGGATGCAGCGGCAAAGGGTGAGACCCAGTTTGCCGTATCCCACCAGAGCCAAGCAAAGGGCAATGTCCAAGGTGGTGTGCTTACTCCTGTCGTTACTTTCAACAAAGATGGTGTCCACAATGATGTGTATGACGTCAAGGGTGTCGGTGATTATGGACTGAATGCTTATTATCCCAATACCTGTGCATTGTTGGTGCGCGCTGGTACCGATGAACAGATTATCAAAAAAATCTATGACGCTTACTCCAAGATGCTGCAGGAGCCGGAAGTTGTGGAGCTGTACAAGACTTTGATGATCACAGCAGATCCCATGGATAAGGCCCAGTACGACAAGCATATCCAGAACGTCATCGAAATCGTCAACGCCAATAAATAATTTGCTCTATGTGGAGCTGCCTCTGGGCAGCTCCACCAATAAAAGGGAACGTATGAATACCATCACATCATTCTTTGACCGGATAGATGCATGGATTGATAGGACAGCCTCTTCCTTGGACGGGAAGAAATGCACCTACAATCCTACTATATTTGGTTCAATCCTCTTTATCATCTTTTCAACTGTCATGCTGGTGTTGTTGCCATCCCAGGTGAAGGTGAGCGCTTCCCAAGGAACTATCAATGCCCAGACTTTTCCAAAGATCCTGCTCCAGATCATGCTTTGCTTCTCTGTGGTGCTCTTGGTCATAGAGATCGTCAAGGTAGCAATGAAGAAACCTGTTGCAACCATGGAGTTGGACTTGCTTTCGGAAATTCGGATGCTCATCATCCTGGGACTGCTTGTAGCTTTCCTTTTGTTGATCCGGCCCCTGGGATTTATCCTTGCCTCGGCACTGTTTTGTGCAGGGCTTGTAGCATATTTCCGTGTACGCAAGTGGTACTACTATGCAATCGTCATTGGTGCTTCTGTCGCCATTGGAATCCTCTTCCGGTACGTGTTGCACGTACGTCTTCCATAAGGAGCTGAATCATGGAATTGTTCAATCAAGGTTTTCAGCTCTTCTTCAACCTTCCGAACTTCATATGGATGAACATTGGGCTGCTGTTGGGTGTTGTGTTTGGAGCTATTCCAGGCCTGACTGTGATTCTCTGCATAGTCCTGTTCCTTCCATTTACCTATACCATGGGCCCCATAGAGTCTTTCATGTTCCTGCTTGGAATATATTGTGCAGGCTCATATGGCGGTTCAATCTCTGCTATCCTCATCAAGACTCCCGGGACACCCCATGCTGCGGCTACCATGCTTGACGGCTATCCCATGACCCTCAAGGGACAGAGCAAAAAGGCATTGAACATTGCTTTGCAGGCGTCAACCTTTGGTGGCATATTTAGTGCGCTTGTGTTGTTATTCTTTGCTCCACAGGTTGCCAAGTTTGCACAGAAAATGGGAACTCCCGAATATTTCTTGGTGTGCTTGTTCGGGCTGACAATTATTGCCGGTGTTTCTGGAAAAAGCTTGATGAAGGGTGTCATCGCAGGTTGCTTGGGTTTGTTGGTGTCTACCATAGGCATTGATCCCATGGCAGGAAGTACCCGGTTGATCTTCAACAATATCAATCTCTACTCCGGAATTGACCTGGTGATAAGTCTCATCGGATTGTTTGCCTTGAGTGAAGTCCTGGCAAAGAGCAAGCGTAGCAGCACGCTTTCTGTTGATTCCTCAGTACTCAAGAAAGAGAAAGGGCATATTTCGGGTAAGGAATACAAACAGATGGCGCTCCCTTCGTTCCTGGCAGCTGTCATCGGTGTAATCATCGGTATTATCCCTGGAACCGGTGCCTCAATGGCATCGTTCTTCAGCTACAATACAGCTAAGAATATTTCACACCATCCGGCTCAGTTCGGGCATGGTGCGGTAGAAGGTATTGCCGCTGCAGAAACGGCAAACAATGCCGTCACGGGTGCAACCCTGATTCCACTTCTTACCTTGGGAATTCCTGGTGATGGTTGCGTGGCAATCCTCTTGGGTGCCCTGATGATCAACAACTTGACACCAGGACCAAACTTGTTCATGGACCATGGACCGACGATGTACGCCATCATGATCGGCTTGATATTCATCAATATCTTCATGTTCCTCCAGGGAAAGTTCCTCACTGGTCTATTTGCAAAGATCATCAATGTCCCTATTGCCATCCTGACTCCCCTGATCGTCGTGTTCTGCTTTGCCGGATCTTTCAGCGTCAATACTTCCGTATTTGATATTGGAACCGCGTTGGTCTTTTCTGTGATTGCTTACGTCATGATCAAGGTTGATTTCCCCGTAATCCCCATCCTGCTTGGCTTGGTGCTGGGCAAGACGACTGAGGAGAATTTCAGGCGTAGCCTGATTCTTTCCGACGGATCGTGGGACATCTTTGTATCGAGTCCTATCTGTATCGCCTTCCTGCTGGTAATTGTATTGGCAGTTGTGTTGATTGTGGTGGGAAAAGCCCGTGAAATGAAAAAAGGTATCAAGTTAGATGAAAACAATCCCCAAGTCCTATAACATTCTGTTTTATTTCTCTGACCAGCAGCGTGCAGATACATGTGGCTGCTATGGACAACGTCTTCCCATCACGCCGAACATAGATGCGTTGGCAGCTGAAGGGACTACCTTTGAGCATGCTATGTCTCCTCAACCCGTATGCGGTCCATGCCGTGCTATCTTCCAGACTGGTCGGTATGCCACCGATTTGGACTGTTTCCGCAACAATAAGATGCTCCCGTTGGGCGTTAAGACTGTTGCCAACTATATGGAGAACAGCGGGTATGAAAATGCCTATGTGGGCAAGTGGCACCTCGCCAGCGAAGGAAACCTGGAAGAAGTTCCATTCCT
>CAYXIH010000029.1:3893-6553 GCA_964465155.1 uncultured Sphaerochaeta sp.
GAACCGCACCACCAGAACAATGCCCATCATTATCAGGGACCAAAAGGTGAAGAGGGCTTCTATGACGGATATGATGTGCCAGCTGATCTTGCCGCCTCTCCGGAAGGTGACTGGAAGGAAGAGTACCCAGATTACTTGGGAGCCTGCCATAGCATCGACACAAACCTTGGCCGCTTGGTATCAAAATTGAAGGAAAAAGGGTTGTATGAGAATACAATCATCATTTTCTCTTCCGACCACGGCTCGCATTTCAAGACACGCAACCGTGATGGCAGGCTTTGTGGGTACGATGACTACAAGCGTACATGCCATGATGCAGCTGTCCATGTCCCGTTGGTCATTGGAGGTGGCCCCTTTGCGACAGGTGGTCGCCGCATCAAGGAGATAGTATCTACGGGTTCTCTGCCTAAGACTATTGTTGAGTTGGGTGGTACTCCCATCGGTGACTTGATGATTGGTGAGAACCTGGCAACGTTGGTCGTCGATGGTCCAGGTCCCAATCGTGACAATGCGGCGTTCATCCAAATCAGCGAAAGCCGATTGGGTCGGGCTATCCGAACGGAAGGGTGGACCTATTCAGTGGTTGCCCCTGATATCAATGGTGGTGCCCAAGGAACTGCAATGCTATATGTGGATGACTTCCTGTATGACAATGTCAATGACCCTTCCCAGTTGGAGAACCTAGTTGATGTCCCTGAGTATGCACAGGTCAAGGCTGGCTTGAGGCAGCGGCTGCATGATATGATTCTTGCAGCGGAACATCTTGATGTCCAGATAGTGGAGAACAATGCAGCAGACACCCAAGCATGAGATGGTATATGAGTACCTGCGTACGTACATAGACCAGAATAAGTTTTCTTCCGATACCTCATTGCCCAGCGAACCATTTCTGACACGCAAGTTCCATGTGTGTCGTGAGACTGTCCGCAAGGCAATGGGGCGGTTGGAGGCTGAGAGCCTGGTTGTCCGCAAGCGGGGGAGTGGAACCAGGTTTGACAGGCAGGTAGCTTTGGACAATGCCGTGGAGGGGAAGGGCTTTCGGGCACGAGTGGCCTTGATTATTCAGGGACAAGACCGGAGTGCCAACAAATTACTCATTAAGGCAGTGAAAGATACGAGTGCGGATATCGAGTTCAAAGTCTTTTTCACCGACAATAAGATTGCCAATGAGAGACGATGCCTGGAGTCTTGTCGCCATGGGTTTGATGGAATCATCATCGACGGGGTCAAGGCGAGCATCCTGAATCCCAACTTGGATGTCTATGCTTCATTGTATGCCCGTGGCATTCCATTCATCTTCTATAATAATTTCTATGCAGGGACTTCATATCCCAAGATCATCATGGACGATATTGGGTGTGCAGATGCCTTGGTGCATGAGCTGACACAGGCAAGGCACCGGTATATTGCCGGTTTGTTTCTCTATGACAATTACCAAGGGGTGGCGAAATACCAGGGGTATGCAAAGGCTATTCTCAAGTACAAGGCTCATTTTGATGATCAATTCGTGAAGTTCCTTATCTCAGACAATATCGGTGTTCAAGGTAAATTCGAGCGGGAAGTCTGGACATTCCTCCGTACCATTCCCAAATGTACTGCGATAGTATGCTGTAACATCATGATCTACAAAGTGGTCCGTTCAGTCTTGCATGCACATGGAAAATCAATTCCGGAGGACTATTCGGTCGTGTGCTTTGACTACTCGGATGTGGATTATCTCCAAGAGGATATCACCTGTTCCATCCATCCCAGCCAACGAATGGGTACGCTTGTCGGTGAGCAGATTATCCAGATGATGGATGACCCAGACTACAAGAACAAGACCTATTCGCAGGTGCTACAGCCCCAGATACATATTGGGCACTCCGTGCGAAGCCTCTGAACTTGGGCATGATGGACTCCGACTCTATGCCTCTTCAGCCAATATCTTGATAGCAGCGTCAATGATTCGTAGTTTGCGCTGCTTGAGCATGAATTTGTAGAACGTCTTCTCTGTATCGCTGATGAGGGGAATCTCATCGATCATGGCATCTATTTTCTCCAAGTCTATGCGCCCTGCTACATCAATCAGGGCTTGTGTGCAGTCTTTGTCTTGCCCGGATTGCAGGAAGTCAAAATAGGAAAGTTTCTTGCCATGCTGCATGATTGCAGATTTGGGAATCACAAAGAGCCGATACTCAAGCTCTTGCTTGTTCTCCATTACCTGCTGCATCTTGGTTGGGTCCATTTCAGCAAACAAGCACGATCCACAGTCAAAGACTGGTGCAATGTGTATTTCATGTTTCTCTGGGTTGAGCAGGAACCCCCAGTTTCCATTATGGCGGTCGAAGTTGCCGATGAAAGCATCCACCACAAACATCTCCCAGAAGAACTTCTTCAGCTTCAGTTGAGAGAGATACTGCTGTTCTTCAATTGTCTGCAATATGTCTGAGAGCTCCGTTCCATATCCACCTCGAATAGTATCAACAATGGTATTCGTAAAGGATACGAAGTCCTTCAAAATATACCCTTCACTCTCTAGGTCCCCACAAGCGACAACTATTTTTTCTTTCCCTTGGATCGTATATGTTCCTACGATTGTTTCTTGAGCTGGAATAGAGAGCATTTCAAAGATGCGGCACCCGATATGTTCGGAAATGGTACTGTTGGAATAGCTGATA
>CAYXIH010000029.1:6653-19160 GCA_964465155.1 uncultured Sphaerochaeta sp.
TTCAAAGATGCGGCACCCGATATGTTCGGAAATGGTACTGTTGGAATAGCTGATACCGGAGTTGAGTTTCAGTATGGTAGGGAATTTGAGCATATAGCTTTTTCCAGCATATACAATGCCAATCTTTGATCCGTTTGCTCAGCCGAACATCTTGAATTTATTCTTTTGGCAATCAGTAAAAACTATGTTCATCAGTTTTGTTCCCGTCAATGCAAATACTTTTGTCTGAGGTAGTCTGCCTGCTGTGCGTCTATTCTTCCGTCGTAATAGGCAATGTTGATGGAACTCTGGACCTCATTGTAGAGGCCATCCAAGGCAAAGTGGTTGATCTTCCGTCCTTCGACAAGATTGTCTATGTCTTCCTGCAGGTACGGAGGCAAGTGTATTTCCCAATACTCTTTTTCCATATTCAGTGTAGTCCCTTCAATACAATAATACGTTGATGCCGTGAGGTATACCACCAAAATATGGTGGTACATCCGAATCCTGATGACAATATCCCTTGGGTTTCTTTCTCTTTGGATTTGAGTTTCTGCTAGGTCATTGGATTTGGAGATGGCCTGGGTACATGGTGGAAACATTGTGAACCTGTGTTGGAATGTTCCCTGAAATAGGTATTTGCACGTAGTGGAGTATTCCAATTGATCTGCTCAGTGGAAGACAGGTCAGGTTCAGAAGATATGTTGTGGGGGAGTTGATACCCAGCGGAAGGGGAGGATGTGTTTGCTTGAAACGAGTTGCCTGGGTTTAAAAAGTCTGCGTTTGTGTGTTCTTGGAGAGTTTGACAACCACAAGGCGTAGAGGTCTGTGATGAGGCATTCTTATGATATAGATCCTGTTTTGAGTGGATCTGGGCATCTGGTGTGTATGGTTTAAAAGAGAAATGTATGTTGTGGGAGCCACTTTCTCATGATTTCTTCGGATTGTTTTACATTTGTTGCTCATATCCGTTGCATAAATATACTGATTTATGTATATAATCATGTAACTTTTATTTGGGACTGGCGCCGGGGTGGTGCTCTTCCCTCTGAATATGTCTATTTTGCCAGGAGGTATCATTATGAAGAAATGCATGACCCTGTTGTTGATCATTGCACTGGTCTGTTCCACCGCATTGTTTGCTGGTGGTGATTCCGAGAAGGGCTCCAAGGTCTCTTCCCCCAAGATTGGTTTCATGGGTCCCATGACCGGTGACTATGCCAACTATGGTGTGCTGTGCTCACAGGCTGTCAAGCTTGCCGTTGACCAGTTCAATGCCAAGGGTGGCATCGACGGAACTCCCGTGACCCTCGTCGTGGAAGACTCCGAAGGTTCCGTTGAGAAGGGACTTTCAGCCATTGAGAAGCTCTCCTCCTCCGACAAGATCGTGGCCCTCGTCGGTCCCGTCTTCACTGGTGTCTCCTTTGCTGTCGGCGAACGCTGCCAGAACGAAGGCCTGATGATGATTAGCCCCTCCTCAACCCACAAGGATATCACCGCAATTGGCGACTATGTGTTCCGCACCGTTGTTTCCGACGGCTTGCAGGGTGAAGTTGCCGGCCGCTACTTCGCAGAAGTCCTTGGTTACAAGACCATGGGTGTCCTCTATGCCAAGAACGACTACAGCCAGGGGCTGTACGACGGAATGAAGGCAAGCTTCGAGGCTGCAGGTGGCAAGGTGACCATCGCTGAGAGCTGCCAGGTTGGCGACAAGGACTTCAAGACCCAGTTGACCAAGATCAAGGCTGCGAACCCTGATGCAATCTACATCCCGGACTACACTGCCGAGATGGCTCAGATCCTGGAGCAGGCTGCTCAGCTTGGCATCAAGATCCCGTTCCTCTCCTGTGACGGTTTCTCCAACCCTGAGATCTACAATCTCGCTGGTGACTTCACCGACGGCGTAATCTATGTCGGTCCCACCCAGGTCGAGGAAAGCACAGCCTACAAGCAGTTCGTCGCCGACTACACCAAGGCCTATGGCATCGGACCCGACTCCTTCGCAACCAACGCATTCGATGCTACGAACCTGCTGCTGGATGCAATGAAGAAGGTCTATGAGCAGACTGGCAAGTTCAACCGCAAGGACATCCGCGACGCGGTTGCCGCTACGGTCGACTTCCCTGGCGTGACCGGCGCCGTGAACTTTGACTCCGTCGGTGACCTGGTTGCTTACCAGGGCCTGTACGAGGTCGAGGGAACTACTCCCAAGTATCTTGGTGCATACACCGTCGTTGACGGGAAGTTGACCAAGGTCGAGTAAACGGGGTATACAAACACCAACGTGGGAAGGACCGGTGGCTGACACCGGTCTTTCCGTGTAATGTCCGGGGTGGGCATTTCCCACCGTCCTGTACCCTTCGCAAGGGAAAAGAAACATGTCAAGGAGTGCCTTATCGTGGGATCTGTCGCTGAATTTTTCCAACATCTCATGAACGGCCTCACCTTGGGAGGTATCTACGCGCTGATCGCGCTTGGGTACACCATGGTGTATGGAATATTGAAGTTCATCAACTTCGCGCATGGCGATATCCTCATGGTTGGCGCCTATATCGGCTTGTTCGTCTTCGACGCGCTGAGGGGAGACGCTCCCCTAGGGTTCTGGACGTTCACGTCCTTCCTCATCGCCATGCTGATCAGCATGGGTGGATGTGCCGCCCTGGGAATCTTCATCGAGCGCGTCGCATACAAGCCCCTGCGCAAGGCGACCCGCCTTGCACCGCTGCTCTCCGCCATCGGTGTCTCGTTCATCCTCTCCAATGGGGCTGCATGGATTTTCGGGACACAGTCGCGCAAGCTCAACTACCCGTTTGACAATACCCCGATCGTATTCGGTGGAGTCGTCATCACACCGCACCAGATCCTCATCCTCAGCGTGTCCGTGCTGATGATGGTCCTGCTCAAGCTGTTCGTCGACAAGACGCGCATGGGCAAGGCAATGCGCGCAACATCCCTTGACCAGGATACTGCCCGCCTGATGGGCATCAACGTCAACCACGTCATCTCACTCACGTTCGCCATCGGGTCTGCACTTGCTGCAGTTGGTGGCATGCTCGTGGCGCTGGACTTCAAGGTCTATCCGACGATGGGAACCATGGTCGGCCTCAAGGCCTTCATCGCGGCTGTCGTCGGTGGCATCGGCAATATCACCGGTGCAATGGTCGGTGGCATCCTGTTGGGCATCTTGGAGACCTTTGGTGTCGCCGTCTTTGGTATCCCCCAGGGACTGAAGGACACCATTGCATTCGGCGTACTCATCCTCATCCTGCTGATCAAGCCGGAAGGGATGCTCGGCAAAGTCGAGAAGGAGAAGGTATAATGTTGAATTTCTTCCTTCTGATCCTCATCTACACGGGCATCTACGCCTTGATGGCCATGGGACAGAACGTCATAACCGGATATGCCGGTATGCTCAGCCTCTGCCAGGCCGGCTTCTTTGCCATCGGCAGCTATGCAACTGCAATCTTGACCACCACCTGCGGGTGGGGTTTCTGGGCTACGCTTCCGGTCGCAGCCCTGATGAGCGCTTTCTTTGGTGTCCTCATCGGCTTGCCGACGCTGCGCCTCAAGGGAGACTACCTTGCTATCGCAACATTGGGATTCGGTGAGATCGTCAGGAACGTCCTCAACAACTGGGACAGCCTGACAAACGGCCCCATGGGCATCCAGAAGATTCCCATGCCGACATTCTTTGGCTTGGTGGTCAACCCCTACAAGAAAGTTGGCTTCCTCCTGATGGTCGTAGCCTTCGTCGTCGTTGCCTACTTCATCTTCGAACGGCTTGCCCGTTCGCGCATGGGACGTGCGTTGGAGGCCATCCGGGAGGATGAGATCGCCGCCGAGTCCATGGGCATCAACGTCACCAAGTACAAAGTCTGGGCATTTGCCATCGGTGCATCCGTTGCCGGTATCGCAGGGAGCCTCCAGGCTGTCTTCTCCCTCTCCGTTACACCTGGTACCTATACGTTCATGGTCTCCATCATGGTGCTGTGCATGGTGGTCCTTGGTGGAATGGGCAACTTCAAGGCTGTTGTACTGGGTGCCTTCATCATCCAGCTCATCTCATACTTCCCACAGTTGACCGGGCTCTCCTCGGTCATCCCCCCGCAGTTCAAGCAGATCCTCTTCGGCCTGATCCTGGTCGTCATGATGATCTGGCGCCCACAAGGACTCCTGGGTCGCGGCCAGCGCAGCTACCGCAACATCATGGGAAAAGGTGGCAAGTCACTGCGTGAGAAAAACACCGAGATCCTCAATGATGAGTTCATCAAGGAACCGGGAGAGGGAGGCATCGAATGATTCTGCTGGAAACCAAGAACCTGACCCGTGCCTACGGTGGCGTCGTTGCGGTGAGCAACGTCGACTTCACCGTCAGCAAGGGACTCATCACTGGCCTGATCGGTCCCAACGGGGCTGGAAAGACCACACTGTTCAACAATATGACCGGACTGGATACCCCGTCTTCTGGTACCGTTTGGTTCAACGGCAAGAACATCACCGGCAAGCCCGCCTACAAGATTTGCAGGATGGGCATTGCCAGGACATTCCAGAATATCAGGTTGTTCAAGGACCTGTCGGTCATCGACAACGTGATGGTCGGACGCCACTTCAAGACTGGCAAGTCCTCCACCTCTGGCCGTACCTTCAAGGCGTTCGACAGCTATTTCAGGCTCGAGTCCGAGGAGCAGGAGATCTTTACCTCCGCCATGAAGTGGCTTGAGTTCTTTGGCATGGAGAACTTCTATGATGAGTTGGCACGGAACCTTCCCTATGGCCACCAGCGTGAGCTGGAGATTGCCCGTGCCCTCGCCACCGAACCGCAGTTGCTGTTCCTGGACGAACCTGCAGCGGGGATGAACCCCCAGGAGACGGAGCACCTGATGGAGACGATCAGCAAGATCCGTGACTTGGGTATCACCGTCGTCCTCATCGAGCACGACATGAAGCTGGTCATGAACATCTGTGATTCGATCACGGTGCTCAACTATGGACAGAAGATTGCAAGCGGCACACCTGCAGAGATCAAGAACGATCCCGCGGTCATCGAAGCCTACTTGGGAAAGGAAGAAGAAGAGTGAACGAGTTGTTGACCATCGATGATATCAGCGTCAGCTATGGAAACATCAAGGCGCTGCGCAACGTCTCCATGCATGTCGGCCAAGGGGACATCGTCAGCCTCATCGGCGCCAACGGCGCCGGCAAGAGCACGTTGCTCAAGGCTATCGTTGGACTGGAGCCACTGCAGGGAGGAACCATCTCCTACAATGGACAGATGATCTGCCATGCACGCCATGCCCAGCATTCCAAGGAGAAGCGTCAGGCAGTCCTGACCACCGACCTCATCTCCCGCATGGGCATTGCCCTGGTTCCCGAGGGACGGCGGGTCTTTGCAGACATGACTGTCGAGGAGAACCTGGACATGGGTGCCTTCATGGTCCGCGATGATGCAGTCATCGCCAAGAAGAAGGAGGAGATGTTCGACTTCTTTCCGATCTTGGGTGCCCGACGCAAGCAGAAGACACGCTCCCTCTCCGGTGGTGAGCAGCAGATGATGGCCATTGCCCGCGCACTGATGAGCTCCCCCAAGCTGCTGCTCCTTGATGAACCTGGCCTGGGCCTTGCACCGCTGGTGATACAGGATATCTTCCAGAAGATCGCGATCATCAACGCTGAGGACAAGGTGACGGTATTCCTCGTGGAGCAGAACGCCCGCATGGCGCTCAAGGCATCCAGCGAAGGGTATGTCATGGAGAATGGGAAAATCGTCTTGTCTGGGACATCCAGCGAATTGTTGGACAACCAGCAGGTCCGCGCTGCATATTTGGGTGAATAAACGGCTGGAAAAACACAACTATCTGGTTTACAATCGGCTGTAGACCGTCTGGAGGGAATATATGATTATTGAACGCAGAATGACACGCAATCCTGTGACTGCGACTCCTGAAATGTCCGTCGCGGAGGCATCTGCCCTCATGCGGCAGGAGAAAGTCCACCGCCTTCCCGTCCTGGACAAGGACAAGAAGCTTGTGGGAGTCATCTCTGAGAAAGACATCCTGTATGCCTCTCCCTCCCCGGCGAGCAGCCTCTCCATCCATGAGATGGCATACCTGCTCTCCAAGCTGACGGTCAAGAAGCTGATGACCAAGAACGTAATAACCATCTCCAAGGATACCACCGTGGAGGAGGCTGCCCGCCTGATGGTGGACCAAGACCTCTCCTGCCTGCCGGTCCTGGAAGGTGGAAAGCTCGTGGGCATCGTCAGCAAGAGCGACATGTTCAAGATCTTGCTGGAGCTGTTTGGTGCACGCCACTTCGGAGTGCGTCTCTCCTTCTTGGTCGAGGACCATCCGGGAACGATTGCTCGGATATCCAGTGCCCTTGCAGAGCATGGAATCGACATCATCTCATTCGGAACCTTCATGGGGACCGAGCCCTCCAATGCCATCTGTACGATCAAGGCACAGGGAGCTCCGATGTCCAAGGTTGTCGAAATCGTCAAGCCGTATGTGATGCAGCTGCTTGATGTCCGGGAGGTATAGGTCCCGTGGGAAAGAAAAGCAAGAAGCAACAGTCAGGACAACCACGTGAGAATGCACAAGCGGCCCAACCAGGCCGCTTTTCCCATCAAGAGGGGAATGAGGACAGCTATTTGCCGTTCGCCAAGATCAAGGATGTGACCCCCACCAAGATTGAATCTCCCACTCCAAAGGCACAGCCTGTCCAGGTCAAGGCACAGGCCAAGGTTGTGAAGAAACAGAAGACGAACATCATCTCTGGGTTTGTACCTGGTGCCGATTTCGGTGATATTCTCAGCCAGTGGGAGGCCACGGGCGATCCCTTTGCGATGCCGGGCAAGAAAGATCCCAAGGCCAAGGGGGTAGGGCGCCGTATCAAGACCAACACTTCCAGTGAGGATGGCATCCGCAAGATGGTGGACACCACGGCCCAGGCAAAGAAGACTGCCCAGCAGATGGACTTCGCCACGATATTCGCCCAATGGGAGGGCAAGCAGGCACCCAAACCAAAGGCAGTGGAAGCTGCCCCCGCAAAGCCAAGCAAGGTCGTCAGGACCGGTCCACCCAAGGACTTCTCTGAGATATTGAATGAATGGGAGGCTTCCCAGGGTGCAAAGGTTGTGGCCAAGCCGGTGGTCCAGAAGGCCCCGGAAGTCATTCCAGCCCCGCAGGTGGAGGCCGTTGAAGAGGAGCCAGAGGAAGAGGTTGCGCCTGACAATGGGGTGCGCCCTGTCTGGTCTGCAGGAAAACCTACGGGAATTGTTACCGAGAGAGTATCCGGTGGCGGTGGATTTGCCGATATTTATGATGCATGGGCTGCACAGCAGCGGGAAATCGAGGAAGCACAGCTACAACTTGCCGCCAAGGAGAAGGAACCGAGGGTTTCTCCTGCATTGGAGTTGTCGAAGTTGCGCCAGATGCTTCCCGAGGCGACGATAGACTTGCACGGGTTGACGGGCGACGAGGCCTCCAACAGGGTTCGGAGCTTTCTGCAGGATTGTCGTGCCAACGGCATCCGCAAGTTGTGCATTATCCATGGCAAAGGGTTGCATGCTCCAACGGGGCAGGGTATCCTCAAGGAGATAGTGGTCCGAGAGATCGAAAACTCAAAGCTTGTGAGGGAGTTTGGTGCTCCCGCAGCCAAATATGGTGGCTCTGGGGTGTTGTGGGTGATCATGAAGGACTAATGGGTTGGTATGGGAGCCTCGCATGTTCATATGGATATTCCAATGCATCATTGTGTTGGAAATGACAGCGACAAACCTCTGGATTTGCTATAGCTACTCCAAGAAGAAGTATGCCCCATGGATTACTATTCTTATATTGGCACTATTCACAGCCCTGTTGTTTGTCTGCTTCCTTCCTTTCTTCGACCTGATGGATTCCTCTAGCCCCCAGAACCGTGGCAACGGATTGTTTGTCCTCTTGGGGACTTTCTATATCCTCCCGTCCTATTTCCTCTTTGACCAGAAGCTGATCAAGACCGTGGGCATCATATGCAGTTCCTGGACGTTCACCATGGGGCTGTTCATGCTGTCGGTGCAGATATCAACCTGGATTCCCAACAGCTTCTTTGAAACATTGTGCTGCGTCCAGACTATCCTCTACATGGGTACGATCCCGGTGTTCTATCTCTTTTTCAAGGATCGGTTCATGTTCATATATGCCAACCTCACCGACAAGCGCCTGAAGAAGTTTGTCTGCATCGGGCTCTTGTGGTTCTGCACCATGGTGGTCGTGAATGTCCAGCTGGTGATGAACCCCTGGTATACCAAGATCCTGTTGATCGTGCTGCTCATCGTCAATGCCTACCTGACCTACACCTTCATGTACGAGGTGCTGAAAGCCAACCGTGACTACAAGCGCCTGGAGACGACCATGGGATTTGACCGGCTGACCATGCTGCCCAACCGCGACCGGCTATTCTCCGACTTGGACAAGCTCATCATGGATGATGAGCCGTTCAAGGTCGTATTCTTGGATCTGGATGACTTCAAGAGCATCAACGATACGTTTGGGCACCTTGCAGGGGACGAGTACCTGAAGGTCTTCTCAACCAAGGCCCGCTCCAGCTCCGGCATGGGGTGCCTGTACCGTCTTTCAGGAGATGAGTTCATCTATATCTGCAATAGCCAGGAATCAGTGGACCTGCTGCTTAAGGCAATCCAAAAGCTCGACACCTGCACCTACACTTTCGGCAATTCCTTCCTGGGCGTCAGCTATGGTGTTGCATCATATCCCCAGGATGCCCAGAGCCCCATGGCCCTCATCGGCCGGGCAGACAAGCTGATGTATACTGCAAAGGAATCACGAAAGAACAGGATCAACTGACTCTGTGAAGCAGTGCCTGTGCAGGGGAGCAAGGAGCTTCATGGTCTCCGCAGCCTGCACATGCAGTGCACTGCCTGCGATTGCGTCCCTTGCCGCTATCAGGGCAAGGAGTTGTTCGTCCGCCTGTGATGCATGGGCCCTGATCGACTGGTGCTTGATCTCCTGGTAGGAGCTTGTGTCCACCTGCGTGTTGGGATCATCGGTGAAGTAGAGGCCGAGGATTGGGACTGTCCATGTGTCCTTCCTGGGCTGTCCGTCGATGAAGGTGGGGTAGAAGGCATGTGGAGCATCCTCCACGGCCTTGCGCACTGCCTGGCCGACCTTGATGTGGTCGCTGTGGCATTCGTTTCTGAGGTTGCTGTCCACGGTGAATACCGCATCCGGTCGGATGCTCCTGATCACCGGGAGAATTGCATCTGCTATGGCATCCACGCTGGCATGGGTCTTGTCGTCGAATCCCAGGAACCCTGCGTCCTTGATACCCAATACCTGTTGGGCCGCATGCACCTCTTCCATCCGCTGGGTGACAGTGGTTGCCCGGTCCATTCCGATATACCGCACATCCGCATGGAAATCATCGCAGACCGTCAGTTCCCAGACCTCGACACCCTTGGCGACCAAGGAGGCCATGGTCCCTCCCACGGCGATTTGGTTGTCATCGGGGTGCGGCTGAATGAACAGTGCACGGGTAATTCCCTCGAGGCTAGGTGGCTGAGTCAGCTGCCTGAAGATCTCCATCATCTGCATGGTGTGCTCCTTGTGAAAGTCAAAAACCGTCCGGAAGCGGACGGTCTCTGACACTACTTGGTGTATTGTTTCGGAAAATGCGGAATTACCGCTCGCGGTAAATTATACGGCCGCGGGTCAGGTCGTACGGGGAGAGGGCGACTCTGACGGTATCGCCGGGAACGATCCTGATATAGTGCTTGCGCATCTTGCCGGACAGGTGGGCAAGTACGACATGGTTGTTTTGTAGTTCTACGCGGAACATCGTATTGGGCAGTGCCTCACGTACGATTCCTTCCACTTCAATAGCTTCTTCTTTAGCCACGGTTCCTCCAGGTTATATTTGCTGTAAAGCATTGGAATTATATGGACATTGGCAGTGCATGTCAACCAACGATGCCCACCATATGGAAACGGCCACCCCTGCGGATGGCCGTTTTCTGATGAAATAGTGTTATTTCACGATGTTGGAGAAGGTATTCCAGTATCCCTGGATGAAGATGAACAGGACAATGGCGGGGAGCACCCATGTGGTGTAGATGCGAGCCCACTTGGGATACTTCAGGCCAGAACCTTCATCGGCTTCCTTGAGGAAGTTCTTCCATCCCCAGCCACGCTTTTGGCAGCAGAAGAAGAGGAACACCAATGAGCCCAGCGGCAGCAGCGTGGTGCTGACGATGAAGTCCTCCAGGTCAAGGATACCCGTGCCGGAGCCGAGGGGCTGGAAGGAAGACCAGAGGTTGAATCCCAGCACGCAGGGGACGGAGACTGCGATGATGATGAAGAAGTTCACCAAGCATGCCTTGCGGCGGCTCCAACCCTTGCAGTCGATCCAATAGCTGACGATGTTCTCGAATACCGCCACCAAGGTGGAAAGTGCCGCGAAGGACATGAACACGAAGAACAATGAACCCCACAGGCGGCCACCGGGCATCTGGTTGAAGATGTTGGGCAGCGTGACGAACAGCAGGCCAGGACCTGCACCAGGGTTGACCCCATATGCAAAGCAAGCGGGGAAGATGATCAGGCCGCTCATGATGGCTACGAAGGTATCCAGTGCGATGATGCGAACCGACTCACCGGTGAGTGTCTGCTTCTTGTTGATGTAGGAGCCGAAGATGGCCATGGTTCCGATACCGATGCTCAATGTGAAGAAGGCCTGTCCCATTGCTGCGAAGATTACGGTGCCGATGCCAGTCTCCACCATCTTGCCGAAATCAGGCAGCAGGTAGAACTTCAGGCCGGCGGATGAGCCTGGGATGAGGATCGAGTTGATGGCCAGTATCGTCATGATGGCAAGCAGGCAGAGCATCATGATCTTGGTGATTTTCTCCACTCCCTTTCTCAGCCCTTGGCCGACGATGAGGAAGCCGATGACTACTGCAAGGATCATCCACAGTGTCTGGTCCACGGGATTGGCCAGGACGTTGCCGAAGAACCCACCGATCTGGTCAGCGTCCAGCCCGACGAAGGAACCCTTTGCCGTATAGAAGAAGTAGGCGAGCAGCCATCCGGTGACGGTGGTGTAGAACATCATCAGCACGTAGTTGCCGATGATGGCTATCGGGCCATAGACATGCCATTTTGTCTTGGGGGGCTCGAGGGTCTTGAAGGCAAGGCCGACGTTCTGCTTTGCGGCGCGGCCGACTGCGAACTCCATGACCATGATGGGGAGTCCAAGCATGACCAGGCAGATAAGATAGACCAGGACGAATGCCGCCCCACCATACTGACCCGTGATGAACGGGAATCTCCAGACGTTGCCCAGGCCGATTGCACAGCCTGCCGAGAGCAAGATGAACCCGAATCTGCTCGATAGGGTCTCACGTTCTTGTTTGTTGTCCATGAGAAAGAAACCACCTTGTGTGTGTCCCACGTGATCTATGGGTACCGAAACGCCGCGCGGACCTTCCCGATCCTCATGCGCAAGCTGTCGGCAAGTGTACCATGGCAGTAGTCGAAAAACAACCGCTTGGCGTGAAGTTGACAACCAACGGACAAGTGGGCAAGATTGACGTACGTATTCAACACGCAACGGAGGCTCACACATGGCACAGAACACAGCATTGCAGGCATATCTTCAGACACATTCGGCACCCGACGCAGGCATGGTAGCCTACGTGGCTTCCCTGCAGGAGGTCGCCCAGGTCGCACCCCAAGTAGCAGGACATATCGTGCAGGAGCTTGCCGACCAGCGGTCGCACCTCAAGCTCATCGCCAGCGAGAACTTCAGCAGCCTGCCCACACAGCTTGCCATGGGCAACCTCCTGACCGACAAGTACAGCGAGGGGTTCGCCTACCACCGGTTCTATGCCGGGTGTGACAACGTCGATGCCATCGAGGCGTATGCCTGTGACGTGGCATGCAAGCTCTTTGGTGCGGAGCACGCGTATGTGCAGCCCCATAGCGGCGCCGATGCGAACTTGTGCGCCTATTGGGCAATACTCAACGCCAAGGTGCTGGTGCCGTCCCTGGAGGAGCTGGGCACCACCAATCCCAGCGAGCTGAGCCGGGAGCAGTGGGACATGATCCGTGCAAAGACGGGCAACCAGAGGATCCTGGGGCTGGACTACTACAGTGGCGGCCACCTGACCCATGGATACCGCCAGAATGTCTCCGCCCAGATGTTCGATGCCTATAGCTACACCGTCGACAAGGAGAGCGGCCTGCTGGACTATGATGCGATAGAGCGTCAGGCACAGGAAGTCCGTCCGTTGATCTTCCTTGCCGGCTACAGTGCCTATCCGAGGAAGATCAACTTCCGCAGGATGGCTGAGATTGCCCATGGCGTCGGTGCCGTGTTCATGGTGGATATGGCCCACTTTGCCGGGTTGGTCGCAGGAAAGGTCTTCACCGGGGACTTCGACCCCGTGGCATGGGCAGATGTGGTGACAACCACTACCCACAAGACCCTGCGCGGGCCACGCGGTGGCATGGTGCTGTGCAAGCAGGAGTT
>CAYXIH010000029.1:19260-22866 GCA_964465155.1 uncultured Sphaerochaeta sp.
GGTGAGAAGGCAGGACAGCTGAGCAAGGCAAAGAGCATCACGCAGCCGGAAGTCAGGGAAGCGGTCGCAAAGAGGGTACAGGCCCTGCTGGATGCCCATCTGCTCTATCCGGTGCTTGACCTGCCGTTCCTGCAGGAGTATTTTCCCCTCGACACCACCCATGCTTGATGGTAGAGTAAATCCATCCCTGCACGCCATCGGCGTGCAGGATTGCTATCGAACGACCTTGGAGGACATATGAGCAAGATTCCGGCAGACCTGCATTATACGAAGGACCATGAATGGGTACGGCTTGACCAGGACCGCGTGCTGGTGGGCATTACCGACCACGCCCAGGAGGCGTTGGGTGAGATCGTGTTCGTCGAGCTCCCCGCAGTTGGCGAGTTGTTCGATGCCGGTGAGGAGATCGCGACGATCGAATCGGTCAAGGCTGCATCTGCGGTGCTCAATCCCTTGATGGGGACCGTCGAGGAGGTCAACGAGGAGCTGGACGGCTCGCCCGAGCTGCTCAACGCCGACTGCTACAACAACTTCCTCTATGCCCTTTCCAACGTGATGCCCCAGGCTGTCGAAGCGCTGATGAGTGCCAAGGAGTACGAACAGTACCTCAAGACCCTCTGATCGGACAAACCTTCCCATCATTGGCGGTTGCGGCACGACCTCTTTCGGGCTACACTGGTTCCTGGCGGCATCCAGCCGCCAAGGAGGAACCGTGCACCCCTACATACCACATACGGATGAGGATAGAAAGCGCATGCTCGATGCCATAGGCATCGCCTCGACCGAAGAATTGTTTGGCGACGTCTCCGAGGATGTCTTCCTCAGTGAATCCATCCCCATCTCCCAGTCCCGCAGCGAGGATGAGGTCATCCGGCTGCTCACTGCCATGTCCCAGCGCAATATCCGGGGAATCCCATTCCTCGGCTGTGGCTCCTATGACCACATCATTCCTGCCGCAGTGCAGGCCCTTGCCTCGCTTCCGGCCTTTGTCACTGCCTATACACCATACCAACCCGAGATTTCCCAAGGACTGCTGGAGGCGATATTCGAGTACCAGTCGGTCATCTGTGCCCTGACGGACATGGATGTCTCCAATGCGTCGCTGTACGACGGTGCCACTGCCGCGGCCGAGGCCGCCGCCCTGGCCATTGCCCACAGGCGCAAGAGCGACGAGGTGCTGGTATCGGCAACGGTGCATCCGTTTGTCCGGCAGGTGCTCGAGACTTGGGCCCATGGCACCTCACGCAAGGTGACCGTCATCCCCGAGAAGAAAGGGCTGACCGATGTCGGTGCGATCCAGTCGCTGCTCAACGAGCGTGTGGCCACCGTCATTGTCCAGAGCCCCAATACCTATGGGTTCGTGGAGGACTACTCCAACGTTGCCCAGATGGTCCATGACAATGGGGCGTTGTTGACGATCAGCTGTGACCCATTGTCGCTGGGGATGCAGAAGACCCCGGGGGAGTGGGGAGCCGACATTGCAATCGGCGATACCCAGCCGCTGGGAATCCCCGTCTCGTTCGGTGGGCCGACATGTGGCTTCATGGCCGTGCGCGAGCCACTGATGCGCAAGATCCCAGGCCGCGTCGTAGGGCAGACCACCGATGTTGATGGCAAGCGTGCCTTCGTGCTGACACTCCAGGCGCGTGAGCAGCATATCAAGCGGGAGAAGGCGACGAGCAACATCTGCTCCAACCAGATGCTCGCCGCGCTGATGACGACGATCCACGTGTCGTTGCTGGGTTGGGACGGGATCAAGGAGGCGGCACACCAAAGCTATGTGAAGAGCCACTACCTTGCATACCACCTGGCACAGTTGCCGGGCTTGCGGATCCCCTTTGACAATCCGTTCTGGTGCGAATTCCCCATTGTCTTCTCAGATGCCAAGAAGATGCGAAAGTTCATCCAGGAGCTGCGCAACGAGGGGATCTTTGCAGGGGTCCGCCTCTCGGCGATCACCCGCAGGGAGGAGGACGACCTGATGCTCATCGTGGCCGTCACCGAGAAGCGTACCCGCGAGGAACTGGAACTCTACCTCGCAGCGGCAAGGAGGGTCATGAAATGAATGAACCACTGTTGATGGAAATCTCCAAGAATGGCCGCGGTGCCTATGTGTTCCCAGCGCTCGACCTTCCCAGGGGCTTCGATTCGGTCCTTCCTGACTTTGACGAGGTGCTGCGGCGCAAGAGCGTGCCAGCATTGCCGCAGGTCTCCGAGCTGGATGTGGTGCGGCACTTCAGCCGCCTCTCCTCGATGACCTTCGGAGTCGACTATGGATTCTACCCATTGGGTTCCTGCACGATGAAGTACAATCCCAAGGTGAGCGAGAAGCTTGCCTCGATGGAGCAGTTCACCGAGATCCATCCATTGCAGGATGTCTCCACGATCCAAGGATGCCTGTCGCTGATGTACAACCTGTTGGAGGACCTCAGCTCGATCACCGGGATGGCTTGGGGTACCCTCCAGCCATGTGCAGGTGCCCATGGTGAGTACACCGGGCTGAAGATCATCCGCTCCTGGTTCGAGGCACATGGCGAGAGTGGCCGTACCAGGATCCTGGTGCCGGAGTCAGCCCATGGCACCAACCCAGCCTCTGCTGCCGTCAATGGCTTTACCGTCACGACCATCCCTGCAAATTCAGAGGGTCTGGTAGATGTGCAGGCATTGGCAGCCGAATTGGATGAGAGCGTGGCGGCGATCATGCTGACCAACCCCAATACCCTGGGGCTGTTTGAGAAGGATATCCTCGCCATTGCCGAGATGGTCCATGGCGTAGGGGCAAAGCTCTACTATGACGGGGCCAACTTCAATGCCATCTTGGGAGTCTGTACTCCCGGGGACATGGGATTCGACGTGGTGCACCTCAACCTCCATAAGACGTTCGGCACCCCCCACGGTGGTGGCGGACCAGGTGCCGGTCCTGTGATGGTGACCCGTGAGCTGGCTCCGTACCTGCCCAAGCCGGACGTGAAGCTCTCCGACAGTGGCTACGCGTTCAAGTGGGACAGCGAGCACTCGATCGGGAAGGTGAGCATGTTCTGGGGGAACTTCCTGGTGCTGGTGCGTGCCTACTCCTATATCGCCCGGATGGGTGCAGACGGACTGCGTGCCGCCGCCGCCCATGCGGTGCTCAATGCCAACTACCTGCTCTCCCGGCTTGCAGGGACGTTCGACGTTCCCTATGGGCCAAGGTGCAAGCACGAATTCGTCTTGTCTTTGCAACGGCTGAAGGATGAGACGGGGGTGAGTGCGCTGGATGTGGCAAAGGCATTGCTGGACCGTGGGTACCATCCTCCGACGATGTACTTCCCCATGATCGTGCACGAGGCACTGATGCTCGAGCCGACTGAGAGCGAGTCGCCGGAGACCCTGGATGCCTTTGCAGATGCCCTGATAGAGATTGAGCACATCGCGCGCACCAACCCGCAGTTGCTCAAGGGAGCCCCCTATGAAACCGTCGTTAGGCGTGTGGATGAGGTCTCCGCAGCAAAGAATCCGCACCTGAAATACTGAACAACCATTGGGGGGCAACGTGCCGTTGCCCCTCAAAAATGGCCTTGGATGCACGAAAGAAGTTGCAAACAGCCAATTGGGAGAGTATCTTAC
>CAYXIH010000030.1:0-22186 GCA_964465155.1 uncultured Sphaerochaeta sp.
CCCTTGTTGTCACGTGCCCAGTCAAGGAGGGTCAGCTCAAACTGAGCCATGCGGGGCAGCATCTCCGGGTAGGTATTGCCGTCCATGCCCAGCTCAGCAGCCATCTCTTTTGTGACGGAGGCGATGCGTGGGTCATTGGCATGTGCACGGTAGGAGACCAGCAGGTCCAGCTCACTGTTTTCCTGGATGCTGATCCCAAGGTCGTACAACGCCTTGATCGGAGCATTGCAGGCAAAGAAGTCCTGCGGGCGTGGTCCGAAGGTGATGATCTTCAGGCTGCGCAGCCCAATCAATGCACGGGCTACAGGAACGTACTCGCCGATCATCCTTGCGCAATCCTCTGCTGTCCCGACCGGGTACTCGGGGATCACAGCCTTGAGCTTGCGCAGGCCAAGGTTGTAGGAGCAGTTGAGCATGCCACAATAGGCATCGCCACGGCCATTGATCAGGTCGTTGCCAGTCTCCTCGGCAGCTGCAATGTACATCACAGGACCTTCGAAGTATTTTGCGATCAAGGTCTCCGGTGTCTCAGGACCAAAGTTGCCCAGGAAGACGACCAACGCATTGCAACCGCTGGCCTGTGCCTCTGCAACTGCCTGCTGCATGTCCAATTCGTTTTCAACGGTCTTCTTGATCTCGACGATCTGGCCGCCCATTGCTGCAAAGGCAGTGCAGATCGCTGCCCTGCGCTTTTCCGACAAACTGATGACGAAGCAGTCCCTCGACACCGCGATGATTCCCAATTTTACACTCGGTATGTTGCTCATGATTGATTCTCCTCTAATGATTTAGTTTATCTTATTTAGATTGTGCCCGTTTCTTGGACATGACATCGAATACTACTGCAGCCAACAGGACCAGGCCCTTGACCGTCTTCTGCCAGTTGGCGTCGATTCCCAGGATGGACATGCCATTGTTCAGCACACCCATGAAGATAGCACCAATGACTGCACCCGATACAGTACCTGTTCCACCGTAGGCCGAAGCGCCACCAATGTAACACGCTGCAATTGCATCCATCTCATAGTTGGTACCGGCGGAGGGGGAAGCGGAGTTCAGCCTCGCCACGACCACCAAGGCTGCCACTGCGGAGAGGAAACCCATGTTTGCATAGGCTCCGAAGAGGACCTTGTTGGTATCGACTCCAGAGAGCTTGGCAGCCTTCTCGTTGCCACCCATTGCATAGAGATATCTGCCGGGGACGGTCTTGGAGGTAAAGTAGCTGTATGCAAAGACAATCACTGCCAGCAGGACCAGGATGACGGGCATGCCCTTGTCGCGGCCCAGCAGGGTGAACACATACATGACCACCGCACAGATCAGGACCAGGCGGCAGGCGAGCATCAGCGTGTTCTCCACTGCATACCCTTTCTTGATCCGTTGTACCCGTGAGACGATCTGGGAGGTAAGGACGATCGTGCAGATGACAATTCCTGTCACCAACGAGATGGTGAAGACCATGGCCTTGTCCACGTTGCCGGGAATAAAGGAAGTGAAGTACTGCAGGTAGTTGCTGGGGAACGGGGAAATCGTCAGTCCGTTGAGGATCAGCAACGCAGCTCCGCGCCAGATCAGCATTCCTGCCAACGTCACGATGAAGGCTGGGATACGCACATATGCTATCCAGAACCCCTGCCAGGCACCGATGAGCAGTCCGACTGCCAGGCAGATCAGGATGGAGAGGTAGATGTTCCAACCCCAGCTGACGATCATGGTGCCGGCCAATGCGCCGACGAGTGCCACGACAGACCCAACGGACAGGTCGATGTTGCCACCGGTGAGGATACACAGCAGCATGCCCGTAGCCAAGATGACGACATATCCGTTCTGGTTGATCAGGTTGGAAATGTTCCTGGGATTGAACAGTGAACCACGATCCTGTGCCGTGATGAGGATCTGGAACAGCACCATGACCACCACCAGCGCGATAAGCATGGTATTCTTCTTCAATCCACCTTTGATGGTATCCCCAATATTCTTCGTATCAAGCTTTGTCATGCTGTTCCTCCCCTTTCTCCGACTGGATGATTGCACTCATGATGATCTCCTGGCTCGCCTCTTTTGCAGGGAACTCGGCGATGATCTTTCCTTCATTCATTACATAGATCCGGTCGCACATGCCCAAGACCTCCGGAAGCTCCGATGAGATCATCAGGACGCTCTTTCCCTGTGCGACGATATCGTTGATGATGCTGTAGATTTCAAATTTGGCCCCGACATCCACCCCTCGCGTGGGTTCGTCGAGGATCAGGACTTGTGGGTCTGCAAACATCCATTTGCTCAGCAGGACCTTCTGCTGGTTGCCACCCGACAGGTTGCCGACGTTCTGCTCCACCCCGGAGCACTTTGTGCGCAGCTTGTTGCGGTACTCGTCTGCAACCCTCTGCTCCTTGGTGTTGTCGATCACACCCTTGTTGCTCACCTTGTCCATCTTGGCAAGGGTCGTGTTGACCCTGATGGGATTGCTGAGGATTAGGCCATTGCCCTTCCGGTCCTCGGTGACATACGCAATCCCGTGGGCAATGGCATCCTTGACTGAATTTAGGTGGATCGGCTTTCCATCCAGCAGCAATTCACCTGTGATGTTCGAGCCATAGCTCTTGCCGAAAATGCTCATTGCAAGTTCAGTCCGCCCCGCTCCCATCAAACCGGAGATGCCAACGACTTCCCCTTTGCGCAGCTTGATGTCGACGTTTGAGCAGACCTGCATCCCAGCATATATGGGATGTGATACGTTCCAGTTGCGGACCTCCAGGCTCACATCACCGACATTGGGTGTGCGGGGTGGGAAACGGTGTGTCATGTCACGCCCGACCATCCCCTTGATGATCCGGTTCTCGTCACATTCATTGTTGCTCGAGTCCAGTGTCTCGATCACGCCACCGTCACGGATGACCGTGATCTTGTCGGCGACATAGGAGACCTCGTTGAGCTTGTGCGAGATGATTATGCTTGTCATTCCCTGGCGCTTGAACTCAAGGATCAGGTCCAGGAGTTTCTTCGAGTCGTTCTCGTTCAGCGATGCAGTGGGTTCGTCGAGGATCAGCAGCTTCACGTTCTTGGCCAAGGCCTTGGCAATTTCGACAAGCTGCTGCTTGCCCACGCCAATGTCCTTGATCAACGTGCGTGACGACTCATGCAGGCCGACCATCTGCAGGAGCTTGTCGGCTTGGTCAAAGGTTCCATTCCAGTCGATGCGCAGTTTCTTGCCACGCTCGTTGCCCAGGAACATGTTCTCCCCGATAGTCAGGTACGGTACCAACGCCAGCTCTTGGTGGATAATGACGATTCCCTTGGACTCACTGTCCTTGATCGTCTTGAACTGACATTCCTGCCCGTCATAGATGATGTCACCTGTGTAGGAACCATACGGGTAAATTCCGCTGAGGACATTCATCAACGTGGACTTACCAGCACCGTTCTCGCCGACGAGGGCATGGATTTCCCCCTGCTCGACCTCCAGGCTCACGTCGTCCAGGGCCTTCACGCCAGGAAAGGTCTTGGTTATGTGCTTCATCTGCAACAGTACTTTCGCCACAGTGATCCCCCTTGTATTTTTTCCAATTCAGAAAGAGAAATGAATCCTCCATGGGAAACGTCGTTCCCCATGGAGGCAAGTAGGCTTAGAGTCCCAGGTCAGCAGGCTTGTAGTAGCCGCTGTCGATCAGCAGTTCGGTGTAGTTGCCGCTGTTGGCGAACACGGGGTCGCACAGGTAGGAAGGAACAACCTTGACTCCATTGTTGTAGGTCTTGGTGTCGTTGATCTCAGGGGTGCTCCCCTTCATCAGTGCATCGACCATGCCGACTACCTTGTTTGCAAGGGTACGGGTATCCTTGAACACGGACATGCTCTGCACGCCAGCAATCATGTTCTTGACAGCAGGCTTGTCGCAGTCCTGACCGGTGAGGACGGGGAAGTTGCTCTTGTTGTAGCCAGCTGCGACCAATGCGTTGGTGATGCCGTTGGCGACGGAGTCGTTGGAGGAGAGGACGGCGTCAAGCTTGTTTGCGTTGGGTCCGTAGTTGTAGGCGGTGATGAGGTTCTCCATGCGCTTCTGGGACTCTTCGGTTGACCAGTTGGGGGTTGCGCACTGTGCGAGGGTCGTCTGACCGGAGCGGACAACCAGCTTGCCGGACTCAATGTACGGGCGGAGGATATCCATGGCGCCACCGAAGAAGAAGTTGACGTTGTTGTCGTCGGAGGAACCAGTGAACAGCTCGATATAGAAGGGACCAGCTGCTGTGTCAAGGTTCAGTGCATCCTTGATGTAGTTGCCCTGGATCGTACCAACCTTGTAGTTGTCGAACGTGGCGTAGTAGCTGACGGCGTCAGAGTTCATTATCAGGCGGTCATATGCAATGACGGGGATGTTGTTCTCTTTTGCAGTCTTGAGGACTTCGGTGAGGGCAGAGCCGTCAATGGAAGCGACGACCAGGGCCTTGCAGCCACTCATGATCATGTTCTCGATCTGGTTTACCTGGGTAGGAATGTCATTGTCACCAGCATACTGCAGGTCAACCTTGTAGCCAGCGGCCTCAAGCTGAGCCTTCATGTTGGCTCCGTCCTGGTTCCATCTCTGCAGGCTCTGCGTAGGCATCGAAACACCAATCTTCACTGCACCGGTGGTCTTTCCACCTTCAGATGCGCCACCAGCGAACACCGGCGATACGAGAGCCAGCAACAGCAATGCGACAAGAGCGAAAGCACCAATTCTTTTCATCGTGAATCTCCTTTGATTTTCCCTCCGCAAGGAAGGATCCTGTTTCAACCGTGCTCGTGCACGGTTATACCCAAAAAAAATGTCCATGCACTCCTACTTCCAAAGACCTTTGTGTGTGTCTCTGTTCCGTGCTCGTGCACATCACTCTTTCATTACATATCCGTTTTCTGATTCTGTCAAACTTTATTTTATTTTTTTTCCAGTCCCCCCAAACTGGTACAAACCCAATGAGCCCACCCCTGCATGTCGTTGACCAAAGGAATATGCTGTACTACACTCACGCCGAGGTACAGTACCGATGCGAGCAGAGACCTTTGCAGATGTCATTTCGTTCATGGATAGTTTCCATGGCGACCAATCCCATTCCCAGACTCGGACTGTGCGGATGCAACGCATGCAGCAGTTGCTGGATGTGCTAGGCAAACCCCAGCGGCAGTTGCAGCTGGTCCACGTGGCAGGATCCAAAGGAAAAGGCTCCACGGCTTCCTACATTGCAGCGGGCATTTCCTCAAACTCCATCCGATGTGGATTGTACCTCTCCCCCCACATCAGCGACTACCGGGAGCGCTTCACCCTCGCCGGCTCCTTCTTCGAGGACACGGCGTATGTCGCCGCCGGCCAATGCCTGATGGACGCATTGGAAGGCTTTACCTTCTCCCCTGCCCTGGGCGACATCCTTCCCACGTCGTTCGAGCTCTATACCTGCCTTGCATTCCTCCTCTTTGCCCAGCAACACTGCCAGTGGGCTGTCATAGAGACGGGAATGGGCGGCCGGCTGGATGCAACGAATGTCATCATGCCACAAGCCTGCGTCCTCTGTCCCATCGAGCTTGAGCATACCAAGATATTGGGAGACACCATTGCAAAGATTGCAGTGGAGAAGTCAAAGATCATCAAGGAGGGGGTACCGGTCTTTGTCTCCTACCAACAGCCTGAGGCCGCCCAAGTCTTCCGTGAAGAGGCTCGGGCAATGCATAGCCCCATCATGTTCCTCCAAGACCAAGTCACCCATATCGAAACTGCAACCACTGCACATGGCCAAACCGCTTCGATCCAATGGGCAAACGGGCAGTCCACCAACCTCACGCTGCAGATGACGGGGGAAGTCCAGCCCGCAAATTGTGCCCTTGCCATCATGGTGCTCAGGGTATTGGGGATGTACCATGGGGCAACAACCGACCAAGCACTCCAGCAGAACACCCTTCCCGGGCGGATGCAATTGCTGGGCACCCATCCCAACGTCATCATTGACGGGGCCCATACACAGCAGAGCATCACACAGCTGCTTCACAGCTACCGCCAGATCGCGACAGGACCGACGGACACCGTCATCTTTGGTGCAGTGTCAGGCAAAGACCACCAGCATATGCTCCAGCTGCTGCTGCAGACCTTCTCCCATATGGTCATAGCCAGGCCCGGGACGTTCAAGAGCAGTGACATAGAGAGCCTCTACGAGTTGGCCCGGCAGATTGCACCAGAATGCGACATCACCCTCATCCCCGAGGCACCCGATGCCCTGGCGCATGCGATCGCCACTGCCGGGGATTGTGGGACGATCCTGACCTGCGGTTCCTTCTATCTTGCAGGGGACGTAAAAAAGGCGTACGATGCTCTGCAGGAGTGCCGATGTCATTGAACTGGAGGGAGATATCCCTAATCTTGTCCGAGTTGCCCCTCAAGGGGAGCCTGATCCAGAAAGTTACCCAGAATACGTTCCATTCCATTACCGTGGACTTCTACCGGCCTGATACGGGCCGCTGGAAATTCTATGCGGAAGTAGGTACCCCTACCTCACGCCTACATGGCGTCACCACCGCACGCTCTCCACAGCAACGGGAAAAGACTCAGAAGCTCCAGCGTTTCGAACAATTCTGCCGAGCCAACGTGGAAGGTGCAAAGGTCACAGGCTGGGGCCAGGTCCCCGGCGAACGGATGGTATGGCTGGAGTATGAGCGCCAAGGAGCAGCGGGAAAAATCTTCTTCCGCCTCTATAGCGGAGCCGGAGCCAACATCATCATCACAGACGGCTCCCTGCAGATCTTGGACCTGCTGCTACGCAGGCCCAACCGTGACGAGACCAGTGGCAAGACGTTGGACATCCCCCAAGGCAAATTGGTGGACGATGGCAAGTTTCCCGTCAGGGAACGGACTGGCACCTCGTTCAACCAACAGATTGAATCTGAATATGCATCCCTGACGGGTGACCAGACCGTGGACCAGCTGCGCCAGCGGGTGGAAAAACAACGGGACCGGGAACTCAAGGCACTATCCAACACCGTGAGGTCGCTCCAACGCCAACGCGATGAGAATGCTGCCTTTGATTCATTCCGTGCCACCGGGGACCTCCTCTCCTCCTCTCTGTACCGTGTCACAGCCCACCAAAGCTGGGTGACCGTCCCAGATTGGCAACAGGAGGGCAAGGAGACCACCATCTCCCTCGACCCCAAGCTCACCCCTGCACAGAATGTCGAAGCCTACTATGCAAAGGCCAAGCGTGCACGTGGGACCTGGGAGAATGCCATTGCAGAGCTTGCGGCAGCCACTGATGCACTGACCCATGCACAGCAGAAGTATGAGCAGGCGCTCACATCCAGTGGCGATACCATGCGGGACATCCGCACATTGCGACAAGTATTGGACAGCGGTGCACCTGCCCAGGCCCAGCAGACACAATCAAGTCCCGGCCTGGTGATCACCAGTGGCCAGTTTACCCTGCTGGTGGGAAGAAACGCCAAGGAGAACGACGAGCTGCTGCGCCACCATACCCGGGGCAACGACTACTGGATGCATACCAGGGACTGCCCGGGAGGGTATGTGTTCATCAAGTTCCAGCGGGACAAGACCGTTCCGCTGGAGGTCCTGCTTGATGCTGCAAACCTGGCCATCGTATTCTCAAAGGCAAAGGATGCCGGCAAGGCAGACCTCTACTATACGCAGGTCAAGTACCTGCGCCGTCCCAAGGACGGCAAGACAGGACTGGTGCTCCCCACCCAGGAGAAGAACCTGTCCGTGACAATGGACCAACGGCGCCTGCAACGGCTGCTGACAGGAGATGCCCATGCTGATGAGAACCAGTGAACACCAAGATATCTTCTATCCCTCGGACAGTGCTCAGTGCACCCAACTGGCTGATATCCACCAGCAGTTCGCAGGAGAGCTAGCCGATGCCCCAGGCATCCCGACCCTCCCAGCCGCTATGCTGCTGCCCCATGGAGCATGGCAATGGACCCTCCCCCAGTTGCGGCAGGGGCTCAAGGCGGCATTGGCACTCGCGCCCAAGAAGATCGTCTTGCTCTGTCCCTCGCACCTGGGAAGCAAGGAGCCAGATGACCCGCACATTGCCTGGTTCCCTTCCCAAGACGGGGCGGCTACCCCAGCGGGGAACGTCCCCTTCGACGTGCAGGGGCGAGACGCCCTGACCCAGACCTTCACCGATTTCTGCTGCATCGATGACGACTACATGACCGAGGAGCCTGCATGCGAGACATTGCTTCCCTTGCTGGCCGTCAATTTCCCCGGCGTTCCCGTCCTACCCATCTTTGCACCCACGTCGTTGCCCGCCGCCCAATGCAAGGTCCTTGCAGCAATGCTCAGGATGCAGGGAGAAGGCTGCCTGTTCATCGTCAGCAGCAACATGAGCGAGGAGACGACCGTTGCCCGTGCAACCGGGCAAGCACAGGAACTGCAGCAGTTGCTGCAGGCAGGTTCACCGCTGCTGGACAGTGCGCGCCAGGGCAAGGTGGCACCATGTGGCTTGCCGTGGCTGGAGGCAGTTGCACGATTGGCTTGGAATGTCCCAGGCTGGCAGCTGGCAAGTGCCTCCTGCGACGGAACAACCTTCACCCAAGAAATAGAGATGGGAAACCAATCGGCTTCCCATGTGGTGTGGCATGGAGTTGCCATCCACCGATAGAGAGGAGACCCACAGACCATGATCCTACAAAGCGATATCACCACCAGGACGGTGGACGGACAAACATTTACCTGCATCCGCATAGGTGAGTCCAGGGGCGACCTCCCCCGCCACCTGCTCCAAGGGAAAAAACAGGAGGGATATATCGTCAAGGGTGGCAGGATCGAGCCTTGGCTGTACCACAGTTTCTTTGAGCAGGACGGCTACAGGTTCCTGAGCATCCCCCAGATCGACATCATGAGCGTCTCGACACTCGCTACGACACAGCGCCCATACGCCCTGCAGCGGGTACAGGAGCTTGCAGGAGCCATGCTGATGCTCCCATCCTCGTTCATGAACCTCAACAACGGCATCTTCCCGACTTGGAGAATCTATTTCATCCAAGGCGGAGGAATCCTCTTCTTCCCAGAGGTCCTCTCCGACATCTTCGCAGCCACCGTGGATGACCAGATGCGCTATGAAGCGATCGGGGCGTGGATCCACCATGGTGTGGGGCCCAGCATGTCATTGTGCGACCAGATGACGCAGCTGCTCTATTTTGCAGTGACCTCGGTCATCCCCTTCCAGCAGCGGAGCGTACGGGAAGACAATTTCCGTCTCCTTCCGCTGACCATTGCCGATGCAGTGCTTGCCCCGACGCTGCCGTTGCTGACAGCCACATGGATCGACAGGACACTTGCACTCACTGCCCGTACCGCATCAAAGATCTCCACCGATCCTCCCAAGGAGACGCTGCAGTGGTTCCTCACGCAGACAGCAAGCCTGCAGTGGGATCTCCCCCAGCTGGAGAAGGCACAGGACATCCAGTTGCTCCAGCAGGATGAAGCCTGCGCAAAGTTCCTCCAGAAACAGGACAAGCGTGCCCGCCGCACCGTCTTCCTCAGGAAGAAGGGCTGGATCATTGCGTTGGTGGCAGTACTGGTGATCGGGGGTGCGACATTCGCTGGGATGCAGATCCAGCGGGCCTTGGAACCACCCTATACCGCTGGCATGGACGCACAGCAGGTCATCCAGGAGTACTACCTGGGGCAGAACAACCTTGACATATCACAACTCGAGGCTTCGTTTGCACGGGGCGTCAAGAGCCCTGTGTCGATGGAGGTCTCCAACTTGTTCGTCACACGGCAGATGCGCATGGCCTATGAAGGATTGACCACCGTCATCCCAGTTCAGGAATGGATTGCCCAAGGCAAGCCAGCCATCCCTGCGACAGCATCTGTATATGGTGTGACCGATATCAAGATCACCCAGCTTTCAGAGGATGAGTACCGTGCCACGTCGTTGCTGTATGCACCGTATGACTATGAGGATGTGGATGACACCGAAGATACGGAGGCAACGGCTGTACCTGGGGAGATGCAGGAGTACCTGTATGCCCAGAGCCAAGATTTCAGGATGGTGTGGAACAAGCGGGGTTGGTGGGAGATTGCCCAGATCGGGGAGCTGCACTATGAAGCGCTTGGACCGACTACGATCAAGACCTACGAGCCCAAGAAGGCCATGGCTTCGCCAATGGCGGCTACAAACTAGGAGAGGTATTCCCCGACCAGGCGGCTGATCGCCGCCTCGTCCTGGGGGTGCATCCACTGCACGTCGGCAAAGCTTCTGAAGAATGTATATTGCCGCTTTGCATAGAGGCGGCTGTTCCTGACGATCTGCTGTGCAATGCCTCCGACGGAGAGCTCGCCTCCCTTCATGGCACGGAAGAACTCCTGATACCCAATCCCCTGCATCCCAGGCCACTGCTCAGTAGCCCCCAAGGCAAGGAGCTTGCGGATCTCATCAATCAGTCCCATGTCGAACATCATGTCCACGCGCAGCTCGATGCGGCGCTTCAGCTCCTCCCAGTTCCGTTCAAGCCCGATGATCAGCGGCTGCATGCCGTTGCGTGGCTGTGTGGGAAGGGCATAGGAGGAGAGTGGCCGGCCAGAGCCTTCATAGACTTCGAGTGCACGCTGGATTCGGTATCCGTCGGAGGGATGTATCCGCTTGGCACTGGGTGGGTCGACCTGCGCTAGTCGCGCATGGCCCCACCCTGGCTCATGTGAGGCAATCATCTGTTCGACAGTCTTGCGCACCTGTGGGTCGGAGGGGGGTGCCTCACCCAACCCATAGAGGAAATTCTTGAAGTAATAGGCGGTCCCACCGCAGACAACAGGGACATTCCCCTTTGCCCGGATCTCACTGCATGCCGCATCTGCGAGCTGCACGAAATCCCCGGCATTGAATTGCTGCCAAGGGTCGAAAATATCGATGAGGTAATGCTCAACCTGGGAGAGGACCTCCGCAGACGGCTTCGCCGACCCAATGTCGAGGTGGCGATACACCTGCATGGAGTCGGCGTTGACGACTGAGAAGCCTGTATGAAATAGATGGGTCAGGAGGTCGGTCTTCCCCACACCGGTCGGTCCAAACAGGAAGATGAGCCGGTGGGAGGTTGCAGCGTCAGTCCTTGTTGTCAAACGAGTACTCGATTTCGTCATTCAAGACTCTTTCAAGCACCGTGGAAACAATCTTGCCGTTGTTTTCTTCGATTTCCTTGCCGCCACCGTTGGGGCTGCTGAGAATCGTAGCCTCCTTGATCGCGACGCAAGTCATTTCGTACACGTTCGACTGCTTGTCAATGAGGGTGTCCAAAGGAATGCTCACTATGTATCTCCTTCCGCTGGGCGGTGTTATTGTAGCTATAGGATGCGAAGGAACATCATACTTGGTTTTGATGACTTTGTACAGTAGCCCGTTTCCGAGCCTCTTCCACGATTTTCTGGGCAATTTCCTGGGGGTCCAGTCCGTCGGTGAGGATGACCAGGTCTGCCATGGAGGTATCCTCGTTGTCGATGCCGTAGATGCGCCTGTACCTGGCGCTATCATGCTTGTCGCGGTGCTGGGTCTGCTGCAGGCGGTGCTCATACTCACCCCCTTCCCGCTTGAAGATCCTCCGGGCCCGCTCCTCATCCGTTGCATGGAGGTAGACCTTCAGGTCAGCCTGGCGCAGCATCCAGATTGCAAGGCGAGATCCAAGCACGCAATTCTCCTGGGACATGGCCAGCGCAACCTGGTGGGCATCGAGCTCACGGTCGATCGAGTCATCGGATTCAGCCATCTTGCAGAACTCCCAGAAGTCGATTCCCCGTTCCTGCGCCATGGTGCGGAACGTGTAGTTGATCATGGGGTAGCCAAGGATCTGGGCGACCAAGGTCGAGACGGTCGTATTGCCGCATCCGCTTTTTCCTGAGATTGCTATGCGCATCGGTATGCTCCTGTACTATTCAATGTTGCGGATCTGCTCTCGGATGTTCTCGAGGCTATCCTTCATGTCGACGACCAGCAGGTTGACCTCCACCAACTGGCTCTTGCTCCCGATGGTGTTGATCTCCCGGTTCATCTCCTGGCAGAGGAAGTCCATCCGCTTGCCCACCGGCTCATTGCCCTTCAGCAGCTTGTCGAACTCCTTGAGGTGGGTTCCCAACCTCACGATCTCCTCGTTGACCGAGTATTTGACCAACAGTACCGCAACCTCCTGCAGGATCCTCGCCTCATCGTAGTTCTGGTTGCCCAGCATCTCCTCAAACCTGCTGAGCAGGTTCTCCTTCAACGTTGACTCGAGCTCCAATGCATGGGACTTCACCCCCTCGAGGCCCTGCTCCAATTTGGATGCAAGCACCGAGAGGTCATGGGCAGTTGCCGCACCCTCACGGGCTTTGCTCTGTCCAAACTGGACCAATGCGGCATCCAGAGCGGAAAACAGTGCCTGCTCGTAGATCTGCGCATCATTTTGTCGGACCGAGGTCAATACCCCTTCCGCAGAAAGATAATCACTGATGCTGGCATGGGAATCAGACAAGCCGGCCACCCGTGCGATCTCATCGAAGGCACCCTTGTAGCGGAGCACGGTGGGCTCATCGACGAGCACGTCGATGTCGGAGGACGTTTGCTTGATCCGGACGGAGACCTCCACATGGCCACGCTGGGCTATCTTCTTGACCCGTGCATCTATCTCCAGCTCGAACGGAGCAAGATAGAAAGGGAAATTGTGTACGATATCGAGGAACCTGTTGTTGTATGACTTGATCTCGACGGACAGGAGAAATGATGATTCCTGTACCTCGTTGTAGCCATAGCCGGTCATGCTGTTCATAGGGATGCTCCTGCGCGAAGGGTTGCAACGGCCTGTGAGAGGGCCCTGTTGTTGCCGGCTCCCATCGTAACGCACAAATCGCCATCTTGCAACCAGCCTACCAGAATCTTTGCCACCTGCACGTCATCAGATGCATGGATGACGGCCTGCACACGGGTGCGGGTATCACGCAGCATATGGGTACTGACTGCCTGGGCAAGCTTGGCGGAGAGGTCCTGATCACAATCATTGCGGGCAGATGCATAGGTGCCCTGCACCACCAGCGCATCGCATCCGCTCAGGGCATGGACAAACTCCTTGAAGAACGCCTTGCTCCGGGAAGCAGTATGGGGAGAGAACGCAACGACGATGCGCCGGTTGGGATATTGGTGGCGAAGCGACTCCAGCGTAGCGGTTATCTCCACAGGATGATGTGCATAGTCGTCGATATACGTGATTCCGTCGCGCTGGAGCATCACCTCGCTCCTTCCCACGCACCCGCCAAAGGCTTGTGCATCGCGCAGCATGTCGGCCAATACCGTCCCCATGATCTCATCGCAGATGATTGCATCGTCATTGAGGTACAGCGTGGGATTCTTGCGGTCCAGGAGCATGCATGTCGCCAGCAAGCATCCACCCACCACATCATCGGTCAGCTCAGGTCCATACAACCGTATCCCGAAGTTCTGGTAGCCAAGCAGCGACAGGCAGATTCCATGGGTACCGGGTTCCGGGGCCAGCTTGCTGTCCGATACCTGGAATGGACCAGATGCCCTATATCCGTATTCAAGGACCATCAGGTCCTTGCGGTTGACGGTTGCCCAATGGGCCAACGCACGTGATCCCGGGTCATCGGCACAACAGATGAGGAACCCACCCACGGCAAGCTGGGAGACCAGCTTCTGGAAGGAGGCGGTAACCGCCGCCAAGTCGGCAAAGTAGTCGGGATGGTCAAACCCGACATTGGTGACTAACAGCCCACGCAGGCGATAGAGGAGGAAATGGTCTTGGTACTCACAGGCCTCCAACAGGCCCACTTCATCACCCTGCCATACACCAGCTGCTTCGCTGCCCTGCGCAGCCGAGCCGTAAATCGCAAAGAAGGGGAAACTGGAACGCCGTGGCCGGCTGAGCAGCCAGGCAGCGCAACCTGTGGTAGTGGTCTTGCCATGCGTCCCGGCAACCCCATAGCAGGTGCATTGCTCCGACATCCAGCCAAGCATGTGGGCATAGGACCTGGTGGCTATCTGGTCAGCTGCAGCTTGGGCGAGGACCGGGCACCGTTGTGCATTCCATGCACTGGAGTGGATGACCAAGTCGGTGCCAGCAGGGAGGAGATCAGCTGCGAACCCAACGGATATTGGTATATTGGCACGGTGCAGCAGATCGTCTGTCGCGAACACCTCGCTGGTGTCGCACCCCGACACGACCGCCCCGGCATGGCATAGCATGACTGCCAGGGTCGCCATTCCCGTCCCCTTGATACCGACCATGAAGACATGGACATTGGAAAGTTGCACGAACGTCCTCCTTGGAAGTTTCCCCAATTATAGCACCAACACGACCAGCGCTCCAAACGACAGGGGCCAACAATAAAAAAAGGCCGCCGAGTGATCAGGTCACCACGACAGCCCCTTGTATTCCTGGTGGAGAGGTTATTTGGAATGCTTGATGTGAGCGTTGCACTGCTTGCAGAGCATCTTCTTCTCGCCCTCAATCTCATTCTCATACAGAACCTTGATAGCGGTGCGGGAACAGACCGGACAGTCCCCTCTTCCATGGTTCTTCTCGCTGCGGATACCAGTACCTCTATGTGCCTTGGCCATTTGAAACTCCTTGCATGTTCAATGATAACTAACACCGAATGATAAACGGCGGTGCAACCCTTGTCAATACTGACCCGTCAACGAGATACAGGATTGCACGGCAGCCTAATACAGATTTGCCCTATACCGATATGCTCAATGAGATTGACCAAGGGACAGCATCGGTATTGCTATGGATTCCCATGTACCAGGCTATCGGAATGGACCAGAACATATCTACGTTGAACTTTCCCATCTGTGCCCCGACGCCGAACGTCTGGGAAGCCTGTGATGCATCAAACGAGAACAGCTGTCCGATCAGGGGCTTGTTCTCGACATACCCTGTCCTCACTGATACCGACCATTCGGGGAGCAACTGGAACTCAAGGTCCAGCCCTGCATGGAAGGCCCTGGTCTGGTTGTCACCCGCATGGTAGAAATCCAAGGCACCTTCGACGACACACAGGCTCAGCTGGTTGTCCCATGTATAGGAAGGTGTGCGGAAACCAATGCCGACGGACAAGGTATCCAAGATTGCCTGCCCTGAAAAGAAAAGGCTCTCGTCTGCAGTGACACCGACCAACGTCTCCGTCACGATTCCCATCGAGAACCAGTCCAGGGAGAACTGCATCCCCAAGCCAATGTTGAAGAACTCTGAGCCGGGCACCAGCGAATAGCGCTGGAACCAAGTCTGGGTAAAGTAGTCGATGAATACATTCTCATTGGTCAGCAGGATATTCTCCCGCATCGAATGGTTGCCACCGCTCAAGAACACCCCCAGTGCGAACCCTTTGTACCCATACGCCGCATCTATGCGGATAAGGGAGTTGTTGTAGGCGTTGTACCGGGCACTCCCCGTCCCCGGGGTCTTTCCCGTGAGGGTATTGTCCAGCTGCAAGGTCAAGGCAATGTACTTCCCCGCAAAGGAGAGGTCCAGCCCAAGCAGGGGATTCTGGACAAAGGGGACGGCTACCCCACTGTCGAAGCTGTAGGGAACTATGGAGTCACCGAAGCCCAGCGCCGTATAGAAGCTGGTGGTACGATCCTTGCTGCGGAAGAACAATGCGGCAGGATTGGAGAACATCGAGGTATGGGTATTGGACAATGCGACACCGGCCGAACCCATGGCACGGGTGCGCAGGGAGAGGAGCGAATCATTTGCAAACACCTGCAGGCTGCAGGCACCCATCAGCAAGACGATGGCCAATGCAAGTCGTTTGCCCCTCATGCTCCCCCCTATGCCAACATCGAGTCGATGGCAATGCTCAGCTGGTCGGGGCACGACGTGCGGCGGCTGCCGCAGGTAATGCCACGAAGCAAGTCACGGATTTCTGACGCCTTGCGCCCGATGCACAGTGCAACCAGGCCCTTGTGGTTTCCATCGCACCCGTTGACGAAGGCGATATCTGTGACGACATCATCTTCAATCGTCACGCTAATGCTCCTGGCACAGATGCCAGACGGTGTATAGGTAATATGCTTCTCAGCCATGGTCAAATCAAACTCCTTTTTACAGCATACCAAAATCACACGGCAAAAGCTACACCACCCATCCATATTGCCCGACTGCCTGCATGCTGGTACGATACCAGCATGAAGGACTTCACACACCTGTGCCTCCCCCTGTTGGGAGCCGACGACCAAGTCATCAATCTACCGGAGCACCCAATGGTGCTCACAAGCATCACGTTCGACTCCCGGACAGCCACTGACGGCTGTGCCTTTTGTGCCTTCGACGGCATCCATACCAATGGCTTCCAGTTCATCGGACAGGCAATCGGACAGGGTGCCGTCCTCATAGTCTCCAAGACGCTTCCCAGCCAGCTACATGACGGTGTCACCTATATCGTCACCCCCGATGTCCGCCATTTCTATGCCCGCATGTGCGAACGTTGGTTCGATTACCCGGCCAAGGAACTCAAGGTCATCGGGACCACGGGCACCGACGGCAAGAGCAGCACGTGCGAATTTATCTGGCAGCTGTTGCACATGCTGGGAATACGGGCAGGGATGCTTGGGACGGTCAGCATGGACGACGGGAGCAAGAAGCAAGGCAGCCCCTACCGCCAGAGCACCCCCGAAGCCTTTGAGATCCAAGGATTCCTCCGAAGATGTGTCGGCAACGGCCTGCACACTGTCATACTGGAGGCGACCAGCCATGCCCTGAGCAATAGCTGCGACCGTTTGTACGGCATCCAGTATGACGTGGGAATCTTTACCACGATCACCAGCGAGCACCTGGAGTTCCACCATGACCTTGCCTCCTATGTGGACGCAAAGCTCAACCTTGCAAGACGGATCAAGCAAGGGGGACTGCTCATCTATCCCGCAAACAATCCATATGCACCGCAGATCATTGCAGCCGCCCATTGCCAACAGCACCTGAGCGTCGGTGTCGATGTTCCTGCAGATGTCCAAGCCCAGATACTCACCAACGACCTTGAGTCCATCACCTTCTCGGTCTCCGACCAGCCACTTGCACACTACAGGTTTCCCATGGGCCTCCCCTTTTTCCTCACCAATGCACTGGAAGCGGCTGTTGCCGCTGCCCATGCCTGCAGCCTCCCTGTGCAGGAAGTGCTCCCGCTGCTTGGCAGGCTGACGCCAGTCAATGGACGCTTCAACATGATCGCGAACACCCTGGGCTTCCTCGTAGTCATAGACTTTGCCCATACACCGGATGCGTTTGAGCACCTGCTGGGCACCGTGCGGGCACTGCACCCCAGCGGGCGCCTGATCGTCGTCTTTGGCGCCGCTGGGGAGCGGGACACCTCGAAACGCAAACCCATGGGAACCGCCGCCGGCAGATGGTGCAATACCATCTACCTGACCAACGAGGATCCCCGCAATGAAGAGCCCATGACGATCTTGGATGAGATAGCCAGTGGCATCACCCCTGAAGTGGCACGCCGCAGGGATATCCACAAGATCCCGGACAGGAGCCAGGCGATTGAATTGGCATTGTGTGATGCTACCGCCGGGGATGTGGTGCTCCTGTTGGGCAAGGGGCATGAATCGACCATCGAGCTTGCCAACCAACACAAGATCCCATGGGATGAACGACACGTAGCCCTGCAAAGCATTGATGCGCTGCAGCGGTGCAAGGAGCATTGTAGCCTATGAACACGCATATCGCATTGGTATATGGAGGACGCTCCACCGAGCATGAAGTATCGGTCAAGTCTGCATATGGGGTAGCCACAGCCTTGCAGGAAAGCAACCTGACGGTGATGTATATCGGCATCGCAAAGGATGGGACCTGGCACCTGCAAGATCCCACCCAATTGCCCGGCAGTGTCGTCATTGCCCCTGGTGACGAAGTCTCCATGGTGCCGGGCAATGGGTTCCACCACCAAGGACGTAAGCTGGACATTGATGCAGTGCTTCCCGTGACGCACGGAACGGAGGGGGAAGATGGTCGCCTCCAAGGGCTGTGCGACCTTGCCCATGTCCCCTGCGTGGGATGTGACGCCAAAAGCAGCATGGTGGGGATGCACAAGGCACTGGCATCACAATGCTTCCATGGCGCAGGCATTCCTACGGTCAGGGAAGTAGTGCTGGATGCACAGGATATCAGGTGGATTGCCCAGGTGGACGACTCACAGCCCCCTGTGTGGGTCGCTGGCCATGAGCGACACAGCAGGATTTGCCGCGCAGCCATGGCATTGCGGGAGAAACTGGGACATTCGGTCATCGTCAAGCCGGAAGCCGGAGGATCTTCGGTGGGTGTCAGCGTACTACGGGACTTGGACACCCACGACATATCCCTTGCAGCATTGCAGGCTGCTATCGAGGCAGCCGCCTCGGTGGACGAGCAAGTGCTTGTCCAGCAGCTCATCGACCCCATGCGGGAAGTGGAATGTGCAATCCTCTGCACCCCAGATGGGGATGTCATTGCCGCAGGCCCGGGCATGGTGGTCAATCCTGGTAGTGAAACCTCAAAATTCCTCACATATGACCAGAAATATGGAACAGCGCAGCCTGCGACAATGCAAGTGCCCGCCCCCATCGACCCAGATATAGCCCAGACCATCCGCGACTATGCGAAAACAGCAATGCGGAGCATCGGGGGCACCGGCTATGCCCGTGTAGACTTCATGCTGCAAGGTAAGACAATCTACATCAACGAGATCAACACCCTTCCTGGGATGACGGGGGCAAGCCATTATCCGGTGCTCATCAAGTCACAGGGCATCAGCCTTGCGCAGATGCTCCAGACGGTTGTCCAAGAGGCGATCAGCCGGTATGCGGCCAAGGCCTCGATCAGGCATACCCTGTAGCTGGGAGGCGCAATGGAACGGGAACAAGTTTTCTTCCACGTGGACATGGATGCATTCTTCTCAGCCATCGAGCAGCGTGACAACCCTTCCTACCGTGGCAAGTGCATCATCGTAGGAGGCACTGGTCCGCGCAGCGTAGCCTCCACCTGCTCCTACGAAGCACGCAAGTTCGGGGTCCATTCCGCCATGCCGATGGCCACCGCGCTGCGTCTCTGCCCACAGGCTATCGTGGTTCCCGTCCACATGCGCCACTACAGTGACGTCAGCCGCCAGATCATGGGCATCTGCTCCCAGTTTTCACCCGATATCACCCAAGTCTCAGTCGACGAGGCATTCTTGGACATGACAGGTACCCAACGGCTATATGGCAAGCCAAGGGAGGCTGCCATGCGGCTGAAACAAGCTGTGAAGGATGCAACGCAGCTGACGATCTCGGTGGGCATTGGCCCTTCCCGCTTTATTGCGAAGATGGCCAGCGACTACGACAAACCCGATGGCCTGTGCCGTGTCTCACCAGGCAGGGAAACAGATTTCGTGGATGCAGTAGGCCTGCAGAAGCTATGGGGAATCGGCAAGAGCACCCTGGCATCCCTCTCCTCCCACCACATCACGACCACCCAGCAGCTACGCGGACTCTCGATGGATTTCCTGACCCGTACATTTGGGGAAAGCCTCGGGTCATACCTGTACAAAGTCAGCCGTGGCATCGACCCGGGCATCTACAGCGGGGAGGCAAAGAGCCATTCGATCAGCAGCGAGCTGACCTATCCGCAGGATGTGCACAGCGAAAGCGCATTGTCCCAGTCGTTACTACAGATGAGCCATGAGATCATGTACCGCTCCTTCGAGGAGCATGTCATGGCCAGGACCGTCGGCATCAAGCTACGCTTCAGTGACTTCACCACCATCAGCGTCCAGCGTACCCCCACGAACCCCATCTACAGCGCCCAGCAAGTGTACGAGATAGCCCTCGAACTCCTCCATGCAAAATGGCATGAGGGAATTCCAATACGCCTCATCGGCGTGGGACTCTACCAGACCTATCCCGGAGATGCACCCATGCAGGAGGAACTGTTCGAGGACCACAACAAGCGCAAGCGCCAGATCGAACAGGCGGTGCACAAGCTCAATGAGAAGGGACGCAGCGTGATAAAGGCCACCAACTTGGACGCTCCTCAGGCCCCCTAGCTCCTACTGATACAATAGACGAGGTGTGGCATCACAGCACCCCGGTAGCATTTGTCAAACCTACCGACCACCTGCATCCCCAGACGCTGGGCGACTTGTTGGGATGCCGTATTCGTATCGCGGATGATCGCATGTACCCGTTGGGCCCCCATGTCTCCGAACGCATGGTCCAAGCATCCCTTGGCAGCCTCGGTGGCATACCCTTGGTGCCAGAATGCATAGCAGAGCAAATACCCAACCTCCAACACCAACTCCTTGGGACAGGGCTGCATCGTCAGGCCGCATTGGCCGATCATCTGCCCCGTCTCTTTCAATACCATGGCCAGCAATCCAAAATCTTCGCCCTGCCCATACCGTTCATACTGGCGGTCCAGCCACGCACGGACATCCTGCTCAGGAAACGGTCCTCCATAGGCATACATGACCTTTGGGTCGCAGAGCATCTGGCGCAACGCTGGCAAATCTGAGTCCGTCATCCTTCTCAGCAACAGGCGTTCGGTAGAAAGTTGCATGGAAACCTCCAATAATTTCAGGACATATACTGGTGCAACGTCTGCACAAACACAAACTTACATCATTATATGTCTATATTTCAAACACTTAATGATATGTGTATAACACCGTCATTCACATCGCTTTGTATACTTTCCTACACAATACGAGAAGAGGCAAGGCATGGACAAAACGTATGCAGAGATGGTGAAGGGTTGGGGACTGAAGCAAGTCCTCAACTGGCTCGATACAGATCCGGAACGCAACATCCCCAAGGTGTTGGACTGGGTTGACCGGCTGGACTCGGAACACTGCCAGAAACCCAAGACGGATGCGTTCCGTGCAATGATGGCCGATCCTGACAACCACTGGAGGAAGTATATCCTCAGCTTGTGGAGCGACATCGACCCCAAGGTGCGCAGGAAAGTCTTTGAGACATTCTTGGTCAACGCCACGATCATTGGCATGAAGCGACAGAAACAGTACCGGGAGAAATATGACTGCAACATCCCGTGGGCAATCCTGATGGACCCCACGTCGGCGTGCAATCTCCACTGCACGGGATGCTGGGCGGCGGACTATGGCAACCGCCTGAACCTGACGCACGACCAGTGGGAGTCCATCATCGAGCAAGGCAAGAAACTGGGGACCTTCTTCTACATCTATAGCGGCGGAGAGCCAATGGTCCGCAAGAAGGAAATCATCGAGATGTGCCGCAAGCATCCCGACTGCCTGTTCCTCTCCTTCACCAACGGCACCCTCATCGACGAGCAGTTTGCCGACGAGATGCTACAGGTGGGCAACTTCGTCCCCGCGATCAGCATCGAGGGATTCGAGGAGGCTACCGACTTCCGCCGGGGAGCGGGCACCTACCAGGCTGTTATCAAGGCGATGGAGATCCTCAAGAGGAAGAAGCTGCTGTTCGGAATGTCATGCTGCTACACCAGCCGCAACGTCGAGGTGATCGGCTCCGATGCCTATTTCGACGACATGATAGCCCGGGGTGCAAAGTTCGCCTGGATGTTCACCTACATGCCCATCGGAAAAGATGCAGTGCTCGACCTGATGGCAACAGATGAGCAGCGCAAGTTCATGTACCGCAAGTTGCGGGAAATGCGCAAGAGCAAGCCAATATTCACGCTGGACTTCTGGAACGACGGTGAGTTCGTCAACGGCTGCATTGCAGGGGGCAGATATTACTGCCATATCAATGCAAACGGTGACGTGGAACCATGTGCCTTCATCCACTACAGTGACAGCAACATCAAGGACAAGACATTGCTCGAGGCATTCACCTCCCCGCTGTTCAGGGCGTACCACGACGGCCAGCCGTTCAACGACAACCTCCTGCGCCCCTGCCCGTTGCTGGACAACCCCACCGAGCTTCCGAGGATGGTGGACTCAAGCGGAGCGCACAGCACCGACTTGGTACATCCCGAGGATGTGCATGACCTTGCAGCAAAATGCGAGGAGAAAGCAGCCAAGTGGGCACCCACGGCAGATGCCCTTTGGGCAGAACACCCCCATGCCGACCATAAGACACGCTAGGGGCAATACATCGTACATTGTGGCAGTTGCCTCTGCCATGATGTCTTCAGGGAGAATGCCTACCTCCCTGGAGGCGCAATAGTTTCTTCTCTATTGTCAGGGGGATCTGGACGTTGTCCAGG
>CAYXIH010000031.1:0-21843 GCA_964465155.1 uncultured Sphaerochaeta sp.
GGCGAGGATCGGTTGCTACTTGGAAAACTCGGACTACCAGCGGTAGTTGGAGAATGCCTTGTTTGCTTCTGCCATGCGGTGGGTGTCTTCCTTCTTCTTGAAGGCAGAACCGGTGTTGGCAAATGCATCGAGGAACTCAGCGCTGAGCTTCTCCGCCATGGAGTGACCATTGCGGTTGCGTGCAGCTGCGATCATCCAGCGCATTGCAAGAGCTTCACGGCGATTCTCGCGGATCTCGACGGGCACCTGGTAGGTTGCACCACCGACACGGCGGGACTTGACTTCAACGACAGGCTTGACGTTGTCGAGGGCCTTGAGGAAGACGTCGAGAGGCTTCTCGCCGGTCTTCTCGCCCATGACTTTCATTGCATCGTAGATGATCTTGGTGGAGACGGACTTCTTGCCGTCCACCATCATGCGACGAATGAACTTCTCGACGACGATGCTGCTATAAACTGGATCGGGAAGAATTTCCCGAACGGGTGCGACAGATCTTCTGGACATACTACTTCCCCTTCATCAAGCCTTTGGCTTCTTGGCGCCGTATTTGGAGCGGCTTCTCTTGCGATCGTTGACACCCAGGGTATCCTTGGTGCCACGGATGATGTGGTAACGAACACCAGGAAGGTCCTTGACCCTTCCACCGCGCAGCAGCACGACAGAGTGCTCCTGGAGGTTGTGCCCGATGCCGGGGATGTAGGCGGTAACTTCAATTCCGTTGGAAAGGCGTACACGTGCAACCTTTCTCAGTGCGGAGTTCGGCTTCTTCGGTGTGACGGTCATGACCCTCGTGCATACGCCACGCTTCTGCGGGCAACCGTCAAGGGCTGGGGACTTGGTCTTGTTCTTGACGGAGGTCCTTCCCTTTCTAATGAGCTGATTAATAGTAGGCATCTTATAGATACACTCCCTTGTAAATTGTCTGGTCCGTGAGGACCTGCGCCGATCCATTAACGAAACGGCGCATCATATATACAAACTCGAAGTCAGCATGAAAACCAATCGCGTCGTTCACGATGGCGTCAGAGTCGGACGACAGCCGCCGACAGGCGGCTCTCATTCCTCGTCAGATACGTCATCAACGTCGATGGGTTCTCCTTCGATTGTCATATCACCCAGATCCTCGGCATCAAAGTCGTCGTCATCCATAATATCCTGGTGGCGAGAACCCATTACCGATTCAACCTTTTCCTTGAGCCCGATGAGATCCTCATCCTTGAGCTTGACCGAGCGGTACCGCTTCATACCGGTGCCGGCAGGGATCAGATGCCCGATGATGACGTTCTCCTTCAGACCACGCAACTCATCCTTACTACCAGCAATGGCTGCATTTGTCAAGACCTTGGTCGTCTCCTGGAAGGATGCGGCCGAGATGAACGAGTCGATGCTCAGCGATGCGCGGGTAATACCCAGCAGCAACGGCCTTGCAACGGCAGGCTGTCCACCTTCGCGCATGACCCGTGCATTCTCCTCATGGAAGCGGTACTTGTCGACCTGCTGGCCATGGATGAAGCTCGTGTCACCGACGTTGGTGATCTCGACCTTCCTGAGCATCTGACGGACGACAACACCGAGGTGCTTGTCGTTGATGTCAACGCCCTGGAGGCGGTAGACTTCCTGGACCTCGTCCAGCAAGAAGGACTGGAGCTCGTTCTCACCAAGGATATCAAGGATATCATGCGGGTCGATCGAACCATCGCACAGGCGCTCTGCAGCTTCGACACGGTCTCCGTCGCGAACCAGCAGGTGCTTGTTCATGGCGACCATGTGCTTGTACTCATGGTTGAAGTCGTCCTTGACGATGATCAGGCGCTTGCCCTTGGTGATCGGACCGAACTTGACGATACCGGAAACCTGGGCCAGTGCGGCGGCATTGCGGGGACGGCGGGCCTCAAAGAGCTCTCCAACCCTGGGAAGACCACCTGTGATGTCCTTCGTCTTGACGCTTTCCCTGAGCAGCTTGATGATGACGTCGCCCTTGACGACCTTGTCACCATCCTGGATCTGCAGGTACGAACCACTAGGAGCCATGTAGGAAGCAAGCACTTCGCCAGCTGGGCTGACGATGGTAATGCGCGGCTGGGCCGATTCACTACCTTCGCTGATCCTGTGCTCGACGTTACCGGTTTCCTCGTTGACTTCGTCACGCAGGGTGGAACCCTGGATGATGTCCTCGAACTTGGCGATACCATCGAACTCGGCGAGGATTGGCTCGGAGAACGGGTCGAACAGCACGATTGCCTGGTTGGCCTCTACATACTGGCCGGGGTTCACGAGCAGCTCGGAGCCGGTCTTGATCTCCTGGCGGTTCTCGGTGCCCACGATGAACACACGGCCGTCAACGATCCTAACCAAACCGACTTCAGCGGCAGCCACGACAACTCCGTCCTTTTCGAACAGGGGTGCACCACTTGCGATCTTCGAGCCGTCGGTGACAAGCAGCTTGTCGTACGAGCCAGCGGGAACCTCGCGCAGGATGCGGCTATAGATGATGTGTCCCTTACGGGCAAACAGCCTGCTGTGGTCAACGGCACGCTCGACGATGGTACCCGTCACGTCCTTGATCAGGACAGGATGGGTATAGGTCAGCTTGTTGTCCTCGGTGCTCGTAGCAGCAGTACCACCGACGTGGAACGTTCTCATCGTCAGCTGTGTACCAGGCTGGCCGATTGACTGTGCGGCAATCGTACCGACAGCCTCGCCGATCTCGACGTGGCGGTTGGTTGCCAGGTTGCGGCCATAGCAACGGCGGCAAACGCCATGCTGGGCCTCACAGGTGAGGACGGTCCGCAGGAATACACGCTCGATGCCGGCAGCCTCGATCTTCTCGGCTGTCTCCTCGTCGATCTCTTGGTTGACATCGATGATGAGCTCGCCGGTGACCGGGTGCTTGACCTTCTCAAGGGTATAGCGGCCAGTGATGCGGTCTGCAAGGGACTCGACGATTTCGTCGCCGTCTTTGATTGCAGTTCTCCAGATGCCGTTGATGGTTCCGCAGTCGTCCTCATTGATGACGACGTCCTGGCTGATGTCAACCAGACGACGAGTCAGGTAACCAGCTTCTGCAGTCTTCAATGCGGTATCGGACAGACCCTTACGTGCACCGTTGGTGGAGATGAAGAACTCGATGATCGAGAGGCCTTCCTTGAAGTTCGACTTGATGGGGAACTCGATGATGTCGCCGGAGGGCTTCGCCATCAAACCACGCATGCCGCCGAGCTGTCTGATCTGCGTCTTCGATCCACGAGCACCTGAGTCGGCCATGAGGAACAGCGGGTTGAAGCCATTCTGGCTCTTCTTCAGCTGTGCCATCAGTGCGGTGGTCAGGTCTTCGTTGGTCTGTGACCAGACTTCGATGACGCGGTTGTACCGTTCGTCCTGGGTGATATGGCCCTGGCGGTACTGGTCAAGGATCTGAGCCTGCTGTTCGTTCGCCTTCTCGACGAGCTCCTTCTTGGCATCAGGAATGATCATGTCGGACAGACCGATCGTAGCACCGAAGATCGTTGCATACTTGAAGCCGATGTCCTTGATGGAGTCGAGCAGCTTGACGGCAACGGAATTCTTGTTGGTGCGGATGGTCTCACCGATGAGCTTCTTCAGCTCCTTGTCACCCAGGCAGTAGTTCTGGAAGGGAATCCCCTCGGGAAGCACTGCGTTGAAGATGACGCGGCCGGCCGTGGTCTTCTCACGCTTGCCGTTGGGCAGGCGGTAGTTGATCAGGGCATTGTAGGAGAGAGCGCCGGCCTCGATGGCCATCTCGAGCTCTCCGATGGATTCATAGAAGTGACCGGTTCCCTTGGCGCCTTCCATCTCACGGGTGAGGTAGTTGATGCCGAGGACCATGTCCTGGGATGGGAACACGATCGGCTTGCCGTTGGCAGGGTCAAGGAGGTTGGTCGCGGAAAGCATCAGCGTCCAGCACTCCAACTGAGCAGCCTGGGTCAAGGGCACGTGCACTGCCATCTGGTCACCGTCGAAGTCAGCGTTGTATGCATGACATACGAGGGGGTGCAGCTTGATCGCCTTTCCGTCGACCAGCACGGGCTCGAAGGCCTGGATGCCGAGGCGGTGCAGCGTAGGTGCACGGTTGAGGAGGACCGGGTGTTCCTTTACGACATCGTCGAGGATGGACCACACTTCCTCCGTCTCCTGCTCCACAAGGCTCTTTGCACGCTTGATGTTGTATACGACACCATTCTGCACCAGCTTCTTCATGATGAAGGGCTTGTACAGCTCCAGGGCCATCTTCGAGGGAAGACCGCACTGGTGGATACGCAGCTCAGGACCGACGACGATTACCGAACGACCGGAATAGTCGACGCGCTTGCCCAGGAGGTTCTGGCGGAAGCGGCCCTGCTTGCCCTTGAGCATGTCGGACAGGCTCTTGAGGGGACGGTTGCTGGCACCCTTGACAACGCGCTTGCGCTTGGAGTTGTCAAACAATGCGTCGACAGCCTCCTGGAGCATGCGCTTCTCGTTGCGCACGATGATGTCGGGGGCATGCAGCGACATGAGGCGCTGCAGGCGGTTGTTTCTGTTGATGACGCGGCGGTAGAGGTCATTGAGGTCGGACGTGGCGAACCGGCCACCATCGAGCTGTACCATTGGGCGCAGATCGGGCGGGATAACGGGAATCACCGTGAGGATCATCCACTCCGGGCGGTTGCCGCTGTCGCGGAAGTTCTCCACGACCTCGATTCTCTTGAGCAGGCGCTTGTCGGCCTTCTCACCCTTGGTCCGCATCAGCTCGCGCAGCTCGGTGGACAAAGCCTCGAGGTCGAGGTTCTCCAGCAGCTGGCGGACAGCCTCGGCACCCATTCCAGCCTGGAATGAGTCGCCGTACTGCTCGCGAGCCTGGTAGTACTCGTCCTCGGAGAGGAGCTGCCTGGGCTTGAGCTCAGTGTCGCCGGGGTTGATGACAATATACTTCTCGTAGTACAGGACGCTCTGCAAGGAGGCCCTGGTGATATCGAGGAGCAGGCTCATCCTTGAGGGGACTGAGCGGTAGTACCAGATATGAGAGACCGGTGATGCGAGGGTGATGTGGCCCATGCGCTCGCGGCGAACCTTTACGTTGGTCACCTCGACGCCACAGCGGTCACATACGACACCCTTGTACCGGATCGATTTGAACTTTCCGCAATAGCACTCCCATTCCTTGGTCGTGCCGAAGATCTTCTCGCAGAAGAGGCCATCTCGTTCCGGACGCAGCGTGCGGTAATTGATTGTCTCGGGCTTCTTGACTTCACCATAGGACCAGGCCTTGATCTGGTCTGGCGAAGCGAGCCGTATCATTATGCTATCGAAATCCTGTATTTCCTTCATCCGATGTTCTCCTGCTTAGTTAACCGAGCTTTTCTTGTTGATCAGCTCTTCATCCCTTTCCGTCAAAGGTACCTGCTTGCCCTTGGAATCGTACACCGACATGTCGAGCGCGAGACCACGGATTTCCTGAACGAGGACATTGAATGCCTCAGGCATACCAGCGCTTGTGGCAGGCTCGCCCTTGACGATGCTCTCGTAGATCTTGACACGTCCGTTCATGTCGTCGCTCTTGATCGTCAGCAGTTCCTGCAACGTATTGGCTGCGCCATACGCCTCAAGTGCCCAGACTTCCATTTCTCCGAGACGCTGGCCACCGAACTGTGCCTTGCCTCCCAGCGGCTGCTGGGTGACCAGGGAATAGGGGCCGGTCGACCTTGCATGCATCTTGTCGTCAACGAGGTGGTGCAGCTTCAGGTAGTAGATGTACCCACAGAACACGGGGTTGACGAATGCCACACCAGTGCGGCCGTCATACAACGTGGTCTTGGAGTTGGCAGGCAAACCTGCCTCAATCATCTTCGCCTCAATCTGTTCCATCGATGCCGACTGGAACACGGGTGTCGAGAACCACTGGTCGAGTCCGACGGCGGCCCAACCGAGCTGGGTCTCCATCAGCTGCCCGATGTTCATTCGGGATGGAACGCCAAGTGGGTTCAAGCAAACGTCAAGCGGGGTACCATCGGCCATGTAGGGCATGTCCTCTTCTGGGAGGATGCGGCTGACGACACCCTTGTTGCCGTGGCGACCTGCCATCTTGTCACCCTGGCGGAGCTTTCTCTTGGTGGCGATGAGGACCTTGACGGTCTCCTCGACGCCCGGGGGAAGCTCGTCGCCTTCGGAACGCTTCAGGCGCTGGATGTCGATGATCGTGCCTTCGGTACCATGGGGCACCTTCAGGGAGGTATCACGGACTTCCTTGGCCTTCTCACCAAAGATCGAGTTGAGGAGCTTGAATTCCGGAGTCGTGTCCGACTCGGACTTCGGGGTCACCTTACCAACGAGGATGCTGCCGGGGCGAACCATCGTTCCGACGCGCACGATGCCGTCGGCATCAAGCTGCTCGAGCATCTTTTCGCTGGTGTTGGGGATATCCCTCGTCAGCTTCTCGGGACCAAGCTTGGTCTCGCGGATGTCGGTGGTGAACTCCTTGATATGGATCGAGGTGTAGATGTCGTCACGAACAACACGCTCGCTGATCAGGACGGCGTCTTCGTAGTTGTAGCCATTCCAGGGTACGAATCCAACGAGGATGTTGCGGCCAAGGGCGAGTTCGCCTTCCTGGGTTGCAGGTCCGTCGGCAAGGACAGCGCCCTGCTCGACATGCATCCCCTTGGAGACAATCGGCTTCTGGTTGAAACAGGTGTCCTGGTTGGTCCTCTGGAACTTCTGTACTTCGTAGTAATCGACTTGACCTTCAATGTCTGCATGGTCGGGACGAATGATGACTTGGGTCGAGGAGACGTAGTCGATGACACCTGCGCGCTTTGCCTTGATAAGGACGCCGCTGTCGTAGGCAGTCTTCGCCTCCATGCCGGTACCGACACGGGGAGTCTCCGGGAACACAAGGGGAACCGCCTGGCGCTGCATGTTCGAACCCATCAGGGCACGGTTTGCGTCGTCATGCTCGAGGAACGGGATCAGGGACGCGGCCACCGAGATAACCTGCTTGGGGGAGACGTCCATGTACTTGATGTCCTCAGGCGGACGGGTCGAATAGTCACCGCTGTGGCGGACAGGAACTTCACGGTCAAGGAAGTTGCCGTCTGCGTCGATCTTTGCAGATGCCTGTGCGATGAAGTATTTCTCTTCGTCGTTAGCGTCAAGATACCGGTACTGCTTGCTGACCTTTCCGTCGATGACCTTCCTGTAGGGGGTCTCGAGGAACCCGTGCTCGTTGACGCGGGTATAGTTGGCAAGCGAGACGATCAGGCCGATGTTCGGACCTTCAGGAGTCTCGATGGGGCACATGCGGCCATAGTGGGTATAGTGGACGTCACGAACTTCGAATCCGGCGCGGTCACGGGACAAGCCACCGGGTCCCAATGCATTGAGGCGGCGCTTGTGCGTCAGCTCAGCAAGGGGGTTGACCTGGTCCATGAACTGGGACAACTGGCTGCTGCCGAAGAATTCCTTGACTGCTGCAACGATTGGCTTGATGGAGATGAGGTCCTGCGGGCGGACATTGTCCGGATCGAGGTTCATGCGTTCCTTTGCAATGCGTTCCATGCGTGCGAAGGCACTCTTGAGTGCATTCTGAAGCAGTTCTCCGATGGACCTGACGCGGCGGTTGCCGAGGTGGTCGATATCGTCGACGTTGGCCTCACCGATGAAGACCTTCACCAGGAAGTCCATGGTGTTGGTGATGTCGGTCGGGGTCAGGACAGTCAGGTCGGTCGGGAGGTTCTCGTCCTCGTCGTTGCCGAACTTCTTGTTGAACTTGTAGCGGCCGACGCTGCCCAGGTCATAGCGGCGTGAGGAGAAGAACATGTCGGGCAGGTCCTTCTCAGCGCGCTCGATGGCGATCATCTCGCCGGGCATGAGTACGCTGAAGATAGGTCCGAGGACATCTTCCTTCTGGGGCTCGTCGAAGCCCTCTTCGGTGCGGGTATATTTTGCATCCTCGATCTCGAAGCAGTTGAGGATGATGTCGGCATGCTTGGGACGCTTGTCGCTCTCGGAATACGGGATGTCCAGTATCTCGATGGACGGCACCTTCAATGCCACGAGCTCGTCGATTTCATGCGGATGCAGCTTGTCGCCGGCACGCAGTACTTTCTTCTGCTCGCCGTTGACCATGGCATAGACATCCTTGAAGAGATATTTCTCCTCGATCATCTTCTTCACGTCAGCATCGTCGACCAGCTCGAAGGTATATCCCTTGTAGAACTTGTCGAGGATCTTCTCGCGGGTATCGAAACCGATGGCGCGGAGGAAGAGCGTACCGAGGATGCGCTTCTTGCGGTCGATCTTCGCGAAGATGAGCTTTTTCTTCTCATCAATCTCGAACTCGAGCCAAGAACCGCGGTATGGGATGATCCTGGACGAATAGACATCCTTCTCGTTGGAGAAGATGACGCCAGGTGAACGGTGAATCTGGCTGACGACAACGCGTTCGGCACCGTTGATGATAAACGTGCCGCGGTCAGTCATCAGGGGGACATCCCCGAAGAAGATCTCCTTCTCGCGAATTTCACCGGTCTTCAGAAGCTCAAGGCGAATGGTAGCCTTGATGGGCACGCTGAAAGAGCGACCCTTCTTCTTGCATTCGGTCTCGGAGAACTTGATGTTGTCATAGTCGATAGTATATCCGCCATAGACCAGGCGCATTTCACCGTTGGGACTTTCGATCGGGAACGTTCCTTCGAATACAGCCTCAAGACCCGAAGCCGGATCAGGATCCTGCCCCGCCTTGATGCGGTCCATCTGCAGGAACTTGTCATAGGAATCCAGCTGGATGCCAATGAGGTTGGGAAGCTCACAGACTTCAAAGAACTCAGACCCGATGTATGTGCGTGTTATGGATTTGCCTTTGGCAACCATCATGTACCCTCCACAGCCTATAGCGCGGAACCATCAGTGTCCGTAACTGACACCCAAGCCCTCCGCACAGGCACTCCCCAAGGGAATGCCGACTTCGCAGAACTCCCTGGAACATCCGAGGATGACCAGGGCTTTGAAAGACACGACAGGCCACCGGATAGCCCGGTGGCTGAGAACCTCCGGGTCTTAGGCGACCCGGAGTAATTCAAGTTTCTGTAAACAGAAAAACTCGTGCAAACTATTTGACCTCGACGACGCAGCCAGCAGCTTCGAGCTTTTCCTTGATGGATGCAGCTTCTTCCTTGGATACGCCTTCCTTGACCGGCTTGCCACCAGCTTCGACCAGGTCCTTTGCTTCCTTCAGGCCCAGGCCGGTGATGGCGCGGACTTCCTTGATCGCTGCAATCTTCTTTGCAGCGTCGACGGACTTCAGGATCACGTTGAACTCTGTCTGCTCCTCAACTTCCTCAGCAGGACCAGCAGTGGTTGCGGGGCCAGCGGAAACAGCAGCAGCAGCGGTTACGCCGAACTTCTCTTCCATCATCTTGATGAGGTCGGAAACCTCAAGGACGGTCATGTTTGCGATTGCTTCAATGATTTCTTCTTTAGTAGCCATATTATCTTCTCCTTATAAAAGATATTGTTTCGAAACGGTCATAGCAGGTTACAAATCTGAAGACTAAGCCGTTTAGTTTGCTTCCACAGCGGGGGTTTCTTCGGCTGCTGCCGGTGCACCACCCTGCTTTGATTCCACATATGCGAGCAAGGTCGCAGCGAGCTTCTGGACAGGAGCCTTCATGGTTCCCATCAGGATGGAGATCAGCTCCAGCCTGGTCGGCAGCTTGCTGTATGCTTCGATCTGAGCCGCGTCGTACAGGTCCCCGTCGATCAAGGCACCCTTGATGACGATGGGGCTGCCGCCCTTTGAGGCTTCGAACAGGATCTTTGCCACAGCGCCGGATTCGTCACCCTTGGTGAGTGCAACTGCAGTGGGTCCAACCATGTTGGCGTCAGCGCCCTTGTGGTCAAGGTCGTTGAACGCAATCTTGGCAAAGCGATTCTTGATTACGCGGTAAGCCGCGTCCTTCTTGCGAAGCTGGTGGCGAAGGTCGGTGATCTGCTCGACGGTCATGCCGCGGTAGTCGGTGAAGATGTACCCGGTGTATTCGGCGAACTCGTCCCTGAGGACCTTGACGGCCTCTTCCTTGGCCGGAGTAATGCGAGTCTGGTAGTCCATGGTCTTCTCCTCCTTAGGCGATCGTAGCCGTTACTTCCTTCACGTCGACGTGGACACCAGGTCCCATCGTTGAGGAAAGTGCGACGGAGAGGATGAAGTCACCCTTCGCATCACTGGGCTTCTTGCGAATGATTTCCTTGACGATCGCAAAAGCGTTCTCGGAAACCAGTGCCGGATCCATCGAAACCTTGCCGATTGCAAGGTGGATGACGCCAGTCTTGTCGGAGCGGAATTCCACGCGTCCCTTTCTCAGCTCAGCCAGTGCGCCCTTGAGGTCGAACGTGACAGTCTGTGTCTTGGGGTTCGGCATGAGGCCTCTGCGGCCGAGGATTGGGCCGAGGCGGCCGACGTCCTTCATCATGTCGGGGGTTGCAACTGCGATGTCGAAATCCATCCAGCCACCGCGGATCTTCTCGATGAGGTCGTTGTCACCAACATAGGTGGCACCTGCATCAAGGGCTTCCTGAGCCTTCTCAGCCTTGGCGAATACGAGGATGCGCTTCTCGGCGGAGAACTGGTGGGGGAGAACCACGGTGTCACGGACGCTCTGGCTCTTCTTGAGGGAGAGTGCAACGGAGAGCTCGACGGTCTCGTCGAACTTTGCGAAAGCAACTTCCTTCACGACCTTTGCGGCATCGTTGAAGCTATAGTTCTTCTCATGGTCAAACTTCTTGACTGAATCAATGTATTTCTTGCCGTGCTTCATATTATTTCTCCACCTCGACGCCCATGCTTCTGGCGGTCCCAGCGATAATCTTCTTTGCAGCTTCAATATCGTTGGCGTTCAGGTCGTCCTTCTTGGTTGTGGCGATGTCAGTGAGCTGAGCCTGGCTGAGGGTACCAACCTTGGTCTTGTTGGGGGTACCGGAACCGGACTGCAGGCCGAGTGCCTTCTTGATGAGGACGGCGGCAGGAGGAGTCTTCAGGATGAACGTGAAGCTCTTGTCTGCATAGACTGTGATGACGACGGGGATGACGAGCCCAGCTTCAAAACCCTTGGTCTTGTCATTGAACTGCTGGACAAACTGGGGGGCGCTGACACCATGGGGGCCGAGAGCCGGACCTACGGGAGGTGCGGGCGTAGCCTTCTGGGCAGGACACTGCAACTTGACGATTGCAGTCACCTTTTTCTTTGCCATTGTATTTCTCCTTACACGGACATCCTTGGTCTGAGTTGACCGATTTTCCAGGATTCCATGCTGGTTATAACGCCTGTCATACGATCAGGCTCCCACCTTCCCGAGCGAACCCGGGGAGGAGTATAAACAAACTAACGTTGGACGGATGTAAAAGATCGAATCTAAGATCCTGATGCTGACTGAGCCCGTCCGGCCCGTCAGATCTTCTCAACCTGCAGGAAATCGACTTCGACAGGAGTCGAGCGGCCGAAGATACCCACGGTAACGCGCAGGCGTGCCTTCTCGAGGTTGACTTCCTCGACGGCACCGGTAAAGGACTCGAACGGACCTTCCACGATGCGCACCTGGTCGCCGACAGAATAGGTCTGCTTGGGCTTGAAGACCTTCTCGGTCTTGATATCTCCAGTCTTCTGGAAGATGCCCTTGACTTCCTCTGCGCTCAACGGCTGGGGCTTGACCCCTTCCATTGCGCTGACGAATCCGGTGACACCCTGGATGCGCTTGATCTGCGAACACCAAATCTTCCAGCTGTTTTCGGGGAGGTCCAGCTCAACGAGGATGTAGCCAGGAAGAATCTTGCGCTTCACGTCACGCTTGACACCGTCCTTCACTTCAACGACGGTCTCGAAGGGAACCTTCACATCGACGCAGACTTCGCGGAAATCCGCGTCGGTCTCCATCATCTTGCGAAGGATGCGCTCGATCTTCTGCTCATATCCCGAATACGTGTGTACTACGTACCAACCTTTTGCCATTCTACGCCCTTCCCTAGAAAATCAGGTAGAGTCCCTTCAGGAGAAGGAAGTCCACCAAACCGAGGATCACAGCGAAAATCAAGGTGGAGACCAAGACGATCTTCGTGGAGGAGATGACAGTCTCGCGAGTCGGCCATACGACCTTCTTCAGCTCGAGATGACACTCCTTGAAATACCTGATGAGTTTCTTCATAATCAACCACCTTTCTAGACAGCTTTGCCATGCTTTCGCATGGCATCTTGAGGAAAACTGAGGAATAACGCTGAGGAACGGACAGGCCAGGTAGGATTCGAACCTACAACATCCGGTTTTGGAGACCAGCGCTCTAGCCGTTGGAGCTACTGACCTGTTCGTTCCTCACGTGTCCCATCAGTTGTTATTTGATCTTCGTTTCGCGGTGCAGAGTATGCTTATGCTCGAACGGACAGTATTTGTTCAGCTCAAGCTTGCCCGGGGTATTGCGGCGATTCTTCTCGGTCGTATAGTTCTTCTGCTTGCATTCTGTGCACTGGAGGGCAATCTTCTCGACTGGCCCCTTTTTCTTTGCATTTGCCATTCTAATAACTCCTCGGCGAATTTCCGCCGTTTGCCCTGCCCGCTGGTCGAGCAAGAAAAAAAAAGAGCCTCCGAGCGGATTTGAACCGCTGACCCCCACCTTACCATGGTGGTGCTCTACCGACTGAGCTACAGAGGCGTTCGCATTTCACGAGACAACCGGTCGGACAGGTTGCCTGCAACATGCAGAAGCCAACTTATCAAATCACACTACATTTGTCAATACGACTCAACTCATTTTGATTCCATCTCCCAAATAATCAACAGAATGGAGAGATTTTCACGCAAAATATCGTCCTCAGACAAGGTTACTAAACAAACGCACATTGTATTGACGACTGGAATTATACTATATTGTAGATAGAGCGGTACCGGCTTGGAGGTCTGCAGGGCAAATTTGCCCATGCTGCGGTACGCAATCCAACCACCCATATTGGGTGCAACAAGGAGCCAGGGCCCATGAAGACAGCACAACGCACCAGATTCGGCTATGACGCAGCCGACATCGCACAAGATTTCGCGGAACACCTGAAATACTCTCTCGATGCGGATGTATACCACACCACCCCGGAAGGCAGATATACCGCATTGGCATATGCCATCCGCGACAGGATAGTCCACCAGTGGGACATCAGCAGGAAGACACAACGCGCGGCAGATGCAAAGCGCGTGTATTACCTCTCCCTTGAATTCCTCATGGGACGGGCAATGACCAACAACATCATCAACATGAAACTCGAAGGGGACGTGCGCAAGGCACTGACCGAGCTGGGATACTCCTATGAGGAGATCGCAGACGTCGAACCCGACGCTGGGCTTGGAAACGGAGGCCTGGGACGTCTGGCTGCATGTTTCCTCGACTCCCTGGCTACCATGGAGATTCCCGCCTACGGCTACGGCATCCGCTACAACTATGGCATCTTCAGGCAGAAGATCAAGAATGGCTGGCAGGCCGAGCAGCCCGACAACTGGCTGCGCAACGGCAACCCTTGGGAGATTAAGAGACCGGACCTGGTCTATCCCGTCCACTTTGGCGGAGAGGTCAAGGTCATCCGCGAGAACAACAAGGACACCTTCAAGTGGGTCAACACCGAGCAGATCAACGGCATGGCCTATGATATGCCGATCATCGGCTACGGTGGCAACACCGTCAACACCCTGCGCCTGTGGAGCGCCCTTGCCCCGGAAGAGTTCAACTTCCAGGAGTTCAACGAAGGCGACTACACCGAAGCAGTGCGTGCCAAGATCTCAGCCGAGAACCTCTCCCAGGTACTCTACCCCAACGACACCCTGTACATGGGCAAGGAACTGCGCCTCAAGCAGCAGTACTTCTTCGTAGCTTGCTCATTGGCAGACATCGTGCGGCGCTTCAAGAGGCAGAACCTCGACTGGAGCCACTTCCCCGACTTCGCCGCCATCCAGCTCAACGACACCCACCCGTCCCTCTCGGTTCCCGAGATGATGAGGATCCTGGTGGACATAGAAGGCCTGGGCTGGGACGAGGCATGGGACATCACCCGCAGGATGATGGGCTACACCAACCATACCCTGATGCCAGAGGCATTGGAGAAATGGCCGCTGCCCATGCTCCAGACGATCCTCCCCCGCCACATGCAGATCATCTTCGAGATCAACCACCGCTTCCTCCAGGAAGCCGTGACGTTCTTCCCAATGCAGCCACAGAAGCTCTCAAAGGTGAGCATCATCGAGGAGTCAAACCCCAAGATGGTACGGATGGCAAACCTCTCGATCATTGGCAGCCACTCCACCAACGGAGTCGCCGCCCTGCACAGCGAGCTGCTGAAGACCTCCATGTTCCCCGAGTTCAACCTCATCTTCCCCGACAGGTTCACCAACGTGACCAACGGCATCACACAGCGCCGCTGGCTGCTTGATGCAAACCCGCTGCTGGCAAAGAAGATCACCGAGGCTATCGGAGATGGATGGATCACCCACTACGACCAGATCAGGAACCTGGCACCGTTCGCCGACGACCCCGTCTTCCGCGCCGACTTTGCGAAGATCAAGCGCCACGACAAGGTTGTCGCAGCAGAGTTCCTCCGCAAGGACTGCGGGATGCACATCAACCCGGACTCGATGTTCGACGTCCAGATCAAGCGCATCCATGAGTACAAGCGCCAGTTCCTCAACGCTCTGGACATCCTGATGATCTACAACAGGATCAAGGACGACCCCTCCTATGCGGACACCATCCCCCCGACGACCTTCCTCTTCGGTGGAAAGGCTGCCCCCGGATACATCAACGCAAAGCTGATCATCAAGTTCATCAACAACATCGCCAGCGTCATCAACTCCGACCCTGTCGCAAAGGAGAAGCTGACTGTCCAGTTCATGCCCAACTACCGCGTGACCATGGCAGAGGCTGTGATCCCCGCTACCGACTTGTCGGAGCAGATCTCAACGGCCGGCACCGAGGCATCCGGCACAGGCAACATGAAGTTCATGTTCAATGGTGCACTGACAATCGGCACGATGGACGGCGCCAACGTCGAGATCGCTGAGGAAGTAGGAAAGGACAACATGTTCATCTTCGGCCACAGCGAGCAGGAGATTGCGGCAATGAAGGGTTCGTATGACCCATATGCTTGGGTAATGAAGGATCCGCAGATCAAGGAAGTGGTGGAGCTGGTGACGTCGGGATACTTCAACGTCAACGAGCCCAACATCTTCGAGCCGCTGCGCCGTGCGTTGTTCGACGAGGGGGACAAGTACTTCCACTTCGCCGACCTCAGGTCCTATGCCGACGCCCACCAGGCGGCTTCGAACCTCTACTTCAACGATCCCGATGAATGGAACCGCAAGGCAATCCTCAACATCGCATCGTCTGGCAAGTTCTCTTCCGACCGGACCATCGGCCAATACGCCGACGAAATCTGGCACGTGGGAAGCTGCCCTGTGAAGCTGGACACGGAGAGCGACACGGTCTTGGCCGATGCACGCAACCCCAAGGCTCCTGCACCGAGCAAGAAGTCGAAATAGTACATTTCAGAGATGCAACTGCAACGGGCTGGCCATTTGGTCAGCCCGTTGTGTTGTCAGCCTATGCGAAATAGGGAAACAGCTTGGTCAGGTAGGGTGCAACCCATGCGAACAGCGGGGCAAGGACTAGCGCCGGCAGGAAGTTTGCAGCCTTGAACTCCTTGAGCCCGAGCAACCCGAACCCAATCATCAGCAGCAGGACGCCACCGACGGAAGAGAGCGCGTTCAAGCCAGATTCCCCCAACAGCGGGGAAAGCCAGCTGCCACAGAGGGTCAGGAACCCCTGGTAGAGCAGGATGACGACACTTGAGGCCAGCACCCCGGGCCCATAGGCGGCGGCAAAGATGATCGCCATGCAGCCGTCCATCACCGACTTGAGCATGATCAGCTTGTAGTTGCCAGTCGTCCCCGCCTCGATGGAACCGACGATCGTCATGGCCCCGGCACAGAACAGCAGCGACGCGCTGAGGAACCCCTTGGCGAAGTTGGAGGCACCCGAGGCCTCGGTTGCCCCGGATTCGGTGCGGTTGAAACGCCGCTCAATCCACGAGCCAAGGTTCAGCACACCAGTCTCGATGCGCAATGCATAGCCACAAAACCCACCCAGCACCAATGCAAAGAGCATCACCAGGTAGCTTTGCACGGCCAAGGCCATGGAAAACCCTATGACAAGGGTGACCAATCCGGCGCTTGCAAACACGACGGTCTTGAAGTTCTCCTTGATCCGTGAGCGCAGCAGCAGCCCAAGCAATGATCCGATGATGACGGTGAGACAGTTGAAATATGTGGCAATCATGATGAGGTGCAGTATAATGCGAAGCGGGTGATTGCTCAATGAGGGGGTTTGCATGCATACGATCGTACTTGCCGCGGGAATGTCCAAGCGTATGGACGGACGCCAGAAGTTGGTCCTCCCATGGGGAACGGGCACGGTCATCGGGCATACGGTGCACGAGGCACTGTGTGCAATGGATGGGACGGGCAGCGTCGTGGTCGTCACAGGCTGTGACGAGGAGCCGGTCACCGATGCACTGATGCCATTGGTCCACCGCCAGTCGAAGGGACTGTATGGCAACACGCAGCTCTTGTTCGCCCACAATGCACAATATGAGCTGGGACAGTTCTCCTCCACCCTCACCGGCCTGTGGGCTATTGGCGACGAGCCATTCTTCATCACGCTGGGAGACCTGCCGCTGGTCAGCGCCACCCACTACCGGGCACTTGCCCCGCTGCTCAAGGGATATGATGCAGTGCGCCCCATGTGCGACGGGATGTTCGGCCACCCCGTGCTCCATGCGGCGCACCTGCGCAGGGAAATCCTCGCGTTGCCCCCGGAAAAAGGACAATCGATGCGCAACATCCTCACCCATAAAAACACCTATGCCCCCGATGACGGGGACATAGCGTGGATCAGCGATATTGATACGCCCCAAGCGTACGAGGCGCTCAAGGCATTGGCGGGGATGTAGCCCCCCTATTGCTCCTCAACAACCTCAGCGACAGCGGGAACGATCCGGTTGACCTCGATCTTGCCGTCCTTGACGTCCAACTCGACCATGTCACCCTCCACGAACTCACCCTCGAGCAGGCGCACTGCAAGCGGGTTCTCGATGAGGTTCTGGATGGCACGCTTGATCGGGCGTGCACCAAAGTCGGGATCGTACCCCGCCTTGGAGATCAGGTCCAGTACCGCGTCGGTCCACTTGAACCCATACCCCTTGAAGGAGAGGCGCTTGCCCAGCAGCTCCAGCTGCAGTGCGACGATCTTCTTGATCGCCTCCTCGTCCAGCCGGTGGAAGACGATGATCTCGTCGATGCGGTTGATGAACTCAGGCTTGAACGCACTGCGGATGATCTCCTCGACGGCATACTTTGCACTCTCGTAGTCGGGTGCGGAGAGGATCTGCTGCGAACCCAGGTTGCTGGTCATGATGATGATGGTGTTGGTGAAGTCGACCACACGCCCCTGGCCGTCGGTCAGGCGACCATCGTCCAATACCTGCAGCAGGATGTTGAACACATCGGGATGTGCCTTCTCCACCTCGTCGAACAGGATGACGGAGTATGGCCGTCTGCGGACCACCTCGGTCAGCTGTCCGCCCTGGTCATAGCCAACATATCCAGGAGGCGCTCCGATGAGGCGGCTGACCGAGTGCTTTTCCATGTACTCGCTCATGTCGATCCTCGTAAGGGCCTTCTCGTCGTCGAAGAGGAAGGAAGCCAGCACCTTCGCCAGCTCGGTCTTTCCTACGCCAGTGGGTCCGGCGAAGAGGAACGAGCCAAGCGGCCGGTGTTCGTCGGCAATACCAGTCTTGTTGCGCCTGATGGCGTTTGCCACGGCACTGACCGCCTCTTTCTGGCCGATGACCTTCTTGTCCATGGCATCCTCGAGGTGGATGTACTTCTCCATCTCGGAAGCCATCATCTTGGCCACGGGAACTCCGGTCCAATTGCTCACGATTCTGGCGATGTCGTCCTCCGACACCTCCTCACGCAACAGCTGCCGCCCGTCGGTCTGCACCGACTCCAACGCCGCGCTCTTCTCCTCGATCTCACGCTGCAACGATGGAATCTCGCCGTGCTTGATCTCAGCAGCCTTTGCAAGGTCGCCGTCACGCTCTGCCATCTGCTCCTCGGTCTTCAGCTGCTCCAGGCGGATCTTCTTCTCGCGGATGCTGTTGATCGCCTCACGCTCGTTGGTCCACTGCAGGTGCATGGTGTCCCGCTTGGCCTTGAGGTCGCCCAGCTCCTCCTTGATCTTCTCCAGGCGCTTGAGGGAGTTCTTGTCCGTCTCGCGCGACAACGCCTGCTGCTCGATGTTCAGCTGGAGGATCTTGCGCTCGATCTGGTCAAGCTCGGTAGGCTGGCTCTCGATCTCCATCTTCAGCTGGGATGCAGCCTCGTCGATCAGGTCGATCGCCTTGTCGGGGAGGAACCTGTTGGTGATGTACCGGTCGGACAACACGGCGGCGGAGACCAGCGCGTCATCCTTGATGCGCACGCCATGGTGCACCTCATACCGCTCCTTCAGGCCACGGAGGATTGCAATGGTATCGGTGACCGTCGGCTCGTTGGTATATACGGGCTGGAAGCGGCGCTCCAAGGCCTTGTCCGTCTCGATGTACTTGCGGTACTCGTCCAGCGTCGTTGCGCCGATGGCATGCAGCTCGCCGCGTGCCAATGCAGGCTTGATCAGGTTGGAGGCGTCGGTCGACCCCTCGGCGGCGCCTGCACCCACGATGGTATGCAGCTCGTCGATGAAGAGGATGATCTGCCCCTCGCTCTTGATGACCTCGTTGACAACCGCCTTGAGGCGTTCCTCGAACTCACCGCGGAACTTGGCACCTGCGATCAAGGAGCCGATGTCCAGGGACAACAGCCGCTTGTGTGCCAAAGACTCGGGCACGTCTCCGCTGACGATGCGCTGGGCAAGCCCCTCCACGATCGCCGTCTTTCCTACACCGGGTTCACCGATGAGCACCGGGTTGTTCTTGGTCCTTCGCGAAAGGACCTGCATGACGCGGCGAATCTCCTCGTCACGGCCGATGACCGGGTCGAGCTTGCCAAGCCGTGCCAAGCTGGTCATGTCCTTGCAGTACTTCTCCAGGCTCTGGTAGCGGCTCTCCGGATCCTCGTCGGTGATCCGCTGGTTGCCCCTGATCGCCTGCAGCGACTCCATCACGGCATCCTTGGTCACCCCCAGGCGTGACAGCATCTGGGAGACAGGAGAATCCTTGTCCTCCACGATGGCCAGCAACAAGTGCTCGGCGCTGATATATTCATCCTTGAACTGGGAGGCGATCTTCTCAGCCTCATAGAACTCCGCACCCAGGCGGTTGGACAGCGACAGCTGCGTGGACCCACCGTACGCCTTGGGCAACCGGTCGATCATCTTGCGCAGCTCGGACTCTACCTGTTGGGGCGAGACGCCCAGCTTCTCGAACAGCGGGGTCAGCAGACCATCCTTCTGCTCCAGCAGGGCAAGGAGCATATGCTCCGTATCGATCGTCGAATTGTTGTATTCATGGGCCAGCGTGTCGGCCCCCTGCACTCCCTCGCGCAGCTTGATCGTCATTTTCTCTACATTCATCTCAGGCAACCCCTTCTCCAATGGTCGGGTGAGGACACATAGCCCTGCACCCCCTTGAAATCTTCAAATAATATACTGACGAATCGATATATCGGCAAACATGTTGCAATGTATATCCATGGGGATACTTGCACCTTTGGGCCTGTTTGGATACCTTGGAGAGATATGGGACGACTGGGGAAATTCTTCAAGACATACTCTGACTTCTTTGTCTATTGCATCTTCGGGGCCATGGCCACGGCGGTGAACATGGGCTCCTACTACCTGCTGTACGAACACATGGGCATCGGCAACATCCTTGCGACGGCGATCGCCTGGTTCCTTGCGGTGACATTCGCATTCTTCACCAACAAGTTCTTCGTGTTCCGCGAACCCTCCATGCAGGTGGGCAAGGTGCTTGTGGAGCTGGTCTCTTTCTTTGGCGGGAGGATCGGGACGGGATTGTTGGACATCCTCATCATGTGGCTTGCCGTCGACATCCTCCATTCACATGAGATGCTGTGGAAGCTCATATCCAATTTGATCGTGGGTGTGGTGAACTACTTGTTTGGAAAGCTCATCATCTTCAGGAAGCAGCATCAGGATCCACGCCAGTAAGGATCAGGGTGGAGGTTGGCACCGTCTTGAACGAGCAGAGGTAGTTTGCCAGCAGTTCCTTGGAGAGGGCCATGTCGTAGGCATCCAGGAATGCCAGCTGGAAGCAGAATGACTCGAGGAGCACCACCACATGGGCGGTGATCTTGTCGATCCTACAGGGAACGACCGTGCCATTTGCAATGCCTTGGCGGAGCATCCGCTTGAAGAGGATGTTCAGCTTGGCGGTACGGCGCATGATGATCCCCGAGAAATCCCTGCCTTCCTTCTTCATCTGGATCATCACGTCCACCAACGATGTAATCTCGCCGCTGTGGGTCACCGCCATGTCCATGATGTCGTTGCAGATGAAGATCATCTTGTCGATCATGTCCTCGTTGTCGGAGCCGCCCCAGGCGTAGATGCCATACTTGGAGAACATACGGCCAGTGACCAGCTTGACGGCATAGTAGTAGATCTCTTCCTTGTCCTTGAAGTACTGGTAGATCGTCGGACGTGAGATACCACACTCCTGGGCGATCAGTGAGAGGTTCGAGTCGCGGTACCCTTCGCGGGCAAACACACGCAGCGCAGTCTGCAGGATCTTCTCTTTCCGTTCGGCATGATCAATTTTCTTTGGCATCCCTGTGCTCGCCCCACTCGTTCCCTTGAATTTGACAGACCGCCAGCCAATGTCATTCCAGACAATGCTGGACAACCTGTCATGAACACTATACCATCTGGTTGTAAAAAACTCCACCCTTGCCGCCAATTGTTCCATATGCTTTGTCTCATTGGCTTTATGGGGTGCAACCAGGAGCACCACATGACTCTCGCCATCATATGCATATGCATCATCATCACCCCATTGCTCATCGCCGTCATCCGCACGGCACTCCTCAGGCATGCACATAAACAGAAGCTCGCAAGCCGTCCCACCCAGATTGTCGAGCCTCCGCAGGACACCGAACGCGCCGCCCTCCACCTGGGTGAGGCGGTGACCTTCCGCACTGTCAGCGCAGGGCACCCCGACTGGTCCCAGTTCGAGGCACTGCACCAGTGGATCCGAGCCACCTACCCCACGGTCCATTCCCAGCTGGATGTGCGCTATGTCGGGCACAACATCATCGTCACATACCCAGGCAGCGACACGTCCCTGCTGCCGGTGCTCCTGACTGCCCACCAGGATGTCGTGCCAGCCGGAGACGAACAGCAATGGACCCATCCTCCGTTCGAAGGGCAGATCCATGACGGATATGTATGGGGACGCGGCACGTTCGACGTGAAGATCCAGATGGTCGCGGTGATGGAGGCGTTCGAGTCGCTGCTGCTGCAGGGATACGTCCCCAACAGGACCTACATGGCTGCATTCGGATGCGACGAGGAGGTCTCGGGACCCAATGGGGCCATTGCGATCGCACGGGTATTCGAAGCAGAGGGCATGCGCTTCTCGATGGTATTGGACGAAGGCGGCGCTGTGGCAGAACGGTATATCCCAGGACTGGAGAACCCAGTTGCTGCGATAGGCATCGCCGAGAAGGGGCTGATGAACGTGCAGATGTCCGTGTCGCTGGACGGCGGGCACTCCTCCACCCCAAAGAACCCCACGTCACTGGGGGTCATCG
>CAYXIH010000032.1:0-2874 GCA_964465155.1 uncultured Sphaerochaeta sp.
CATTCGGTCATTGGCTATGTTGGCTGGAATTCCGATATCCCCGACCTCGAGGCTCGTCTGCAGGGTGTCATGGATGCGACCAAGGGCAAGGCGACGGTACATGTGGCCAATGGGGAATTCTCAGATGCCGCTGGTGCTGAACTGACCAAGCAACTGCTGAAAGAACATCCAGATGTCACTGCCATCTTCTATGGGTTCAACATCCAGGCCAAGGGTGGCGTGCAATATCTGTGCCGCAATGGCTATCGCGTACCAACCGATGTCTCGGTTGTCCTCATCGGTTCCCCCGAATGGGCGACTACAGGCCTCAATGATTTCACACATGTCGAAATGGGCGACATGGAGCTGGGCAAGAAGGCTGCCCGCGAACTCCTAGACCTGATCCAGGAGGAGAAACCCATGACACCGAATCGGGTTATTCAGGATTGTGTCCTGGTACAGGGCTCATCCGTGAGTGATAAAAATGGAGAAGGAGAAGTTTATCCATGAAGAAAGTTACTACTGTATTGTTGATCGCAGCTCTTGCCTGCGCATCGGTGTTCGCCCAGGGTGGGGCTGAGTCCACCTATCCGAACAAGAGCATCAACCTGACCGTCCCCTACGGTGCAGGCGGTACCACCGACCTGACCGCACGTGCATTGGCCAACGCAATGGGCAAGGACCTCGGAGTCACGATCAACGTCGTAAATACCCCCGGAGCTGGTGGTAGCGCTGGTACCCTCAACGTTCAGAATGCAAAGAACGACGGTTACTCCCTGCTCGCCAACGGCATGCTCTCGTTCAGCACCATGCCCATCAACGGCTACACCGACAAGACCTACCGCGATTGGGAGATCTGGATTGCAACCTATGCACCGAACGTCATCGTTGTTCCTGCAAACAGCCCCTTCAACACCATTGAAGACCTCATCCAGGCAATCCGCAAGAACCCCGGTCAGGTGACCGCAGGTACTGCTGGTATTGGTTCTGGCGGACACTTCGGTGCTGAGATCATCAAGGCAATTGCTGGCGCTGACTACAAGCACATCACCTATGCCGGCGGTGGCCCAGCTTTCACCGCTACCTTGGCTGGTGAAGTCCAGTTCTGCCCCCAGCTCCTTGCTGAGTACAAGGATGCAATCATCGGTGGTAAGGTCAAGGCTCTGTGCACCCTCAGCGACGAGGACATCACCATTGCCGAAGGCGTCACCATCCCCTCGATCAAGCACTCCTATCCCGAGGCCGCTTCCTACCTCCCCATGGGCGAGGTCACCGGTATCCTCGTTCCCAAGGGGCTGACCGAAGACCAGCTGGCCAAGCTGGACAAGGCGTTTGAAGTTGCTTCCAAGGACCAGGCATTCCTGGACTTCTGTGAGCTCAAGAGCTTCACCGTCATGCCCATGGGCCGTGCTGCATCCCAGGCATTCATGGATGACTTCGCATCCAAGGCTTGCTACCTGATGTACGACGCTGGTGCAACCACCATCGATCCTGCAAAGTTCGGCATCAACCGCTAACGTCCATACCTGCATGTCCGCCGGGTGACCGGCGGACATGTTTCTCATCAAGAAAAGATTCACCCAAACGTTCAAAAGGAAAATCCAATGGAAAAGAAGACCAAGGACTTCATCTTCTCGATCGTATTGTGCGCCCTGAGCATCTATGTGATGGTCGAGGGGGTGGCGATCTACAGAAGGGTAGCCCTTCCTCCATACAAGATCACCCAGTTCAGTCTCTCCCCCGGCTTCCTGCCGGTTATCCTGGGAGGTGTATTGCTCCTGTGTTCCCTGCTGCTCTTCATCCAGAGCATTGCCGGTGGCCAAGGGTTCGTCGGTTCCATCAAGGCCAGATGCATCGACATCGGCAAATGGTTCGGGCCCGCGCTGCATGACAAGGATATGTACTACACCATCGGAGGTGTCCTCATCATGGGTATCTATACCTTTGTTCTGATGACCTTCCTTCCGTTCTGGATTGCGTCGCTGCTGTTTCTCGTGGGCATCATGTTCTACCTGCATGCCCAAAAGTGGTGGAAGATCCTCCTGATCTCCGCTGGTGCCGTTGGACTGATTGTCCTGCTGTTCCAGGTCGTCTTCAAAGCAGCATTACCCTAAGGAACACAAAAATGGCATTCGAATATCTTGGAACTGCAATACTGACGGCCCTTCAGCCGTTCAACTTGTTGGTCTTGTTTCTCTCCACGGGCGCCGGCCTTGTCATGGGGATGCTCCCCGGACTGAGCGCAACCATGGCCATTGCCCTGCTCACTGGCTTGACCTACAACTTCCCGACCCAGACAGCCCTGATCTCCCTGATCGGCGTCTATGTCGGATCTATCTCCGGTGGCTGCCAGTCGGCCATCCTGCTGAATATCCCCGGAACCCCCGCTTCGGCGGCCACCGCACTCGATGGCTTTCCCATGGCACGCAGAGGGGAAGGTGGCCTTGCCATCATGCTGGCAACCACCGCAAGCTTCTTCGGTACCTTCATCAGCGTCATCTTCGTGTTGACGCTCACCCCGGTGCTTACCACATGGGCCCTGAAGTTCGCCTCGTGGGAGTTCTTCCTCCTGTCGGTCTTCGGAATCCTGATCTGTGGTACGATCACGGCACAAGGCAATCCACTCAAGGGCTGGATCAGTGGCGTGCTGGGACTGCTCGTGGCCATGATTGGCCTGGATACAGTGGACACCATTGCCCGCTTCAGCTACGGAAACGTCAACTTGATGTCCTCAATCCAGCTGATTCCCGTCATGATTGGTCTGTTTGGCTTCCCTGAGATCGTCAAGGCGTTCAAGAAAAAGGATGATGCCCCAATCATCAAAGTCTCCAAGTTCGAGACCAAGCGTGGCTTCAAGCTGATCTTCCGCAATTTCTTCGCGATCATCAGGAGCGC
>CAYXIH010000032.1:2974-4600 GCA_964465155.1 uncultured Sphaerochaeta sp.
GGTCCGCTGTTGATGACCGAGAGCCCCTCGTTCGTCTACAACGTCTGCATCTACCTTGCTATTGCATCGTTCGCCATGTGGGTGCTGGCCATGATCATCTCACGCTTCACCGTCAAGCTGCTGGGCGTCAACAAGAAAGTCCTGATGCCGATCATCTTTACCCTGTGCGTCATTGGCTCCTATCTGATAAACTACAACATGTTCGACGTGAAGGTGATGTTCGTATTCGGCCTGGTCGGTATTGTCCTCACGGCGTTGAACTTCCCAGCCGCACCGTTCTTGCTGGGAGTCATCCTCGGGCCCATGACCGACTCGAACCTCCGACGTGCACTACGCCTGTCTGATGGTTCGTTCTCCCCGATGCTCCAGCGCCCGATCTGTGTCTTCTTCCTGATCCTGATCGTGTGCATGATCCTTGCACAATTTGGATTCTTCCGGTTGTTCAAGAGAAAAGGAAAGAAGCACGCATGATGCAGAAGATGGATGGAATGAATTATGCCCCGGTGTTCCAAGGGCATGCCTGCAAGGTGGTACAACCCGGTGAGTTCTGCTTCTCGGTGATAGGGCTGGATCATGGCCACGTATATGCCATGGTCAACGGCCTGCTGGAGGCAGGGGCTACATTGCGGTATGTTGTCCACCATGAGGCTTCCCGGCTGCAGGAGTTCCTGCAGCGCTACCCGCAGGCAGAGGTCGCCGCTTCTGAAGAGGTTGTCTTCGAAGATGCAGCGACACTGCTGGTCGTCAGTGCCTCCCGCCCTGACAGGCGTGCAGCCTTGGGGCTGCGTGTCCTTGCCGCCGGCATGCACTTCTTCGTGGACAAGCCGGGAATGCTGAGCGAGCAGGAGCTTGACCAGGTCACCGAGGCCACTCGTGCCACTGGCCTGAAATACATGATCTACTTTGGCGAACGTGTCCATGTGGAGGGGGCAGTCCATGCCCAGCGGCTCATTGACGAGGGGAAGCTTGGACGCATCCTCAGCGTCACGATCCTGGCTCCCCACCGCCTCAACAAGGAGACACGGCCCGATTGGTTCTTCGACCCCAGTAGGAATGGTGGGATCATCACCGATATCGGTAGCCACCAGATCGAGCAGTTCCTCTCGTATACACAAGCCAATACCGCAACGGTGAGCCACTCCAATGTGGCAAACTTTGCCAATGCCGACCATCCGATGTTCCAGGACTTCGGGGATATCTCATTGGTGGCGGACACCGGTGCGGTTGGATATGTGCGCGTCGATTGGTTCACCCCCGCCGGTCTGGGTGCATGGGGCGACGGACGCGTCTTCATCGTAGGGACCGAAGGGACGTTGGAGATCCGCAAATACCTGGATCTTGCACGCGAGACTTCGGGAGACCAAGTGTATCTTGTCGATTCCGTTGGTGAGCACCATCAGTGCGTGACAGGAATGGAAGGATTCCCCTTCTTTGGACAATTCATCCGTGATTGCATCGACGGTACCGATACTGCCATGACCCAGGAACATGTGCTGACTTCCATGGCAGTCACACTGCAGGCACAAGCCTGCGCCCAGCACATTGCTACAGGAGTACATGCATGAACCAGACAATTGGTTTTGGAGTGATCGGGCTTGGCGCAATCGCCGATGTCCATGTGAAGGC
>CAYXIH010000032.1:4700-21581 GCA_964465155.1 uncultured Sphaerochaeta sp.
ATTGCCCGTTGCAATACCCTCATAGAGGCGGCAAAGCAGCACAACGTCCTGTTGGCCGGTGTCTTCCAGTCCCGCTTCCATGATGCTCCGCTCTTGATCAAGCAGGCGCTGGAACAAGGGCGTTTTGGGACATTGTCCGTGGTGGACGCCCAGGTGAAGTGGTTCAGAAGCCAGGAGTATTATGACAGCGTCTCTTGGAGGGGTACTTGGAAGCTGGATGGCGGTGGGGCCCTGATGAACCAGGGAATCCATGCCATCGACCTGCTGCAGTGGTTTGCAGGGCCAGTGGACGAGCTGTTTGCATATTGCGCCACCCTTGGGCATGAGCGCATTGAGGTGGAGGATACCGCAGTCGTAGCCATGAAGTTCAAGAATGGTGCGCTGGGTGTCATTGAAGGCACTACCTCCGCATACCCCGGCTTCTTCAAGAAGCTGGAGATCTGCGGGACCACTGGTTCGGTGACCCTTGAGGAAGAGAGCATCACCGCCTGGCAGTTCAAGGATGAGACGGAGGCGGATGAGCAGATCCGTCAGCACTACCGCAACTATACCAGCAGCGGTGGTGGTGCACAGGACCCCAAGGCCATTGGGTTCCATGGGCATGCCCTTGTCTTTGGTGATGTCGTGCAGGCAATGCGCGAGGGGCATGATCCCAAGATCACCGGGGAGGAGGCCCGTTCCTCCGTACAGATCATAGAGGCAATCTATGAGAGTGCCCGCACCCATGCACCTGTGCAGGTAGGACGCTAGGATATGTCGATAGGGTTCTGCACCGGGTTCGCAACCGAGCCATTGATGCGCATCGACTTGGACCTTGTGCGCCGGGTAGCCCAAGCCGGCTATGAGTACATTGAGTTCCCCCTCATGTCCATAGCTGCCCTTGAGCCCCAGCCGTTCAGGGAATTGCAAGCCTGTGTGCAGGACCTTTGCATTCATACGCCGTGTGCATGCAACCTGTTTCCCGCTTCCATCCGGACCAATGGCCCGGATGTCGATGCCAAGCAGGTTGCAAGCTATCTCAAGCTTGCCCTTGGCCGTGCATCGCAGCTGGGAGTATCCCAGGTGGTATATGGAAGCGGTGCCTCTCGTATGGTCCCGCCCCAATATACCACCCAGCAAGGGCATGATGTGTTGGTGTCCGTGCTGCATGGCATGATCTTGCCCGTGGCAAGGGACATGGGCATCTCCGTCCTGATCGAGCCCTTGAACAGGGGCGAGTGCAATATCATCAATACCGTCCAAGATGGGTGTGACCTGGTCAATGAGATAGCCGACCCAATCTTTGGCTTGATGGCTGACCTGTACCACATGCAGCTCAACGGCGAAGACCCGGCAATCCTTGGGGAGCTTGCTCCCCGCCTCAGGCATGTGCACCTGTGTGGGCAGGAACGATCTCTTCCTACCTCCGGCCTTGATCCCTATATCACCACCTGCCTGCAACTCCTGAAAGCCGGTGGGTATCGGCACGATTACTCATATGAGAGCAAAGATGGTACACTCCGACAGGGATTTGTCGTATTGTCCTGCGCCATCTGGCTGAATCACTAGACGAAACAATTGTTGTGTGGCGATATTGGTCATATCACGATGATCTTTGATCAAGGAGATATGATATGAGTGACAAACATGTTGGAATGAGGATCCTGTGGTTTCTGTTCGGATTGTTGTTGATTGCCGCAGGAGTAATTTGCTTTGTAAACCTTGGCGCCGCCTATGAGACACTGGTACTGATGACCGGTATCCTGATGTTGATGGCTGGTATCGCTGAAATATCGATATTCGCAAGCATCTCAGGCTCGATTACGGGAGCTGGATGGTATTTGGCCGAGGGTATCCTGTCGATAATCCTGGGCATCATCCTGCTGTGCGATCCTCTGTTCACCGCACAGATCCTCCCCTACATCGCATGCTTCTGGCTGATCATGAGCGGCATCACCGCAATGGTCAACTGCACCGACCAAAAGCGCAGGGGTTCCTCAAATTGGGGCTGGCTGCTTGCCTTGGGCATCATCATGACGATCGTCGGTATCATCCTGCTGTTCATGCCTGTTGAGACCGGATACATCCTGGCCGTCTGCCTGGGAATCGTGTTCTGCATCGAAGGCATTTACGCAATCCTCAAGACGTTCTTCTACAACGAACTGGAGTTCTAACCCTTCCAACACAGAGAACGGGAGAATGCCTGCTGTCGGCCATATAGCCGACAACGGGCATTTTTTTATGCAGGCTCCCTCTACTTGCAAGTGCTTTGCAGGTGGCTGTGATGCGTAGTATGCTGGGGCAATGGAAGAGCAACTTGAACTGGTGAAGATGCTGCTGCAGGAGCAGGAAGTGGTTTCTGGCATGACGTTGACGGATGTGCATCTCTCCGATGTCCGCCATGTGAGCGTGCAGTTTCGGGATGTAGTGTTCCGTGGATGCTCGTTTGGGGGGTGTGACTTCTCGTACGCCTCGATGGAGCGGGTAACCTTTGACGGGTGCGACCTGTCCAATACCCTCTTCGTGGACAGCTCCTGGAATGGGTGCAAATGGCAGGGGACCAAGGCAGTGGGAACCGACTGGCACGACAGTACCCTCAAGGGGTGCCACTTTGAGTCGTCGGTCTTGCGTTATGCAAACTTTGGTGATTGTACCCTTGGTAGCTGCCGGTTTTCAGGATGTGACTTGGAGAGCTCTGTCTTTTCTTCCTGTACGCTGAGAAAACAAACTTTTGCCGGATGCAACCTCGGGCATGCAGATTTCTTCAAGACACCGCTGAAGGGAATCGACATGAGCACCTGCGAGATCGATTCGATCCTCATGGGAGACCATCGCACCGAGATCCAGGGGATGGTCGTGTCGGTCCAGCAGGCTGCAACCTTTGCCCGGTTGCTGGGACTGGTGCTCAAGGAATAGGAGCAGGGGACTGCTCCCATCCCTTTGCTGCATGGTCAGGTGGTCGGGGTGTCGTCCTGCTTGGGAGCGTCCATCACGGTGGGGATGAACTTCTTGGCAAACTTGCCCGTTCCCCTGTGCTTGACGTAGAAGTAGCCGACTATGGAGAAGACCACTGCGCCGATGAAGTTGACGAACATGTCCTTCATCGTGTCGATCAAGCCAATGTCGAGGTAGCCACCGAGCCCCAGATCCTTTCCATTGACCAGCACATCGGTGATCCCCTTGATATGGATGACCTTGTTGCTGTTGGTCGGGTCGAGCATGACGGTGTTGATCGCATGGACCACAGTATCCTTCTGCATGTCCATGTTGAAGAACCAGTCCATTCCAAACTCGAAGAACTCCCACAGTACGCCGATGGTCATCGAGAAGCAGAAGGCTACGATCGCGACGAACGCAGGGGAGAGTGAGAATGTAAAGCGCTCGTTGCGGTTGAGCACGTCTACAAGCGAGAATCCGATGGCGGCTGCCAGGAAGCCGTTGATCGTATGGAGCATCGTGTCCCAGAATGGATATGTGATATAGTATGCACGTATCTCTCCCAGGATCTCCGCTGCAAAGATGAACAGGATTACGATGATCTCCAGGGCATCGGGGATGTCTATGCCGTAGTTCTGCTCTACGATTGATGGTATGGTGAACAGCAAGAGCGTCAGTGCACAGAGGAATACGTTCTCAAAGTTGCCATTGAAGATCTGTGCGATCATGATGCCGATGACCATGACAAGCAGTACTATGTACAAGATGAAGAGCCCACGGTGCTCCTTGATATACTGCCGCAATGGAATTTTGTGCTTGTGTGAATTCTTACGTTGCTTGTTCTTTTTCATTGAATTTCTTCCCCCATTGCACAATACCGCATGGAAACTGTGTTTGCAAGTGTCTGCCGGGATGTGGGCAACTTGCGTTTTGAGTTTCTCATTGTTGTTTTATGTTTGCAAAAAGTGATATAAGTGGGTACTATACAGATGAGAGGAAAGAAAAGGAAAGTGAATATGGCCAACAACACACAAACAGGAAACGATTTGAATCTCGGTATGTTCAAAGCATATGATATTCGGACTCGGTGCGAGCTGTTGACAGGGCCCATGGAGCTTCGCCTGATCCAGGCGATCGGCCGCTATTTCGCTGATGTTGTTGGCGTTGATACGGTGGTTGTTGGACGCGATGCCCGCATCGGGGCACCCCATCTGCTACAGCTCGCCTTGGATGTGCTTCCCTCCTTGGGGCTGACGGTCCTGGTCAACCCACTGCAGGAATCCACTTGCCTGTTCTATTACTCATGCATGCAGCATCCCCAGGCAGGTGCCATCATGTTCACGGCAAGCCACAACCCAGGCAACTATATCGGCTTGAAGCTGATTGCCCCGGGGATGCAGCCTGTTGCCATGGGGTGTGGGCCTGGTGGGGGAATCGAGTGTATCCGCCAGTTCTATATTGAAGACCAGGCTCCCCAACGGCGCCAATGTGGTACGGTGAAGATCATCCGGTATCTGGATGCCTACGTGGACTATTCCATGAAGCTTGCCGGAGTGGGGCCCAATGACCTTGCAGGGGTTCCGGTCCTGGCGGACTTCCTCTGTGGTGCGGCGGGTACCGATGTTGCCCTTGCCTTCGATATTGCCGGGGCGAAGCTCACCAGCCGGAACCTGGTCCCCGACGGCCAGTTCCCTGCAGGAGACCCCAACCCGATCATCCTCTCCAGCATCCAGCCCACATGGGATGCGATGAAGCGGGGAAACTATGCATTTGGTTTCTGCTACGACGGGGATGGGGACCGGATGGATGTGATGGACAGCCATGGCAACCAGCTGGCTCCCGGGTTCAACATGTCGGTGCTTGCTCCCCAGATCATGGACATCTTCCACAGGGCGTATGAGCAGGGTGTCTTCGCTGGTCCGTGGAATCCCCAGTTCTATAGCGATGTGAAGGCCATTCCGACGGCAATGGTGGAGCTTGCACAAACAGGGGCAGGGGTGCATCTGATCCGCAATGGGCACTCCTTCGTCAAGGAGAAGTTGCGCAGCAACTTCCACAACCAGTACCTGGTGGCTTCCGAGGAGTCTGCCCACTACTACATGAACTTCCCCCTCGTGCTGGATGATTGGACCAAGGGGTACGCGGCGACGGAGAATACATTGTTCTTCACGATGCTCACGTCACGGATGTGGGCACAGGATCCAAAGGCCTACGAGCGGGTGCTTCAGAAGCAGAACGAGGTACACCGCTATCGGGAATGGCCATGCTATTTTGCGGCAGCCCCGCAGGAGATGGAGCATGTGCTTGCCGATGTCGAGCACCTGATGCAGCAGCAGGGTGCCTCGCTGATCAGGACCATGGACGATGGGAGTGACCTCGATGCCTGCCTGATGCGCTTTGGGCTTCCTGCGACAATCGACAGGCATACCACCATGAGTGGCCCTTGGTGCCAGGTCTCCCACCGCATTTCCCGCAGTGAGGATGCCATGACTCGCTGGGAAGTGGTAGCCGCACGGCAGGAGGACTGCGACCGGATCCATGATGCGATCATGCAGATCTCGGATCGGTACGTGGCGGCTGGATACGCCCATTATTAGGACTCCATGCAAAAAAACATTACCCTTGGTAGGAATGGCTGACCAATAGGTGTTTCTCTCTATCGGTTTTCTTTCGTTTGTGGTAGCATGTCGGTATTGGACCACGACATTGCGATGCAGGTTCGATTGTGGGGGGCTACACATGAACGCCACCGAGCGCAAACGTTCTATCATGGAACTGCTCAAGGCACAGGAAAGCGTCCAAGTGGGCGAACTTACACGCCTGTTCAATGTCTCCAAGGTGACTATTCGTGCAGACTTGGATGACTTGGAACGACACGGCAAGTTGGTGCGCACCCATGGTGGTGCGGTCGTGGCAGAGCGCCAGGACCTGGTACGCATGATTTCCGACACGCTGTATGAATTCACCGAGCAGAAGCAGCTGATAGCACGCATTGCCTCCACGTTGGTCGTGGAAGGCCAGAACATCATCATCGACAGCGGGAGCACGACGGTCCACCTGACGCAGTATATCTCCGACATGCACCTGACTGTGGCAACGAACTCCCTGCTGGTGATCCAAAACCTGATGTTCAGCGAAAACATTGACCTCCTCATAGCCGGAGGTTCCCTGCGGCGCCCATCGATGGCATCGATCGGCAGTTGTGCCCGGGACTGCTTCAGCCAGATCCATACCGACATCCTCTTCCTCGGAGCAACAGGCTGTTCCATTGGAAGGGGAGTGTCCTGCAGCAACCTGATCGAGGCTGACACCAAGAAGGCGATGATAGACAGCGCCAGCAAGGTATGCCTGATGATCGACTCAAGCAAGTTCGGGCATGACTCCCTGGCCCGCGTCTGTGACTGGGACAGTATCGACGTATTGGTCACCGACTCGCTGGCGAAAGAGGACCGCACCACATTGGAGGGATATGGGGTGCAGGTCCTTGATGGAGGCATATTGCAATGAGGGAAGGGGTATCCTTGCTCGGGTTCAAGCATGCGGAAGATGCCATTGCCATGATCATGGAATACGATGACACCACCATTAGTAGGAACACTCGCTTTGAGATCTCCCCGCAGATTACATCCAAGACATACCGGAAACTCCAGGGTGTCCTGGAGAACCGCATCCTTGCCGTACATGGCGGATGCTGCTGCAACTCCATCCTGCCCAACCTTGCCTCCTTGAACGAGGAGAGCTTGTCCGAGAGCCTGGATGTCCTTGAGACTGCCCTGCAGACCGCGGTGGAGACAGGAGCAGGAATCTTGGTACTTTCCTGTGGGTTTGCCACCGACAAGCCGGTCCCCCTTGAGAGCAAGGAGCGGCAGGCCATGTTCCGGACCCCTTCGTTCCTCCCGTTTGTGTGTAGGGAGGAGGGGATGTTCTGTACCCGTGACTATATCGACACCTCACAGTACTGGAACTACTTCGACAATGCCGTATACCAAATTGGCCGGTTTGCCAGCGAATGCATGGAGCGGGGTGTGCGCCTTGCGGTTAAGAATCTCCCACCCCGTGTTGGCTACCTGTGCCAGACCCCCATTGGCATGGAAATCTTGGCCTCTTCGTCCAGTGATGTATTCCTCTGCCTGGACATTGGGTCGCTTTGGATTTCCAGCTGCCTGTATGGGTTTGACTGCATGGATGCGATGACCCGCATCATGAAGACTGGCAAGGTGATCATCACGCACATCCATTCCAACCCTTCCACACCGGATGCGATCATCGACGGCAAGTTCCGTCCAGCCGTCCTGCAGGATGACCATGATGACCTGAACAAGAACAACTTGCCGTTGCAGAAGCTTGTTCGGTTGTGCATGGAGGCGGATGCCGATATGATAGTCGAGACCAAGCGCGCTCCCAAGGAGAACCTCTTGCAGCTGTACCGAATGATGCATGAGGCATCGCGCCGGTAGGGGGTATCCATGCACACACTCAGGCTCGTTCCAGGACAATCCATTGCCGCTGCCTTGGCAACCGTTCCCAAGACGGAGGCAGTGAAGATCTACTTCTCCAGTGGAGTATGGAAGGAGAAGCTGGACATCGACCACCAGGATGTGGTCTTTGTCGCCGATGCTCCCGGAGCCTCGATCATCACATGGGATGACCACAATGGCACGGTGCGGGACAACCGTGTGATGGGGACCGGCGACAGCGCCACGGTCACCGTCCGTTGCAATCGGTTTGTCGCCAAGGGGATGGCGTTCGTCAATGGCTTCAACTACCTGCAGGCCCAAGGCGATGGGGATGCAGCGGTGAAGAGCGGACGGCAGGCCGTTGCCTTCCGCACGGCAGCCGGCTCCAAGAAAGTGGTATGCGAGGAGTGCTCGTTCCTCGGGTGGCAAGATACCCTGATGTGCGACGTTGGGCGCCACTACTTCGAGGACTGCAGGATCTGTGGGAATATCGACTTCATTTTCGGAGCTGGGGATGCATTGTTCGAAAAATGTGTGATCATCTCCCGCTATAGTGGCAACGAGGGGTATGTCTGTGCCCCTTCGACCAAGACGGACGACCACCTGGGATTCTGTTTTATCCGCTGTACCCTGGTCAAGGAATCGGATGAGACGATGCCCGATTCCTGTGTCTGGCTCGGGCGTCCCTGGCATCCCTCTGGCGCTACCGATGTCACCAGCGCAGCAGCCTTCATCCGTTGCAACATGGATGGCCATATTATCCCAGATGGCTGGACAACGATGCATAGCCGCACCAAGGATGGGATCAGCAGGACGTGGACCCCGCAGGAGTCCCGGTTCTTCGAGTATGCAAGCCATGGGCAAGGAGCTGCCCACAAGGAGCTCAAGAAGTTGCCGCTGCGCCGTCAGATGACGTTGCGCCAGGCTCTTGGCATGCGCAAGGACTTCTTTGCGGCGTTCGGCCGCTAGGGAAGCAGTGACTTGCCGAGGTTCACCAGCTCCCGCTTTGCCTGCTGCAGGTATTGGGTGATGATGCCCTTGAGGGTGCTTACCGCTTCTGGTTCGGATGTCACCACAGGATTGGCCCGCTCCGATGCAGAGGCTGAGAACTCCTTGAAGCTCCACTGAGATGGATTGACCGATGCCTCAAGCGACGTCTCCATCGAATCCTCCAGCAATGGGAAGAAGTCAAGGCCGGTGGCGGCTTCGACTGCATCCACCGTGGTGGCGAAATCTGCCACCGGGCGCTTGGATCCCTCGTTGGGCAGGATGAACCCAATGGCCTTGTATTCAGGGCCACTATAGTCAAGGATGACCTTGTAGTACTGCTTGGGTACCGACACCTTGTTCTTGCCGATCGTCTCATAGGGACCGTCGGTCAGGATGGGGCCGGTCACCACACAGATTCCTCCCTCCTGGACGGCCATGTTGCGTACCACAGCCTCCAGCGATCCCCATACGCCACGGTTGAACTGGGGTGCCTGGGGGCTCATGTTGCTCATGTAGAATGAGTCGCTCATTGCCTCGGCAGACCACTTGAGGTCGGCTGCGGGGATCAGGTGTCCACGGTCATAGCCAGAGGAGCGGTAGTCGTCCAAGGTAGCCGACCCTGTTGCGATGGTTGGGTCGATGCGGAAGTTGTCACCGCGATCCTCAGCACCATATACCTCCGCAGGAGTCAGCTCATAGGCAACCCAGTTGGGTTGCTCATGTTCTTCGTTGTAGCTGAGGGTGTATCCGGTATGAGTGACGATGACATCACCGGGGCGCGGAGCGGGGAGCTCCAAGCCAGCGACATACCCAGAGGATGTGGAGACGGGTGTTTCGTCGGGAGTGATCAGGATCAACACGAGAAACAGGACCAGCAGTATTGCCAGTATGATGAGCAGCCGCGTGGCGACCTTGCGTGCCTTGGTATGTTGTTGCTTCTTCTTGCGTGTTGCCATGTAGTCCTCTCCAATGGGGTATTTCTGCCAGATTGTAGCAGAGATCTTACATGGGGGAGAACAACCCATTGGGAAAAAGGTCACAGGGTGGTAGCAATCTTTGCATGATGGGGGTGGGTATGATACGATTGTTTCCATTGGAAGGAGAGATACCAATATGGATGATCGTCAAAACGCCAACGAAATGAAGTATTGTGCCGCATGCGGCAAGCTCATCGACAAACGGGCGGAGATTTGCCCGTACTGTGGGATTCGGGTCATGGCACCCGCATCTGGTTATGCAAATGATGCGATCGACAAGCACCGCACATGGATCGTGGCAATATTGCTGTGCCTGGTCTTGGGACCCTTCGGCGCCCATAGGTTCTATCTGGGAAAAATAGGGACTGGAGTGCTGATGCTGCTCACCTTCGGTGGATTCGGAATCTGGCTGATTGTAGACCTGATCCTCCTGATCCTCGGCAAGTTCACCGACAAGGACGGCTATTACGTGCGCTAGTCAGCTGAAACACAAGATATACGACTCCAAATGCCAACAGCAGCTGTACGCAGCTGCTGTATGTGTCTATTTTGCCTATGGACAAGGCAAGTGGGACGCTCGGTAGTGGGGAGTCGGGGTAGTTGCACACCAATGCGGTGAACAGGTTGTTCGCCGCATGGATGCCAATAGCCACTTCAAATCCTCCGGTGAGCATGGCGCTGCCCATGGCAAGGAAGCCGAACAGTGCATAGAAGGTGATCACAGCCAAGGGGCGGTTTGAGGCTGCCAGGTCGGGGTTTGCCAGGTGGGGGAGAATGAACAGCAGGGCGGACACTGTGCAGAGTACCAGGCGCATGGTCCATGAAGTTGGGATCTTCCCGCAGATGACCCGTTCGGGAAGGCAGCGGAAGAGGAGTTCTTCACATGCCGCTTGGAAGGGGATGAGGAGCAGGATCAGTGGCAGCGACACAAGCCGCTGGGTCCATTGTTCCTGGAAGATCAGCTGGTATGAACCCGGGTCCATGAGATATAACACTCCTTCCGAAATGAACAATACCGCAAAGAAGATCAACCCAGCAAAGAAGGCCATGCGGTAACGGAATGTCGGAGAATCTGTAGTAAATTGTACTACACGCATCCGCGCGATGTACCGGATGGAGATATAGAGCCCAAATCCCATCCAGACAAACGGGACGAATACCTTGCAGGTCTCAACCAACATGACAGCAAGAGGATGTGACGCTGGGATCAGAGACACCAACTGCCATGCCATTGAGCCTACAATCCACCAGCAGAAGAGGGTAACAAATACCATTGCTATGCAACGGGGTATGGAAATTCGATACCTACTGGTACCGGTAGTGTCGAAATGCTTCAATTCGTCCATCTTCTGACTCCTGTGTGCTCCCGCCAGGAATAGCCTCATGTTATACTGGAGGGGTGGAAGCTATACGAAAGACGATACATGATTATTTTGACAAAGGCTATACGCTGGTGTTTCCCAAGGAAAAGAGCAGCGCATTTTGGCTTGCCGACTATGCCTTGCATCACCCAAATGGTGCAATACGCAGTGATCGGGCGATGTCCTGGGATACGTTCTCCAGCCAGTTCTCACCCCACCATGCGGATGAGCGGCCGATGACGCCCATGATCCGGCAACTGTTTGCCTCGCAGCTGCTGCCTGCCCTCAAGAAAGAGGGTGACGGGCTGCAGTACTTTGTCTCGCAGGAGTACCCCGAGACCCTGCCTCGCTTTGCCATGTCGGTAGCCTCGATCCTGCCACAGCTGGGACAGGTCAAGGAGCAGGTGCTCTCACAAGTGCCTGCTGCGATGGCTCATGACCTGGTGGTGCTCAAGCAGCGCTACGAGGCATTCCTGAAGGACCGCAAGTTCTTCGACCCAGCCTTTGAGTCGGTTGGAATTGAGTATGCACAACCCCAATTCCTGGACAAGAAGCCGTTCGTCATCCTCTGGCCTGATGTGAACCCCAGGAGCTCTCAGTTCCTCCAGAGCATCGGCAACCCCACATGGATCGAAACATGGAGCCTCGGAAATGAGTTGCCGGTTCCCTCTTTGGAAGTGTTCGACAACCAGCTGCAGGAGATCCGCACCCAGCTTCGTCGGATAGAATACCTGCTGCAACAGGGTGTCTGCACCCATGATATCCTCATTACCTGCTGTGACTTGCAGTCATGCAGCGATATCATCGTGGGAGAGTGCCAGAACAGGGGAATCCCACTGCGCGTTGCAAGTGGCAAGTCACCCCTTTCCTATGCGGCAGGGCGCTTCTTCTCCGCGATCAAGGCTGTCTATGACGAGCAGGTCTCGTTGGCATCCATGAAGCGCTTGCTGCTCGACCCCACCTTTCCCTGGAAGGATCCCCAGCAACTGCGGGAGTTGGTATCCACTGCAGTGGACCTGCGCATCGAGCGTGGAAGCTTCACAGGCAGTGACCAATGGGCAGTACGCCTGGGCAAGCGAAACGCAGAGCTTGCACAGCTCTACCATGACCTGAAGGAGACGGTCCGCAACATTTGCACCAGCACTAACGGTACATTGCTCAGGGCTCAGATCCGTCAGTTCCAAGACCGCTTCTTCACCGACGCACAGTGGAACACCACAGAAGCCGATGATCCTGCACGGCAACTTTCAGCAGATGTCTACTCATTCTGCCTGCAGCAGGTGGAGGAACTAGACTCCTCCCTGAAGACCGCTGGATTCTCAACCTATGAAGGGTTGTACTCCATGTTCCTCAGGACCTTGGAGCGGTCTCGGTATGTCCCGCAGGCCCAGCGCGGAGGAATTGAGTTGGTTGCGTACCCCATGACCGCCGGGATGGAGGTCAGGCACCACTTCATGATCAACATGCACCATGATGTGACGCAGCTTGTCGACACCTACACATCCTTCCTGCCAGAGACGTTGGAGGATGCCTCGTTGCAGGATGAAGATGACTACACTATCCCGATGCTCCGCCTCTGTGGCGCTACATTGGGTAGTGGCGGCCATATGTCCTGCAGCAGGCACACCTATGATGGGGTGGTGTTGCCCCCTTCATGGTTCGTGGAGCAGCTTCGGACAACTTCCTATGATCGGTCAATCCCACAGGTGCCGGACATGTTTGCCCAGGAGCTGGTGCTGTGGGGAGCTGATCCCCAGTCGGTGGACGGCCCCTGTACTCATGGACTGCAAGTCAGGTGGTTCGAGGATTCGTCGCTGACCCATTACGGGCGCAATGACGCGGACGACATGGCCAGCAGGAGGGTACTGACCGTTGGCGACCTGCATGGGGTGTTTGATGCACAGTCACAGCGGTTGCTGCTTCCGATATCGCCCACGTCACTGGATTCATTCAGTTCCTGTCCGTTCAAATGGGCGATGCAGTACCTGATGGGGCTGCAGGAAGAGACCTATGATGTGCCGGTGGTGGACCACCGTCAGATCGGGACCCTGATGCATAGCGTCTACGAGCAGTTCTTCAAGTATGTCACCCAAGTATCAGGTCCCTACCATGAGTCCATGATTCCAGAGTATACAGCAAAGCTACAGACGATCTGGGATGAGCAGCTGCAGAAGCTATGCCGAAGTGCCGATGGCCCCACTCCGGTATTGGCCCAATGGATCAACCATACGTTCAGGGACCAAGTGATGCAGATCATCACTGCCGAGCTTACGAATTTCGAAGGAGCCAGGAGCTCTGGGTTTGAACAGGAGCTGTCTGCTACGTTGGAAGCTATCGGGGTGACGATCAAAGGACGTATCGACCGGTTCATATTGCTCCATCCCCAAGGAGACGCGTTGAAGCCCGCAACTGATATACCACCGTTGCAGAATGGGTGTGCCTACGCTGTCGTGGACTACAAGAAGGGGTCAGTTGATGGGAAAGAGCAGTATTTGAATGCGTTGGCAGAGCATGTGGCGCCCCCCTCCTTCCAGCTGCCGATGTATGCGCGCCTGCTGAAGGAGCAGTGCAATGCAATCATGGCAATTGGTTGCTACTTCTCCATCAAGGATGGTGAATATTCCCTCATCTGGTCACAGGCAGATGATCCTGTGGCTGTGGAGCTGGATGCAGCGCTGGAAACAGCCTTGGTGGAGATGAAGCATGCGGTTTCCCAGCAGGACTTCCGGGCCACACCATCAAAGGAAGCGTGTGAATCGTGTTCGTTCAGACAAGTTTGCAGAAGGAGATATGCAGTACGATGACTTTTGAAGATGCCCGCAAGCGCTCCAAGCGCGAACTTGATGCAAACCAATTGAGTGCCATTTGTTGTGATGACCGAAACTGCGTCGTTTCTGCAGGAGCAGGTTCTGGTAAGACGACCGTGTTGTCCTACCGCTTCCTGCGTCTGGTCATGGACCGTAAGGCACATGTGGATGAAATCCTGACACTGACGTTCACCCGGAAGGCTGCCGCGGAGATGCATGAGCGTATCCATAAGCAGCTGCTTGATTGTATCGAGGATCCGTATGTGGCTACCGAACTAGCAAGGTTTCCCAATGCCTCGATCTCCACGTTGGATAGCTTCTGTTCCCGGATAGTACGGGCAGACAGCACCCGCTATGGAATTCCCTCTGATTTCACCACCGACGACGAGGCTTGCTATGACCTTGCCGTGCTCTGTGCCAATGAATTGATTGACAGCAGCACCAATGACCCAGGTCTTGTAGCATTGGTGGACCAATATGCCCCTACGGCGTTGGTGGACGAGTTCCTGGTTCCCTATGCAATCAACGTGTTCACCTTTTCCCATGAGTTCGATCCCGATGCCGCGATGGAGCACATCAGGCAGTGGGCGACTCAACAGGCCAACTCCCTGAAGGAGGAGATACAGATTCCCTGCGCGAAGATTGTGCAGTTGGGTGATATCGGAGGTTGCCAGTATACGGCTACTACCCGCAAGTCGGTTGAGGAGTTGTCCAAGGCCATCGACGCGTTCGAGCATGGGGATTTGGACACACTGGGGAATCTTGCAATGGGAAATCCACAGTTGCCTCCCAGTAGAAAGAAATCTGATGAAGCTGTCTTGCAAAAAGCGGAAGCGAATCTACTTCGGGTATTGGTCCCGCAACTGATCGCATTGGTCAACTTCATGCGCAAGGAGCAACATCTTTCCGAAATCTTCTCCTTCCTCAAGCGCTACCAAGATACATTCCTGTCTCGCAAGCGGCAGGGGGGAATCCTCTCGTTCAACGATGTGGCTACCTTGGCAGTAGATATCCTCAAGACCAACCTGCAGCTGCGGACATACTTCAAGAAGCTCTTCAAATACATCATGATCGATGAGTTCCAGGACAACAATGCCCAGCAGAAGGACCTGCTGTACTTGCTGGCAGAGCGGGCTGACCACCAGAGCCCAGGTATTCCTGCCACCGAGGACCTGGACAGTGGCAAGCTCTTCTTTGTGGGTGACGAGAAGCAGTCGATCTACCGGTTCCGTGGTGCGGATGTCTCCGTGTTCAAGAGCCTCAAGAATGAGCTTGAGGGGACGGGTGGGGTTAGCTTGGAGCTGACGACCAACTACCGGAGCGAACCCTACCTCATTGAATCCTTCAACACGCTGTTCCAGGAAATCATGAAGAATGGTGGAGAGCCTTGGGAGGCTGACTTCCATACACTGGGTACCCGTTCTCCCGCACCTGGGGTTACCCCGACTATCACGGCATGTGTCCTTCCCTATGGTGCTGCATCCAGCGCCCAGGAGGGGGAGGAGCTGGGCGAGGATGCAACTTCTGCCGAGTCGGAAGGTGTCCATATCGCAAACCTGATCCAGGAAATGCTCAACACCGATGGGTACTTGATACCTGACGGCAAGGGTGGAAGCAGGAGACCCGTACCCTCCGATATCGCAATCCTCATGCGCAGTGGTGGCAGCCAGATGAGCTATGAGAAGGCGTTGCGTACCCAGGGTATCCCCTATGTGCTGCAGGAACCCCGGGCCTTGATGCTGGAGTCCCCGAGCAACGACATCTACAGCATGCTGCAGCTGTGCCTCTATCCCAACGATACCATTGCATATGCAGCTACGCTGAGAAGTCCTTTCTGCTTCATCGGCGACCGTGCCCTGAAGATGGTATTGGATGCGTATGGGAAGCAGGAAGCACCCCAGCCATATTGCATGGACGAGCAGTTCCTGCAGGCCCTTGCAATGGTACTTCCCGTGGAGGATATGGCAAAATACCTGCGGACTGCCGGGTTGTTCCAGGAGTTGCAGCAGCGCGTTGGAACGCAGACATTGTGTGAAATCCTCTCGTATCTCTGGTTTTCTTGCGGATACCGCGAGTATCTGTTGTGCAACCAGAGCTACCAGTCCTATCTGGAGTATTACGAGTTCTTGTGGCTGATGTGCCGCTCACATGACCGCGAGAACAAGGGGCTCTCCGATTTCCTGGAATACTTGCGGCCATTGTTGGGCTCCAATGAAAAGCTGACGGGCATGGAGATGCTCCATGAGGAAGTAGGTGGAGTCCAGATCATGTCGATCCACAAGTCCAAGGGACTTGAGTTTCCCATTGTGTTCATTGCCAACAGTGGTTCGACAGGGAGGCCGTCCGCTTCCCAGATGTATCCCTGTGAAGGGGTGATGTTGCCCAACATGGATATCAGCAATGGAGATGGTAAGTCGGTGGTACACAATATTGCCGAGAATTTCCAGAAAGACCAGCGGGGTGCGTTCGAGCGTGCTGAGCTCAAGCGGCTGTTGTATGTGGCCATGACCCGTGCGAAGACCCATCTGGTGGTCAGCGGTGCAGTGACCAAGAACAACCATGGGAAGGATTCATATAGGAACAACCTCTTGTTCCTGATGCTGCGGGCGATAGGGTTTGATGAGGAAACGATAGCCTGGAATAAAGAAACGGATATAAAATTGCGTGTAATTGAGGCTGTACAGGCGGGTAGCTTGAACATGGTCCGTTCCGTTGCCCCGAACCGGGGTGAGCGCGAGGCGTGGTATGGACAAGCCGTGGATGTCGTTGTGGACGATAGTCCGTTGTCGGTGGGTATCACACGGTTGGTGGGAAACCATGGGCAACTGAGCGATGCAGACCTTGAGGATGCCATCCAGTTTGATAGTCTTCCTTCCGATCCCCTGATCAAGGAGCATGGGCTGGAGCGTGAGTTCGGAACCTATGTGCATGCCCTGATCCAGCGGATGCTGGAAAGCCAGTTGCCTGACCAGGGCATCGAGTCGCTGAGAGTGAGCTTTCCCCGGGGAGCTGGGTGGATGCTCAGCCAAGGAGATTTCTCTTCGCTCCTGCGCGATGGGTTGTCGCTAGCCAAGAATTTCATGGAGAGCTCCTTGTGGGAGTTCCTCCAGTCGCAGCCAGGGGCCATGTCGGAGAGTGAGGTACCGTTCTATATGATGTTGGACGGGCAGCTTGCCAATGGTGTGATCGACTTGCTGGTGACTACTCCTACGATGGTGTATGTAGTCGACTTCAAGACCGATACCATGGGCAATCCCCAGTTGCATGAGCCCCAGGTCCGGGCATATATGGAGGCAATGCGCAGAATCACGTCATTGCCAGTGCGTGGTACGGTCTGTTACCTGCGCAAGCCTGGCAATGAGGTGTGGTGGGA
>CAYXIH010000033.1:0-17877 GCA_964465155.1 uncultured Sphaerochaeta sp.
ATGGCCTTGGATGCACGAAAGAAGTTGCAAACAGCCAATTGGGAGAGTATCTTACAACCATGAGTACATTACTGATTCAAAATGGTCTGCTCGTTGATACGGAGTGGACACGCCACGCCGATATCCTCGTCGAGGGCTCCAAGATTACACGCATTGCCCCGAGGATTGATGTCACGGAATTGCCTGCCGACACAGAAGTCGTCCATGCCGACGGCCTGTGCGTACTGCCAGGGCTTATCGATGCACATACCCACTACCACCTTGTCAGCAGGGGAACCGTCACTGCCGACAGCTTTGAGGAGGGGAGCAAATGCGCTGCCTTCGGTGGTGTGACGACCGTCATCGACTTCGCCGACGACGAACATGGGTCGACATTGGAGGAATCCACTGACCATCGGATCGATGCCATGGCAAAGGAGATGGCCGTCGACTATGCGCTGCACCAGGGTGTCTACCACTGGAACAAGAACATCCCAGCCCAGCTGGAGATGCTCAAGCGCGACGGTGTCTCTACGATCAAGCTGTTCACCACCTACAAGAACGTGGGGTACATGCTGGACAACGCCGAGGAGATCCGCAGCTTGTTCGCTGCCTGCAAGGCAATGCAGATCCAAGTATGCGTCCACTGTGAGGATGATGCGCTGATCACCGAGATCCAGAAGTCCTGGAAGGGGACCTACGAACCCAAGGACCATGCACTGCTTCGTCCCTCCGAGGTGGAGTACCGGGGGATCAAATTCATCGGTGAGATCGCCGAGTCGGTGGGGATGCCCATCTACATCGTCCATCTCTCTTCCAAGCGTGGGCTGGATGCCGTACGCGAGCTGCGTGCCCAGGGAGTTGAGGTGACCGTCGAGACGACTCCCCACTACCTGTTCCTGGAGAAGAGCCTGCTCGAGGGGCCCAATGGCCCGTTGTATGTGATGACTCCACCGCTTCGCAGCGAGGAGGACAACCTTGCGCTGCAGCAGGCACTGCTCAACGGGGAGATCCAGGTGGTGGCCACAGACCACTGCTCGTTTACCCGCGCACAGAAGCTGGCCAGCACCGATTGCCGTGAGATCCTCCCCGGTATCCCGGGCACCGAGGAACTCCTGCCGCTGCTGCACACCTTTGCGTGCTCAAGTGGCAAGCTGACGATGCAGCATGTGGTGAACCTGCTGTCCACCGGCCCTGCAAAGGCCTTTGGACTCTATCCGCGCAAGGGTGCGCTGCACGTTGGATCGGATGCCGACCTGGTCCTCTTCAATCCCGAGGAGACCTGGACGATCGACCAGCACACTGTCCATACGGCAGCTGGGTATACCCCGTATGACGGATTTGAAGTCTCGGGGCGGGTGATGATGACCTACCTGCGCGGAAGGCTGATCATGGGTGACTACACCTACCTGGGAATCCCTGGAGACGGGCGGTTCGTCACCGAGAAGGTGCCCGACGCCTACATCGACTGAGTTGTGTTGTGAATCCATCCAAGGACCTGCCATTTTGGCAGGTCCTCATTGTACTTGTTGTACAAACCCTTGTGAATTTGGTGGAAAAAAGGTACTATCCGGGCATGGGCCACATACCCGGGCCCTATGGAGGGTATATGATCAGTGGAATTTTGTTTGACATGGATGGAGTCCTCATTGACTCCGAAGCCTATATAGCCCAAGCGGCGATTGCATTCTTCAAGGACCTTGGCGTCGAGGCAACTGTTGCCGACTTCGAACCGTTTGTCGGGGCTGGGGAAAACAAGTACATCGGTGGTGTAGCAGAGAAATATGGACTGAAGCTTGAGATCGAGCAGGCAAAGGATGCCGTCTACCGCAAGTATGCCGACCTGGTGCTGGGGACCGTCGGTCCCATGCCCGGGGTGATTCGGTTCCTGGAGAATGCCCGTGCCGCCGGTTTGAAGATGGCAGTCGCCTCCAGCGCCGACCGTTCCAAGGTGGAGATCAATCTCCGTGCCATGGGCGTGGATGAATCATGGTTCGATGCTGTGATCAGCGGCAACCAGATCAAGCACAAGAAGCCTGCTCCCGATATCTATCAGTATGCAGCATTCTCCCTTGGGCTGGGCACCGAGGACTGCCTGGTCGTCGAGGACGCCGTCAATGGCGTCAAGGCGGCCCATGCAGCTGGGTGCCAGTGTTGTGGGATTACTGGGACGTTCGATGTCCATACGCTGTTTGCCCTGGGTGCCAACGTGGTGATGAGCAGCCTTGATGGATTTCCCGACTTCAGCACCATTGCCGAGTTCAACCAAGTGTGGGATGAGCTCAAGAGCCTTGAGGATGACAGCTCCGTCTTTGGTGCCGTGCGGGTCGTTGAGAAGGAGAGCGTGTTCCCACGCGATACATACCTGGCGACAGCCATCGATGCTGCAACGGCAGCACGCGAGCATGCATATGCCCCCTATTCCGGATTCAAGGTTGGTGCGGCTATAGTCAGCGCGGCGACAGGCAGGATCTACAGCGGCTGCAACGTGGAGAACTCGAGCTTCGGGGCCACGATCTGTGCCGAGCGCAACGCGGTGATCCATGCTGTGGCGGAGGAGGGGAACCTGGGTATCAGGATGCTGGTCGTGGTATCTGACGACAATCCCCCGGCTCCTCCTTGTGCAGTCTGCCTGCAGGTGCTGGCTGAGTTCTGCAGGCCCGATACTGAAGTCTGTTTGGTGGATCTCCAGGGAAAGATGGAGACCTACCGTTTTGACCAGTTGCTTCCCAAGCCCTTCATCTTTCCATCGGTACGATGATGCAGCTACGTACTATTCTCAGGACTCTGTTTTGGACTTCGGTATTGTGCCTGGTGGTGCTGTTCCAAAGCGGGTGCACCAACACCCGCTATCTGGTTGAGGGAATCAGCGCAGACACCTCCGTCACGCTCCCAGAAAAGATGGATGCAATGCAGCTTCCCCTTGTGGAGCTCACCTATCCAACGGTGTACTACGAGGGACCGCAGTGGATGGAGCGGATGCTCCAGCTGGTGAGTGAGGCTCAGGACCATATCATCCTGGTCTCGTTCCTAGCCTCGGAGTGCGATGACAACACGGCCATCTATGACATGCTGATCGAAAAGGCCCAGGCGGGTGTGGACGTGTGGATGGTCATCGACGGGACATCCATGTTCGACATGACCGAGTCTCGCTTCCACATGCGCACCCTGCAGCGGCTTCGCAGCGGTGGAGTGCACTTGTTCGAGTACAACCCGATCTCGGTCGACCGGCTGGTAGGCGTCCCCATGATGTTGTTCCGCGAGCACCGCAAGATCTTGCAAGTAGATGAGGATGTGGTTGCCGTAGGAGGGATGAACGTCAACTACATCTCCATGACCTCTCCCAATTCACAGGCAATGGGACAGCGGGACATGATGTGTGATTTCCGCTCTGCCGAACTCTCGACGGCCATCCAGGAGGACTTCCGTACGTTCTGGAACAACCTCTCGTGGGAGGAGATCCCACAGGGGCGGTTTGTCCCTCCCACTGGCTATGTGCTTGATGAACAGACGGTCAAGGCTTGGTATGTCAACCAGACCTATGGGTCTTGGAACATGGGGATGCTGTTTGGCTCGTTGCTCAGCTCTGCCAAGGAGACAGTGCATATTTTGCCATTCCTCCCCTATAGCGATGCCAACATGATACAAGCCTTGAGCGACACCGTGCAGCGGGGTGTGGACGTGACGATGCTGCTGCCGTTTGATTCCCGTCCTTCCAACAGAAAGGCTATCCAGTACATGACCGAGGCGTTGGTTGGCACCGGCATTGACCTGCGCCGTGAGAATGAGACTGATGGGCACTTGCCACTGCTGCATGAGAAGCTGATGGTCATCGATGGGCAATATAGCCTCATCGGGTCCTCAAACTTCAACTTCCGCTCGATGAACCTGGCCAATGAGATCGTGCTGATCGTAGATGACACGCAGTTTGCTTCCCAGATGCTGGCTCATTTCAATGAGCTGGAGGGCAATACCATGACAGTCAGCGAGGAAGAGGCCGCCCAGTGGAAGCAAGCTGGTTCCCTGGTCGCATTCCTGCTCGGATTCCTGGGAGGTTGAGATGCACCGACATATGATGAAACGACTGGTGGCTGTAGCCATCGTGTGTGCCTGTTGTGCATGTGCATGGGCGTTGCCAGCGCAAGTTGCCAACCGGAGCTTTGGTTTTGGCCTCTCCGCCATTGGACAGAAAGGGGTGCTGTACCCAGCCGAGACCTTCGGGGGCATGGGGATCAATGTGTCTTATGCCCCGTTTCACGTGGACTGGTTTGAACCGTCTCTGAATGTGGAGGTGACAGTCGGAGGCAACCAAAACGGGGCTGCCTTTGGCAGCGTGCGCACCTCCCTGGGCTTGGACTTGTTCCGGACGCTGCACCATCCGTTTGGCTTGCTGACCACCAATGATTCCCTGTGGTCTGTGGGTGTGAACGTGGGATTCCAATATGAGTTTGCCAGGCTGGAGCCTGCTCCGTTGCTCTATCTCTCATGTACCCTCATCCGGCTCAAGGACAAGGATTACTGGTATGAATGGGTCAGCCCATTCATGACGTTGGACTGTACTGGTTCGGATGTGCAGATCGACAGCTGGGGCATCGTTTTGTTCCGCTTCACCTATCTGATGGTCTAGGGGGCTGATGATGAGGAAAAAATGTATCGGCTTGTGTATCGTGGCCATCTTGTGTGTCCAGGGGGTGTTTGCAAAACCTGCATTGGACTTGGGCTTTACCTTTGGGCAGGGAGCGTTGTCCTTCTCCAAGTATACTGATCCTGGTTTGTCGGTGGTGCTGGGTACCACGCTGGGCCTGACCCAGCGGGTGGAGCTGGATGTCACGGCGTTGGTGGAGTTGATCCCCAATCCCTTTGCCTCGGCAATGCTGGGCATCGAGGTGGGCGTTGGGCTCTTGGGAGAGCGGTCGTTTGGCGACAACCGTGCAGGCATTGGGATCAACACCATGCTTTCTGCAGGCATGCTCCTCTCCGACCACACCCCCAATGGGCAGTTCGCGCCTACGCATGTGCTGCTGGCGGTGACGCCGGTGACTGTCGGCACACCCTATAGTGGCAAGCGCGAACGCCTGGGGAAGATGGGGGTAGCCTGGAACTTCTGGGACAACTCCTTCTCCATGTATTGGTCAGTTGCCCTGTACGACTTGTACGTCGGTGGAACGTGGAGGGATTTCCAGTAATCCCTCAGTTCTCCAATGCCATGATCTTCTCAACCCGCGTCTCGTGCCGTCCCCCTTGGAACGTTGCGTCGATATAGGCGTCGAGCATCTGCAGTACCGGCTGGGGATAGTCGATCCTTCCACCGAAGGCTATGAAGTTGGCGTTGTTGTGTTCCTTTGCCATGGTTGCGGCAAAGATGTTCTGTGGCAGGGCGCAGCGGATGCCGTTGATCTTGTTGGCGCTGATGGAGATCCCGATGCCCGTCCCACAGCAGAGGATGCCAAAGTCAAACCCGCCCCAGTTATACCGCTGGCAAGCTTCCTTGGCGATGTCCGGATAATCGACCGAATCGTTTGCCCGTACCCCCAGGTAGTGGACGATGATGCCACGTGCAATGAGGTGGTCTACGATGGTCTGGGTCAGTTCTACGGCCCCATGGTCATTTGCAACTACTACTTTCATGATGGTTCCTCCGTGAATGCACTATGTTCCGCGTGCACCCTATGCTATCATAATACCCAAAGTATCGTAAGAGAAACAGGAGTGGTTCATCAATGGGTGAAGTTTTTGTAACCGGCCACAGGAATCCCGACATGGATTCCGTTTGTGCGGCATGGTGCTATGCACGTTTGAAAAATGCAGTCGATCCCGACAATACATATCTGCCCGTCAGGTGCGGGCACATGAATGAGAACACCAAGGCACAGTTCCAGCATCTGGGAATCGTGGCACCGCCATTCATGAAGGACGTACGGCCGCGCGTCTCCTCCATTGTCCGCCATGCCACGTGGGAGATGGCTCCCGATGACCCGGTATATGAATTGGTGACGCTCTACAGCGAGCACAAGCCGTCGGTGGTCCCCATTGTCGAACGGGGTGATTACCGTGGCCTGCTCTCCATAGATGATATCAATGGGTATTTCCTCAAGGAGAACAACAGCGAGCGTCCCGTGTACCATTTCCTGGTGGAGAACTTCCCCAAGGTGCTGACTGGCCGCTTCCTCAAGCGTGGTGCCATGAGGGACTTCACCGCCTCCCTGATGGTCGGTGCAATGCCATTCGACATCTTCTGCGAGCACCTGCAGGCAATGGGTGAGCACAAGCCGTTGCTGGTGGTGGGCAACCGGAAGGACCATATCCGCTTTGCCGTGGACAACCAGTTCCCTGCGATCATCCTGACGGGATTGAAACCTAATGCGATGCCTGAGGTGGACTTCTCCAAGTTCAACGGCACGGTGTTCATGAGCGAGGAGGATACGGCTGAGACGCTGCGCCTGCTGCGCATGACGCTGCCCCTCAGCCGATTGTTGGGAGAGGCTCCCCCAGCAGTTCAGCTGGATGATTTGTTCGACGATGCCAAGCGCCAGCTCACCGACTCGGAGTTTCGCGGACTGCCGGTGTTCGATGGCCAGGAGTGGGTGGGGTTCGTCACCCGCAGGTGCTTCTTGGAGCGTCCCCGCACCAAGGTGATCATGGTGGACCACAACGAGCTTGCCCAGAGCATTCCCGGATTGGAGGATGCGGATGTGGTGGAGATCGTGGACCACCACCGCCTGGGTACGATCAAGACGAGGGACCCCATCTTCATCGCAAGCGAGCCGTTGGGCTCTTCCTGTACGATCGTCTACCACCTCTACCAGCGGTGGCATCAGGATGTGGATGTCGATACTGCACGCCTGCTGCTGTCGGGGATCCTCAGCGACACGGTGATCCTCAAGAGTCCCACCACCACCCTTGATGACAAGGTTGTGGTCCAGCAGCTTGCACAGATAGCCGGTATCGAGGACGTACAGGCCTTTGGCGAGGAGCTGTTCCGAGCTGGTGCCTCCTTGGGCGACCAGAATCCCCGCAAGCTGATCGAGAGCGACTTCAAGCAATACCAGGAGTTTGGGGTGAAGTTCGGTATCGGGCAGTGCGAGGTGACCACCCTCTCGGGTGTGGATGAGGTCAAGGAGCAGTTCATCAAGACGCTGCAGGAGATCTGCGTGGCCTATGCGCTGGACTGGGCCCTCTTCCTGATCACGGATGTGGTCAAGGAGGGGAGTGTCCTGCTGTGTACTGCCTATCCCCAGAGCGAGGGGAAGATTGCCTACACCAAGGAGTCAGAGGGCAAGTATCTCCTGCCTGGTGTGCTGTCGCGCAAGAAGCAGCTGTTGCCCGAGCTGCTGCGGGTATTGGAAGAGTAGCACTCGAATCTACCTTCTTGGTAGATTCGAAATCATGTCGAGTATTGGTACAATTTCCTTGGCTCCAACGGGGCCAAAGGAGATTGTCATGAAACGTGTGTCTGTGTTGCTCGTGTCGTTGGTGCTTCTGCTGCTCGTCTGTGGGTGCTCGTCCGTATCCGATTTGTTTGACCGGCAGGTTGACAAGATCACCGACCATGTTGCCAACTCCGTGGAATCGAATATCAACAAGGGTGTGGACAGTGCCTTGGAGAGCGTGGACAAGCAGATAGCATCGCTGTGGGAGACTGAGGGCAAGGATACCGCCAACAGCTTGAGCTGGCTCAATGCCAATGCGGTGGTCCATGATGGTGTGGTCGTGATGCCTGCATGGGCTTCGGATATTCCCAAGCCGGCATTGGGCACTGTCGTAGGGACGGTCGAGATGCCAGGTGCCGTGATGGTCATGTTTGGAGAATCGACGCAAGCCAAGATGAGTTCCTATGCTGGCAAGCTTGTTGGCGTTGGGTATGCCAAGATTGCTTCATCCGAAATGGATGCTGAGTTTGATTACTCGTTCTTGGGATCGCGCGGCAATGCCGATGCCGTGGTCATGGCCCTGACCGGTGGGGATGCCATGGTGGTGTTCTACAACAACCTGGAGATGGCAACCTCCGGTGCATATCTCTGAACATGCAAGATGGCCGCTCGTATTGGGCGGCCATCAATGGTATCAGGTTGTATTATCTGACTACGGCAGGGAAGAGGTACATGTGCTCGACGTCCAGGTAGACGTTGCTGCCTCCGATAAGCTTGTTGTAGGAGCGTACATCATCCGAGTCATCCTCATATTCGACGATGACACGTTTCCCATCTGCCTCAAGGACTCCATTGGTGTAGATCAGGTTGACGAGCATTGCATCATCGCGGCTCTTGAGGTTGCCCATGGTGGTATCGTCCACTGCACCCTTGATGTAGAGGACCTGGTTCTTGCCGGGGACCGACAGGACATTATAGAAAGCGATTGCTGGTGTCTTGTTCTTGTTGATAGTCACGATGGCAGGACCGGACCAGTCCCTCTTGGCGTTGATGGCAGCCTGCAAGTCGGTGGGTGTCCCATTTGCCACGATATTTCCCAACTGGAAAATCCTCTGGGTTGCGAATCTGTCGATCAGGTCGTCGTCTGCAAAGAGTGTCCCGACGCATGCGAGCAACAACACAAGCATGATAGCAAGTACGTTTCTTTTTTTCATTGCATTATTCTCCTTGTCGGATAGGAATCATTCCGACACTGAGAATATCATCATTGCCTACGACAACGACAACGACAATATTGTTTCCCAGTATCAGTCCAAAATGGAATTGTTTCCGTTTTGGCAGGAGATACTTGTTTTCTCTTGATAATTGTTGAAATAAATGCAACATATCATGTTTCTCTTCTATTGCATTGGCGATCCTTCATGATATTCTGTCTCCAATACACCATAGTCAGTCATTGCGGGAAATACTTCTGTTGTTTGGGGGGAGACATGCAGACAGAACCGTTCAACGCGTCGTTGCTCAAGTTGACCTTTGGTTTGGTGGGAGCAGTAATCATTGGTTTGGTGATATGGAAAGCTCCGTTTGTCCTTACGCGGGGCTTGGACTACTATGCAAATGGTGTCTGGTACCTGCGCAGGCTCACTGTCAGTGTTGACCCATATGGGTACATCTTGACGTTCATCAGCTTTATTTGCACCAACATCATTTTGTTGCTGCTCCTGCAGAGCCTCATCGTCAACAAGTGGTACCGTGCCATCTTGCGGCCAATGCCAATACTCCTGGCAGTTGCTTCCTATTATGCTTTCAGCAGCCTGATGGATCCTACGATCTGGGACCGCTCCATGGGGAACATGGGGTTCATGCGGTATGTGGTCGATGTGTTCGCCGGCTGTCCATGGCCAATCTTCAACTTCATGTGCCAACCGTTGATCACATTTGGCCTCATATCGAGAGCTCAGCCGACTTACTGGTATACATACATTGCCCCATTCGTGGCGTACCTCAGTGCATTGAAGGCCGCCCAGTTCCTGAGTGCGCTGATGGACAAGCGGTATCTGATGCCACAGATCATCAGTGGGGGAGACAACCGCACGTTCTCCGCTTTGAAGAGACTGCATGCGAAAGCACGGTCGGTTGACCGTGCCGTCGCATCCCGTGTCTATTTCTACTTGTATGATGGCGATGGGAATGATAATGCGCTGGCGTTGGATGAGCACCATATCGCCATTGGGTCTTGGGTAGCCGAAGGACTTTCCCGCAATGAGAACGATCCGTATTACCAGCAGTGCGCCGCGATAGTGTTCCATGAGTTCGGGCACCTTGCGAACAAGGATGTCCTTGCGAATAATTTCTGTATTACGACGTTGTACATCTACTCGTCCTTGATCTTGGTGCTGTTCTATGTCGCCCAGCTGTTCCTGATCGTCGTCTCCATCGTCCCGTACGTGGGCTCATTGGCCAGGGCAGTGATCCAACTGTTGAATTACCTGCAGTGGTTGCTCCGCTCCCTGTTGGTTGGCTTTGTCAGGCTGGGGAACATCATCGGGGGGAAGCGGCACGAGGCTCAGGCAGATGCCTTTGCCGTCAAGTGTGGGGCAGGGAATGCCCTTGCCCAGTTCTTCGAGGGTGTCAAGGAAGAATATGGGGAGGGGGCACTCATGGACGAGCATCCCAGGATGACAGCCCGCATCAGTGCGATCAGGGCATCTCAGCATGCATATGAGGTGCGGCAGCAGAACAAGCGGGCAAAGGAAATTGCCTCACCAAAGAAGTAGCCAGTCCCCTTTGTATATTCGTTGCCTCTTATGAAGCGGGGCCAATGGAGAGGATGGATGGGATGGTACGAAGGCTCTTGAGTACCTTCTTGGAGTCCTCCTCATGGGCAACTTCCATGGTGAATGTCCCCGTCAGCCTCCCTTCCTCGTCATCTTCCAGACGTCCTTCGATTAAGTGTCCCTTGTACTTTCGGATGGCTCCCTCTATCTCGCTGAACAGGTCACCGGTCCGTTTGCTGGTAACTCGGAAGCGGCGGGTGAAGAGGGGAGACTCCGTCTCCCACTCGACGTCGATGGAGCGGAGGTCCACCTCCGTCATGTTCTTGAGGTTCGGACAATCCTTCCTGTGTACGATGATGCCCCTGCCCCGGGAGATGTAGCCAACGATGTCGTCACCCCGTACTGGGTTGCAGCATTGCGCAAGGGAGATCATCATGTTCTTCTCGTCACCGACTTTGAGGGTCATGCGGGCCTGGTCGGAGACCTGGCGGATGATTCCGTCTCCATCTGCAAGCTGCTGGAGGTTTGTATCAGGTTTCTCTTCAGCTGGTGGGGCTACCGCCTCAGCCTTCTTCTTGCTGTTGATGTTCTTCGCAATGATGTTCTTGTCGATCAGCAGCGTCTCGTCGTTCTTGTTCAGCCATGCACGGATCTTCTTCCTTGCGCTGGTGGTCTGTGCATAGCGCAGCCATGACAAGTGGGGACGGGCGTTGGGAGAGGTCAGTATCTCGATGACCTGGGTGTTCTTCAACGGCTGGTTCAGGGGGATGATCGAGCCATCTGCCTTTGCCCCGGTGGTCCTGTTGCCGATCTCCGTATGGATCTGGTAGGCAAAGTCCAACGCTGTGGCGTTTGTCGGGAGCTCCACGATATGGCCTTGGGGGGTGAATACGTAGATCGTATCCTTCAGCAGTTCCCCCTTGATGTCGTCCATGAACGATTCGCTTTGCTCGATCTCAGTGGACCAGGTCTTGAGCTTGCCGATGATCTTGGAGAACTGCTCGTTGTCCATCTGCGCCCATGCACCGGTCTCGCTACCTGTCTCCGCCTTGTAGGTCCAGTGGGCAGCTACGCCGTATTCGGCAGTGTAGTGCATCTCCTTGGTCCGGATCTGGATCTCCAGGAGCTTGCCGTCCAAGGCCATGACGGTGGTGTGGAGGCTCTGGTAGTTGTTCGCCTTGGGCATGGCGATGTAGTCCTTGAAGCGCCCCTCGATCGGGGGCCAGAGCCTATGGACGATCCCCAGCAGGGTATAGCACTCGGTGACTGAGTTGCACAGGATACGCACGCCCAGGATGTCGAAGATCTCCTCAATCTCCTTCTTGCGCTTCTTCATCTTCATGTAGACGGAGTAGGTGTGCTTTGCCCGGCTGGTGACGACCACGTCGCTCATCCCCGCCTCTCCGCAGGCGCGGTAGAGGGTCTTCTCGATGCGGCCCAGGTATGCTGTCTGCTCACCCTTCTTGGACAGGAGGTAGTCTTGGATGTACTGGTAGGTATCGGGCTTGAGGATCTTCAGCGAGAGGTCCTCCAGCTCGTCCTTGAGCCATGAGATGCCCAGCCGGTCGGCCAGGGGTGCAAAGATATCCAGTGTCTCGTTTGCGATCTCACGGGCACGCTGGGGGTTGAGGTGCTCCAGCGTGCGCATGTTGTGCAGCTTGTCGGCGAGCTTGATGATGATCACACGGATGTCCTTGCTCATTGCAAAGAACATCTTGCGGATAGTCTCGCTCTCCTGGATGCTTTTGTTCATCGTCTTGATGGAGGCTATCTTGGTCTCGCCCTCGACCATGTCGGCCACCGCTTTGCCAAAGAGTTTCTCGATCTCGTCGTAGGTTGTCTCGGTGTCTTCGATCGTGTCGTGCAGCAGTCCTGCGCAGACGGTGTCCTGGTCCATCTTCAGCTGGATGAGGATCTCGCCTACTGCAAGTGGGTGGATGATGTACGGATCGCCGCTGGCCCGTTTCTGCCCTGCATGCTTTTGGGAGGCGAACGTAGCTGCGGCAAGGATCTTCTCCTGGTCTTCCCAGGAGTATTTGAATGCCTTTTGGATGAATCGCTCAAGCATCTGTTCGTACATGTTGTCGTCTCCCCCATACGACGCGCTCCTTGCCAGAGAGGTCGCGTTCGATCGTGATGTCATGCAGGCCATGCTGGTGCATCAGCGCTTGTACATCTGCACACTGGCGGTAGTCGCACTCGATCAAGAGTGCACCACCGTCCTTGAGCAAGGGTACAGCCTGGGCTATGAGGATCCGTATCAATGCAAGTCCGTCCTCATCGCCCCCCGCAAGGGCAAGCCTCGGTTCTCTTTGTACATCGGGCTCCACGTTGTCGCACCATGCGTCGGTCAGGTACGGTGGGTTGCTCGCTATGATATCATATGTTTCTGTGTTGGCGGATACTGATTGCAAGAGGTTGCCCTGGATGTACTGCAGGTCATGGTCCAAGATTGCCATGCAGTTCATCTTGGCCACGTCCAGTGCATCGGGTGAGATGTCGATCAGTGTGACCTGTGCATCGGGGTGCTGGGCTGCGATGGATATCCCCACGCACCCCGATCCGGTACAGACATCCAGAATGCTTGCATCATGTTTGCCTTGTAGATGGCCCAAGGCGGCCTCCACCAATGTCTCGGTGTCGGGCCTGGGTATCAAGACGCGTGGGTCAACGTGGAATGTATGTCCGTGGAACTCTTTCTCACCTAGGATGTAGGCCATCGGCTGGTGGTCCAGCCGTTGGGCTACCATTGCGTCGATGCGCTGCTGCTGGGCGTCATCTAGCGGCCTGTCCATGATGAGGAACAGCCGTTCGGTGCTGACGCCCAAAGCATGGCGGATGATCAGGCGTGCATCGAGTTGCGGTGTGTCACTGACGTGCCCATCCTCCAAGGCCTGTGTGGTCTTGGACATGGCGTGGGCAATCGTCTGGGACATGCGTTACGCTTCCTTGAGGGCTGCTTCGCCGGCAGCAATCTTCAGAGCCTCGACAACTTCATCCAGCTGTCCCTCCATGATGAGGTCCAGCTTGTACAGCGTGAGGTTCAGCCGGTGGTCGGTCAACCTGTTCTGGGGGAAGTTGTAGGTGCGGATACGCTCGGACCGGTCACCGCTGCCTACCTGGTTGCGGCGTGCATCGGCGCGCTCCTTGTTCTTCTTGTCTTCCTCCATCTCATACAGGCGCGAGCGCAAGACACGCAGGGCCTTGGCCCTGTTCTTGATCTGTGACTTCTCGTCCTGGCAGATGACTACCAAGCCGGTGGGAAGGTGGGTGAGGCGCACCGCACTGTCGGTGGTGTTGACGCACTGGCCACCAGGACCACCTGCACGCATGACGTCCACCTTCAGGTCTTCCTGGCGGATCTCGATATCGGTCTCCTCAGCTTCGGGGAGTACCGCAACGGTTACGGCAGAGGTATGGATACGGCCACCGCTTTCTGTCTCGGGGACACGCTGGACGCGGTGTACTCCGCTTTCCCAGCGCAGCGATCCAAATACGTCCTTGCCACTGATGGAGAAGATGATCTCCTTGAATCCGCCGATTCCCGTCTCGTTGGACGACATCACTTCGATCTTCCAGTTCATCTTCTCGGCATAGTGGGAATACATCCTGTACAAGTCGGCTGCGAACAGGGCGGCTTCATCGCCACCGGTGCCAGCACGGATTTCCATGATGATGTTCTTGCCTGCGAGGGGGTCGGGAGGAATGAGGAGCATCTTGCAGCGGTGGAGGCTCTCCTCCAATCCCTGCTTCAGGGAGCCGATCTCCTCCTTGGTCATCTCAACCATCTCGGGATCGTTCTCTTCCTTGAGCAACAGCTCTGCATCTTCAATCTGTGTGGTGATGTCCTGCATCAGGTGCAGTTCTTCCACTATCGGGGCAAGGTGGGCACGTTCCTGCATCAAGGTCTTGTAGAGCTTCATGTCGGACATGGTAGCCGGCTGCGCCAGCTTGGCATCGATATCTTGTAGCTGCACTTCATATTCCGGCAGTTTCTCTAGCATTCGTTTCTCCTGTCATTCCATGGCTGGAAAGCTGGAAAAGTATACATGATATCAAATTTCGTTTCAACAAGGGGACGCAACGGGTTGGGAACCCCAACCCGTGTGGTGGAACCTAGATGTCCAGCTGCTTGAGCAGCTCCCTGTTGCGTTGTGCCTTTGCCGGGGTGAGGGTGTTCATCCATGCAAAGAGCATGACGCCGATGAGGAAGAATGCAGCTGGGATGGCGGCCATGTGGAGACTGATGCCCAGCTGTGCCAAGGGACTGCGTGGGTCGGTGGCAAAGCCGGTGAACTCATGGCAGGCCCAGAAGACAATGGCCTGCGATGCGTAGCACAGTCGCATGAAGAATGCCCTGATGCCCATGATCACGCCATCGTCGCGCTGTTTCTCGACAACGACTATCTCATCCAGGACATCGGCCATGGCCGGTGTCATGAAAGTCCAGAATCCTCCGAATCCCATCCCCCACAATGTCATGAACACAATGTAGCCCAGCTGGGTACGGATGAAGGTCATGGGGAATGCGGCCGCTGCCATCCACAGGCAGGTGATGATGAGCATCAGCTGGTTGTTCTTCAGCTTCTTTGCAAGCTTGGTCCAGACAACGATGGAGGCCAAAGCCCCGACGAGCATCCCGGCGAATATCGGGGTGGTGGCGGCGCTGCTCATCCCCAGGATGTTGTCCACCACGTAGTTGACGCTACCGGTCATGCAGATGCATCCGCTTTGGTAGAAGAACAGCAACAGTACGAACGCCATGAAGTCCCTGTGGCAGAGGTTCTTCTTCATCATCTTGAAGAATCCGTCATCCTTGGTACCCGAGAGCTTCTCCTGCTCCTTGCGCTGGCGGAAGCGTTCGATCATCTGTTGGTTTTCCTTGACTCCGGGGATGAGGAGCAGGGTACCCACCAATGTGATCCCGGCAAGGACCAAGGCACATTCGAGGTAGCTGCCGCGGTTGCCATATTCAAAGAACAAGGGTGGGACGATAAAGCCAGAGGCAACACCGAACACACCAATTGCAGTCGATATCGCTGCAGTCTTGGTCCGTTCCTCGGTGGTGCGGAACTTGTCGGGGTAGATGCTCTGGTAGTTGACTTCCCACATGCTGTAGCAACCATCGAAGATACAGATGGCCAGCAGCATCCATGCAAAGACAGCTACGGGCTGCAAGACGCCATCCCACTGTGGTGGGACAGCAAATATGGAGACGAATACTATTGAGCACAGCACCAGGCCAATGACTATCCAAGGGACACGCCGGCCGAATTTCTTTCCAAAGGGGGCATTCTTATTGGTGAGGAACCCCATGATCGGGTCATTGAAGGCATTCCATATGGAATAGAAGATCGTGGCCAATGCCGCATACAATGCTGACAAGCCAATCTCGTTCTCATAGAAATAAAATACCAGGGCTCCATAGGCTCCCGTGAGGAACTCGGCAAGGAACTTGCCCATTCCATAGCTCGCCATCACCATTGTTTTCTTAGCCTGCATCCGTCATACCTCTTGCAGCGCATTGTACGAAGTATGCAAAAGCGTTGCAATCCTTTACGGCTGGGCAGAAGATTGTTATAGTTGTTGTATGGATTGGGGGAGGAGCTTGCATGGATATTCCTTTTGCGCGCAACATAAAGGTATTGCAGCGTAGTGATGTCACCGTACGGTTGGGTTCGGTTTCCGATTTGCCTGGTATCATGGACATCGTATGGCGGACGGTCATGCTGCTGCAGTCCGAGCACAACTACCAATGGTCAGATGCGTATCCGACAAAGGCCGATTTTGCAGAGGACCTGGCTGCTGGTGCTTTGTATGTTGCCACTGCCGATGATGAAGTGGTTGGCTTCCTCACCTTGGACAAGAACCAGCCACCGGAGTATGGACACATTCAGTGGGCACTGGAAGACTGTCCTGTGATGGTTGTCCACCGGTTTGCAGTTTCACCTGAGCTGCACCGCATGGGCATTGGTACTGCGCTGCTCATCTACGCACAGGCCCGTGCCAGGCAGCAGGGGGCGGTAGCCCTCCGCACCGATACCTGTACCCTCAATGTCCGGATGCGGGCACTGTTCTCCTCGTTTGGGTTCGTCCAGCGCCCTGGGACGATCAAGTTCTTCGACTGCCCCAACCGGTTTCGGTGCTTTGAAAAACAACTATGAGCAATCTAGCCGACCCCAAAGGATCCAAGGAACATGTACGACCCTCCCAGCTCGTGGCGTTCATCCTCTTGTGTGCCCTGATGGTAGTCGGATTATGGCTAGTGCTCTTTATCTCCTTCACGTTCGATACAAATGCAAAGACCATCGGAAGTGCAGTGGTTTTCCCACTTCCCAATCCGTGGATTGAAGAGAGCACGGGTGTCATTCTGCCACGAAAGGGGACTGTTGATGTGGCCAATACAATGGATGGCAATTCTGTTGTTGTGGTCACCCAACTCCCATTCTTCATCGAACATGATGACATGTTGTGTTTCAAAACTGAAACACAATGGATTGACGTATATTTCGGCAATGACTATATCGGTACGTTCGGAAAGAGAGACAACTCCACTTTGGACAATGTGTTTGGACCTACCTGGTACCAGGTACCAATTCCCCAAGGGTATCATGGCCAACACCTTCGGATGGAAATCCATGGAATCGGGCCGGTGAACAACTTCAGGTTGGCTGATGTGTTCATCACCAATGCACAGACAATGACATTGCACATCATATGGAAGCTCGTGCCAGTGGTGGGGTTCTGCTGCCTGATGTTGTTGTTGGCTATGATGTGCCTGATAATTGCTGCATGGCAATGGCTGTCGCACAAGCCAATCAACCCCTGGAGCTACCTCTATCTCGGGCTGTCATTGCTGTTGGTCGTCATCAGGATGGCCACATACTCTTCCTTGACCCAGTTCTTCAGTGCCAACATGGGTGGGATCACGGTCATCTCATATCTTGCAATGTATCTGTTGCCCATCCCGCTGCTGTTGTATGCTGACAAGCAGATGCATCATTTCAACTGGGTGTACATCACCTTGTGCTACCTCAATCTAGGAATTTGTATCGTTGGAATGGTGCTGTTCCTCATCGATCCCAACCATGTCCTGATCATGACCCAGTATGTCGACTTTTTCTATCTGGTGACGTCGGGCATCGTACTGATATGCTGCATCATCGAACTGGTCAAGTACAAGGACCGGTATGCAATATCCCTCGTTTGCGCGATAGTCGTATTGTGCTTGGGAAGCATCGGGGCTGTTGTTTCCTACTCAATTGGTTACAAGCACTTGTATGGGCCGCATTTCATGCTGGGTGTCACCATATTCGTATGCATCATCTACTGTAGCCTGACGCGGAGGTTCCTCCGGCTGATGAACGAGGGGGTGAAGGTGGAGGTGTACCGTCAGTTGGCGTTTACCGATGGCTTGACGGGCCTGGGCAACCGTGCGGCGTTTGAAATAGCATTTGCAGAAGCGTTCGGCCGTAGCCGGCAAGAAGGGGTGTCCGAGTGCCTGTGCGTGTTGGATGTCAACGGGATGAAGGTCTGGAATGATACCATGGGCCACCAGTTCGGAGACCGGGTGCTCAGGGAAGTGGGCAATGACTTGCTGGAGACCTTCGGAGCCTCATGCTACCGCATTGGAGGGGATGAGTTCGCTATCCTCTGTACCAATATCTTGCCCCATGTGATGGATGAGAAGATCAACGAGTTCAGGGGCGTTGGTTCCAGGGGAGGAGGCGGTGTCGGCATGGTCGTGAAGG
>CAYXIH010000033.1:17977-21063 GCA_964465155.1 uncultured Sphaerochaeta sp.
GAGTTCAGGGGCGTTGGTTCCAGGGGAGGAGGCGGTGTCGGCATGGTCGTGAAGGTTGCGATAGGGGTCTCGTGGTGTGGGCCTGAGCATGCGACACCGACGGACTGGTTCCAGAGCGCCGATGACGCAATGTATGCCGAGAAGGCACGGATGGAGGGGAGAACCCGCCCGCGGGCGGGTCAATGATTACTTCTTGTCGTTTGGGAAGCGGACGACCATGTGGATGACAGCTGGTTGTGCCGATTCGTTGCTGATCGTGTGTTCGATGTCGCAATGGTATATCAGGAAGTCTCCCTTGCGCAGTTCCGCGGTGTTCTCACCTGCGGTGACCTGCACCGTTCCCTTGACGACGGTGATGAATTCCTGGGTGCCGGGGTAGTGGGGTTCCGAGGGGAGTGACGTATGGGGTTCGAATGTGATGAGGTACATCTCCAGTTCCTCGACCATGTTCAGCGGGGAGAGGATCTTGATCGTCACCCCATGCTCCTGGGTCTCCATGGTGGCGTTGCTGTCTGATGCAGGGTTGACCGAGAAAGTCCTCTTGGGCTGCATGGCGGTATCCAGCAGGTCGGGGAGGTCGACTCCCAGGCCACGGGCGATCTTCCAGACGGTTGCGACGGTAGGATTGACCTTGTCCGACTCAATTTGGCTGAGCATTGCCTTGGAGACGCCCGAGCGTTCTGAGAGGACATTGAGGGTGAGTCCCCTGCCTGATCTGATTTTCTGGATGTTCTTGCCGATCATCGGAGGTGTTTCCATGGTTGCTGCTCCTTGTTGGTGGTTTCATATAGTGAATTGATGTTTGACATGTTAAACTTTGTTCACTATAATGAACACATCCATTGTAGAGCGGCATCCTGCCTGTTGTCAAGAAATGCCGCGACTGGGAGCAACCATGAAGAATATCCTGATCATTGGCTCGCTTGGACAACTTGGCTCCGAGATCGCGCTGGGGCTACGCAAGGTGTATGGCAATGACCATGTGGTGCTGACTGACATCCGTAACGATATCAATCTGCCCCTGGTCAATGGTGGTCCATTCTATCAGGTGGACTGCCGTGATGGCGACTCCATCCGTGCGATCATAGAGAAGCACCACATCGACACCATCTATCACCTTGCGGCATTGCTTTCGGCAACGGCAGAGAAGAACCCGATGCTTGCTTGGAACATCAACATGAATGGGCTGGTCACGTCGTTGGAGCTGGCGCGCCAATACAAGTGTGCCGTGTTCACCCCTTCTTCGATCGGTGCTTTCGGTCCCACTACCCCCAAGAAGTTCACTCCACAGGATACCATCCAGCGTCCCACTTCCATTTATGGGGTAACCAAGGTGGCAGGGGAGCTGCTGTGTGACTACTACTACCACAAGTATGATGTCGACACACGCGGTGTCCGGTTCCCCGGTGTCATCAGCAACATGACTCCCCCCGGTGGTGGAACCACCGACTATGCTGTGGACATCTATTATGAAGCGGTGGACAAGCACCACTATGAGTGCTTCCTCCGCGGCGATACCTACCTGGACATGATCTACATGCCCGATGCCGTGCAGGCGGCCATCCAAGTCATGGAGGCTGATCCGGCAAGGCTGCGCCACAGGAATGCATTCAACATCGCATCCATGAGCTTCTGTCCTGAGGAGCAGGCGGCGTATATCCGTACCCGAATCCCCGACTTCACCATCGGCTATGCCATTGATCCCGTCAAGCAGGCTATCGCTGATTCCTGGCCCGATTGCCTGGAAGACTATGCAGCCCGGGTAGAGTGGGACTGGAAGCCCAAGTATGACCTCAAGTCAATGACCGATGATATGATCGATACCATCACGGCCCGCAGGGCAAAGGAGCAATTGGATGCTGGGAGCAACAGGTAAGGAACTGCGTCAGTTCCTCGATTCCCTCGCTGGTGAGGGCTTGTCCAAGAAGGAGCGGGTTATCACGACCGCCCAGGGTGCTGAGATTGGTATCTCCGATGGTTCGTCGGTCTTGAATTTCTGTGCAAACAACTATCTTGGCCTTGCGGATGACCCGCAGGTGATCCAGGCAGCCAAGGATGCCTTGGACCGCTGGGGCTATGGACTGTCGTCGGTGCGCTTCATCTGTGGGACGCAGTCGATCCACAAGGAGCTGGAGCATCGTATCTCCCGCTTCCTGGGAACCGATGATACCATCTTGTTCTCTTCTTGCTTCGATGCAAACGGGGCGTTGTTCGAGCCATTGCTTGCCGAGACGGATGCCGTCATCAGCGACGAGCTCAACCATGCCTCGATCATCGACGGCATCCGCCTGTGCAAGGCACAGCGCCTTCGCTACCACCACAGCGACATGGCCGACTTGGAGCGTTGCCTCAGGGAGGCACGTGGCGCACGGCGCCGCCTGATCGCTACCGACGGGGTGTTCTCCATGGATGGCGACATTGCCAAACTGCGTGATATCTGCGACTTGGCTGAGAAGTATGATGCCATGGTCATGGTGGATGACTCGCATGCAACGGGGTACATCGGTGCTACCGGGCGTGGTACCCCCGAGCATTGGGGTGTTGCCGACCGTGTCGACTTGGTCACCACCACCTTTGGAAAGGCATGTGGCGGAGCAAGCGGTGGATGCATCAGCGGACGGCAGGAACTGATAGACTTGTATCGCCAGAGGGCACGTCCGTACTTGTTCTCCAATACCGTAGCCCCCGCGATCTGCGGAGGGACGCTGCAGGTGCTCGACTTGCTGGAGGCCGGAAACCCATACCGGCACAAGACGCTTGAGAATGCACAGCGGTTCCGTAGCAAGATGGAGGAGGCTGGGTTTGACTTGGTTGCAGGTGACACTGCAATTGTCCCGGTGATGCTCTATGACGAGGTCAAGGCGGTCGCCATGGCCGATGCATTGCTCTCTGAGGGTGTGTATGTCATTGGGTTCTGCTATCCAGTGGTTCCCAAGGGGAAGGCTCGCATCCGTGTGCAGCTCTCTGCTGCCCATACTCCCCAGGATATCGATGCTGCGGTTGCGGCCTTTGTGAAGGTCGGACGGCAGATGGGTATCATTTCATAAGTCATGCAACTCGCAAGTTGACGTGAGAAAAGGATATAT
>CAYXIH010000034.1:0-20545 GCA_964465155.1 uncultured Sphaerochaeta sp.
TCAACATCCCAAGAAGGAGCTGTTTCCAAGAGAGGAAGCAGCTCTTTCTGTGTATATGGCTCATTGTTCCACCTTTGACTCACTTTTGGCTTCGGAGACTGTTAATTTGCATGGAGTATCCCCAAAAGGAGAAAAGTTATCCCTAAAGGGGAAAACTGATTCTGTACAACACCAAAAAATGGTCAAATGATACAGATGTTGCAAACAGAAATTACAAAAAGGTGGAACATCGTGCTACGGAGAAACACATCGGTCTGTGCTATCAAGCAGATTAAGAAAAGTAGATATCTCTACGCAATACTCTTGTTGCCAATCGTATATTACATCGTTTTCCATTATGCACCGATGTATGGGGTATTGGTTGCTTTCAAGGATTACAACATAGTCAAGGGGATTATGAAGAGCCCATGGGCAGGTTTGAAATGGTTCAAGAAATTTGCTACTGATCCTTATTTTTGGATTGTCGTTCGCAATACCTTTCTGATGAGCCTCTATAGTATCTTGTGGGGGTTCCCAATCCCGATACTCCTCGCCGTGATGCTCAACGAGGTGAACAATTCCAAGTACAAGCGGGTCATCCAATCTATCACGTATCTTCCTCACTTCATTTCTACGGTTGTCTTGTGTGGCATGATCGTCAATCTCCTGGCTTCAGATGGATTGGTGAACCAAGTGATACAGGCCATGGGAGGAAAACCCATGCAGTTCCTGATGTATCCACAATACTTCCGAACCATCTATGTTACATCTGGAATCTGGCAGTCAGCTGGTTGGACGTCCATCATCTATTTGGCAGCTTTGACTGGCATAGACCAAGAAGTATTGGATGCTGCAACCATTGATGGCGCGAATAGATTCCAACGCATCAGGCATGTCACGATACCCGCTATCATGCCGACAATCTCTACGATGCTCATTATGAACCTTGGCAAAATCATGAACCTTGGATATGAGAAGGTCCTTCTCCTCTACAACGGTTCCACCTATGAGACGGCAGATATCATTTCTACGTATGTATACCGCAGGGGTATCTTGGGCAACAGCTTCAGCTATGCTACTGCAGTCGGTTTGTTCCAGTCGGTGATTGGGGTTGTGTTCCTCGTTGCGGCGAACAAGGTATCCAAGAAACTCAGCGACACAAGCTTGTGGTAGGAGAGAGAAATGCAGAACAATTCAGCCCTGACTCAACAGGGTACAAGCTACGTAATGCCAGATTCGAAGAATAAGCTCGCTTTGTCCGGACGGGCTGGAAATAAATTATTTGATATTTGCAATTACTTGCTGCTTGCAGTCGTAGGGTTTGTCACATTGTATCCAATGTGGTATATCCTGATCGTGTCCTTCAGCAGTGCCCAATACATCAACCTCGGACAAGTTTCGGTTATTCCTCGCGGTTTCAACATTGATGCCTACAAGATTGTGTTCTCCAACGAGAAAATTTGGCGGGCATATTACAACACATTCATGTATACCAGCGTTGGCACCCTGATCAATGTATTGATGACAGCAATGTGTGCATATCCGTTGTCCAGGCCTGATTTGTATGGCAAGAAATTTTTTACCATCTTTATTACACTGACCATGTTCATCTCAGGTGGAATGATCCCTTTGTACCTTGTCGTCATGAAGCTGAAGCTTATCAACACCATGTGGTCGATAGTGCTTCCTCCTGCAATCAGTACCTTCAATATGATCGTCATGCGTACATCGTTTGCAGCGATTCCGATTTCGCTTACTGAGTCAGCGTATCTTGATGGAGCAAATGACATACAGATCCTCTCCAAGATTATCATCCCCCTTTCCAAACCAATCTTGGCCACAATGACGCTCTTCTATGCAGTAGCCCATTGGAACAGCTTCTTCCCTGCTCTGCTCTACCTCAACGAACAGTCAAAGTATCCAGTGCAGGTTCTGATGCGGGATATTGTCATCGCAGGGGACATGACAAGCGATTCAGGAGATATTGCAAGCAACATCAATATTTTGGCAGTGAACTATAAATATGCGGTCATCGTCATCTCGGTGATTCCAATTCTCATCGTGTACCCATTGCTGCAGAAGCATTTCACCAAGGGTGTCATGCTTGGGGCAGTGAAGGGTTGAAGATACAAAATGGAGGTTCGTATGAAAAGGAACAGGATGCAGAGAATCTTGCTTATTGGTTTGCTGTGTTGTGCATTGCCCTGCACGCTTACGGCAAAGGGAAATCAGGAGACTACGGGTGCAACCCAGGAGGCAGTAGGAGAGAACTGGCTTGTTGAAAAGCCTACTACCGTGCGGGTGTTGCTCAGCGACTCTGCTACCCAGCCCCTGAAGAATTACGCAACTGCACAGCAGGCGACGTATGACGAGACGGGAATCAAGCTCGAATATGAGATTGTACCCTTCAGCAGCTATGATGACAAAAAGAATATCCTGCTGGCTACAAACAACTGGCCTGATATTGCCTATATCAAGGTAGAGGATGTGGCGACGTATGCACCCACAGGGATCTTTGAACCCTTGCTACAGTATGTCAACGAAGAGACAATGCCCAATTTCTATCGTTTCTGGCAGCAGTATCCCGAGATGAAGAAATACCTGCTTGATGGTGAACTCTATGTCTTCCCTGTCATTCAGCGTGAAGAGAGTGCCAATGGTTTCGGACCTGTAATCCGTGCCGATTTGCTTGCCAAGCATAATATCCAGACTCCACAAACGTTTGATGAACTGTTGGATGTCCTGGCCCAGCTGAAGAAACTCTATCCCAATTCCATTCCTTGGACAGGACGCAAGGGAACAACCCAATTGCTGAAGACCACTTCCTATATGTTGGGTGCCGGGTACGAACAAGTAGGAATCTACTATGACTTTGACAAAGGCAAATATGTCTTTGGACCAGCAAGCCAAGAATTCAAGGCTGTCCTTTCCTACCTGAACAAAGCCTATTCCATGGGTGTGCTCGATCCTGACTTTGCGACTACCTCGAGCGAGCAGATGGAATCAAAGCTCTCCTCCGGTCGTTCCTTCTTCTTCCTCGACAACTCGGGATTTGGACAGAACTATACAAAGGCATTGCGCAAACTCCCTGGCAACGAAGCTGCCACGCTCCAGATTATTCCGATCCCTGAAAACAGCTTTGGACAGCGGCGCGCAGTGAGCTATGCTAAAGAACTTCCTGGTCGCTTCTATGCAGTGAATGCTTCAAGCAAGAAAGTTGATGAAGTCATCAAGATCGTGGACTGGTTGTATGGGGACGTAGGTTCCGATATCTCCAACTACGGTAAGGAAGGATATAGCTTTGAGTATGATGCAAACGGTGAACCACAGTTCCTGCTGCCATATGTCGAGCAGTTTAGGGATGCAACACCGAGTTCCTATTATGCAGTCTATTCTGACCTTGGCATTACTAAGCTGAACTTCTGCCTCTATGCCTGTAATACCAAGACTTGGTTTGAGATTGAGAAGCTGCTTGGAAACTGGGACAATGTGGCCGATGAATATTGGAACATTGTCAATGATGACCCAGCGTATCATTCGCCGGTGATCAACCCCTCTTTGAGCACCGAGCAGAGCGAACGGACTGCAGATATCCTCATGGAACTGAATACCATGCTTGCCCAGGAGTACAACAAGTATATCATGGGGCTCGAACCAATCGAGAAATGGGATTCCGTTATTGTCCGCTGCGAGCAGCTTGGAGTCAGGGAATTGGAGAAAATCTACAACGACGCCAATAATTCCTACAAATAAGCAGGATTTTCACGAGTAGTGGTATGATGGGATGTCCTGCCAGTGTTGGCAGGACACCATCTTATAAGAATAGCCAGAGGTGATCCATGACAAGACATTTCCACAGACCCCCTATCAGTAGGTACTTCATGCGACTCCTTGGCTATTTCTGTCTCGTACTCCTGTTTGCTGGCTTGTTTGTCACAATAGGGAGTATCTCGTCTTATTCAAATTCACGGAAACAATATCTTCAGAAATATCAGGAACATCTCCAGGCCATGACCACAATGGTCAGTAGTCAGGTGCGAATGGCATTTGGACAGGGCGTCTCAATATTCCAAGAAGCAGAGACAATCATGAATTTCAAGCCCGAGGGAATTATCTCGGAGCAACAACGAAGCGAGCTATGGCGTGTCCAGGAACTTATTCGAAAAGCCGAGAATAGTATGACTCCCCTGGTAGTCAACGAATTCATCTACTACGCTTCAGATGATTCAATATTGGAAAGTGCGGGACACTACGACAAGGATTTCTATTTCCAGGACATTTGTATGTATCAGGCATATGACCGGACGTTCTGGGATTCGACATTTTCCTTTTCTGGCAGGTTTGTGTTGCCTGCTACGATGCTGACTATCCGTGCAAGGAAAATCCCGGTCATACCTGTGGTGACCGTCACGAGAACCCAGGGCACTTTTGCAGTGCATGTCTGCAATGTATCTTTGGCCTATCTTGAGCAACTCTTGGTTTCTTCAGAGGACGGGGTTGGAAAGTTCCTCATCTTTGATGGAAACAATACACTCATTGCCCAACAGGTGGAGTCACCTATCTCAGAATCCCAGGCGCGCATCATCAAAGATCTCGCTGATGGGGGTTCAAACCATATCCCCAGGTATTATATTGCTTCTGCATACGATGATTATACGGGTTGGACAGTCTATGGCATGTTGCCACAAACTTATTTGGTCAATACGCAGCGACATCTGGTGCTTGTAACCTGCATACAGCTTGTGGTCATGATCTTGCTGGGGTTGCTGATGGTATTTTTCTTGAGCTCATCTATCTATGCCCCGATAAAGGATGTCAATTCATTGCTGAGGGGTTCTCGCTCTGATGGCCAGCCACAGGATGGGGATGACCTCCAAAACATTAGAAGGGGTGTAGAATCCCTCATATCCAATGAGGATATCCATCAACAACGAGAGCTTGATTACCAGCTCGATGGTGCACGCCATGGCCTGCAGCTCCTGATCAACCATATTCATATCCGCAATATAGAGCCGATGCTAGCTACACTCCGGGCGCAGCGGGGATTCATTCATGAAAAGTATATCTGTGCAGCTATTTTGTTTGAGTTCATGGCAGATGAGGATATGCAGGGATGTACCCTCATGCGCCAGAAGCTTCCAATTATCCTTCGGAGTATTCTGCTTCCCAAGATGCCATGTGTCGTTATCCCATTGGAGATGGATCTCTTTGAGGTGGTTTTCAACGTCCAATCGGAGGACGAGATTCCCAATGTCATGCATGACCTTGAGAACTTGCGGAATGTGTTTGCTGCGGATTCCAACAACTATAGCGTTTCGATTGGAGTAGGGAATATTGTCAATGACATAACCACTATCGGTAAATCTCATACGCAGGCAATAGCGGCTCTCCAGGCAAAAGATTGCGAGACTCCTTTCAGCCTCTTCTCATTTGCACAGCTTCCACCCAAGAAGAAGATCACATTCTCGTTCTATGACCAGCGTGGAATCATCAACAATATCCAGACAGGGAACTCGGAAAGTCTCCAACGGTACATTGAGGAATTGATACGCCGCAACGAGCAGTGCGAAGTTGGTCCGGAACTGATGCGTGAGCTCTACCGTCAGATTCTCATGGTCGGAAGGCGTGTAGCAGATGATGCCCAACTGTCGGTTGAGGAACTTCCGTCCTATCAGGAAATCTATAGGATTCTATCCGTTCCCATGGATGAACAACAGTTGCAGCGGTGTACTCCAATGTTCATTCGGTTTTTCCTGGAAATCCAAAAATTGGTGTCCCATACCGAATCTTCCCAGAACAACATGCATGTACAGAGGATCAGTTCCTATCTCGAGCAACATTACGCAGAGCCAATAACTCTCACCACAGTCTCGGAAGACCTCTGCCTGAGTGCAAAGTATATCTCCAGGCTCTACAAGAGTGAGACCAATGAGAATATCACTGAAGCATTGGCCAAGATCAGAGTTGAGAAGGCAAAGCAGTTGCTTGCCGACCCGCGCTACAAGGTTGGCCAGATAGCAGCTATGGTTGGGATTGATAGCCGGGCAACCTTCCTCCGCGTCTTTATGAAGCTTGAGGGTATCTCCCCAACTGAATATAGAAAAATCATCGGAATGAAACAAACCATAGAAAAAGAAGGAAATTGACATGAAAGTAATGACAGCACGCAAAGAGTATATCGTACCCTTTGAAACTCGCCCTACCGATAGCGCCCATGCCTCCACATTGGTGGAACTCTCAGATGGAGGGATCCTGACAGCCTGGTTTGGTGGAAGCTGGGAGAAAGGACCCGATGTCGCAATCTGGACCTGTCGTCGTAGTCCAGAGGGTATCTGGTCCGAACCACATGCTGTATGCGACACCCGGGGGATTGCGACTTGGAATCCTGTGTTGTTCCGGTATCCTGACAATACGATAGTCTTGTTTTACAAAGTAGGAGCAACGATAGATATATGGCAGACATATTATATGACATCGACGGATGAGGGTAAGACCTGGAGCGAATCCCGTGAACTGGTTGCTGGTGATACATCAGGCGGCCGTGGTCCAGTAAAGAACAAGCCGATACTCCTTGCAGATGGAAAGACTATTGTAGCACCAGCTTCCTTTGAGGGAGAAGTCTGGGATTGCTTTGTCGATATTTCTCAGGACAATGGGATTTCTTGGGTAGCCAGTGGCCTGGTGCCTGTCAGAAGGGCATCGTTCAATATCCAGATGGTGGACCAACCGTATGAGCCACATAGGTGTTGGGGCAAAGGGATCATCCAACCGACGCTCTGGGAAAGTACGGACGGCAATCTCCACATGCTCTGTCGCTCCACGTCATCGGCTATCATGAGAAGCGACTCAACCGATGGAGGACACACCTGGTCAATGGCATACGAATCAGGTCTTCCCAACAACAACAGCGGCATTGACGTTGTACGCCTCGCCAACGGGACACTTGTTTTGGCCTACAATCCCAATGGCAACCTCCCCAACTATTACAAAGGACCTCGTACCCCCTTGGTACTGGCTAGTTCGCAGGACAACGGTGCAACGTGGAGTCACTTGCTGACGCTTGAAGACGGCCCTGGCGGATATGCATATCCAGCTATCATAGAACTGAAAAACCACCACATCGCCGTGACGTATACCCATAAGCGTGAACAGATCTGTTTCTGGGATATTGAGATTAGCTAAGATGGAACAACATACATTGAAAACACCTCCGGTAGAATATAGAAGTTTTCTCTTCTGGGCATGGGACGATGATTTGCATGAAGCAGAATTACTTCGGCAGATCAAAGCCTTCCATGACCAACATCTTGGTGGATTCTTCATGCACTCGCGGGATGGACTTGAGACTCCGTATCTGGGTTCCAGTTGGGATGCATGCATCAAGGCGTGTACAAAAGAAGCTCACCAGCTTGGGATGCAGGCATGGCTCTATGATGAGGACCGGTTTCCCTCTGGTACGTGTGGTGGTACTGTCACAGCACAGGAAGACTGCCGTTACGCACTCCATGGCTTGACCATGGAGGTGCGTACGGATATCTGTGAATCCGATAGCTCCATTGTTGCCCTCTACCTTGCACAGGTCGATGGAGATGTCATCATGTCCTGTGAGAGAATCGAGCAGATGCCTGAGGTTGTTGAGCCGGGGAAGTCATTGCTCGTAGCCCGCAATGAGCAATCACGTGGCTCTGTTTGGTTCAATGGCTCTGCACCCCCGGACAACTTGGATCCCCAATGTGTCCAAGCCTTCATTGAGAGTACCTATGCCCATTATGGCCGGTTGCTTGAAGAGGAAATAGCTGCAGGGACAGTCCCTGGAGTTTTCACAGATGAACCAAGTCTCTCTGATCGGCATTCAGCATTTGACCCTCACAGGGGGTGGATACCATGGTCTGGTGGAATGGATGAGTTCCGTGACTCTTTGGGGTACCCCTCTATCTTTGAAAGTCTTCCGTATATCTATTTTGATGGAATCCACTCAAAGACAGCAAGGCATGACTATTGGAGGACGATAGCATTGCGCTATGAGCAATGTTATTCACAGCAGATTGGCTTGTGGTGCGCAGAGCATGGACTCCAATTTACAGGACACTATCTGCAGGAAGACAAGCTTGGCCTGTGTACTCGTGTCAATGGATCGGTGATGCCCCATTACACCCACGAACAGATTCCCGGGGTGGACTTGCTGTGTGAGCGGACGGATGAATATCTGACTGTCAAGCAATGCAGCAGTGTAGCCCACCAATATGGGAAGAAACGGGTCATGTCCGAAACCTATGCAGCATGTGGTTGGGATTTTAGCTTTGAGGGGATGCGCTGGGTCGGAGACTGGCAGTATGCATTGGGAGTAACCAATAGGAGCCAGCACCTGAGCCTCTATAGCCTCAAGGGGTCACGGAAACGGGATTACCCACAGAGCTTCAATACCCATGTTACTTGGTGGCCAAAGCTACATGTGGTGGAAGACTACTTTGCCCGCTTGTCGTATCTCCTCCAGCAGGGGGAGGTATATCGACCTGTATTGGTCATCCACCCGATGAGTACCGTATGGACCCATATGGGGTGCAGCCCCTATGGCAACCCGATCCGTAGGTTGGAACGTGATGTACCAGCTTCCGATAGGTATGGATATGAGTTCAATGATCTCCTCAAGACATTGTGCAACCATCTGATAGATGTGGATTTGGCTGACGAGACACTGTTGCAGCGTGATGGCCATGTGCACGGTACCTCCCTGGTATTGGGACAAGCACAGTATTCAGCGGTAGTGCTCCCTCCCATGGAGTCGTTGTATGGCTCCACGGTGCAATTGCTCAGCGAATATGTCCAGGCGGGTGGACGGTTGATCTGTATGGGATCTTTCCCTTCCTTGATTGAAGGTCGTCCAGATGCGGCAGTTGTCCAACTGTGTACTGGCTCTCATGTCATGCATGTTGCTGATGCACAGCAATTGATTTCAGCAGTGAAGGACTCTGTGGTTGAGTCAGTGCAATGGCGGACACTATCTGGGAGCGGGGCATTGGTTTCCCAACTGAGGATTGCAGATGATGAATGGTTTCTCTTCTTGGTCAACAACGACAGGAACCACCCTTGCTGCGGGAACCTGAAGATTGGACGGGGTGGGGTTGTATCCTCAATCAATCTCCTTGAAGGTACCGAAACGGAAATCGCACGTTCTGAGGCTGGGGTAGAATTCCCCTTGGAACTTGCAGCCTGTGAATCGGTGATGATCCATGTAGGCAGTTCAGGCAATCTCAGAGCAACCATGGAGCCAACAGAGATACTATCATCAATAGCGCTGGATACTCCTGTTGGGGTATCACTGGATGTACCCAACGTATTGGTACTGGATGAAGCATGGTACTGCATGGATGACGAGCCATTGAGCTCGGAGCCCCTGCAAGTCTACCAACTGCAGCATGCCATCAGGGAACGTCTTGGCATGCAGCAGGTTGATACGGATGAAATACCCCAGCGGTATGTTTGGTGCAACCAGCCTCATCCCAATGATGGGCACCGGGTGCGGCTTCAATTTCAGTTTGAGGTCGAAAACACCTCTTGCGAATGCAAGCTTGCCATAGAAGAGCCAGAACTGTTTTCTATCAAGTGCAATGGGATTCACGTTTCATCCGCACCCCACGGGTATTACCTGGACCATGCGTTTGAGTTGGTCTCATTGCCCCAGTTGCAACAGGGGATCAATATCATTGACCTCGAATGCACATATTCCCAAGCCATGAGCTTGGAGAATATCTATCTGATTGGTGACTTCGGTGTTTCTCCAGAACGAACGATTGTGGATCAGCCCAAGACATTGGAGTTGGGAGATTGGACGTATCAGGGACTCCTGCAGTATCCAGGTACCGTAACGTATGATTTCTTGTTTGATTGGGAAGGTACTGGAGACGGGGTGAGACTTGAAATGGGCAATTGGTCAGGGACAGTTGCTGCAGTCCATTGCAACGGACACATCTTCGATATTCCTTGGAATAGTCTGCATGAGATTCATCTCACCCAGGCTCTTCAGCAAGGCGTAAACAAGATTGGTATCCAAGTGTTCGGGAGTCCCAGGAATATGCTTGGCCCATTGCATCTTGCATGTGGGAAGAAAGTCTTTACGAACCCTGCAAGTTTCAGTCCGGGCAAAGAAGAGTTTACTCAAGCATATCAATTTGTGGCCAATGGGCTCATGAACCCATGCACCATTTCGGTGGTCACTACCAAAAGAGGAGCAGAGAAATGAAAGAATACCATGGCTGTTGGCCAACGATGATCACACCATATACTGAGACAGGGGCAGTGGATTACCCTGCAGTACGTGCATTGGTGCAGTGGTATATTGACCATGGCGCAGACGGCATATTCGCCGTCTGCCAGAGCAGCGAGATGTTCTTCCTGGAAGAACAGGAGAAGATGGACATTGCACGCGCAGTAGTCGATGCTGCCGCTGGCAGGATCAAGGTGATAGCCAGCGGGCATACTGCCAATGACCATGGACAGCAGGTCCAGCAGCTGGGTGCCATGTGGGAGACCGGCGTTGATGCAGTGGTGATGGTCAGCAACAGATTTGCCAAGGCAGATGAAGGTGAGGACGTATTTGAATCCAGCATCAAGGACATTTTCCGCCAGCTTCCCGATGTGCAGTTTGGTATGTATGAATGCCCGTATCCCTACCGGAGATTGTTGACGACATCCTTCCTCCGTGAGGCTGCTGAAAATAAGTCATTGGTCTTCCTCAAGGATGTATGCTGCTCATTGCCTATCCTCAGGGAACGTATTGATGCGATAGCAGGGACCTCCCTCTCTCTGTTCAATGCCAATACATCTACGTTCCTTCCTGCGCTGCAGATGGGAGCGGATGGCTACAACGGGGTGATGGCAAACTTTCATCTTGACCTCTACAAATGGGTGTATGAGCATTTCAAGACGGAACCAGGGCTTGCATCCGAGGTGGCCGACTTCCTGACCGTGGCGGCGGTCATGGAGGCACGTGCGTATCCTGTCAGCGCCAAGTACTACCAGAATATGAGGGGAGTTCCCATGACCATCAATTGCCGTAGCAAATCCAAGGACTTGCTCAATGAGAATGCCATCCATGAGATAGAGGCTTTGGCACGGTTGGAAGACTTGGTCCGGGGCAAATTGTTCAGATAACACGGGAAGGATGAGGATGCAAAACAAAACAAGCTATGTAATGGGTGCTGACTTTGGGTCGGACAGTGTACGAGTAGTCATACTGGATGCTGCCGATGGAAACATCCTCGGCGCTTCGGTTGCTGAATATCCACGGTGGAAGCAAGGTTTGTTTTGCAATCCTGCAAAGAATCAATTCCGTCAGAGCCCAAAGGACTATATTGAGAGTCTCTCCGAGGCCGTGAAGGCAGCAGTTGCCCAGTCGGTTCTTGTCGATCCGGATGCTCCAGGAAAAGTTGTCAGCTTCTCGATCGACACCACCGGGTCCACAGTAGCCCCTGCGTATGCAAATGGGCATGTGCTGGCAGAGATGGAAGAGTTTTCAGAAGACCCCGATGGGATGTTCATCCTCTGGAAGGACCATACCGCTGTTGAGGAAGCCAAGGAGATCAACACCGTCAGCAAGACATGGGGTGGTGTGGACTACACCTCCTATAGCGGAGGGGTCTATTCAGCGGAATGGTTTTGGGCAAAGCTGTTGCATGTAGTCAGGGACAATGAAGCAGTTCGCAATGCGACAGCTTCGGCGGTGGAGCATTGCGATTGGATGGCCGGCTTGCTCACCAATACCTTGAACCCTCTGTTGCTGAAGCGGTCACGATGTACGGCAGGCCACAAATGCATGTACAACAAACTGTGGGGAGGGTATCCATCGGAAGAGTTTCTCAACTGCCTGGATCCAGTGCTGGGAGAAATACGAAGGACACTTCCGGAGGAAACTTATTCCAGCACCGAGATAGCTGGAATGCTCTCAAAGAAATGGCTGGAGACTTTCAATCTGACTGGTCCCGTGTTAGTCACGGTGGGTGCCCTTGATGCCCATATTGGTGCAATTGGGGGAGGACTCCGTCCTGGCGTCATGGTCAAGTCAATTGGCACTTCCACCTGTGATATCCTTATTGGTGATGAGACACCTGCTCCAGTAGCTGGAATCTGTGGGCAGGTAGATGGTTCCGTGATAGAAGGATTCACAGGGTATGAGGCTGGCCAGAGTGCCTATGGCGACCTCTATGCATGGTTTCGCAATCTCCTTATGTGGCCGATCCTTCAAGATGATGCTATTTCCCAAGAGACTGCAGAGAAGATAGAGAAACAGTTGCTTGCAAGATTGGAGCAACAGGCAAGTGCCATTCCTACGGATATCAATTCACCCGTGGCATTGGATTGGATCAATGGCCGGCGTACCCCGTTTGCCAACCAATATCTCACCTGTGCCATGCAAGGCATCACACTGGGAACATCGGCACCTCAACTGATGAAGACGTTGCTTGAGGCAACTGCCTTCGGTGCACGGGCTATCCTTGAGTGCATAGAAGCTGGTGGAGTAGCAGTGACAAAGATCGTTGCGATTGGAGGGGTAGCCCGCAAGAGTAAACTTGGGATGCAGATCCTAGCTGATATTACGGGTAGGGAGATATGCGTGACTGCAGGTGACCAGAGCCCTGCCATAGGGGCTGCAATATGTGCTTCGGTTGCAGCAGGACTGTACCATGATGTCTTTGAGGCACAAGATGTGCTGTGTGCCGGAATTGAACGCACCCATGTTCCCAATCCACTCATGAAGGAAATTTACGATTGCCTGTACAAACAATACTTGGAACTTGGAAAGCTTGAAGAAGCAAGATAGAAACCAAAGAAATTTTACGCGTTGCGAGAATCCCTGTTCTCCTGAAGCATCATCAAGCAGGCATAGATGCTATCAATGATTGCTATTTGAGCAATGCGGGTTATTGAATTGTCGTTTTTGGAGAACAGGGTATCGACAGCTGTCGACAAGACAATATCCGCTTCTTTTGCCAACCTGGAGTTGGGTCTGTTGGTAAGGCATATGATTTTGATTCCAGGCTCAGCTTTTACTGTTTTGCACCAGTTGATGAGCTCTGGTGTCTCTCCAGAGCTCGAGATGAAGAACAAGACATATCTGCCTTTGCTGTCACGGTAGGATGTCTTTGGAACATAGTCTCCTGTGCAGACACACGCCCGGATTCCAACTTTGAAGAATTGGTGCCTAGCCAGCATCGCTATTGCAGCAGATCCCCCATATCCATATATATCTAGGTTATCAGTTTCGTTGAGCAACGTGACAGCATCAATGAATGCTTGCTTGTTCAATATGCTCATTGAGTCTGATAGGGCCTGGGCACATTTGGAAAATGTTTTGGACAACATTTGAGGAATCGGATCATCAGGCTGGTATGAAGTGTTTACTTCTATGGGATCAAGACCTGTTTCATTGACATTTGCCTTGATCCTGAGTTCCTTGAGGCCTTTGTAACCCAATGTCTGGCAGAAGCGGACTATCCCAGAAATACTCGTACGCGCACCGGCGGCAAGCTCATTTATTGAACCATTGGTCACCATTTCTTTGTTCTGCAAGAAAAAGTCAGCAATCTGTTGGTTGCTGGAGGAGAGTGTCTGATATTTTGCTACTAGGAGAATTTCCCAGTTTTGTTTTTTTGAAATGGTGATATTGTTATTCATTGCTTACCTTTGTGAAGTATTCTTTCAGAAAATGAACATTATGTGAATACCGCTATTTGAAGCTATGTGTCTGCATGAATTGCAGGGTTTCGCTGAATGTCGGGATTCCAGTTCGGCCACCGAGATGCATGCAGTTGATGGAAGATACCGCACTAGAGAATTTGATGGCTGAATCCAGAGTATACCCCAATTCGAGTGCCCTCAGGAATGCCCCATGAAAGACATCCCCACTTCCAGTGGTATCAACAGGTTCAATCTCACTATACGTCGGGAAATATACCAATTCTCCCTTTACAACTGCAACCGACCCTTTTTCTCCAAGGGTTGCAATGAGTATTCGCGATCCCCATTTCGACATTTGTAGCAAGGCACGTTCAAGACTATCGTCTTCCATGATTTTGCAGGGATAAACTTCGCTCGTGATGAGGATATCTGCCATTTTAGCAAGTGCAATGTTCTTTTGGTTGTCTTTCTGGACTGAACTACCATCAAGCGAGATGGTAGTACCAGCAGCTTTTGCAATCTCGGCAGCCGTGATGGCATTCTCATATTGAGTTCCGTCGAGATGCAGGTAGGTTGCATCCTTGATGTATTGCTCAATGCTTGGAGTGAATTTGATGGAAGGGAGACGGTCATGGTAGTTTATCAATGTCCTTGAGGCATTTCTGCTATTGACGCAAACAAATGAGAAAGAACTCATTCCATCCTCGAATGAAACATGACGGGTGTCGACCTTTTCTTGTTTGAGGCCTTCCAAGAGGTATGTGCCGGTATCATCTGATCCCAAATTTCCAAGATAACCGCCCCAACCTCCCAATCGGGAGAAAGCTACAATCGCTTGGGAGGCACCGCCTCCAGCTTGTTTGTCTACCAGATCAATATGCTTGGATGTGTTTTCGGGGGGGAATCCATCAACGACACAAATCGTATCTGCACAGAGGTGACCTACTGCAACAGCTGTAGGAGATGAAACAAAACTTTGAGAGTTCATAAAAGCTCCTATAGTGAAATAATTTCCACTTTACATGTAAAGTTTGTGATAAAAAGTACCATATATTTTTGATATGATAAAATTATCATGAAAATATTTTCATGTCAAACTTTTTGTTTACAAGTAAATGATGTGATGATAATCTGATTATGATTTCTGAAAGGAGGAAATTATTATGAAAAAACTTTCAAGTTTTTTGATTGTTTTGCTGTGTTGTGGAATGGTTTTCGCCCAAGGTGCTTCAGAAGCCAAGGCTAATGGGCCTTCTGGTAAATTGATTATCTATACCACCACCTATGACACTGAGTACTACATGATTACGGATGCTTTCACGGAAAAGTATCCCGACATCACCATTGAGGCAGTCACCGCAGGAGCTGGTGAACTGAAGACGAGAATCAAGGCGGAGGCTGCAAATCCTCAGGCTGACGTGATGCTTGGGGGACTTCTCTACTCGGACTACGTGAACATGCCCGATTCATGGGAACCCTATGCATCCGTCAATGATTCAAACATGCCTGAGGGGTTCAAGAATGATACCGGTTGCTTGACCTACCAGACAATCCAGCTGGTCAACCTTCTTGTCAACAAGAAGCTTGCTTCCGAGCTTGGTGTGGAAATCAAGAGCTATGATGATCTTCTCAATCCAAAGCTCAAGGGGAAGATCATTTCAGCAAACCCTGCAGCTTCTTCCTCAGCATGGAACCAGCTTTCCACAATCCTGGCTGTCAAAGGTGGCTATGAGAGTGCAGCAGCATGGGATTACCTGGACAAGCTTGTTCAGAATCTTGGTGGCGTGATGAGCAGCAGTTCCTCAGCCTGCTACAAGAACGTCCTCAATGGCGAGTATGTAGTCGGCCTTACCTATGAAGCACCTTGTGTAACCTACATTGAGGAAGGAAAGGGTGATGTAGTCGAAATCGTATTCCCCACAGAAGGTGTGACTGCGATTCCTTTTGCCTCGGCAATCATCCGCAATGCCAAGAACATGGATAATGCAAAGTTGTTCATGGACTTTTTGACTAGTGATCAGGCACAGGCTCTCTGGGCAGGATCCACCGCACGCCAGGCCAACATCGATCTTCCTACCACCAACCCCACGTTGACTCCCATGAATGAAGTAAAGGTGATGCCACGGGATGGTAAGTATCTGGCTGAGAAGCAAAGTGAGATTCTCGACAAGTGGACCAAGCTCTGGGCCAAGTACAACTGATTTCGAAATAGGAAAGGAAGAGAGACATGAGTGTTTGTATTACGATAGAAAATGCCGTCAAGAGATATGGCAAGAACACGATTATCCCTGACCTTTCCCTTCAGATTCGGGAGGGTGAGTTCTTCACCCTCCTGGGACCATCTGGATGTGGAAAGACAACATTGTTACGGATGATTGCAGGATTCAATACAATAGAGGGAGGCAACTTTTATGTTGGCCCAACCTTGATCAACAATTTGGATCCAGCCAAGAGAAACATCGGAATGGTATTCCAGAACTATGCGATCTTTCCACATCTGACTGTGAGGCAGAATGTCGAGTTCGGATTGAAGGCTCGGAAGGTATCTGCCGATAAAATCAAGGAAGCAACGAACGAATATCTCAAGCTGATGCAGATTGATCAGTTTGCAGACAGATTGCCCGAAAGGTTGTCTGGTGGCCAGCAGCAACGCGTTGCCCTTGCGCGTGCCTTGGTGATTCATCCTGATATCCTGCTCATGGACGAACCCCTTTCGAATCTGGATGCGAAGCTGCGGATAGAAATGCGTGCAGTTATCAAGGAAGTCCAGAACCAATTGGGGATCACTACGGTATATGTCACTCATGACCAAGAAGAGGCTATGGCAATCAGTGACCGTATCGCCGTGATGAAAAATGGTGTGGTGCAGCAGATTGGAACACCGAAGGAACTGTATCAGCGTCCTGCAAACAAGTTTGTAGCCGGATTTGTTGGAAGGTCGAATTTCCTCAATGCTCATCTGCAGGTAGTTGATGGGAAGGCCCAGGTAGCATTCCTTGGTGGCTACGTATTGGGTATGCCACATGTTAATGATGCATATCTTCATGACCAAGAGGTCCTGATGGCCATTAGGCCAGAAGAGTTCCGTGTCTTGGAGACTCATGACCAAGGGTTGGATGGAGTTGTCGAGGACAGTATCTTCCTGGGATTGAATACCCATTACAACGTCCGGCTGGAGAGCGGGGAGCGTGTTGATATTATCCAAGAGTCCACTATTGACAATACGATTCCAAAGGGGAAGCGCATCAAGTTGACCGTCAAAGCTGAGAAAGCAAATGTCTTCTCGCAAGACGGTGAATACAATTTGCTCTTGCCACCGCAAGGAGCCGGAAAGTGAAGATGTTGAGAAAACGTTCTCCATTGGAGGTCTGGAATACATTGGGCTTCATTATTTTGGGGCTCTACATCTTATTCTTGGTCTTTCCTTTGTTCAATGTCCTAAAATCATCCGTTATTGGCAAAGAAGGGTCATTTAGCTTGGAGTATTTCAAGAAATTCTTTAGCCAGAAGTATTATTTCAGCACATTGATCAATAGCTTCAAAGTATCCATCACGACCATGGTGTTCTCCTTGCTGTTGGGTATCCCGTTGGCATATTTCTACAACATGTACACCATGAGGGGGCAAAAGTTCCTGCAGGTGCTGATAGTGCTGTGTTCAATGTCTGCACCTTTCATCGGTGCTTACTCATGGATATTGCTGTTGGGCCGTTCAGGAATCATCACGCAATTTCTGGAGAGCATCTTCCATTTCAGGATGCCAACCATCTATGGGTTCCGAGGGATAGTTTTGGTCTTGGTGACACGTCTGTTCCCATTGGTATTCCTATATGTATCTGGCGCTTTGAAGTCAATTGACAACTCACTTCTTGAAGCATCCCAAAACTTGGGATGCTCAGGGATCAAACGTTTCTTCCGGGTTGTGATGCCATTGTGCATGCCCTCCATCTTGGCAGCGGCATTGTTGGTGTTCATGCGTGCACTGGCTGACTTTGGAACTCCATTGCTTATTGGAGAAGGGTACCGTACGTTCCCTGTCGAGATCTACAATCAGTATGTTGGAGAGACAAACATCAACCATAACTTCGCAGCGGCCATCAGTGTCATTGCAATCCTGATAACGGCATTGGTCTTCTTCATCCAGAAGTTGGTTGCTCGGCATTATCGTTTCTCCATGAACTCAATGCATTCCTTGGAGCGAAAAAAGCCCAAGAAGGGAATGGGAGTCTTCATCAACGTATACGCCTATGTGTTGGTGGCCATTTCAATGATGCCGCAGGTCTTCTTGGTCTACATGTCATTTCGCAAGACATCATCTTCTGGATCTTTGTTCCAGCCAGGATTCTCCTTGGATAGCTACCGCATAGCGTTCAAGAGGATGAGCATGGCCATTCCCAACACTCTCTATATCGGAGGTGTGGCTGTATTGCTGGTGGTATTCCTTGCCATCATCGTTGCTTATCTGGTAGTCCGGCGCCCAGGTGTTGTCAGCAATATGATCGACAACCTATCAATGGTTCCCTATATCATACCTGGTGCAGTCGTTGGTATCGCCATGGTCATTTCCTTCAACAGGGGACCAATGGTGCTTACGGGAACAGCCGCCATCATGATCATTGCAATGATTGTACGGCGAATTCCTTATACGATCAGAAGCTCGGTGGCAATCTTGCAACAGATACCAATTTCTGTGGAAGAAGCGGCCATCAGCCTGGGATCCTCAAAGCTGAAGACCTTCTTCAAGATTACGGTGCCCATGATGGGTAATGGTATCATCTCCGGTGGTATCTTGAGCTGGATTACCATTATCACGGAGCTTTCGACCTCCATTATTCTCTATACATCCCACACTGTAACCCTGACGTTGTCCATATACATCTTTGTATCACGTGGTACGGATGGCCCAGCTGCTGCCATGGCAACAATTCTTACATTGTTCACCACTATCTCGTTGTTGATCTTCATGAAGGTATCCAAATCAGACGACATCATGCTTTGAAAAACTAAGTCCGGAAAACGGCAAAGGTATAGGTAGAAAATATGTCCTTAATAACGTTGCGTTCTGTGTTGAGGGAAGCTGAGAGAGACGGCTATGCTGTAGGAAGCTTCAATTTCTTTGGACTTGAGAATGTCCAGGGAATCGTTCAGGGAGCTCAGGTCATGAAGTCTCCTGTGATCGCGCAGGTAAGTCCTGGATGTGTGCGCCATATTGGTGAGCATTGCATTGCGGGAATGGTAGATGGTATTTCCAATGACTATGGAATCCCTGTGGTCCTCCATCTTGATCACGCCATGGACTATGATGTCATCAGACGTTGTATTGACTATGGTTTTACATCCGTGATGATAGATGCCTCTACAAAAAGCTTTGAAGAAAATGTTGAGATCACCAACAAGGTCATAGATTATGCAGAGAAGTATGGGGTCTCTGTAGAAGCTGAGCTTGGTCATGTAGGTGGTGTCGAAGATGGGGTCCAATGCAGGGAGGCCTTTTTTACTGACCCTGAGATGGCCAAGAAGTATTGTGATTTGTGCGCCATTGATGCTCTGGCTGTTGCGGTTGGAACCGTACATGGTTTTTATAAACTGCCTCCCAAGATCGACCATGAGCGAATTGCCCAAATCCATGCGCTGATCCCCCACGTCCCCTTGGTCCTTCATGGTGGTACTGGAGTCCCGGACGAAGATTTCAGAAAAGCAATCGCCCATGGCGTGAGGAAAATCAACGTGGGAACGGAACTCTGGTGCAATGGCTATGGCAATACTATGAAGCATTACGCTGAGGAGATGCCTATCAACGGCGATGCCCGCAAGGTCATGGCATATGTGCGTGAAGCTTGTGCCAAGATTGTGGAAGAGAAGATTGAAGTCTTTGGATCAAAGGACCGCCTGTAATAAAACAATCATAAACTACGAAGAAAATGTTCAGCAAAGCACTGGCCTCGCGCAATACCAACGCGAGGCCAGTGTTATTCTTTGAGATCTGAAAAAAATATGATGATCTAATCTGTAACTTTTCATTTTTTGGGCTCCCGAAAAGGGAGCCTGAGCTATAATAAATTCTTATCTGGGAATCATCTTCGCGCTTGCTCCCGGGGAAGTGTCATGCTATAATGGGTATACCTAAATAGGGAGACCCTAAATGACACAGAAACCGCAGTTCGTCCAGTCCTTCGAACGGCCATCCGGCACCGAGGTCAAGCTCATCAACGGACACTACTACCTGTACGAGCGAAAGAGCGTCTACGACCCACTGACAAAGCGCAAGAAGAAGAAATCAGGTGCTCTCCTGGGAACCATCACCGAGGATGGCTTCATACCCAAGAAGGAGAAGGTCGCCCAGCAGGAGCTGAGGGAGATCCAGTGCGTACAGTACGGGGCCTGCTGCTACCTCTACCAGGCCAACGGGTCCATGATGGACAACCTCAAGAGGTTCTTCCCTGACTCCTGGAAGACCATCTTCACCCTTGCCGCGATCAAGTGCCTTGGGGAGACGTCGCTGAAGCGGGTGCAGTCCTGCTACGAGGCTAGCTATCTTTCCGTGTTGTTCCCACGCCTTGGGCTGTCCGCCGCCTCGCTCACGCGTGAGCTGAGGGAGCTTGGCAGGAACCGCGACCGGATATGCGCCTACATGAGGAACGGACTGTGCGACTACAGCGGCTTCATCCTCGTCGACGGGCACCGCATCATCAGCGAGTCGCGGAACCTGCCCCTCGCACAGCTGGGCTACGACAGCCGGATGCGCTACGAGCCGCAGGTCAACCTGCTCTACCTGTTCGGAAGGAAGGACGGGATGAGGCTGCCCCTGTACTACAAGCAGTTCGCCGGCAGCGTCCCGGACTGCATGGCGCTGCCCGACATCGGGGCGGAGGCGGGAATCCAGGGGTCGGGCA
>CAYXIH010000035.1:0-20380 GCA_964465155.1 uncultured Sphaerochaeta sp.
CCCAGCTTTATATTGCCGTTTTTCTGACGCATGGCTATGTTTGGTACAACAAGGGTGGGACAGCTCTGAGTTCCTGTCGTTGTTTGGGGGGAAGATACCATGGATACACACTCGCACAAGGATTCCTGCGGCATGACCGTCATGACGCTGAGCCTGCTCGCCGTTGCTTCGGTGATGAGCCTGAGGGGGCTGCCGATGATGGCTGCCGAGGGCTTGTCGATGATTTTCTATATCCTGTTCGCCACCTTCATCTTCCTGTTGCCCGCGGCCTTGGTTTCCGCGGAGCTGGGAAGCGCGTTTCCTGAGAAGGGTGGTGGCATCTACGCATGGGTATCGGCTGCGTTTGGGCCCAGGTGGGGGTTCTTGGCAGTATGGCTGCAATGGATCCAGAATGTCGCATGGTATCCTGCGGTATTGGGCTTTGGAGCTGCATGCCTTGCATACCTCTTTGGGAAACCCGAGCTTGCCAACAACGGGCCGTTCAATGGTATTGTGATCCTCGTTGTATTTGGAGCAGCCACCTTGATCGCACTGCGGGGATTCAATGCCGCAAACACCGTCTCCAAATGGGCTGTGATATTGGGAACGCTGACCCCAGCCATTGTGGTCACCGTCCTGGCAATCGTATGGATAGCCACTGGCCATCCCATCGCCTTTGCCTCGGGTGACGACTTGCTCAAGATCCATGAGCTGCATGTCCATCCAAGGTGGTTTCCCCATGTCACGGGGCTGGGAAGCATCTCATTCCTGGCAGGAATTGTCCTGTTGTTCTCAGGCATCGAGGTGCAGGCGGTGCAGGTGCGCGAGATGGCCAATCCAAGAAAGCAGTTTCCCCAGGCGATGTTCATCGCCTCCGCTGTGATCTGCATCGTGTTCACATTGGGCTCGCTGGCCGTAGCAACGGTTGTACCGGCTGCGTCCCTCACATCCGGGGCGGGGCTTACCGCCGGCCTCATGGTCGCCTTCCAGAAGATGTTCGATACCTGGCATCTGGGTTGGTTGGTCCCAGTCTTTGGCTTGCTGACTGCGTTTGGTGCAGTTGGCGGGGTGCTCTGCTGGGTCATCGGGCCGACGCGTGGGCTGTTGCTGACTGCCAACGATGGGATGATCCCCCCGTTCATGAGCCACAGCAACAAGCACGGTTCCCCTGATTCACTGCTGCTGATGCAATTTGTATGCGTGGCGCTGTTGTCGTCCCTCTATTTTTTCATGAAGAATGTCAGCGCGGCGTTCTATGTATTGTCGGCCATGACAGCCACGCTGTACTTGGGCATGTACGTGCTGATGTTCCTTGCGGTGATCCGGCTGAGGTATTCCCAGCCCACCTTGGAACGGCCGTTCAAGATCGGAGGGGGACGGTTCGGGTTGTGGGCAATAGCGGGCACTGGCTTGGTGGGTGTCGTGTTTGCCTTGGTCGTTGGCTTCTTCCCCCCGACGAACCTGGTGCTGGGAAGCAAGAGCCTGTATGTATTCCTCGTTGCGCTGGGCATGGTGCTGTTCACGGCAATTGCCTTCATCATCAACGCGATGAGAAAGAAGGATTGGGTCAGGGCAGAGGCATTGCTTCCGTCGGAGGCCCAGTCTGTCCAGAGCACCTGTGGGCATGAGGAGAAATGACCTGGGCACGGACGTGCTCCCGTTGCCTTTCATGGGTTGTGGTTGTACGCTGTGAGTGAATTTGGGAGGAAGAGTATGCAGGTATTTGCACATAGGGGTTTTTCGGGTCTCTATCCAGAGAACACGATGTATGCGTTCGTCAAGGCATTGGAGGCTGGGGCGGATGGGATAGAGCTTGACATCCATGCGTCCAAGGACGGTCAGCTTGTGATCATCCATGACGAGCAGTTGGTGCGCACCACTGGTTGCCAGGGGCTGGTCAGCGACTACACCCTTGAGGAACTGACACATATCAAGGCATCCAGGACCAAGGATGATGCGTTTGACGCCTATATCCCATCACTGGAAGAGTATTGTGATTTCGTCAGCAAGAACAATTTGATCACCAACATTGAGATCAAGACCAATGTCAGCTGGTATGCACAGATAGAGCAGCAGGCGGTGCAGATGGTCAGGGCCTTCCACTTGGAGGACCGTGTCGTCTTTTCCTCCTTCAACTGGCTGTCGGTAGCCCGGTGCAAGGCACTCGCCCCCGATATTGCCTGTGGACTGCTGTATGAAGGAAAGAACATCCAGCATCTTGCCTATGAGGCAAAGGATGCCGGACTGCAGTACCTTCATCCCGATTACAAGTTGCTGAACCTTGAGACTATCGACGAGTGCCGGGTCAGCGGTGTCGGACTGAATGTCTGGACGGTCAACGAGGAGCAGCAGATGCGCAGGCTCATGGAGTTGGATGTGCATGGTGTCATCTCCAACTATCCTGACATGTGCCTGCGCCTGCTGGGACGTTAGTTCTCTTCTCCTTCGTCCATCATTACTTGTGCAGCCTGTGCTCCTTCCAAAGTGGTGAGCCGCGAGATGTCGTATTCGCGCAGCTGGTTCTGGAGGGAGTCCGGGTCGTCATAATGACGTTCCTTGTGGCTGTTGAGCAACGAGTAGAGCACAGGTGAGAGTATCAGGGTCAGCGTAGCTCCCGTCAGCAGCCCACCGATGAACGTCAGAGCGATCGGCTGCATCATCTCCGCTCCGTCTCCTGGGAAGAAGGCGAGGGGAATCATGCCCAGCACCGTGGTGAGGGTGGTCATCAATATCGGGCGCAGTCTCCTTCTGGCTGCAAGCACGCATGCCTTGCGCACGGGCACATGTTCCCTGACCAACTGGTTGATCGAGTCGACCAGCACGATGCCGTTGTTGACCACTACCCCTATCAGGGCAACGATTCCCACGATGGAGAAGAGGCTGAACGCCTGTGCCATCGTCAGGTGGATCCATACGACTCCGATGAGCAGCAGTGGTATTGTCGCGAAGATGATCAGCGGGTCCAGCATGCTCTCGAACTGTGCCGCCATGACGGCATAGACGAGCAGCAGCGAGATGAGGATGATCATCACCAATGTCCCCGAATAGTCCTCGAACTGGCTCATCTCACCACCTTGGCTGATCGTCACCCCATCGGGGATGAGAATTTGTTCCGCCAGGACCGTGTTGACCACTTGTTGTACTTCGCTCGCCGTGTAGCCATCGCGAAGCGATGCCGTGACATGGTTGACCCGAACCTTGTTCTCACGGGTAATGGTCATCGGGGCGGTGGACATTGAAAGTGTCGCCACGCTGTCCAACCTGACCGTGGTCGAGTTGGTGGGTATCAGCAGTGAGCCCAAGTCCTCGATCGAAGTCAGTTCGCCTGCTTCCAGCTGCACGATGATATCATACGTGTTGTCGGCGCTGAGGGTGGTGACTTCGCTTGCGGTGATTCCCCCAATTGCGTTGGCCAATATCGTCGAAACCGTGGCCATGTTGATTCCCAAGTCCTGGGCGACACGCTGGTCAATGTCCACGCTGATCTTCGGTGCCCCGTTTGCCAAGTCCGTCTCGATGTTGGTCAGCTGGGGGACCTGTGCAAGGAGCACCGAGGCGATCATATCCGCCGTCTCCTTTGCCGTCGTGGAATCTTCGCTCTTGATCTCAATGTCTATCGCACTGCCCGAACCTGGGCCACGGCCAGCTGAGAACACCCATGTAGCCTGTGGGTCGAGGGTGAGCAGCGGCCTGAGCAGTTCCTTGACTTGGGCTGCCGAGACTGTCTGCTCGGTGATGTCCGGCAATGAGATCTCAATGGTGCCTTCGTTGGAAGCACTGGACATCATCCCGCTTCCCGACACGCTGACAAGTATCGAGCCGTAGCTGTTTGCAGGCAACGTGTCGATGATCTGCTGCTGCATGTCGAACAGGTACTTCTTTGTGATGGTCGAGTTGGTGCCGGGCTCGAGCGTCAGCGAGAGTGTCACCGAGTCGTCGCTGTTCATCTGGGGGGTGAGGCTCATGCCAACGCCGGAGAATTTGGTGAGGCTGAACATCAGCAGGACGACCAAGAGGACGATGAGGAGGAACCGGTGGTTGAGGAAGTACCTCAATACGATCTCATAGATGTCCCGCATCCGCTCCTCTGTCCATGCACATGCCCCGTCGATGCTGCGCAGGAGTTTGTGCTTCAGGGGCTTTTGGGTCCTGGTGTTGATGCGCAGGATGCTTCCTGCCAGCGCAGGGACCAATGTGACAGCGACGAACAGCGAGCTGATCAGGGAGATGCAGACTGTGATCACCAGGTCTTGGAACATCATGCCGATCATGCCCAGGTCATAGCGGTACAGCAGCAACGGGACGAATACGCACAAGGTCGTCAGCGTCGAGGCAACGATTGCGTTGAACATGTTCTTGCTTCCCAGGATTGCCGCGACTGACGACTTGTATCCCGTTGCCCGGTAGGCATAGGTGTTCTCCAAAATGATGATCGAGGCATCCACGATCATGCCGATGCCCAGGATCAGGCCACTCATGCTCATCATGTTGACGGTGATGCCGAACATGGCCATGAACATCAGCGTGATGAGGATGCAGATGGGCATGGACAATGCGATGATCAAGGTTGCCTTGAAGCCCCTGAGGAAGAGGAAGATGACCAGTGCCGCAAGGATGACCCCTTCTATGGCAGATGTGTACACCTCATCCATCGTCGAGCTGATCATCTGCGACGAATCCTGCTGCAGCGTCAGCACAGTTCCCTCAGGGAGCTGGGAGTTGATCTCGTCCATCATGGCGATGACCGCCGCTGCAACAGTGGAGGCGTTGCTGTCCGAGTCATTGGAGACCGATACCGAGACAATGGGCTTCCCGTCCAGATAGGACTCGTTGGTTGCCGACGAACTTTCCAACACGACATCAGCGATATCCTGGACCAGGACAGGGATCCCTCCAACTGTGGAGACAACCGTCTCCATGATCTGGTCGATGTCGGTGTAGCGCGTGTCGATGCCTACTTGGTAGTTCATCCCATCTTGTGTGATGGTCCCGCCATTGCCTTGGATGTTGCGCGAGGCAATGGCACTGGAAACCTGTGAGAGCTGCAAGCCATATGCCTCCAGCCGGTTTGCAGAGACACTGACGGTGAACTGCTGGTCACCACCGCCGCGCACGCTTGCCTCGGAGACTCCCGACACTCGCTCAAGCAGCGGCAGGACCGTCTCCTCTGCAGTCTGCAGCAGTTTTTCCTGTGTCGCGTCGCCACTGACGATGAACCTGACGACGGTGCTGTTGCCCGACATGTCCATGCGCATCACCGATGGGGTATCTGCCCAGTCGGGAAGCTGGCGTGACAGTCGGTTGGCAATGGCCACGACGTCGTCGTATGCACTGTCCAAGTCGGTGCCATATGAGAATTCCAGCATGATCATGGCGCTGCCTTCGCTGCTTCTTGTGGTCATGGACTGGAGGTTCTCCAGCGACCCAAAGGAACTTTCCAGGACCTTCGCCACTTGTTGCTCTATTTCGTCGGGGCCTGCGTCGTTGCAAGAGACCATGACCGAGAGGACGGGCATGTCCACCGAGGGATACAATGCTATGTCGAGCTGTGGAAGGAATACCAGCGCAATGATGATGATGACGGCGTATACCATCGACATCATCACCGGGCGGCGTACAGAGAGTTCGGATATCGTCATGTGTTGCTCCTACTGCAGGATATTCACGGAGACGCCGTCTGCGGCGGTTCCTGCTGTGATGACCAAGTCCCCGACGGCAAGCCCTTCGGTCACGACGCTCTGGCTCTTGTTTGAGCTGGATGTGGAGACGGGGGTGAGGACCGCCCGTCCATCCTTGACCACGAATACCACCGATTGCCCGAGGTATTGGGAGACTGCCGCGGAGGGGATGACCAATGCATCCTCGATCATCTCGGTCACCAGCGTGATGCTGACGAACATTCCTGCCTTGAGACCAGTCGTGTCTCCCTGCAGTTCGAGTTCCACGGTCACGGTGCGGGACGTGGCGTCAACTGTCGGTGCGATATAGGTCAGCTGTGCTTCGAAGATGGTATCGGGCCATGCAACGCTGGTGCACTGCGCCAGCATCCCCAGCTGCAGTGTCCCCAGGTATTTCTCTGGGATCTGGGCTGTGATGAGGAATTGGCTTTGGGTGGAGACCTTTGCCACCTCGGTAGAGGTTCCCACGGTATCACCCACGGCGACCCCCACCGATGTGACGGTCCCTGCAACAGGTGACTTGACAGGGCTGGCCTTGTAGGCAGCGCCAGGCTTGGATGGATCGACCATGGCAACCGTGTCACCCACTGCAATGGTATCACCTTTCTTGACGAGCACCTCGGACACCAAGCCACCGATATCCGGATGGACGGATACTCCGTCAGTATCGCTGGTCACTTCGCCGTTGACACGGATGGTCCTAGTGAAGGTCTCCTGCTGGACCTCATGGACCGTCACGTTCGAGGCCAGTTGTGCCGAAGACTCTTGGCGGGGTGGGGAGAATGAACTATTGCTGGCCGTTGCATAGCTGATGATGACGCTCACTGCCAGTGCGGCGCAGATTGCCAGCAGGACCGCCGTGGTGACGATCTCCATGACCGTATGTTTGTTGACTTTCATGTTGTGCTCCTTGTCATGCATTGGTGTTCGGATAGGCTTGCTGCAGTTGGGCAAGGTCTATCTCCAGGATTTCTGCCAGGCCCATGCAGGCCAGCAGGTGGTCAAGGCGGGTGCTGATGACCGACAGCTGGGTGTTCAACACAGCGTTGCGGCTGCTTTCGAGTTCTTGGTTGGAGAGCAACCCCGCCTCATACGCCTCTTGCGAGAGGGTATATGTATAGGATGCAGTCTGCAGGTTCTCACATAGCTGTGCATAGGAACGCTGGTACTGGCTGATCTTGATGGACGCGCTCTGGATTGACTGCAGCAGGGTCCTCCTGCCCGATTCCAGCTCATAGGTTGCCTTGGTCACCGCATCCTGGGCATCGCTGATCTTCAGGTTGGCGGTGGTGCCGGGGATGTATGAGCTCAGCGGGACGTTGACCGACAGGGAGACCGTCCCGCTGTCGGAGACTCCCTGGGAGCTGGTGAGCGAGCCACTGATGCCGTATGAAGCGGAGACGCTGATGGTAGGGATCCTATTGCTGTAGACGGTGGTTGCACTGGCTGTCTGTGCAAGGGCCAGTGCGTTGGAGAACTGCTGCATGGTGGTAGTGGAATTTCCATAGGCTGACAGCAGCTCCTGGGCTGTCGGCAATTCCAATGCCATGAAATGTGGAAGTTGCTCGAGGGTGAACTCCCCATCATCGATGCCAGTCAGGTCGACAAAGTTGCTACGGGCGAGTTCCAGGGAGTCCTGCAGCTGCATCAGCGTCTGTTGTGCGTCATCTGCAGACGACTTGGCCTGTGCCACGCTGAGTTGGGGAACTTGTCCTTGGTCGTACATCTGCTGGGCAAGCTGGTATTGCTCGCGGGCGCTGTTAGCGGTGATGGTGCTTGCCTGCACGGCGTTCTGCAGTGCGGCAATATTCCAATACTGAGCTGCGACCGTATTCTGGAGGGTGTTGAACACTCCTTGGTAGGTGAGGGTTGCCTGCTGCTCGGTCAGGGACCTGGTGGCGCTGTCGGTGATCATAGCACCGGTGAAGGTGAATGATACACCAACTGATGCTCCGGTATTGATACCGCTTGAGGTCCCGCTGATGATGCTTCCACCCGTTGACAGGTTGCCTGAGAGGGAGATGCTGGGCATATAGGTGCTGGCAAGCGAATGTTGGGTGCGCATCGTTCCCTCCAGCTGCAGTTGTGCGATGGAGAGCCCGATATTGTGGCTAGCCGCCGATTGTTGTGCCTGGCTCAGCGTGACTGTCGGCACTTCGGTTGCCCAGAGGCCCACCGTGCATGCCAGCAGCAGGATGGTCAGGATGATACTACGTCTCATGGTTGGCTCCTATGGGACGCAATGGTCCCAATGGAAGCCAGTATGGGGGAGGTGTGAGGGGATTTCTGCGGAAGGAGCGTGTGCCTTCCATGGAGAGATATGGTTCTTTGGTGTACCTACTCGTCCATCCCGATGGCAATGCCAACTCCGATGCGCCAGACCCATGGGGTGCACAGCCGTGCAAATGCAGCAGGTTCATGGGAGAGGGAATTAACCAGGGAATCGGTGCCGAATGTGTAGCTGAGCCCTCCGTACAGGGTAATCTGGTAGGTTGCGTTTGCCGTGCTGAGCATTCCTGGCCGCAGGAATTTGCCGCCGATTTCCAAGTCGATGGTGGGTCTGGCTGCCCGCAATATGGTCTGCATGGGGGCGGTTGTCCCCGTAGGCACGGCATTGGAGAACCGCGTCATGTTCCACGAGCTGGCACCCACTCCAACCATGGCATATGGGGTGACCCAGTCCAAGGGGTACTGATACCCCACGTGCAGCAGGTAGCTGCCGTTGTCCGAGCGTTCCCGGGGTGTGGAGGAATTGCCTTCATTCACCATGTGGCCCTTGTAGGAGATGCTGAAAGCTGTGATGAGGCCGGGAACTTGCCCGATGGGGATCTCCAGCAGTGTCTTGTAGGTCAAGCCCAGGTTGGTCAAAGCCATGGAGGAGGAGACTTGCACTGTGGTGCGTTTCCATATCTTGGGGAGGAAGAAGTTCATCACGTCGATTCCCATGACGCCATAGCCAGAACCATGCTGGAGGAATGAGAAGTAGTCCATGTAGAGGAATCCTGCTTGGATGGTGAAGCCCAGGTTCCATCCTTGGTTCTCGGCGAATACAAGGTTTGCCGTCCTCCATGTACTGTCATGGGTCTTCCAGTAGTATCCGCCGTGCAGCTGCGCAACCGTTCCCAGAGACAGGGATACCTGGATGTCCGTCCCAAAGTAATAGCCAACTGCAGAATCTACGGTGCCTGTGATGGCAAGGCGTGTCGCAATGGGTGTGGGGAAGATGAACGTGCATGACAGGTGTGCCCCTGCGCGTAGGAACGCCCGGGCGGAGTCGGTGTCATAGGGCAAGTCCACGTGTTTCCGTCCGATCATGGTGTGCAGCAGGTTTTGTGCCGATTGGAGTCCCAGGTTGCCTGCCACCACCACACCGGCATATGGATCCATGCCCAGTTGTAGCCACGGTGGGAGCTGGTGGGGCTGTGTCCTCGCAAAGAGGCCCAGCGTCAGCTGCAGGACATCCAGGCGGCCTTGGTAGAAGGTCTCGGGCTTGTCCCATTCGCTTCGGTATCCACGGTTGGTGTAGCCATCGAGGGTGACGTCAGCCCACCATGCATTGGCAGTTACCTTCGCCATTCCACCAAATGACCGGCCGTCGTCATTGTTGGAGGAGATCCCATAGGTGCCGCTGTCGTTGCCCGATCCCCCGATCACCGAGGTGGGGATCCAATCGTTGGCAGCGAGTGGAGCCATGGTGGTGAAGATGAGCAAGCCAATGAGTATTCTTGGAGGCTTCATGCTTTTTGGGCCAGTTCTTCCCAACGTTCATACCGCTGTGCCAGCAACCCGTCCAGCTGCTCGTAGCGGCGGCTTCGCTCTGCCAAGGTCCCGGCAGCAGTCGTCTCGGCACTCCCAAACGAGAGTTCCAAGTCAGATCGTTCAGCCTCCATCTCCTCGATTTCTGCAGTGAGGGCTTCCAGCTCCTTGTTCTCCTTGTACGTGAGGCCCTTCTTCGGTGCCGGAGCCTCTTTCTTTGGAGCTGGGGCACTCTCCTGGATCTTTTTCCGTGTCAGGACAGAGGATGTCCCAAGCTTGTCCTCATCCTCATAGTCCTGCCGGTAGTCGGAGAAGCTTCCCATATAGGAGCTGACTGTTCCAGTCCCGTCGAGGATGAACAGCTGGTCGCAGGTGCAGTCCAGGAATGCGCGGTCATGGGAGACGACCAGCACGCATCCTTGGAAGTCGAGCACATATTGTTCCAGGCGTTGCATCGTTTCCAGGTCGAGGTCGTTCGTCGGTTCGTCCAGGACCAGGAAGTTCGGATTGACGATGAGCCGGCTGATCAGGTAGAGGCGGCGCCGTTCACCACCTGAGAGGATCGAGATGGGGAGGCGGTGGAAGGAGGAGGGGAACCCGAATATCTCCAAGAAGCGTGCGGCGGTCACTTCGTACCCAGGGGCAACGGTGATGCGCTCGCTGATATCCTGCATATATTCCAAGACACCCTTGTCGCTGTGCAGGTCACGTCCCAGCTGGTCATAATAGCCAAAGACCGTGTTGACACCGGTATCGATTGTCCCGCTATCGGGTTGGAGGTGGCCAGTGAGCATGTCCAGCAAGGTGCTCTTGCCAGTTCCGTTCTGACCGATGATGCCGATTCTCTCGCCTTTGGTGAAGCTGTAGGTGAAGTCATGCACGACATCGCCATCCCCATATCCTTTGCTGATTGCCTGGACTTCAAGGATCTTCTTGCCCATCCTCCGTGCCGTGGAGACGAACGACGCCTGGGCATCGCGGCCCACTGCATGCTGGCTGTCCAGCATCTGGCGGATGCGCTGCTTGCGGCCGCTATCCTTGCCGGTGCGTGCCTGGGGCCCACGCTTGAGCCACTCCAGTTCCCTGCGCAGGATGACGTTCAGCCGTTCCTGTTCCTTCTGCATGGCCTCAAGGCGCTGTGCCTTGCGCTCCATGTAGGAGGAGAAGGAGCCGGGATGGAGATACATCACGCCTCCCTCCAGCTCGAGGATCGCACTGCATACATGGTTGAGGAAATACCGGTCATGGGTGACGACGATGATTGTCATGCGGCTTGCGCACAGTGTCCGTTCCAGCCATTCGATCGTGGGGATGTCCAAGTGGTTGGTCGGTTCATCCAACAACAGCATCGTTGGCTTTGCACACAGCACCCGTGCGATCGCAGCTTTCTTTTGCATCCCTCCAGACAGTTCATCCATATGTTTGTCCTGGATGTCGTCTCCCAGCGCAAGCTCGCTCAGGTATGAAGCATAGTCATTCTCCAAGTCCCAAGTCCCATCGTCGTTCATCTGCTCGGTCAGTTCCGCAAGCCGCCGTTCGAGTATTGGGGAACTTCCCTCGTGGCGCAGGGCTTCCAGTGTCTTGGTGTAGTCGAGGTACCGTTGGATGCGTGTCCCCGCCCCTTGGAAGAGGAATTGGCGGACTGTGATGTCTCCCTCCCAGGAGACATGTTGGTCCAAGACCAGCAGCTCTTGGTCCCTGCTGCATGCAATGGTGCCGGTGTCGGGAGTCATTTGGCCTGCCAGCAGCCGGAGGAAGGTCGACTTGCCTGCTCCGTTGTGGCCGATGAGGCCCAGCCTCTGGCCTTGCTCAAGGCCAAAGGTGACATGCTCGAATAGCGGAGCATCCTTGAGTGTCTTGGAAATATTCTCTACGGACAATACGTTCATGACAAGAAATGTAGCCGAAAAGGGGAAAGGCAACAATACCCTGCAATCATGCTATTTCTTGGGAATATGGGTATCCATGTAGATGAGGAACACGTTGATGGGATACTGCGGGATTGTCTTTCCACCATACTCACAGGTGCTGGATTCCAACGTGTTGGCCACTACCACCCCTTGGGAGCCTGGGACTTCGTCCAGGCCGGTGCAGAGGGTGTCCATCATGCTGATATACTGGGGTGAGTCTGGTACAAACTCATCACAGACCATCAGGAAGTAGGGCTTGCCTTGGAAGTTGGGGTGGTAGAAGTCGATCTCGCTTCCATCCTTGCACCGGTAGAAATAGAGCTCGGTCACATATTGCCTCAGCGACATGAAGACGATGTTCTTGATGAAGTTGAGGTTGTGGAACTCGGTCTCCTCGGACACGCACTTGCTGAGGTTGTGGTCGAGGGCAAGGACCTTCCACCGCTTTCTGGAGGTGCCAGGTTCTTCCTGGCTGTACTCGAACACCCCCATGATGAAGTAGCTGTCGGAAAGGTACTGCAGGTAATTGCGTACTTCTTCCTCGTGGCATTCATGGCCGCATGAAGCGAGGAAGTTGTTCAGTTGCCGGAGGGTGAACGTCTGCATGATATGGCTGAGGATATGGAACATGCAGTCGGTGAATGCCTGGGGATTGGTGATCATATGCTGGTCAAATATCTCCGAGGGGATGACGCCGGAGACATACCGCTGCATGAGCTGCATCCGCTGGTCCTCGTCATAGGTGAAGACGAGCGTCGGCATCCCTCCCGAAGCTAGGTACCGTTCGAACAGCCCCTTGAGGAACAGTCTCTCACGGTCATTCGTAGGGGTTATGATCTTGGAGCCGCGGATGGCGAGGTACTCGGAGAAGTTGAATGGGAATAGCTCGTAGCAGTCACAGGAGTTGATGAATACTTGCGCATCGAGCCTATCAAGCAGGTTGCAGGTGGAGGAGGTCAGGCAGAAGTCCGCCGATATCTGTTCTTTTGTCTCGAGGATGAACATCGGCCAGTTGTTGACTCGTTGCACTTCGTCAAGCAGGAACCAAAGCTTCTCCTTGTTTGGGTTGAAGTTTGGATAGAGTTCCCGGTAGGCCTTGAGGATGATGGACAATGATGAGCGGCGAAGGGATCTGAGCCTGGCGTCTGAGAAGTCGATATGCACCATGTTCTTGCGGTTGACGCCCTTGCGTTCCAGCTGGTCCATCAGCTGGACCTGCATGCAGCTCTTTCCTGTGCGCCTGGCACCTTTGATGATGGTGATCCTCCCTTGCTTGGGATTGGCGTGCAGCTGCCTGGGGACCATGCCCTCCATGGTGAAATTCTGCCCGCTGGTGATCAGCTGCTTCAGGAGTTCTAGCATGGTGCATTTTCCTTGATGGTGCCGTCCTCCTGTACGCACAACGTTACGGTATGCGTTTTGACAGGTTCAGCATCTTCCCAAGGCCGGGCATAGCTGAAGGTGAGCACCACCTGTCCCGCCTGTGCCGGGACAAACGTGAACTCTTGGATCCCTGGGGCTCCGACTATCTTGGGTGAAGAGGTGGTGATGTATGTCTCGTTGGCCAGTGCAACTTCCCCAGTTCCACTTTGGGTGTAAGTCCAGCTATAACCGGTGGTAGGGTTGCTCTCCAAGGATACGACAAATTGGTGTGTTGTAGAGTCGACGGACTTGCAGCTGACAATGAGCATGGAAAAAAGCAGCAATAGGATGAGTTTGTATGGTTTCATGTTGTTCATTTCTCCCCTTCTATCCAAATATAATGTCTTCATTTTCAATCAGCTATGCCAATTCGTCATTTTTTTTAGTAAAAAGAAGGATGGCATTGCTTGATGTGAATAATGATATTGCTGTTTGTCGTATCGCTCAAGGACAAACCTCATGAAATTATATATAGTTGTCGGTGGAGGCCTCCCATGATTCGAGACATACAGATTCGCTTGGATGCGAAAGACGCATCTTCTTCTTCAGCCATACGTGCCACAGCCATCCGCAAGGCTGGCCTTGCAGCTTCCGATGTCAATGCTTGCATTGTCCGCAGGCGTTCGGTAGATGCACGCCGCCGTCCTGTCATGGTCGATTTGTCGGTACGGCTGTATGTTGGGCAGGAACCGGAAGCACAGCCATGGACAGATGTCAGTTTCCCCGATGTGGGGGGTGCCGATCCTGTGGTTGTGGTGGGAGCAGGTCCAGCTGGACTGTTTGCAGCGTTGCAGTTGATCTGCGAGGGGAGGCGTCCCATCGTGCTGGAGCGGGGTGCTGATGTCCACCAGCGCAAGAGAGATATTGCTGCGATGTGCCGCACCGGGGTGGTCAATGCCGATTCCAACTATAGCTTTGGTGAGGGTGGCGCTGGTGCATTCAGCGATGGCAAGCTCTATACCCGGAGCACCAAGCGTGGCGATGTACAGGCAGTGCTCTCCTTGTTGTGCCAGCATGGTGCATCGCCCGATATCCTGGTGGATGCCCATCCCCATATTGGTACGGACAAACTTCCCCAGGTCATCGAGCGGATGCGCAATACCATTGTACAGAGCGGCGGACAGGTGCTGTTCGGCCATACGGTCCAGTCGCTGGTGGTCGAGGAGGGAACCGTCACCGGGGCTGTTGCCAATGGGGTGACGTTCCATGGTCCTGTTGTCCTTGCCACTGGCCATAGCGCGCGTGACGTGTATGGCTACCTGGCCAAAAGTGGCATTGCCCTGGAGCAGAAGGGGCTTGCCTTGGGTGTCCGCATCGAGCATCCCCAGCATCTGATAGATACCATTCAATACCATGACCCAGCAGGGAGGGGGCAATACCTTCCCGCGGCGGAGTATAGCTTTGTCACTCAGGTCGACGGCCGGGGTGTCTACTCGTTCTGCATGTGTCCCGGAGGAATCATCATCCCTGCGGCGACAGCTAATGGAGAGGTTGTCGTCAACGGCATGTCCTCCGCTGCCAGAAACAGCCGATGGGCAAACAGCGGCATGGTGGTTGAGGTCCGTCCAGAGGACCTTCCCTCAGCGTTCGAGCGGTTTGGTGTGCTGGGTATGATGCACCTGCAGATGGCCATCGAGCGCAGGTGTGCCCTTGCCGGGGGTGGAAAGCTCGTGGCACCTGCACAGCGCATGACCGATTTTATCCAGGGGAAGATCTCTTCGACGCTGCCGGAATCCTCATATATCCCTGGTGTTGTGTCATATGATTTGGCACAGGTTCTTCCTCCGATGGTCCATCGGAGACTGCGTGAGGGGCTGCGTGTATTTGGAGCGAACGCCCGTGGTTTCCTCACCGACGAGGCGTTGCTTGTAGCGGCCGAGACACGGACGAGCAGTCCTGTCAGAATTCCCAGAAACACCGAAACAATGCAACACGTGGCCCTCAAGGGGCTGTATCCTTGTGGGGAAGGGGCTGGATATGCCGGTGGAATTGTTTCTGCTGCGCTGGATGGAATTGCGTGCGCAAAAGCAGTGGTGCTGTAACATGTATACCAGGTTTGCATGTCTTGCTCTTTACAAGCAGAACGGCATGCAGTAAGGTGTCAAAGCAAAGGGAAGGTGATTTGTGACAGAACCAGATTCGCCACTTCTGGGCACGGATGCCCATAACAAACATATGAAGCGGATGGCCATTGTATGGCTTTCCTGTTCCTTCGTTGTCGCTATAGCTCTGACGCTCGTGCCACTGTTTCGGTTGATCCAGGGGACGGGCAGCCAAGCCAATCTGATCCTCTCCGTCGTTGCCTTGATGTTGCTGGGTGGCTTGTCCGTTGCATTGCTGTTTGGCCTGTTCTTCTTGGTGAGCAAGCTTGAGGACACCAAACTGCGTGACGCTGTGTCCGGCTCGATCAGCTACAGCGCCTTCTTGGACCGTGCCACCGACCTCTTGATGCATGAGAATGGATCTGTCCGCAGGATGATGGTGCACTTCGACCTCGATCGTTTCAAGTTGATCAACGACATGTATGGCTATCGGGTTGCAGATGACTTCTTGCGGAAGATCGCGCAAGTTCTGGAGGCCAACCTTGCCGCCGACGAACCCTTTTGCCGTGCCTATGCAGACCATTTCGTGATGCTCCTCAGTTGTCCGGACCGTCCTACCTTGGAACGGAGGATCATGCAGATCCACCACGATTGCCCGCAATTGCCAGCTGAAGACGATACGATCGTCAGGCAAGTGGGCATCCATTGTGGTGTGTATGAGACCTGTGAGATAGGGCATGGCATCCGGTTGATGGATGAGCGGGCCAACATCGCCTGCCGCGAGGCAGAGGCAATGCGCAAGCAGATCGTCTTCTATGATGAGCGTTCCCTTGAGTCGATGGTCATGGAGCAGAACATCGAGACCACGATGGAGTATGCGCTGGACAACCGCCAGTTCCTCCTCTTCCTCCAGCCCAAATACAACCTTGCAACCGGCGAGGCGTGTGGTGCGGAGGCGTTGGTGCGGTGGGTGCATCCGACACGGGGGCTGTTGCTTCCGGACCAGTTCCTCCCAACGTTCGAGCGCACCGGTTTCATCCGAAAGATTGACTTGTACATGTTCGAGCAGGTGTGCATCACGATGCGCCGTTGGCTGGACATGGGCATCCATTTCCATCCCGTCTCGGTCAATATTTCCCGCAGCCATCTGGATGACCTTGACTTGGTCCCGGTCCTGAGCTCCCTTGCCATGTATTACCGTGTCCCGCACAATCTCATAGAACTCGAGATTACCGAGAACTCCTTCCGTGACGACGAGGGAGCGATGATGAAGATGCTTACCGGTCTGAAGGCAGAAGGGTTCCCCATTGCCATGGATGACTTTGGGACTGGGTTCTCCACGCTGAATATCCTCAAGGATATCCCGCTGGACACGCTGAAGCTTGACAAGGGTTTCTTGGACGAATGCGTGGTCTCGGAACGGGGTAGGTCGGTGATCACCGATGTGGTGACAATGGCAAAGCACCTACAGATGCATGTGATCAGCGAAGGGATAGAGACCGAGGAGCAGTATGAGTTCCTCAGGGGAATCGGATGCGAACTCGGACAGGGGTTCTATTTCTCCCGCCCCATCGATGTCGCTGCATATGAGCAAGACATCCTGGGTATCCCCTGCAAATGATAGAAGGGTTTGCACCTGTCGTCTCCTCTGAAAGCAAGATACTTGTCCTTGGTTCAATGCCCAGTGTTGCATCGTTGCAGGCTGGGCAATATTATGCCCATCCACGCAATGCATTCTGGCCGATCATGGGAGCCTTGGCTGGTGTCGAGGCCTTTGCCGACTACGCCCAGAAATTGGAGACCCTGGACCAACTGCATGTTGGGCTGTGGGACGTCGTCCATGCGTGTACCCGCAATGGTTCGCTGGACAGCAGTATCCGCGATGCCATACCCAATGATATTCCTGGACTGCTGGAGGAATACCGCAGCATCGACATGATTTGCTGCAATGGTACGGCAGCTCGGGACATCCTGGGCAAACGCATCCCCAACCTTCCCAAGCGGGTAGCGGTGGTATGCCTTCCCTCGACCAGTCCAGCCAATACAATTCCCTTTTCACAGAAGCTCAGTGCATACCAACAGGTGCTGCTTCCCCTCTAGGATAGCTTCCACAACATTGTCGCTCATGCTATAGTGGCAGTATTGCCATGACACAAAAAATCGGACTCGACCTCACAAAAGGCTCAATTGCCAAGCAGCTGATACTCTTCTTTTTCCCCATCTTCCTGGGGAGTTTTTTCCAGCAGTTCTACAACACCACCGATGCCCTGATCGTTGGCCGGTTCGTTGGATATGATGCCCTTGCGGCCATCGAGTCCACCGGGTCGCTGACGCGCACGTTGGTGCAGTTCTTCATTGGTGTAGCCAGTGGTGCGACGATCCTCATATCACAAGCCTTTGGGGCACGGGATGACGAGCGTGTCTCGAAGACCGTTCATACTGCCATCTCATTTGCGCTGTGGGGCTCCTTGATCGTCACTGCCTTGGGGCTGTCCCTTGCTCCCACCTGCCTCAAGGCGATGCATGTTCCCAAGGACATCGAGTTCTCCGCCATCTTGTATGCTGAGATCTTCTTTGTGGGTGTGCTTCCGACGTTCATCTACACCATCGGGGCAGCTATCCTCCGTGCAATCGGGGACTCTCGCAGGCCGTTCTACTTCCTGGTGGTGTGTTGTTTCCTCAACATCGGGTTGGACATTGTCTTTGTCCTGGTACTGGGCATGGGCGTCGCAGGGGTTGGCATCGCAACGGTCTTGGCACAGGCAGTGAGCGCACTGCTGGTTGTCAGGGCGCTGTGCAAGGCAAAAGGGTACAGCTACCAGCTGCACGTCAAGCAGATCCACATCACCAAGGTGATCCTCAAGCGGATCGTCTATCTTGGGCTTCCCATTGGGCTGCAGAGCGCCATGTATGGGTTTTCCAATATCCTCATCCAGGCCAAGGTCAATACCTTTGGGACCGACATGGTCGCCGCATGGGCTGTGACGGGAAAAGTCGACTTCATCATCTGGATTTTGCTCGACGCACTGACGATATCGGTGTCGACGTTCGTAGCCCAGAACTATGGGGCAGGGCTCATCACGCGCGTGAAGAAGTGCTTGCCCGTAGCAACTGGCGTTGGCTTTACAATGTTTGGGGTGCTGAGCATCGGCTTGTATATCTTTGCCCCGCAGCTCTCCAAGATATTCCTTACTGATCCAAATGTCATTGAGATGACTGTGCAGCTGCTGCGCTTCTTCGCACCGGTATATTGGATGTACATCATCGGTGACCTGTGCTCGGGTGCGATCAGGGGGACTGGCGACTCATTGCACCCGATGATACTGACGTTCATCGGGACTTGCGTGGTTCGTATCGCATGGGTGATGGTGGTTCCTGCCGGAAGGCCAATCTGGGATACCATCCTCTGCTATCCCGTCACATGGATCGGAACATCCATCCTCTATCTCATCTATGTTGCAATCCGTGGAGGCATCGTCAAGAGAAACGATCCGATCCGCCGAAAGCCCCAGGAACCCCTTGCGGGCATGGTTGCCCATCAAGAGGAGATGGACCACACGATCAAGCCCCTTATTTGACCTCTGGAGCCGTTACCTCAACCTTGATCCAGGCGACATAGGTGCCTGGGACGAACCCAGTTGCATGCTCTCCCTTGTCTCTGTTGTACTCAGCGACGGTGCCTGCATTGGGTGTAATGTACAGCCATTGGTCCGATTGCAGGAAATTGTTGGACTTGCCCGTCTCCTTCCATGTGATCTCGATGGGGGAGCTTTGACCTGAAACTTGTTTTCCTGCATACCATTGGCGGTTTGATTGACCACTACCAGCGATGTTCTTCACCACGGAGAATGGTATGGTATTCTCTGGGTGTTGTATGTTGTGGAATGAAAAGATGTCCTCCTCCGCCGTTCCTGTCTCATTCAACGGAATGAAGAGGATCTTTGGGAAGTTCTTGCCGTTGATCTGATCATAGGGGATATTGCTCTCTACCTTCAATGAAGCGACCTTGACGTCATTTGCCCGTGATGAGTTCGATTCTGTAGAGGTGTTGATATTCATGTTCCACTTGTAGAACTCATTGAGGTTGATATGGGTGAGTTCCTGCTCCAGCACACAGTTGATATAGAAGCTTTTTGTGTTTGAAACGGTGAACGTATATGTGTCAATGGGTGCCAGTACATCCAAGACGTTTGTTTTGTTCTTTGTCGTCGAGACGGTGAACGAGAGGGAGTATGTCCCAGAGGGGAGGGATGTGAGGGTTTTTCCCGAGTCGTCCGTATTGGTTGCGTAGGCCATCACATGGAAGTGGGAGAGGAGTTTGTTGTTCTGTGGGTCGATGACAAAGGGTGTTCCGCTGGTGACGGTCGCTGCATAGACGCTGTCGTTGATATTGTTCCCCGATGAATCGCTGGCGTAATAGCAGAGGGTCACGGGCAGCCGCTTGCTGGGGTCGGTGTCCGAGACGAACGCAAATCCTGTTCCAGATGTGCTGGTGATGGTCATCGAGTACGCACCTTCGGTTTTGCATTTGGGGTCAACCGCCGCAAATAGAAGGTCGTAGCATCCACGCCTGACGTTGTCTCCTGCATCGAAGATAGAGCCGCAGTTCATCGTGGTGTTCTGGAAATTGACCTTGCGGATGACCAACGGGACGGATGGTCCATATTGAGAGGAGAAGTCAACCAACGGTGCGAGAGGATAGGTATCAGCCACTACCGCACCAAGGGGTGAGAGAGTGACTGCTGCTACCAGCAACATGAATATGATAGTTCGTCTGTTCATTGGGTCATCACCGTCATCACAAAGGATGTCGTATAACCATGCTCGATTGAAGCATGCTTTGCATTGGCTGAGGAGACGTCGATCCCCAGGTAGTAGGTGTCCTCGTAGTATCTTCCAGCCTTGCCATTGTTTGTGAATACTTGGTTCAAAGAGCCATTGGAGTCGAAGGTGAGCTTCCTGCTTCTGTCGCTCGTGCGCAAATACGGGGTGTATGGGATGGTCTCGGTTCCCTCATTTGATACGGTGGGGGAGAATGCGGGTCCGAGGGTGCCATCTGCATGCATGCATTGGATGTTGACGGTCTTTGATTCCGTGCTGTCGGTGAAGAAGGTGAACGTCAGCTTGCCCACGTCATAGTTGATCAGTCCACTTGCAGGCATGGCCAGTGCAGTATGGGCAGTCCCCGGGTAGTATGCTTGTTCCAAAGGGAGGGCTGTAAAGAACTCCGTCGATGTGACAAATCCATAGATTGCCATCGTATTGGTACCCTGGTCTGGAATGATAGTCTGAGTGGCGGACACGGATGCAGTTGTATATGTCAGGACTACTATGCACATGAACAGTCGTATAGTGTGTCTCATTGTGTTACCTTTTGGCATATTATCCAGATATGCCTCGTTTCCCTTGACAAAAATATATATCTACATTGGAAATGGGGCAACAACAATGCAGGAAAGATTGTTCAGTTTTCTATTTTATTTCTTTGCTTATAGCCAGATATATTGTGGTGTATGGTTGCAATTATAATTTTTGGCGAGAAGGTAGGTTGAGGGTGATGGAGAAGTTTTGCAAGAGATTCCTGTTCTCTCTG
>CAYXIH010000036.1:0-20375 GCA_964465155.1 uncultured Sphaerochaeta sp.
TGGCCTTTTATTTTATTCCAATGAAATCGATTTTTTGCTTCTGAAGTCAGGTATATAGATGATGTGAAAACATGTCAAGCTTTTCTGGAAAAGTTGTTTTTTCATCTTCCCATACGGTTTGTTTTCACAGAAGATGAGGGTGGATGGGGAGGATTATGCATGAAACAAACACGCATATGCATTATCGGAGGAGGGAGCCGCCAATGGGCGATCCAATTCATGAAGGACTTGGCGTACAATACCATGACCCATGGGACGCTGGTTCTCCATGATATAGACCATGATGCGGCACTGCGCAATGTAGCAGTTGCCAATAGGACGTTTGCACTCAATGGTGCAGACGGACGTTTTGAAGTTCTCGCTGAGAGAAACCTTGGCGCTGCATTGGATGGGTGTGACTTGGTGATCATCTCCATTGAACCTGGACGCATCGAGTGTAGGGAAGGGGACCTGTTGCTCCCCAAGGAATATGGGATCCTGCAGAGCGTGGGTGACACCACCGGTCCTGGTGGCATCATGCGTGCTCGCCGTGCAATTCCATTGTTCCTACAGTTTGCCCAGGCTATTTCGGAGCATTGTCCAGATGCGTGGGTGATCAACTATACAAATCCCATGACGCTGTGCACTGCAGCATTGTACCGTGGCTTTCCCCAGATCAAGGCATTGGGATGCTGTCATGAAGTATTCCACCTGCAGACATTCCTAGCCCAGAAAGTACATGATTGGTACGGTGTCCCCGTTCCCAACCGCAGGGACATCACCATTGATGTCACTGGCGTCAACCATTTTACGTTCATCACCCATGCATCCTGGCAGGGCAATGACCTGATGCCCAAGGTTCGGGAACTGGCGCATGAGGCCTATTCGGACATGAGTGAAGTTGCGAAGGAACGGGTGGCGGGAGAGAAGTGGTTTGACTGTGACCATTTGGTTGCACTCTCTTTCTTGCGTGACTTTGGTGCATTGGGTGGGGCAGGGGACCGTCACCTGGCAGAGTTTGTACCTTGGTATTTGGCTACCGAGGAACAGCTGATGCGGTATGGGGCTGTCTGCACACCCTATAGCTGGAGACTCACCCAAGCACAGGAAAAACATGACAAGGTATTCACCGATGAGGAACTGATGGCTGGCCCATCAGATGAAGAGGGGGTGGACATCATGCGCTCTCTCATGGGTGACCGTACCTTGGTGACCAATATCAACCGCCCCAATGAAGGGCAGGTATCATATCTTCCATTGGGCCGAATCGTGGAGAGCATCGGGATTATCGGGGATGACTCAATCCGTCCCGTCATTTCTTCCGATCCCCCGTTGGCAATCCAGAACCTTGTCAGGACAGTGAGTGATGTCCAGCAGATGGTCTTGGATGCTGTATGCTGTGGTGATGATGACATGCTGTTCTCAGCATTCCTGTCCGATCCGTTGGTCACAATCTCCCGAGACCGTGCCAGGGAACTCTTTGACAAGATGCTCCAGGCTTGCAAGCTCGTATATTGAACCTCTCCCAATACTATTTCAACAACATCCCCGGGGATCTTCCTTGGGGATGTTGTTGCATGAAACGGTAATCAAGATGGCTGGAAGTTGGGAATCTCGTAATATTTGGCTTTCGTTTTCAGTACAACATTGGTACAATGTACACCATGTGTTTCACAAGACTATAGGAGGTCTGTATGAAAAAACTGTTTGTTCTCGGTATGGTGCTCCTGATTGCAGCATCGGTGTTTGCCGGTGGTTCGACTGAGAAGACCGCTGTCGCTGCAAGTGGAGAGCCCACCATCCGCCTGCTGACCGATGCCACTGGCATCGACGACAAGTCGTTCAACGCTGCCGCATGGCGCGGTATCGTAGATTTCTACGGTGACACCGTTGCAAATCCTTCCAACCGTGGCAAGCTGTATGATGTCGTGACTGCACAGAGCCAGGACATGTACATCCCCAACCTGCGTCAGGCTGCTGACGAAGAGTATGACCTGATCCTCGTGACAGGGTTCACCTGGTCAGACGCCCTTGGTGAGGTTGCTCCCCAGTATCCCAACCAGAACTTTGCAATCGTCGACGTTGACTGGGTTGGCCAGCCAAACGTGATGGAGTTCATTTATTCCGAAGAAGAAGGTTCTTTCCTCGTTGGCCTCGCCGCAGCTTTGCAGGCTCAGGCTGATGGGATCAAGGATCCTAAGTTCGGGTTCATCGGTGGCGTACCTGGTGCAACGATCACCAAGTTCGAGATGGGCTACATCCAGGGTATCCGCTCTGTATTCCCCAATGCAGTAATCTATGACTACTATGCCAACGACTGGGGCAAGCCCGAGCTCGCAAAGGCACAGGCCAAGAACTGGTTCGACAATGGCGTCTACTGCATCTTCAGCGCAGCTGGTGGTACGGGCAACGGAACCATTGCACAGGCCAAGGAATACCGTGCACAGGGTAAGAACGTATGGGCTATCGGTGTTGATAGCGACCAGTACGAAGATGGTATCTATGACGGGACAAAGAGTGCAGTGCTCACTTCCATGCTCAAGAGAGTTGAGAACTCCTCCAAGCTTGTGCTGGACAAGGTCAAGGACGGATCCTTCAAAGGTGGCGTAGTGAAGATGACCATGAGCAACGATGGTGTCGGATACTCAACTGCAAACTCCGAGCTGAAGCCCGAAGTTGTCAAGGCTGTTGATGCTGCCAAGACCGATATCGTCAATGGAAAGATCAAGATCTATCCTACCTACAAGCAAGCTCTCGCAGCAGGTGCGGCTCCTGCCGGCCTCTCTGCCCTGGACGACTAAGTCAATCTGTGGCATCGGTGGCAACACCGATGCCGCTATCCCTATGCATGAAACCAATGTTGCGTGCATAGGGATAGGAGAAAGGGGGGAGACGAGTGTCCGACTACGCTATCGAGATGCTCCACATCACCAAGACGTTCCCGGGAGTCATTGCCAATGACGACGTGACGTTCAAGGTCAGGGAGAATGAAATACATGCTCTGCTTGGTGAAAATGGGGCAGGCAAGAGTACATTGATGTCGATCCTGTTCGGTGCCTATACGCCGGACAGCGGTACGATCATGATCCATGGGGCAGAGGCCAATATCAAGAACCCCAATATCGCCACCGAGATGGGTATCGGAATGGTCCACCAGCACTTCAAGCTGGTGCAGAATTATTCTGTGACCCAGAACATCGTGCTGGGTATGGAACCACGCAACCGTTTCGGTATACTCGATATTGCGAGCGCTGACAAACGGGTCCAGTCCATTTCCGACCAATATGGCTTGGCAGTCAATCCCCATGCGCTGGTGGAAAACATAACAGTAGGGCAACAGCAACGTGTAGAGATCCTCAAGACCCTCTACCGCAACGCCAACATCATCATTTTCGATGAACCGACGGCCGTCCTTACTCCCCAGGAGATCGATGAGCTGATGGACATCATCCGCCTGCTCAAGTCCGAGGGAAAGACCATCATCCTCATCACCCACAAGCTCAAGGAGATCAAGGCAGTCGCAGACCGATGCACCGTCCTGCGCCGTGGAAAATCGATTGGGACGGTAGATGTGGCTGATGTCTCCGAGCAGGATCTTGCCGAGCTGATGGTGGGCAGGGCAGTGAAGTTTGAGATAGATAAGCCACCGATGCAGGCAGGTCCTGTGATGCTCAGCGTCCAGGACATCACCGTCAAGGATGCCGTGGGGAACATCAAGGTCAAGGACCTGTCGGTTGATGTGCGAAGCGGTGAGATCGTAGGTATCGCCGGTGTCGACGGCAACGGGCAGTCGGAACTGCTGTATGCGTTGACAGGCCTCTCTCCGATCGTCAGCGGGAAAGTGGTGCTCGATGGAACGGACATCACCAACATGTCGATCAAGAAACGAATTGAGCTGGGGCTTGGCCATATTCCTGAAGACCGGCAGAAATATGGGATTGTCAGTGAGTTTACCATCAGCGAGAACTGCGCGATCAAGAACTACTACGAACCACCGTACAGCAACAAGCTGGGTATCCTCGACTATGCGGCAATGACTGACAACGCCAAGGAGCTGATCAGCCAATTCGACATCCGTGCGGGTGAAGGTCCCAAGACACAGACGGGAAGCCTTTCCGGCGGAAACCAGCAGAAAGTCATTGTTGCCAGGGAAATCAGCCTCTCTCCGAAGGTGTTGCTGGTTGCTCAGCCAACACGTGGCTTGGACGTCGGTGCCATCGAATATATCCGGCAACGTATCATAGACGAACGCGACAAGGGGCGGGCTATCCTCCTCATATCATTCGAGCTCGATGAGATCATGAACCTATGCGACAGAATCGCGACCATCAGCAAGGGAAGCATCGTCGCCATCTGCAACCAGCATGAGGTGATCGAGCGTGAGATCGGCCTGATGATGGCTGGTTCCAAGAGAGGAGTGCCACAGCATGAAACAACTCAAGAGTAGGGAATCATTCATGAACCGCGCCCTCAACTCTGATGGGGTAGTGTCGGTTCTGGTTGTATTGCTGGGGTTCATCTGCGGTACCATCTTGGTCGCCTGCGTTGGTCGAAACCCCCTGAACATGTACAAGGCAATCCTGCAGGCATTGACTGGCTACAACGTCGACAACGGGAAGATGAACCTGCGGTATGTGGGTGAGACCCTCAACTATACGGTGCCATTTGTACTATGCGGACTTTCGATGGCCTTCGCAGCACGCGCTGGCCTCTTCAACATCGGTGGTGAAGGCCAGTATATCATGGGCATGACCGTGGCCACGGTCATCGGATTGACCGCACCTCAGATTGCAGGTCTCCACTGGGGCTTCGCAATCCTCGGTGCAGTCTTGGTCGGAGCCGTGTGGGGCGGGATCGTTGGACTGCTGAAGGCTAAGTTCGAAGTCTCTGAAGTCGTATCGACGATCATGCTCAACTATATCTCGCTGTACCTTTCGCGCATGATATGCCTCCAGCTCCCTGGAGCCAATACCTTCAAGACTGCCAATTTCCCCGTTACTGCATTGCTGACCAACAAGTGGATGGGCACTATCACCAACAACTCGATGCTCAACAATGGGTTCTTCCTGATGATTATCTCGGTGGTGTTGTTCTGGTTCATCATGGAGAAGACCCGCCTGGGCTTTGCCATGCGGGCAACAGGATTCAACAAGGATGCCGCACGTTGCAGTGGTATCCCAACAATGACCAGCATCTCCTTGTCCATGGCCATAGCAGGTGCGTTCGCCGGCTTGGCGGGAGGCATCGTAGCATTGGGATCGTTCAAATATGGGCGTGTCCTTGCGGGAATGGACAACTATGGATTCAACGGCATCGCCGTTGCATTGGTCGGCAACTGTACCGCATTGGGCAATCTGCTTGCAGGATTCCTCTTCGGGCTCCTGAAGAATGCCCAGGCGTTGATGCAGGGCAAGCAGATACCCAAGGAAATAACGTTCATCATCCAAGGCCTGATAGTTGTCTTCATTGCACTTCGCTCTGGATTGAAGCTGTACCAGCAGTGGCTGAACAAACGTCAGCTGCAGAAGGAAGTTCTCAGGCAGGAGGTACAAAAATGACAACGTTCCTTGGAATGATTCCTTCGGTCCTGATGATCGTGGCTCCAATTCTCATCACCGCTATCGGTGGCATGATCTGTGAAAAGTCGGGTGTCGTCAACATTGCACTCGAAGGCTTGATGGGGGTAGGTGCCTGTACGGCAGCCGCTTCACATGTGCTGATGGAAGCCGCTGGCGTCCCCGGTTCCGTGTGGTATGCCTTGCTATTCGGTGCCTTTGTCGGAGGGCTCTTCTCCGTGATCCACGCAGTCGCCGCGATCAACCTCAATGCCGACCAAACGATCAGTGGTACCGGTATCAACCTGTTGGCTGACGGTGTGACGATCTTCGTCGCACAGATCTTGTTCCAGGCTGACCGTACCCGTGAATTCCGCATGGGCATGCAGGCAGATAGGTTCGGTATCTATCCCACAGCATATATCGCCATTGCAGTGGTACTCTTCTCTTGGTTCATCATGTACAAGCTTCCATTTGGGATGCACCTGCGCGCTTGTGGCGAACACCCCTCGGCGGCAGACAGCGTGGGTATCAATGTACGCAAGATCCGCTATATCGCAGTCATCCTCAGTGGGCTGCTCGCAGGTCTCGCAGGTGGCTGCTGCGTGTTGACCCAGACAATCCAATATACCTCCAACACCATCAATGGCAGGGGCTTCATTGCATTGGCTGCAGTCTCGTTCGGCCGTTGGAGACCGGTGGGTGTCACCTGTGCCGCGCTGTTGTTTGGAACTGCACAGGCCTTCTCAATCATAGCGAACAACTTCCCTGCATTGAAGGTCCTCCCATCCGAGATGTTCAATATCCTGCCATATGTGGTGACGCTCCTGGCACTGGTCCTGTTCAGTGGCAAGAACTATGCACCACGAGCATCGGGCAAGCCGTATATCAAAGGAGCCTCCTGATGACACCGCATAACAGTGCACATATTGGTGAAATTGCCCCCTTCGTCCTGGTCCCGGGGGACCCGAACAGGGCGACTGTCGTCGCCCAGCGGTATCTGCACAATCCCAAGATGGTGTCGGATGTCCGTGGTATCCCAGCCTATACGGGAACTTTCGAAGGGGTGGATGTCAGTGTGATGGCAAGTGGTATGGGTGCACCATCATGCGGCATCTATACCTATGAGCTGTATACTCAGTATGACGTATCAACGATCGTGCGCATTGGAACCTGCGGGGGACTGTCACCGAAGGTGCAAGTCGGAGCACTCGTCCTTGCAATGACCGCATCCACCGATAGCAATTGGGCCCATCAGTACCAACTCAAGGGGACATTCAGTCCTGCATGCGATGCACAGCTGCTGGTCTCTGCCATGGACATCTGCAAGGAGGCAGGCATTGCCTACCATGCTGGCATGGTGTTCTCCAGTGATCTGTTCTCATCCTACAACGCAATGGGTGAGGAGAGCTGGAAGCCATGGGCCCGCATGGGTGCCCTGGCACAGGATATGGAGACATATGCCCTCTATAGCAATGCCGCCTTCTGCAACAAACGGTGCCTCTCCATCCTCACGATGACCGACAGCTGTGTCACTGGCGACAGTTTCCCAGACGACCAACGGATGCGTGGTAATTATCCGATGATCGAGACGGCCCTTGCCTTAGCGGTACGCCAACATGCATAAGCCACTGACTGCGGTAGTCTTGGGATGTGGGTCCCGGGGAAATGCCTATGCCCAATATGCCCTTGGCTATCCCAATGACCTGCAGATTGTCGGGTGTGCAGAGCCCAATGCACAGCGCAGAACCAATTTCTGCAAGGAATATGGAATATCCAAGGAGCATGAGTTTTGTTCCTGGGAAGACCTGCTTGCCGTCCCCAAGTTCGCCGACTGCGTCTTTGTCTGCACCATGGATGACATGCATGTTGCACCAGCTGTCCAAGCACTGCACCAAGGATACCACGTGCTGTTGGAAAAGCCGATGTCTCCCAATCGTGAAGATTGCCTACGCATCGTCGATGCCTCCATGGCAACCGACCGTGTACTGACTGTGTGCCATGTCCTTCGCTATACCCCATTTTTCCAGACGATCAAAGGGGTGTTGGAAGCAGGAATGGTTGGTGATGTGATGACCCTTGACCAGACTGAGAATGTTGCATTCTGGCATCAAGCACATTCGTTTGTCAGAGGCAATTGGCGAAACAGCAACACCAGCAGCCCGATGATTCTCCAGAAGAGCTGCCACGACTTGGACATCATTCATTGGTTGATGAATGATCGTTGCGTTGAACTTTCATCCTATGGTTCACTTGGCCATTTCGATGCACAACATGCACCCCAAGGGGCCACCTTGCGGTGCCTGGATGGATGTCCGCATGCAGACGAATGCCCGTACGATGTGAAGAAAATCTACTTGACCGAGAAAATTGGTTGGCCTACCGATACCATCAGCATCGACTTGTCTATGGAGGGTAGGATCAAGGCCCTGCAGACTGGTCCCTATGGAAGGTGTGTGTACCATTGTGACAACAATGTCGTTGACCACCAGGTGGTGAACATGCTCTTTGCCCATGGCCAAGTAGCCACGTTCACAATGACCGGGTTCACGACTGACCATGGCAGGCAACTGAAGATTACCGGTACCAAGGGGCAGTTGGTCGCCGACATGATCGCCAATACGGTGGTAGTGACCGACTTCCTTACCCAACACGCTACGCAGGTACCGGTTGCTGTTCCTCCTGAAATGGATGGGGTAGGCCATGGTGGTGGGGACCTTGCGATCGTCAGGGACTTCCTTGCCAACATACAGGGAGACAGTGGCTCCCATAACCTCTCTACGGCAGAAGAGTCGCTGCAGAGTCATCTCATGTGCTTTGCAGCGGAGAAATCACGGGTAGAACATACAACGCAGAGGCTCTGATGAATGATTCGCAGAAGATACAGGCAATTGTAGACAGCATGGAAGACCACATGGCCATGGTGCTGAGCACCAGTGTCGATTCGGTGGTGTCATCCCGCACAATGAGTGTCGTCAGGATAGGATCACATTTCTACTTCCAAACCGACAGGACGATGGACAAGTATTCACAGCTGATGGCAAATCCCCACGTAAGCTTGTGCAAGAATGAGCTGAGCATTGTGGGGATAGCACGGGACGTAGGTCACCCTGAGAAGCACCCCGCTTTCTGCGAGGCGTTCTCAAAGGCGTTCCCCGGTTCATTCAATGCATATTCCCATCTTTCGGATGAGCGGCTGTTCGAAGTCACGGTACGGACCATCAAGAGCTGGTCCTACGTGGACGGACAGCCGTATATCCAGACGATAGACATGGAGAAGCAACTTTTTGACCTCAAGCGTTATATCGGCAAATGATCACCCCAAGGTAGCAAAGGCATCCTCTAACAGGCTCCAAAAACGTTCTACATTCGCTTTCTTGAGCACCAGCACGCCACCATTGTCCACATGCTCGGCGACAACTGTCCGTCCATAGGTCAATTCGCCACGGAGTTCCACATCCATCTTCCTCCGTTCGCCACTGAACATGGTTGGATCGATGAGGTACGCAACACAGCAGGGGTCATGCATCGCAGGATAATCATGGCCATGCTTCCTGCATGACTGCATGTAGTTGTCCATGCTTTGGCAGAATATGGTCACTGCCTTTCCCTTTTTCTGCTCATATTGCTTGAGACGGTCATCCTTGAGCATGACCTGCAGCGTGACATCCAACCCGAGCATCACCAGTGGTGCACCGCTGGTAAGCACGATGTGTGCAGCCTCCGGATCTGCATAGATATTGAACTCGGCAGACCAAGTGACGTTGCCTTCCCCAGTAGTCCCACCCATGAATACAATTTGCTTCACGTTCTGCGCGACACGGGGTTCCATGCGGATAGCCAGGGCAATATCGGTGAGGGGACCTGTGGGGACAAGTGTGATCTCCCCAGGATTGTCCATGACCGTATCGATGATGAACTGGACACCCGACCCGGGATGTACCTCTTTGGTCCGTTTCTGGAAGATTGGGCCGTCAAGGCCGGTCTCGCCATGGATATTGCCCGCTGTTACCTGCGCCCGGACCAACGGTCGGTCAGATCCCGCATATACTGGTGCAGTGATCCCGATATGGTCACATACGTTGAGGGTGTTCTCCAGCGTCCTTGCAAGAACCTGGTTTCCTGCAGTAGCAACGATCCCCTCTATATGAATCTGCGGTGAGCCTGCTGCCAATACCAGGGCAACAGCATCGTCATGACCAGTATCTACATCCAAAATGATCCGTTCCATTAAATCCTCCAATGGGAGCCATCATAGCATAATCAGATCTTGTTCGTCTCATTTGTTTCTTCCCGCAGAGGAGCTTGTTCAGTCTGTGTCTCCTTGGGGAGGATGATGTTCAGCAGGATTGCCACCAGCGTAGCAATGACCACCGGCGATTTGACGAAGATCATGATGAACCATTGGGGGAACGATGCCATGGAGTCACTTGCCATGGAAATACCCATGCCCAGGGCAGCAGAGAGCCCCACGATTGAGGTGTTTCGGTAGTTCATGGGCTGGGAGACCACCAGCTTCATCCCCGTCATTGCAATGGAGGCAAACACTGTGATCGTTGCACCACCCAGGACGCATTGTGGGATGGTGGTGAGTATGGCGGAGAATTTGGGAACGAGACCTGCTATGAGGATGGTAAACCCAGCGATTGCGAGCACCCAGCGGTTGACGACCTTGGTCGTGGTGACGATACCAACGTTCTGGCTATACGTTGCAGTGGGCAAGCCACCGAACAATGATCCAATGACGTTTCCAGCTCCATATGCGATGACACCGGCTTGGAGCTCCCTGTTGGTTGGTTCGCGGTTCATGCCACCGATGGTGGTTGCCGAGAAGTCACCGATTGCCTGTACGGCGTTGATGGCAAACAGGATGCCGATCGCAAAGCATGCAGATACTTCGAAGTTGATGCCAAAGTGCATGAACTTGGGAAGCTGGAAGAATGTGGCGCTCCCTACGGGTGCAAAGTTGACCATTCCAAAGCAGAGTGTCACGACATATCCAGCCGCTATGCCAATGAGGATGGATGCAAGTTTCCAAATGCCCTTGCCATAGTGGTTCAATACCGTAACGACTGCAAGGGTGAACAATGCGATTGCCCAGTTCTGCCATGAACCATACGTAACGCTTCCAACGCCACCGGCCATGTAGTTGATGGCCGTTGGATACAGCGACAAGCCAATGGTGAACACCACCGTTCCCGTGATGAGGGGAGGGAAGAATTTCCTGATCTTCCGCATTGCAAGGCCGACGACTATCGCAATGCATCCACCCACGAGCTGGGCACCGAAAATCGTTGCGAGGTCAAACCCCTGTACGATTGCCTGCATGCTGGAAAGATATGCAAAGCTGACTCCCATGATCACCGGCAGTCCCGAGCCAAAGTATTTGCCAATGGGAAACAGCTGCAGGAACGTGGAGACAGCCGCTATGACCAGGGCGCCCTGCACCAGGATGATGCTGTCGCTGGCGTTGAGGTTGCCAGCGCGTGAAATGATCAAGGCAGGTGTGACGCATCCTACGATCATCGCCACGACATGCTGAAGTGCCAAGGGAATCGATTCGCGTAGGCCTGGAAATCCATAGGGTTCAAACAACGAACCTTTGGCTTGAAGAAGTTTCATAGATACCTCACCATTTAGAGTGTTGCGTTTTGTTGCATATTGGTATTGTAGAACACTTTTGGCAAAACACAACCTTTATTCTGAGGAAAACCTGTGTTGCAGGTTTTCCAATGAACAGACTTTGAACCTGTGCAAAAGATTAACTTTTTTCTTGACTGCTCAATATTGATGTTGTAAATTAATGTTTACCGAGGTCATTGACCCGGTCCAAGGATCTGTCAGCATCGGATTTGGTCTATCAATGGAGCTTCGATCTTCTTGGCCATAGCGGCAGCAAACCCGTCGATTGGAGGAAATTCCTCAGGATTTCGGCGGGTTTCCTTGTTTTCTTACATAACTGTACCCCATCTAGCCCAATGTCTCTCCTCGGGTGTATCTTTCTTATATGAATCAACACGATGTTTACTTTGCCGGAGGGAGCTTCTGGTCCCTCGAACAATATATGCACCTGGTACATGGTGTGGTTGATACCGAAGTGGGATATGCCAATGGCAGGACACTCCATCCCACATTCGAAGAGGTCTGCACGGGGACGACAGGATACGCGCAGGCAGTGCATGTCATCTACAATGCACACAGTGCTCCTTTGGAATTCTTGGTAAAAATGTACTGCAAGGCCGTCGACCCAACTTCACTCAACCGCCAGGGCATGGATATCGGCAGCCAATACCGCTGTGCAATCTTCTATGACCGTCCTGAAGACCATTTGGTCATCACCCAAGCATTGGCAGACATGGCACCGCTGTATGATGACCCGTTGGTAGTGGAATGCGAACCATTGAAGGAGTTTGTCGTGGCAGAGGAAGTACACCAGCGGTATCTGCAGAGAAATCCACATGGCTACAGCAGGCTGCTTCCGTCCATGTATGAGTATGCCAGGAATGCTACCGTAGGGTCAGTGCTGAAGTAATGCCTGTTCCTTGAGGAGATCCATGTAGTACCTTGGCTCCAAGGCACCAGCTGGGATGTCCAAGGTCTGCAGCATCTGCATCAGCTTGCTCTGTGCATCTGCGATTGCAGCGTCACTCGAACCATCTGGAAGCAGGAACTCAATCTCCACGAACCATCCCAATGATGTGACATCAACCAGCTCAAGATGGCATGGGTAGGGGATATCTGCAAAAGCTAGGTCCCAGATCCAGCCATCCTTTCTTTTTTCAATGTATACGACATATCCCAGCGAGGTGAAGAACTCTTGCAGTGACTGTCCATCGGACGTGGCGACGGCAAACTCAATCTCGTGGTTGACCTCAAGGGCACCCCCACGCTGCTTGTCCTTGCGTGTGACGACAATCTGCCGCCCCGATGGAGTTTCCTCCATTCGGCTTCGGAACAGTGGTGATCCTTGTGCAAGGGACCAATAAATGTCTGATTTGTGTTCGCTGACGGGAGGTGCTGCAGTTGGCCATGCAGCAACAATGCGTTGGTATAGCTGCTGGGGGTCTTGGACGTGGGCCTTGACTTCTACTTCACATCCCATGGCGTCGTCAGTCCTTCCAGGGGAAGATCATGTTGCGCAGCGACCTGTGCCCGACCTTCTCCCGTTCATCGTACAGCAACTCTTCCCAAGGGAGCTTCCTGCGGTTTGCAGTGGGGTTCTCCTCCAGGTAGTCATACTTGAACATCAACAGCTTCATAGCATCTGATTGTGCCAGCAGGATTCCACTGAAGCCAGGCAGCAGACCGGCGACAACGACGGTGAGGATGGCACAGATGATGGAATAGAAGCCCAGGAACAAGGAGAACCAGAGGTTGTCAGCTACGATCATGAAGGACTTCTTCAGGGTCTTCAGGGGCCGGTCATTGTTCATGATGCAGGCAAGGGGGAAGAAGTACATGGTAGCCAATGCGAATGCAATCAAGATCCAGAAGAGCAAGATCGTCAGCACTGTCCCAAAGAGGTTGTTGTAGGCAAAGTAGAAGGGGATGACAAAGAAAATCAGCAGGAACATGAAGGTTGCAACACCCCAATAGAGGAAACTATGTTTCCATGTCCTTGCAAATCCTTCCCTCAGTCCTGCCCATCCGCTTCGGGTATAGTTGGCATAGGCGTGCGCCTGCCATGCCACGGCTCCGCTATAGAAAGAGAAAAGGCCGATTACGAGCACGACGCACAAGATCCCCAGTGCCATCTGCATCGAGGCAACGGTCATTGCGCCCCACAATGCAAGGAGCACTACCAGATATCCAAAGTTCTGGACAACCAAGCCAATGAGATTGTCCCATCCGTCAAAAAAAGCTTTCTTAAAGAAAAAACCGATCACCGTATCCTTCCTTCCACCCCGCCGCATTGCCCCGAGTAGGGGAACAACGGATCATTCAACCTAGAATATCCCACTCTTGGCCATTGTACAACAGGTTTCTCAACCCATGATCCTCATTACTGCCTCAATGAGGAAGTAGAGGCAACCCATACCCATGATCGGGAAGATGTTGTTGCTCTTTCCTTGCCCCGCCTTGCCTGAGAACCGTGATGGAATGAGCAGGGAGAAGAGGGTCCAGAGGCTGAACATGATGGCCATGGTGACTATGAACGGGAGTACCGCCTCTTGGTGGACAGCAAACGCAGGTCCTTGGATGAACACAATGAAGGGCAGGGCAATGAGGCAGCACTTTGATGCACGATGACCTCCCTTGGTACCCAGGGAGAGGAAGAAGAAGGCAAGTGCTGCAATGAAAATGGAGACAAACAGCTGTACCAGCGACAACGGGGAGGTGAAGAACATGAAGGCTACTATGATGTTGACCAGTAACAATGAAATGGTCTTCAGCGAACTGATGATGTTGTAGAATACAATCCTGACATGGCTGGCCTCGGGAAAGAAGTGATATACCGAAGAGACCACGAAGCCCCCGATGAAGCTGATGTAGGTGAAGATTGTGATGACATTGATGAACTGCATCCCAGGCACGGAATGGAGCCTTGCGATGTCCAGCACCATCAGGGCGACAGCAATGAATGCGCCTATGATGTCCACCACCGCATTGAACGGGGACGCTGGGTTGTAGACACGCTTTCCTCTCTTTGGCTTGGGGGAATGTTTCTTTTCCCATGCGTCGCTGTCATAGCGGAAGGCAAAGGAGGTGCCATTCTTCAGCTGTGCGCTGAAGGATACTTTCTGAACCTGCTCCGAGTGTTCCGAGATCTCCGATGCACGCTGTCGGAAGTCATCGAAGAGTCGCTGCAACTGCTGCTCGCCTGTGTTGTCGTTTCTTGTTTCTTCCATTCTTCAACTCCAGAATTTGTTGGTCTTGATATCTTCAATCAAACGCCCGACCTCTTCCTTGACGGCAGACGTTATCAATTGCTCGGCAGCCTTGGGGTCGGTCTTTGCCAACTCAAGGGCCTGCGGAAACTCCATGGGCTTTCCTATGTTGGCATAATAGTTCTTGCTCACCACCGTCATTTGCCTTCCAGCCATCTGCGAGCGCTTGTTCCGTACCCGCCTCTTGGGTGCTATGAGTCCGATGGGGATGACCGGAACTGGATTGGCCAAGTACATCCGTGCCAACCCGGGACGGAAGATATCCAATTCCCCTTGCGTGTTGAGCCGTCCCTCCGGGAAAATATATATGCTGTCCCCGCTGTCCAGATACTCAGTGGCCCTGGAGACGACGAGGGATCGGTCTTCCGATGTAAGGGCTGGGATTTGCTGGGTCAGGCGCAGGAATGTCTTGACTATGGGGATCCCATAGCCCGGCCCCACGACCATATGCAGCGGTTCGCGCATCAGAGTCGTGACGAAGTGGGCGTCACTTGAGGAAAAGTGGTTGGAGCAATAGATCTTCGGGCCGGGTGGGAGCGGCTGCTCCTCCCATACCTGAAAATCATAGTTCATCTGCAGGGAGATCCGGATGAAAGTCCGGTATATCGAATGCAGGAAGCGGGCACATCGTTTCACCATTGCAGTGTATTGACTCTTGGTCATGGCGTCAATGAGCACTTCCCATCACAGCACCTGTTCGGTACAATCAGGGCAGATTCATCAAGGAGGCAATCCATGCAGTGGAGAGCAAGCCATATTCTCGTCAAAGACAAAGCCCTCGCAGACCAGATCTATCTCAAGGTGAAGGGTGGGGCCGACTTCTCGGCACTCGCACGCCAATATTCAACATGTCCCAGCAAGAGCAAGGGGGGAGACTTGGGATGGTTTGGACCTGGACAAATGGTGGGGGAGTTCGAGCGCGCCACGGCACGTCTCTCCTATGGATCGATCAGCGCTCCGGTGCGGACACAATTCGGCTACCATATCATCAAGAAGACGGGGACCAAGGAATAGCTTACCAGCACGGAAGCAGGATTGTTGTTCCTGACGCAGCATCCACGATCGGGGAAACCTGCACATGGTAAATTTCCTCGATCCTGCTTGCCGTCAATACTTGCTGGGGAGTCCCTGTCGCGACGATCCTTCCCTTGTCCATGAGAATGACATGGTCTGACTTGAGTTGGACGACATCCAGTGCATGCAGCACGCAGATGACGGTCATTCCCATCTGTTGGGAGAGGGATTTGAGCAGGCGCATGATGTCCCGCTGATGCATCGGGTCCAGGTGGTTGATCGGTTCATCAAGCGCAAGGATGTCTGCCTGCTGTGCAATGGCCCGTGCCAACAGCACCCGCTGAGCTTCGCCACCAGAGAGATCCGTGATCAAGGAAGATTCGAATTGTGTGGTGCCCGTGACATCCATTGCATGGTCAATGGCTTGTTGGTCTTCGCTACAGAGGGAAGAGAACCGCCCCAGGTGGGCATACCTGCCCATCTCGATGCACTGCCTGACAGTGAACTCCATGTCCGTCGTCCCTTTTTGGGCGACCATGGAGACTTTCTTTGCAAGCTGGCGTTGTGTCAGTCCCGATGACAGTTTTCCCTCAATGGTAACCAGGCCCCTCTGTGGCTTGAGGGCTCTGACTAAGAATTTGAGCAATGTGCTCTTTCCAGCTCCATTGGGACCTACTATGGAGGTGAACTGCCCCCGTGGAATGGAGACATCCACGCCATTGAAGAGCAAGTTGCCATCATACCCACCGGCAAGATCGCTGAACGTGACTGCTTGGTCGGTCATTTGTGCCTCCTCAGCGAACCCTTGAGCAGGAGGATGAACAGCGGCGCACCTGCAATCGCCGTGATGACGCCTACGGGAAGCTCCGTTGTCCCCATGACGGTGCGGCTGACGGTATCGGACAGGAGCATGATCGTTGCGCCGCAGAGCATCGACAGCGGCAATACCCGTTTGTGGGAAGGTCCCACGAGCAAGCGTACCAGATGGGGTGCCATCAATCCGATGAACCCGATCACACCGCAAAAGGCAACGATGGAAGCCGTGGCAGCCGTAGCGATGACCAGCAAGGCCATCCTCCAGCGCTTGACGGACAAACCCGAGCTCATTGCCGATATATCATCTTGGCTGAGCAAGTCCAATTCCCGGCGCATGGTCAGGAGGGGTACCACCGTGGCAACCATGCAGATCGCCATCACTCCCAGTTTCTGCCAATCAGCTGATCCAAACGAGCCCAGGGTCCAGAACAGCACCTGGTCCAGTTGGTCATGGTTGAGGAACATCAGCAATGTCATCAGTGCAGTCAGCAGGTAGTTCAGGGCAATGCCAGTGAGCAGCAATGCATTCTGCGACCACCCCTTGTGGCCGGCAATGAGGAAGATCAACAAGGCCGCCCCCATGCCTCCGACCCAGGCACTCAGTGGTATTGCCCACGGTCCTGCCCATGTCGGCATCATCCCACAGAGCATCGCCAGCGCAACAGCAAAGGAGGAACCTGATGAGATACCCAACACATACGGGTCGGCCATGGGATTGCGGAATACGCTTTGGTATACCACTCCACTGATTGCCAGTACTATCCCAGCAACCAGGGCACTGAGGATCCTGGGCAAGCGTATGTTCCAGACAATGTAGGACTGTGCCGGAGAGACAGACCCAGCGGAAAGTCTCAGCAACTTGTTGGCAACTACTGCAAAGCTCTGGCCGATTGTGATATCTGCCGGTCCCATAGTCACCGATACAGCTGCAATGATGACAATGGAAACGGAGAGCACCAAGGCAAGGATATGCGCATTGCGCTGTTGGCTTGCGGCGGCACATGCCAGTTTCATGCTACAGTGCCTGTGGATGGAGGATCTTGGCAAACTGTTCTACTGCATATGCAGTACGGGGTCCTTGCCGGTCAACCGCATTGTTGTCGATGGGGTAGACCTGTCCCTCCTTCACTGCCCGCAGGTCCTTGTAGACAGAGGTGGATGCAAAGGCTTGCAAGGTCTGTTCGTAGGTCTCACCCCATCTGGGAGAGAGGATGATGATATCCGGGTCATTCTGGACCAGCAGTTCCTTGGTGTACGTCCAGTTGCTTGCGTCGGTTGCAATGTTGCGTCCCCCTGCGAGGCCTATCATCTCATTGATGTAGGTATCTCCGGTGGCCGTGCTGTCAAACGAGCCAAAGTCAAGCACATAGTAGACACTTGGAGTATCCAAGGAGGCTACGGCTTCCTGCACATGTGCGATCTGCTGCCTCATGGAGGCCACCAGGGCTTGTGCTTGTTCCTCCCTGCCACTGAGAGTCCCAATGTCCTCGATCATGTCGAACGTTCCCTCGATGCTTGCCTGCTTGTTGATCGTTGCCATGGGGATTCCGGTCTTGCGCAGCGCTTGGAGCACCTCAGCGTTCGCCAAGGAGGATGCTATGATCAAGTCGGGCTCCAAGGAGACGATCTTCTCCAGGGAAGGCTGCCACAAGGTGCCGATAGATTCGATCGACAATGCCGCTTGTGGGTAGTCACAGTAGTCGGTCCTGCCTACGACGACATCTCCGGAACCCAGTGCAAACAAGGTCTCGGTGACATTGGGGCCCATGCTGACGATTCTCGTGGGCACCGAACTCAATGCGATGGAGTTGCCTGTATCATCTGTATAGCTGATGACAGCCTGGGTTGCCACAGGAACTTCTGAAGTACCTTTTGCTGACAATGATGAGATGGCCACCAACATGATGGCCAATACGAATACAATGCGTGACGAGGGCTTTGCCATGCCTGCACCTCCATGATATGGACTTCCTGCGCTCCATGCACCGTGGAGCGAGCCCATCTGGGCTGGAATATGGTCCTAGCCGGCAGGTCTCCTGGCTTGGCAGCATACATTGCCATACCTTCCCAGAGCTGGCTGGAGCTCCAGTGGCGCGCCGTGGCGCTGATGGTAATGGAATTGCCTTACAGTGGCGGGACCGCATGGGAGTTGCACCCATTTCCCTTGGCCGGTGTTGTATACCCAATGTACGGGTGCTCTGTATCAGTGTCAAGTATGATAGTTGACTGCCCCTGCTTGGTATATGCATGTTGTAGATATACCATCCAAGGGGAACGATATGAAACATGACCAAGAAGACAGGATGTCAGTTGCAGGGGTACTCCGGGAAGACCGGGAGTTGGCTATAGACCATTTGCGAGACGAATCAAAGAAAGCCGGCGAGCTTCGTTCAATAAAGAATGAGAAATCACAAGGAGCTGTGGATCGTCCGAAACCCGACACAGCTGCCACACAGGGCGCTCCTGACTCTGGACAGAAGGGAGGTCAGTTCATCAATCCCGGGAAAGGGGGCAAGGGGAAGAAGATCAGCATCATCTCCATCTTTGCCTTTGCGGTAGTCCTAGGGATACTTTTGTTCATTATTTTTTACAAGCGATAAAGATAATTATTGACAACCGGGCGTACCTCCCCCACGATAGTGGAGAGAGGTATTTCCGTATGCAAAAAAGATTGTTCCTGCTGATTGTCTTTTCCTGCATGATCGCTCTTTGTTCATGTGTCTCACCCAAGGACACAGTAGCATCTCAGTTCCCCACATTTGCAGAACAGATGCTGGAATTTGGGAAAACGGAAGTAAAGGTCTCCGGGCAATCTGTCCAATTGCTGGACAATGTGCAGCTGCCAGATGGCCAGAACATCATCATTGATGGTGGCACATGGAAGCTGGATCTCAACGGGAACGAACTATCTGGTGACGTTGATTCCCTGACCCCAATCATTGACATTCACAGAGGCAAGCTCGTCATTGCCGATAGTTCATCTGACCGCGTGCTCTCACCGGGGAGCCTCAGCAGCTACAATGGGATTGCCCTTGGCATCGGCTCCGCTGGTTCTGCCGAAATTAATGGTGGAGAGGTGTGGGGTTCTGACTATGCCTGTGTGCTGGAAGGTGGGGCACTGACCGTGAATGGTGGGTATGTGGCAGGTGGAATCCTTCCCATCAGTACCTCAGGTTCTGCAAAGGTCAAGCTTTCCGGTGGAATCCTCAACGCCTATGATCCATCCTATGAAGCGTATATTCAATCTGGCAAATACCTCAGCAGCAGGATTCCTGACAACGTGTATGAATTTGCCAATGAATGGGACAATCCGTGTACTATCTTGAGAAAGGGTACATATGGTGGCACCAGCTATCTAACACTTGAGTCCCCAATAGATTCCAATGCATGTTTCCGGCTGTACCGGACGTATCAGGCTGACTCGTTCCAAGGATCGACAATGCCACCCAGCTACCAATGGTTCGTACCTGCTGGCCAGGACCGCGAAGTTTCGTTTACCAGTGGAGGGTATGTCCTGAAAGTTGGTGAGGGAGATGTCTGGACTGATGCCCAGGCATATGGTCCGGATGGAAACTATTGGTTTATGGATCCCTATGAGTTTGAGAGTGACTTCAAGTATTCAATATCTCAGGAAAGTGGAGAAGGAATGTCAAACGGTGACTCGCAAGAGGGGTTTTTGGCAGGCATATAATTTTTTGTCATCAGATGTTGTAACGTTTGGATAGATTTTTCGTTTCTTGAGGAAACAGGTTAATAGACATCATTGTATGTCAAATCATACTACGACAATGGTTGGTGATTACCAGAAGGTATCCTTCTGGCGTTGCTGCCATGCATGGAGGGAGACAATGGCAGGAGCAAAACGGAAGCCACGTTCTGTGGTGAGGATCAAGAAGCGGGAATCCAGACATGACCTGAGCCACCTCGAGAAGCAAGTGAAACCACCACGCAAGGCCCCAACGATCAAGCATGTGGATGTCGTTCGTCCTGTGAAATCAACCAAAGCTCCAGTCACAAAAGCCAACGTAGCAATTCCGAAACCTGTAGTCGAGCAGAAGCCAATAGTCGAGCAGAAGCCAATAGTCGAACAGAAGCCAATAGTCGAACAGAAGCCAATAGTCGA
>CAYXIH010000037.1:0-17419 GCA_964465155.1 uncultured Sphaerochaeta sp.
CACGATGCAGACGAGCATTTGTGTCGCTATGGTGATCAAGAAAAATTTTCGGTACTGTTTCTCCATTTTCGACGACCTCTTACTCCTGGGAAGTACAACGAAAGATGAGCTTGCCAAGATGCAATAGTTGGTAAATTGGGAGATGGCGAGAGCTATTGGAATCCATATCAATTGTCCTGAGTACCCATCCCTACACCGAGTATACCCTATCAATTTTCGCCAAATCAATACATAATGGCAAATTTATAACTCTCTTTCCAAAATGTAGTTGAATATCATAAGAATGTATGCTCTGAGCCAAAGTGGGGTTGTGGTGCATTGGATTGTCGTCAGTCGCCTGCGACCGCTGCACACAGTGCATCGCATATCACGTGCATTCCCCGTGCAGTGGGGTGCAGGCAATCTTCCAGCAATTCGTCGCCAGCCTGTATGGGGATAGAGGCCAGGTCGGCAATGGCAATGTGGTCGTCTTCCAATCGCCTGACTTCATTGCGGATGATTTGGGCGAGATCGTTCTGTGTCCACCCCTTGGCATTTGGCTGTGTGGGTGCAACGTCTGTCCTGGGTATCGGGGTGCACACCCAGATGTGCCCGATGTCTGACCTGTGCTGCAGCTGGTGCAGCAGCATGGAACATGCCTTTTGGAACCGCTTCCTGGAACAGGGCTTGGTCGTCTGGCCGAAATCATTGGTTCCTCCAAACACGAACAGTACGTCACAGGAGGGAATCGCATTGAGACGCCGTGGGTCGATGAATGCGCTGGTATGCTCATGGCTGGATCCTGTCTTGCTAATGCGGCTACCGCTATAGGAGTTGTTGGCGACAAGCTCCCATCCCATTCGCTCCTGCAATAGGTGCCACCACATCTGCTGGACGCTGTTCACGGAGTATCCCGGTGCGGGATAGAAGCAGGAGTACCCCTGGGGGATGGTTCCGCTGAAGGTGGAAATAGAATCGCCAAGGATGGAGAATGTCATGGATACCTCCTGTTGGGGGTAGTATATCCATGCAGGGGTGAAAGAGAAACCCCGTCACCGGATGGGCAACGGGGTTGGTCAATGTCTCTTAGAGCTGTACTGCCCACAACCCGTGGAGGTTGCAGTATGCATACACGGCTGTCGGTACATCCGAGCCAAGGGCAAACGTTGCCTGCGGGGCGTCGGTGTTCTTGAGGTGCTTGAGGATGCCACCTTGTGCAGTCTCGACGTAGATCCAGGTAATGGAGTGCTCCGCTGTCATGGGGTGGGCTACGGAACCGACGGAGACGGTCAATACGCCGTCTGCCATGGTTGCGACGGGCAGGTGCTTCTCGGCACTAGCCTCGACTGTGTTGGGAGCAAGCAGCGCCATCTTCTCGCCACAGCAGACTACCGGTACCCCTGCATCCTTGATCTTCATGATGATATTGCCGCAATGGCGACAGATATAGAATTGTGTGTTCATGGTGTTTCTCCTCTTGGTATACATACCAGACAAGGCGCAGCACATTCGGTGATCTTGTCACACTTCTCCTATTTCCCCGATACCGTGGGGCCAGTCCATGCGTTGATCCCTCCGATCTCCACGATGTTCGTGTACCCCATGTTGGCAAGCTTCCTGGATGCCTGGAGGCTCCGGTTGCCACTGCGGCAATAGACGAGGATCATCTGGTTCTTGTCCGGCAGTTGCCTGGGCGGCTTGGTCCCGATCGTCTCGTTGGGGATGTTGATCGCCCCGGGGATATGCCGCTCTGCAAACTCGCCGGGGGTGCGGACATCCACCAGCACATATCCCTGGGAATCCTTCATCAGGGTGGCCGCGTCCTTCATCGGGACCGTCTTGAATGCTGGGGCGGCAAAGAGCGTCCCCCCAACCAATGAAAGCAACAACACTGCTACTGCATGCTTCATGATATGTTTCTCCTTGGATTAGTCCCGGGCCATGCCGTCTACGCTGAGGATGACCCCGGAAATATATGATGCCTCGTCAGATGCAAGGAACACGAATGCGTTGGCAACGTCCTCGGGTTTCCCCAGCCTCCGCAGTGGGATCTTGGCGATCAGGGGATCGATGACCTCCTTGGGGACCGCCTGCATCATGTCGGTGTCGATGATGCCCGGGGCAACCGCATTGACCCTGATCCCCTTGGGGCCCAGTTCCTTGGCAAGGGAGATGGTCATGCCGTTGATCGCCGACTTGGAGACAGGGTATGCAACGCCGGTAGACTGTCCAACAAGGCTGACCATCGAGGAGGTGGTGAGGATGACCCCCTTGCCGTGGGCGACCATGCAGTCGGTCACTGCCCGTGTCGCGTTGAAGACTCCCAGGACATCCAGGTCCACGACCTTCATGAACAAGTCCTGGGTGTATTGGTCGAACGGGGTGCTATCGCTGATTCCTGCATTGCTGACGAGGATGTCGATGCATCCATACTTCTCGTCCATGGCATGGAAGGCATTGTTGACCTCTTCCTGGTTGCCCAAGTCGGGACTGATGCCGTCGATGGTGGAGGTGGGGAACTGCAACTTCAGTTCCTGCACCGCCTTGGCAGCCGTCTGGGGCTTGCTTGCCGTGATGATGACCGTTGCTCCTTCCCGGAGGAATGCCTGGGCCGTTGCGAATCCGATTCCCCTGCTGCCGCCGGTGATGAGGGCTACCTTGTGCTCCAATCTCATGATGAGGCCTCCTGTATCGATGCCTGGTACAAATATACTCATTTCTTCTGTTGGCAACCGTGACCTAATCACCATCTGGTCATACTGGTGGATGTGTCCATTGCAAGAACGGGGGGAGTTGGGGAGAATGGGGGAATGCAGACACAGCAGCAGGCCCTGCAACGGCTCCAGCGTTCACGATTCCGTTCCAAGATCCATCTCTCCCGCAAGGAGCGTGAGTATGTACAGCAACAGGGAATGGATACGATACGCCGCCATGCCTGTGACTTCATAGCCAAACGCCTTGCCCCTGCACAGATTCCCAACGACGGAAAGCAAACACCCCGCTGTGGCCACCCGGTGTTCAAGGCACAGCATGCCTGCGCATGCTGCTGCAGGGGGTGCCTGAACAAATGGTATCGTTTCCCCCTGGGTGTGGAGATACCTTCCGACCGGCAGGAGCGGATAGTCAACCTCCTCATGACATGGATTGCGGCGGAAATGGAGCGTGGCTCCTGAATCTTGCGCTTGCCCATTGGGTGATGTTCCCCCATACTAGGGGGACAAGGAGGCCTCATGGGTTGGTTCAATCTATTTGGTTTGGTATTTGTCGTCGTGCTGATCATTCCTACGATACTGTACGCATCCCGTGACCGGAGCCTGTTCGTCAACCACTGGCACAACAAGCCTGTGCAGGTGTTGGAGCAGATAGGGCGCTTTGGATGCTTGGCCACCATGGTCTTCAATATCCCCGGGACCTGGATGGGATTTGCCTCCAACGAAGCATTTGCAACCTACCTGTTGGTCGACTTTGTCCTGGTTGTCTGCTACAGCATGGTGTGGGCTATCTGCTGGCAACGGCCAACTGTCACCCGTGCGGTATTGCTCAGTACCATTCCCTCGGTCCTCTTCCTGTTCAGCGCCATCATGTCACAGTCGCTGTTGTTGCTGATCAGCTCCCTGATCTTTGCACCCTCACATATTGTACTCAGTGTCAAGAATGCCCGGGCAACCTCTGTTGGTGCCTGAATAAATCCTGTTCATATCATTACATATCAATCATTGTGTCGAACTGAACTTGTTTTCCCAAAGCATGGGGCGTAGGTATATTTGTCGTGTATCTCATGAACAGATATAGCAAGGAAGGTTCAACATGGACACGACACAGACAACACCCGAATATGTGACGATGGATACGACCAAAGGAACAATACGCGGAGTCATCGATTCCGACGTCATGGTCTTCAAAGGGATTCCCTATGCAAAGCCGCCGGTAGGTGAGCTGCGGTTTGCCCCACCCGTGGAAATGGATCATTGGAGCGGGGAGAAGGACTGCCTGGAATTTGGCCATTGTGCCATCCAGACCCCGTCGATCCTCATCAATACTACACCTAGTGAAGACTGTCTGTACCTGAACGTATGGGCACCTGCCCACAAGAGCGCGAAGAAGTATCCTGTGTTCTTCTGGATCCATGGAGGTGGCTTCTTCAATGGGTGCGGTACAATGCCCTACTACGATGGAATGACCTTTGCCCAGAACGATATCATCTTGGTGACGATCAACTACCGCCTTGGTGCCCTGGGGTTCCTGGCATTGGATACGCTGCGCAAGACATATGGTACCACCGGCAACTGGGGTACTCTGGACATGATCGCTGCCCTGCGCTGGACTTGGGAGAATATCGGGAACTTTGGTGGAGACAGCACCAACATCACCATCGGAGGTGAGTCCGCCGGTGCCTTTGCAGTCACAAACCTCATCATGTCCCCATTGGCCCGTGGGTTGTTCCAAAAGGCAATCACGGAGAGTGGAAACATCCTCTCCAATGCGGTGTCCGTGCCACTGACCAAGGCCCAGTTGCAACCGTCCATCGAGGTGTCGGGCAAGGTCGCCCAGGCATTCGGTGCTGATGATTCGCCAGAGGGGTTGGAGATCCTGCGCAAGGCCGATCCCCTGAAGCTCTGGGAAACCGCGTTCTTCTCCTCCGACGTGACCGTTGCATGCCCGTTGGCATTGTGGCCCGTGCAGGACGGGGTGGTGATCCCAACCGACCCGCTGCAGAGCCTTGCCAATGGTGAATACAACCATGTGCAGTATCTGATGGGATTCAACAAGGACGAGGGGAATGTCTTTATCGGGCAAGACTCGACCGAGGAGGGTGCCCAGCGGTATTGCCAGGATGTGTTCGGTGCAAACTACGGGCAGGTGAAGGCTCACTATGACCAGAAAGGGATGACAATGCTCCAGGCTATCCCGAATATCGTGGAGAATGCCTATTTCCGCAGTGGGACCATCCAGATGATGGACATGTTTGTCAAAGGGGGAGACGCTGTCTATGGGTACCAGTTCAACTATGTGCCAGACGGCAACTACCCGATGAAGATGCTGGGAGCCCACCATGCGGTGGAGATCCTCTTTGTCTTTGACAGCATCGTGCCTGCAGGGTTGCAAGAAGGTCAGTTCGATGGGAAAGTCTCTCGCCAGATGCATGACATGTGGTGCAATTTCATTGCGGAAGGGAATCCCAACGAGGGGCTTGATGTGCCTTCTCCAGTAGAATGGAAAGGGTATGAAGCTCCTGAGCGGGCCCTCTTCTATATCGACAAGCAGATGAGCTGTGAGCCGTTGGAAGAGAAGTCCGACATTCAGTTCTTCCAAGAGTTGCTGTATGGGTCCGAAGCCTCGCTGAACCATAGGTAATGCCAATGGCCACCTCGTCCGCAGGGGCGTGGTGGCCGTCAGCAACGTATTGTGGATTCCTACATGCTGTGGGTATATAAATTGTTACTTTTGTATGTAAGATATTCACGTGAAACAAAATGAAACTTGTTTTTTTCACCATTGCGTAGTAGTTTCTACTATGTTCCCCCAAAAAAAAGGGAGCAGAACAACCGCAGGAGGTGCAGTGAGTGGGAGAAACATGGAAGCAGGAATTGGCCCATTGCATTACGGATGCCACAGGTCTTGCCCAGTACATCAGGCTGACAGATGTGCAGGTGGCGACCCTTGGTCGGATCATAGAACGGTACCCCATGGCGATCACACGCTATTACCTCTCCTTGGTGGATGCCGATGATCCGGAGGATCCAATACGCAAGATGTGCATCCCCTCCCTGGATGAATCCAGCTATGGGGGGCAAGCCGATACCAGCGGCGAGGCCGACAATACTGTCCTTCCTGGTCTCCAGCACAAATACCGGCAGACTGCCCTGATCCTCTCCACCCAAGTCTGCGCCATGTATTGCCGGCATTGCTTCCGCAAGCGGCTGGTGGGTGTCAGCACGGACGAGACCCTTGATACCCTTCCTCCTATCATCCGGTATATCAAGGAGCATGAGCAGATCAACAATGTGTTGGTATCGGGTGGGGATGCCTTCCTCAACGATACACCCGTCATTGCCCAATACCTGGAGGGGTTGTCCCAGATAGGGCACCTGGACCTCATCCGTTTCGGGACCCGGACTCCCGTGGTATTCCCCCAGCGGATCACACAGGACCCACAGCTGCTCCAGTTGCTGAAGACGTACAACTTGCGCAAGCAGCTGTATGTGGTGACCCAGTTCAACCATCCCAAGGAGATCACCCCTGCTGCTACCGAGGCTATACGCAAGTTGCTGGAGTGCGGGGTGGTGGTCAAGAACCAGACGGTGCTCCTGCGGGGTGTCAACGACGACCCTGCAGTCCTGGCAGCGTTGCTCAAGGGGCTGACGGCAATTGGAGTGGTTCCCTATTATGTGTTCCAATGTCGGCCGGTATCGGGGGTGAAAAATCAGTTCCAGGTGCCTTTCTCCCGTGGATATGATATTGTACGGGGAGCAATGGCAGCACAGAACGGCCAAGGCAAGTGCATCAGGTACTGCCTGTCCCATCCCCGTGGCAAGATCGAGATCTTGGGTAGGGAGGGGGAACGGATGCTGTTCCGGTTCCACCAGGCCAAGGATCCCAGTGAGATCGGACGGATCTTCCCCGTGAAGCTTCATGAGGATCAGGCGTGGCTGGATGCCAATTTGCAATAGGGAGTAGCAGATGCCGACGATACACGTGAATGGGGTCGATTTGTTCTACACGCAGGAGGGGAGCGGCCAACCGCTGTTGCTGCTGCATGGAAATGGGGAAGATCACACCATCTTCGACAAGATCATGCCGGACTTGGCAAAGGACTTCACCGTATATGCGTTTGATACCCGTGGGCATGGCGCCAGTAGCAAGGTCGACACGTTCGGCTACCAAGAGATGGCTAATGATATCGTGCAGGCTATCGGGGCATTGGGCCTTGCCCAGAGCAAGCCTGCCCTCTATGGCTTCAGCGACGGTGGAATCGTCGGGTTGCTGGTGGCGTCACAGCACCCCCAGCTATTGGGCCACTTGATCGTCAGCGGTGCCAACATCAACCCCAGTGGATTGAAGAAGCGTTGGATACGCCTGTTCAAGGTCCTGTACAAGTTCTCCAAGGACGCCAAGATCAAGATGATGCTCGACCAACCGGACATCTCCATCATGGAGCTGGGAAAAATAGAAGTGCCGACGTTGGTGCTCGCCGGTGAGAAGGATATGGTCAGCGAGGCCCATACTGCACTGATCGCAAGCAGTATCCCAAACAGCACGCTGCATATCCTCCACAAGGAGAGCCATGGCTCCTATGTCGTCAAGAGCCCCAAGCTCTACCCCTTGATCACCGAGTTCCTGTTGCAATGACCTTGGTTGCCTGATTGAGGATGTCCTGGGGTATCTCTATGCCCAGGGCATCGGCGACATCCAAGTTGATCCACAGCTCGAATTCAGAAGGATCGGTGAGGAATGTAGTTCCCAGGCTGCCGGGATCTGCACCGTTGATGACCTGCTCGATCACCTTTGCGCATGCGATCCCGCACCGGTAGTAGTCAAAGCCCCAGGCAGCAAGTACATCTGCGTCCTGAGAGGACGTGGTGTCCCCGCTGAACAGGGGAACCTTGTATTGGGAACAAACTGACGAAAGGGAAGCAAGTGCCGAGACAACGGTATTGTCGGTCCCCACATACATGGCGTCGACACGGTCGATGATGCTCAGTGCAGCGGTACGGACCTCTGCGGAGTTGGAAACCGATGCGGCGACCAATGTGATCCCACGCTTGTCGCAAGCCTGCTTGGCAAGCTGCAGCAATGTCACGGCGTTTGCCTCGTTGCCGGCATAGACGACACCGATGCGTGTTGCCTGGGTCAGCTCTGCAAGCATCCCAATCTGCTCATCCACGGGGATCATGTCCGAAACGCCACAGATATTGCTGCCTGGGCTTGGTTGGTAGCTGGAGACCAAGCCTGCCCCGATGGGGTCTGTGATCGCGGCAAAGACGACTGGCCGGTCGGTGAACACCTGGGCAAGGGCCTGCGCTGGTGGCGTTGCGATCCCCACCACGATATCCTTCTTTGCGTCCTTGAAGGTATGGGCTATCGCAGATGCTGTCGCTATCTCGCCATTGGCATTCTGTACCTCTATGGCTACCGACAGTCCCGATTGCCCCAGGGTATCGACAATCCCTTGCTCGATGGCATCCAATGCGGGGTGCGAGAGCATCTTGGAGATGCCGATGGTCGTCCCTGCATGTTCCTGTGTCCCGGATGCAAATGCGAGCAATGCTGACAAGAGCAATACAACCGTCGTGATACTTCGTTTCATATGTGTCCCCTTCTTCCTTTTGATTCTTTATATAGAAACATCAATGTTTCTGTCAATAGAATCAATAGGGGACACGCAACTATTTCAGGAAATCTTCACGAGCGGGGGTAAAAATATCCAATACGCTCCCGGCACTGATGCAACGGGCCCCATGGACCGCATTGGGCGGGATGATCAGGGAGTCACCTGCACTGACGCGTTGGGTATCTTGCCCGACGGTGAACTCGAATGTCCCGCTAAGGATATAGGTGGCTTGGGTATGGGGGTGCTGGTGCGGCGACCCGATTGCCCCCGTGTCGAACATGACGCGGACGGTCATCAGGTTGCTGTCATGGGCAAGGATGGTGCGTGAAACGCCGTTGCCCAGGTCGGTGGTCTGTAGTCCATCTTGGAGGAAGAAGGTGCGTTCAGCCATGTAGTGGCTCCTGTCTCTTGAATTTAGATATGGAGATCGTCACAGTCGCCGCAAGGACGAGCAGTGCACCTCCCAAGAATGAGGGGGAGAGGACTTCCTTCAGCGCAAGCCATCCCACCACGACGGCGGTGACGGGTTCGAACATGCTGAGGATCGAGGCGGTTGTGCCACCCACCAGCCGGTTGCCCAGGGAGAAGAGTGCGGCACCGCCGATGGTGCAGACGATGATGAGGCCCAATGAGGTGATTACCGCCTGTGTGGGGTCTATCGGGGCATGCCCCTTGACCAATGCCTCGACCACCGAGATGGTGAGGAATGCAAGTCCTGCATAGAATCCCAGCCAGAATACCAATACCGTGTTGTCCAATGACTTGATGTCGCGTTGGTTGAGTTCCATGACATATAGTGCGAACGTCAGTGCGGAGAGCAATGCCAGGATGATTCCCAGCGGTGATGCGCTGTTGGTCTTCCAAGGTTCACTGATGATGACCAGGCCTGCGAGTGAGACCAGCGCGCAGCAGACGGTGAGTTTCGTTGCCTTCTCCCGTCCGGTGACGGCACAGAGCATGACCACCACTATGGGGTAGAGGAAGTGCAGGACTGTCACCAAGCCGGTGGGGGCGTAGGAGTAGGCGAAGAAGAGCAGTGCGCTGGTGGCACCAAAGGCAGCCGAGGTGAAGATCATCCTGGGATGGAGGCCTTTGGGAAGCCGGATGGAGCGCCTGCAGATGAGCAGGAATATGAAGAGCACCACTGCCGACCCGAGGAACCGGATCGTCAGGCGGTCCCAAGTGGTCAGTCCTGCGGCTTCCCCAGTCTTGTTGAAGAGTGGGAGCAATCCAAAGCCGATTGCAGAGAGAATGACAAAGGCGATGCCTTTGAATTGTCGTGTGTTGTTACCTGTGCTGGGCATGGGGTCAGTATATGCTTCTGGTGTTTGCTGTACAATCATTTGGGGGGGCATAGGGAACGACCCCACCAGAAATCTGATGGGGTCGTGCAACCTGTGTTATTGAGCCTTGGGTTTTTGTCCCCTCGGTCCTTGTGGCATCATGGTCGGGTCAAAGCCTTCCGGCGGAATGCGCATTTCCCCGTCTGGTCTCATGCCTCCCATCATTCCACGGATCTCTGCACCGATGTTCCCAGTCGTCGCGGTGACGGTGAGGGAGCCTTGGCTGGTGCCACCTGTGTAGCTGACCGTTCCGACTGAAAGGCCATTGAAGGTGGTTGGGTCAACGATGGTCCCGTTGGTGGAGATGGTGTAGGTCCCACCTTCGACAATTGCAGAGGAGGCAAACAGTGTCGAAGAGGCTGCCTCGAAGTAGGATGGCACGGTGTAGGCGATGATGACGTTCGACTTGGAGTCGAGCAACACCACGTTGTCCCCTGCTGAGAGGGCATTGCCGTAGGTGATCACATGGCCGGTGCTGTCGCTGTTGCCAGGAGTATTACTTCCGCCACCAGCCATTGCCACCACGGTGCCACCACGATAGGTGAACTGTGCGTTGTCATCGCAGTCGATGGCCATCTCTGGGGGCATCGACCCCAGGGCAATGGTGGTGCCACCATTGATGTTGATCGTTCCATTGCTGTCCAAGGCATCTGCCGTGGAGCTGTGGATGAAGACCATGCCACCATTGATGGTTATGTCCTTACCTGCATTGAGCGCATCATCGGTGCAGGTTGCCTGGATGTATCCGCCGTTGATGATGAGGTCATCCTTTGCCTCCAGTCCTTCCGGGCTGAGGGACTCTTCCTCGCTCACCTCATAGACGGTACCGGTGGTCGTGATGGTGATCACGCCATTGTTGACGATCAGGTTGGGAGTGGGGTCGTCGGCGGTGGTCTCAGTCTCTGCGTCCTCGTCGATCTTCCAGCCTGCGGTGAGGGCCTTGCCTACTGCAGTGACTGTCAGCTCGCCACCGTTGATGACAAGGTATCCCTTGGCTCCGGTATCGGCCTCAAGGCCGTTGACCTTGATTCCCTTTCCTTCCTCACCATACACGGTACCGTTGGCGTTGATCGTCAGCGAGCCACCATCCATGATGAACGCATCGTCGACATGGATGCCATTGCCTTCGGCCAGGGTGTCGGTGATGATCATGACCGTACCGCTGAGCATGCGGACCGTCCCATCAACCTTCACGGCATGTTTCTTCATCCCCACGATCTCCAGGGTGCCGGAACCTGAGAAGATTACATCACCACTGCTGGTGATCGCTCCCTTCTTGGAGTTGTCGGCAGAATCGGAGATGCGGTTGACCGTCCCCTGTGTGGCACACAGGAATGTCTTGGTGGAGCTCTTGAGCTGGAGCGCTGGCTGGTTGGTGGATGTGATGACGGTTCCGTTGAACGTCAGCATCATCGGTGCATCGTCGCTGGTGACCACAACGCTGCCAGCCAAGCCTCCGGTGAGGACGATGTTGTATGCAGTCTTGCTGGTGTTGGTGATGACGATGTTGCCGCTGGTGTCAGCTGCAACGGTTAGCCCTTCCATTGACTGGGAGGAACCGACATCCTTGCTGGACAGGTTGACCGTGACATCACTGAATACATAGGAGGAGGGGAGGTCGGCCGCATCATAATAAGTCTGTGCGTTCTTTGCCGAGCTCACGCTGGTGAGGTAGGGTGTGGTGTCGACGTCGGATGCGAACACCGCGGGTTCACCGCTGTTTTGCCCCTGTCCCATGAATCCACCCTCGGGGGGCTGTCCTGGTGCAAATGCGGTTGCTGCAGAAGTTGCGTCTATTTCTGCAGTGGTTGTGTCGCCGGATGTTGTTACTTCAGGAAGTACGGTTCCTGTTTCGGTAGAGACTACTGGTTTGGAGGTTGGGTCGCCACTGATCTCGTTGGTAGAGCAACCGGTGAGGATCAGGGCACAGGCGGCCAATGCTATGAAAAAGAGGCGGAACGAATGCTTCATATGTTGCTCCTTGGATATTTTGTACTGCAAATATATGTATATCTGGGTGCAAGAAGGCAACAGCAGGATGCCCGTTTCAAGGCGAACTCCATCAAATCAACAAAAATGGGCTCCTATTGACCAGAGCTTGGCAAACTTGTTTGAATATCCCAATGGAACAACATGTGATTTTCCTCGATGTAGATGGTACGATTGCCCCCCTTGGGGCTCCGATCCCAGAAAGCGCCATTGTGGCGATCCGCAAGGCCCGTGACAACGGGCACAAGGTATTGCTGTGCACAGGCCGCAGCATTGCAGAGCTCCAACCGCAGGTGGCTGCCATTGGGTTTGACGGAATGGTCGGAGGGGCAGGGTCGTTCGTTCAGCTGGACGGACAGATGGTCTGCTTCTCGGCGTTCGACCAACACTTCACCGATGAGATCGTGCACTGGTTCGCCGAGCATGAAGTGTATGCCTTCTACCAGTGCGCCACGTGTACCTATGGGCTTGCCGAGGCGGTGGGGATGTTTACCGACTTGGTCAACCGCAAGGCTGAGTCGGAGCACTCCCAGCCGGTCTATATCCCTGGGATCGTGACGGTCAAGAACCTTGCCGCCGCAACCGGAGTCACAAAGATTTTCTTCTTCTCACCAACAACTTGTGTTGCTGACGTGCGCAGGCACTTCAGCGGGAGGGCGGATGTGATCAGCAATACCATTGGACTTGACCCAACGCTATGCGGTGAGTTGTCGCAGGTGGGAATCTCCAAGGCAACAGGTATGGACGCCGCATTGGCAGCGCTTGGGTTGGGCTTGGATGCATCGGTAGCGGTGGGGGATGGGAACAATGACCTGGAAATGATTGCCCATGCCCATGTCGGCGTTGCGATGGGCAATGGCGTGCAACCCCTGAAGGATATCGCCGACATGGTCACCGACGATATCCTGGAAGATGGACTTGCCCATGCCTTTGAGCGCATAGGCCTGATCTGATTCCTTATTTCTTCGTAGGGACGATCTCAATCCAATAGCCGTCTGGGTCTGTGATGAAGTAGATGCCCATGGCGGGGTTCTCGTATTTGATCACACCCATCTGTTGGTGGAGGGCATGGGCTTGCTCCATGTCGGCAACCGCCACGGCCAGGTGGAACTCCTCGTCTCCCAAGTCGTAGCTGGGCTTCTCCCAGTCCCTCAGCCATGTCAGCTCCAGCTGGAACGAGGTGGTCCCGTCCCCAAGGTAGACAAGGATGAAGGAGCCGTCCGCCGCCTCCTTGCGGCGTACCTCTACAAGGCCAAGGGCTTCATGGTAGAAGCGAAGCGAAGCGTCCAAGTCGACGACATTGAAGTTGAAGTGTGCGAATGTGCAATGCATGCTGTATTACTCCTCGAGTGTAAAGGTTTGGCCACGGTGGTCGATCACCATGACCTGCAAGTTGGTATAGCCCAATGTCTTTGCATGTTGTGCGTAGGATGGACAGACTGAGAAGTCGTCCATGAAATGCATCGGGAACAAGTACTTGGGAATCGTATAGTCCAAGAGTTCATCGGCGCCCAGGTCATAGGCGGTCCCCAGCCGTGGGTCGACGGGAACGAACGCCGCCAGCAGCTTGATCCCTTCCAGCGTCTTGATCTGCTCGTTGTATGCCCTAGCCATGTCGGCGTTCCCCTTGGGAGTCTCCTCCGACCAGTACCAGTTGTTCAGGTCCCCTGCATGGTAGAGGTATGTCCCATCCGTCTTCACCAGGAAGGCAACTCCCTCATCCGTTGACTTGAGGGTGGTGACCTCCAGCGACTCGTCCTCACCCAGCTGGATGGTCATTCCGGCCTTCATGAAGTGGGTGTCGTCCAGATGCTCCTCCGGTACCCGTTTCCTCCAGATGTCGTCCGAGAGGATGAAGGTGGTGTCGGGGTGTTCCTTTGCGAGGGTGAAAATGATTGGTGCAAAGTGGTCGCCATGGCGGTGGCTTGCAAATACATAGAGGGGCTTTGCTGGATCTATCGGGGGCAGGTCACCCTCAAAGTAGTCGAACAGCAGGCTCTTGGTCGCTGTCTCCACGAGAAACGAGCTATGGTAGATGTATGTGACGTTCATACCCCCAAGATGTATCGAATCACCTTTGGTGTCAAGGTGATTGAAAGCTTTGTTCGGAGGGGCTATCATCGGGTACACACCGGAGGAAGAGATGACACTCGACAAGATCTATCACGCTGCATATGTACTGAAGGGAGCTTCCCGCCATACCGATTTGATCAGGGCTCCTAGGATTTTCCCAGATTCAGAGGTCTATCTCAAGACGGAGAACCTGCAGGTCACCGGCTCGTTCAAGGTGCGCGGTGCCTATTACAAGATTTCCCAGCTCAACCCCCAGCAGCGTGCAAAGGGTGTCATTGCCTGTTCGGCTGGCAACCATGCGCAGGGTGTTGCGCTGGCCGCCCAGAAGAATGGGATCCAGGCAACGATCTGCATCCCCGAAGGGGCTCCGATCTCCAAGGTGGAGGCAACGCGTGCCTTCGGTGCAACGGTGAAGCTGGTCCCTGGTGTATATGACGATGCCTACAAGGAGGCATGCCGGCTCCAGCAGGAGACTGGAATGACCCTCATCCATCCGTTCGATGACGAAGATGTCATTGCCGGGCAGGGGACCATCGGATTGGAGCTGCTGGACCAGCTGCCCGATTTGGATGTCGTGATCGTCCCAGTTGGGGGTGGCGGCCTCATCTCCGGCGTGGCATATGCCCTGAAGTCCCTCAAGCCCAACTGCAAGGTCTATGGTGTGCAGGCAGCTGGAGCTGCTTCCATGTATGACTCAATGCATGCCCATGAGAAGGTTACCCTCGACCGGGTCTCCACTGTCGCCGACGGTATTGCCGTCAAGTGCCCCGGGAGCAATACGTTCGATCTGTGCGAGCGGTATGTTGATGAGATAGTGACCGTCACCGACGACGAGGTGGCATCTGCAATCCTGGCGTTGATGGAGAAGCAGAAACTGGTTGCGGAAGGTGCTGGTGCTGTCTCGGTTGCCGCTGCAATGTTCGGCAAGGTGGATATCCGCAACAAGAAGACCGTATGCCTGGTCAGTGGCGGAAACATCGACGTGACGATCCTCTCCCGTGTGATTTCCCGCGGTCTGCTCAAGAGTGGACGGAGCGCTGACTTCACGTTGGAGCTGCTGGACAAGCCAGGCCAGCTGCTTGAGGTCTCCTCGATCATAGCACGGCTGGGAGGAAACGTGGTTGCTGTGCACCATGACCGCTCAGGTGAGGATACCGACTTGAACAGTTGTACGCTGCGCCTGACGCTGGAGACCCGTGACCATGCGCATATCCAACAGATCCACGATGCCCTGATGGAAGCCGGGTTCAAGTTTGTGAGATAACGGCAGTTCTCGTGCTCATGTCATATCGTATGATACGTGTAATTTGTTTGGATTCTGAAAAATGATTGCAAACGTGTTACAGAATATCACGAATGACGTAAATAAGTTTCCTTTCTATTGACATATGCAGACGCTCATGCTTATTTTCTCCATAGGAACATACCTGTCCAAGGGAGACTGCCGAACATGAGGAAACTCATAGCTTGCCTGAGCCTGTTGCTGATATCGTGTTCTCTCTTCGCTGTAGATCCCAAGCTGTTGACGGTGACGGTGGGGGTGACCCCCCAGACGTTCGTCAAGATAGTAGCAGGCGGCACAACGGTGACGCTGGCCAACTTTGATTCGGTTGCATCAGTCTCCAGCTCTGGTCTTGCCACGGGACAAGCCAACGCTACTGCCCTCAACCTGGTAATCCGCACCAATGAGAACATCAGCTCCATCATGTGCAGCGCCACTCCCATGAAAAATGGTGACAACTTCATGAAATATGGGATTGTCATCGGAAGTTCCTCTCCCGTCAACATCACCAATGCAGCTTCGGCTGCCATTGCCATGACAGGAACCAGCGACCTTACCGGTGCCATGCGCATCATCAGCAGGACGTTCTCCCTCTTTGCATATGCCTCGGGTGACGAGGCCAATAAAATTTACGGGACCGGCACTGCACCTGCAGGTGAGTATGTCGCTACCCTGACGTTTACCGTCACCAGTGCTTGAGGTACCCATGAAACGGTTGCAGCTGTTGCTCTGCGTCCTGCTGGTGCCTATGGTAGTGATGGCAAAGAGCTCGTTGTTGTCCCTCAACATTGGGATTCCTCCCGTAACCCGCGTGGGGATCGTCAATGGATACTACTCGGGGGAAGTATTCCCCTCTGCCTTGATTGGTGAGAATCCCCAGAAACTGACAACGGAACAGCAGCCCTTTACCTTGGTGCTGGAGAGCAACCAAAGCTATAGCTATATCATGGCTTTCCCCTATCCCATGTCCAATGGCAATGGGGCGTTCATCCAGTACACCATGAGCCATGAGGGGTATTCGGTGGTGGTGGATGAGCAGCAGTGGGGGTATCTGTTCCTCATTCCTTCCTCGTATTACAAAGGGTATCAGCTCAAGCGGGCCTATTTTACTGTCCAGGCATCAGAGACTACCTCCGAAGCGGAAGCATACTATGGGATATTTGGGGTACAGAATGCCCCTGCGGGTGTGTATGAAGGAAAGGTTGTTATCCAATATACGGTTTTGTAGACCAAGAAATGGTTGTTGTATGTCATATCACCAAATGCTTGCAAATAAGTATATATATAAAATTAAACGAACCTGTGTACAAGATATACGAAATACGTGCCAGACAATCAATAATGTGTTGACATAAGTTGAAAGCTCCCCTATAGTCAGATTAGGACAGTTGCTGAAATTTGACTGAGGAGGTTCCGTATGAAGCGCATGGTTTGTATTTGTATTTCACTGCTCATGTGTTTTGGTTTGTTCGCAAGCAATACGTCGGTCCTCAACCTCGGTGCTGAAATACAACCGATTCTCAAGGTGGGTATTGTTGCTGGGACCTATACAGAGCAGACATTTCCTGATTCATTGATCGGAGAGAATGTTCAGACTATCGGAAAGGATGTTGCTACCTTCACGCTGGTGGTCGAGAGCAATCAGGCTCTGAGCTATTTTGCCGCTGTCCCATACGTGATGGTGTATTCCGGCTCATACATGAAGTATACGCTGTCCCATGCTTCGGGTTCATCAACTGTCACCAATGAAACAGGTGATTACTTGATACTGCTGAAATCTACCAATGATCCCGATACCCCTGCATCTCCGGCCAGACGCTTCATGGCTACTACGTTCACCGTGGATTTGGCTGACACCACCTCCGAGACTGAGAGAAACCAACATGTCTTTGGTGTGGACAATGCGCCAAGTGGGACGTATGCTGGCTCCATTGCCATTCACTATAGTGTGGTGTAATACTAGCAAGTAATATGCAGATCATTATTTCCCCGGCTAAGAAAATGCGCAATGACCGTGATTTCCTTGCGCCCGTCACCAAACCACAGTTCATTGCACAGGCACAGGAGTTGGTGGACCTCCTCAAGGCGTTGCCATTGGCAGAGCTTCGGGGTGTGCTGCAGTGCAATGCATCAATAGCTTCCCTCAACTTTGACCGGTATGCAGCAATGGACTTGTCCAGTGGGGCAAGGAATCCTGCAATCTTGTGTTATGACGGGATCCAATACACCTATATGGCGTCCCAGGTGTTCAACCTGGGGCAGTATGGGTACCTGCAGGAACATCTGCGGATCATCAGCGGGTTGTACGGGGTGCTCAGGCCACTGGATGGGGTAGTACCGTACCGGTTGGAGATGCAGGCCAAGCTGATGGTGAATGGTTGCCCATCGTTGTATGCCTATTGGGGAAACTTATTGGGACAA
>CAYXIH010000037.1:17519-20199 GCA_964465155.1 uncultured Sphaerochaeta sp.
TTCACCGGCATGGGGTATCAGTTCGATGCTTCCCGCTCCAATGCCACAACCTATGTATTTGTCAGGTAGTGGGGTCTAGAACGTTTTCCAAAATATGAGTAGCATGTCAATGGGAATGAGGTGCTCCCAAAGGGTTTTCCCTTGAACCGCCGTAAGGCTGATGACTTCTGCGAAATACAAAAACGCAGAAGGAGTATCTCCTTGTGCGGAAGGGGAACCGTATGTTCTTGAGCCTTGCGTTGCTGGTCCTAGCCGGAATCCTTGCAGGGAAATTGTGCAAGTTGGTCCGTATTCCACCTTTGGTGGGGATGATTGCAGTCGGCATTTGTTTTGGACCGCAAGTATTGAATATCATAGATCCGTCATTGCTCGCTGCCTCTGCGTACCTCAGGAAGATTGCATTGGTCATCATCTTGTCACGTGCTGGCTTGTCGCTGAACTTCTCCGAGTTGCGCAGCGTGGGCCGTCCAGCCGTCTTGTTGTGCTTTGTACCCGCGTGCTGCGAGATTATAGCGGTAACGCTGTTGGCACCATGGCTACTGGGAGTTTCGTATATCGAGGCAGCTGTGATGGGCAGCGTGGTTGCGGCAGTATCCCCTGCAATTGTAGTTCCACGCATGCTGTTGCTGATGGACCAGGGGTACGGTACCGACCATGGGGTTCCCCAGATGATATTGGCGGGCTCCTCTGTCGACGATGTGTTCGTCATTGTAATGTTCACTGCATTCACATCCCTTGCCCAAGGTGGAAATCCTGGGTTCTTCCAGTTTGCCCAGATACCCATATCAATTGCCACGGGTGTTGGTGTTGGCCTGGGAATTGGCTGGCTATTGTCGTTGCTCTTTTCCCGCGTGGAATCCTCCGACGCAATGAAGGTGGTCATATTCATCAGCGTTGCATTCCTGCTGGTGGGCATTGAAGATGCCGTTGGAACGGTGGTTCCATTCTCTTCGCTGCTGGGTGTCATGGCAATGGGGATGATGCTGCGCATCAAGTTGCCAGAGGTGGCAGGAAAGATTGCATTCTCCTTTGGTGGGCTGTGGGTCGGGGCGGAGCTGCTGTTGTTCCTGCTTGTGGGGGCTTCGGTGAATATAGGAGTTGCCTTGGCCGCGGGGTGGAGTGCAATTTTCTTGGTGATATTGTCACTCATCGTGAGGATGGTGGGAGTCGCTGGATGTATGCTGGGAACCAAGCTGGATGGCAAGGAGCGGCTGTTCTGCATGATGGCCTATACGCCCAAGGCAACGGTCCAGGCGGCTATCGGAGCGGTTCCATTGGCCATGGGACTTGCTTGTGGACAGATTGTTCTGACCGTGGCTGTCCTGTCGATTCTCCTCACTGCCCCTATTGGTGCCGTCTGCATAGACAGGAGCTACCGGAGGCTGCTCAGGCATACTCCTGTACGCAACTGAGCAACAGCAGTATGCTTGTCTTGTACATGCAAGCATAGGAGGCAACAGATGAAGCAGGTTCAGAATCTGGTCATCGGTTTCGGCAAGGGGGGTAAGACCCTCGCTGGAAAACTCGCGGCAAAGGGACAGGAAGTGGTGTTGGTGGAGGCTTCCGACAAGATGTTCGGTGGAACCTGCATCAATGTGGCCTGTATCCCGACCAAGGCAATGGAGTACAGCAGTAGGCTCGCCCACGCAATGGGGGGCGACTTTGAGTCCCAGGTCCATCGGTATGAACATGCTGTCCAAGACAAGGACAAGCTGGTCTCCGCGCTGCGGGGCAAGAACTACAACAAGGCTGTCTCCGCTGGGGTGCAGGTGCTGGTCGGCACCGCTTCTTTTTCAGGTCCCAAGACAGTATCCGTAGCCATGGCAGATGGTTCTACAAAGTCCATTTCCGCCCAAAGGATCTTTATTGATACCGGTGCACGCCCGTTCATACCACCCATTGAGGGGTTGGCTGACTGCCACCATGCCTATACCAGTGAGCAACTGTTGGCACTCAAGACGCTTCCCAGGCGTCTGGTGGTCATTGGTGGTGGGTACATTGGCCTGGAGATGGCATCATCTTTTAGGAATTTTGGTTCGGAGGTCACCGTCTTGCAGGATGGTGATGTATTCCTTCCCCGTGAGGATGCTGAGATAGCGGCATCCATCCTTGATAGTTTTGGACGGCGTGGCATCATTGTGATGCGCAATGTGCAGGTCAAGAAGCTTGCCGATGTGTCTGACCATAGTGTGGTGACCATCGCAACGGCAGAAGGGAACAAGGATCTTGAGGCGGACGCTGTCTTGGTTGCCACGGGACGCCGGCCCAATGTGGCTGATCTCAACGTAGCTGCCGCTGGTATCGAGCTGACCGACCGTGGTGCGATCAAGGTTGATGATCTGCTACGCACCACAGCCCCAGATGTCTGGGCAATGGGGGATGTCGTGGGTGGCCTTCAGTTCACCTACATTTCCCTTGATGACAGCAGGATTGTCGCATCCCAGTTGTTTGGAAACGGAGGAAAGACTCTTTCGGGAAGAAAGAACGTGCCGTACAGCGTGTTCATCGATCCTCCGTTCTCCCGGGTTGGGCTGACCGAGGCAGAGGCACGGAAGCAGGGGATGGATGTCCTGGTAGCCAGGTTGCCGGCCCAGGCAATCCCCAAGGCATCGGTGCTTCAGCAGACCGATGGCCTGCTGAAGGCAATTGTCGATGCAAAGACGGGGATGCTGGTAGGGGC
>CAYXIH010000038.1:0-20194 GCA_964465155.1 uncultured Sphaerochaeta sp.
GAACGGCACGTACGGTGGTGTGAGAGGGGCTAGAGATTAGCCCCTACTCGATTACTGCCAAATGGGCATGATGCATCTTGCCTATTGCCTCAGTAGGTTCTATATTTTGAAGGGTAGTATTGTAACTACGGAGGCATCTTATGGACAAAGACAACGAACAGAACAATTGTAGCTGCGGTTGCAATGACACACCAGCTGACGTCGAGGCAGTAGTGGTCGAGACGGCCACCATCGGAACTGACACCGCTCAGGATGCACAGGCATGCAATGACGCTGCATATGTTTCACCGGCACCTGCTGACCTTCGGGTCAAGAAACAGGGAAGCCCAACCGCCACGTTGACCCTTGGAATCCTCTCGCTCTTTGCAGCGACCACCGGACTGGGGGGCATCATCGCAGTAATCCTGGGTATCATCGGAGTGATACAGGGGCATGAGGCAAAGGCAAGCCATCCCGATGACAGTGCCGCAAAGACTGGATTCATACTCAGCATCATCGGCCTCGTCGCAGGTGCATTGGTATGCCTCTTGTGCATTGCCGTCCTGTGTGGTATCGCAGTCTTCGCACATGAAGCAGTAGACATTTTTGACTCCATGATTCGTTATGGCTATTTGTATTGGTAAGTGAGAACGTCATTCAACTCAGGTCCCTGTCGTTGGCAGGGATCTTTATTTTTGCCTTGGAGGATATTTTTCATCTGCTACCATTTCCGTTTGGCCCGATTCTCAGCATATTTCCATCAGAGACAGGGAGGAGCCAACCAAATGAAAGAACACAAGGAACACATGAAGTATGTATGCCACGTCACCTTGGCGCAGAACCTGCAGCAGATCCTCGACAATGGGATCATGAGCGCACACGACCTACAGGAGCACCATCTGCCCTATGCACCGGTACTGCCACATGGCGACGACCCAACGATGGTCAGGCTCTATGCTGATGCACCAGAGCGCGCACAGTTCAATTCCTTGATGGACCAGACGTACAAGCCTGCTCCCGAATGGGTGGTAATCATCCTGAGGGCAAACGATGTCGGACTGGGAAATACGAATGCCCAGGAGTGCTCCACCATCAGTGTGGACGGGCCAATCCCAACCGAGACTATCCATGCCGTAGCCTTCTTCAGCGACAGTGCCCGCGTTGCCTTTGAAATGGGGCGATCGCTACACCATGTACATCTGGTTGTCAAACCCAGCTTGTTCCTCGACCATGCGGACAGGACGGACTTGCGGGACTCCAGCGAGGAGTTGGATGGTTCGGACGGCGAACCAGATCTCCACTTGCCCTACCCCGAGGCAAATGATACCAACGGGATCCTATAGCAAAGAAGGCTGCCTCGCGGCAGCCTTCTCCAAATTTGGTCAGTTGTGTTATTTGATGCGCTTGACAGCTTCGTCCAGGAGCATCTCGAGCTTTGCAGAAGGATTCTGGAACTTGGACAGGTAGATCATCGCAGCGATGATGTACGGCTTGTAGGAAGCTTCCTTGTACAGGGGAACAAGGTATTCGTCGAACACACAAGCATCGACTTCACCTTCCTTGCAGGAGACACCGGTGATGTCGGCAGGCAGGCAGTGCATGTACAGAGCCTTTCCGTCCTTGGTGGTCTTCATCAGTTCTTCTGAACAAGTCCAATCCTTGAACTTGGCGTTGTTCTCCAAGCAGCGTTTCTCAAGAGCCTTGAGGTCGTCGAACTTGCCTTCCTCGACAAGCTTGGTTCTCTCTTCCATGACAGCAAACGGAGCCCAGCTCTTCGGATAGACGATGTCGGCATCCTTGAAGGCCTCTTCCATGCTGTTGACGCGCTTGTAGGAGCCACCGCTGTGCTCTGCATTCTTCTTGGCAACTTCCTCGATCTCAGGCATGACCGAATACCCTTCTGGATGGGCAAGGACAACATCCATGCCAAAGCGGGTGAACAGGCCAATGATACCCTGGGGAACCGACAGCGGCTTGCCATAGGAGGGGCTGTATGCCCATGTCATTGCGACCTTCTTGCCCTTGAGGTTCTCGATGCTGCCAAAGTGGTTGATGACCCACAGCAGGTCGGCCATCGACTGGGTCGGGTGGTCGATATCGCACTGGAGGTTGACCAGGGTCGGGCGCTGCTCGAGAACGCCGTCGTCATACCCTTCCTGGACTGCATCTGCGACAGTCTTCATGTAGGTGTGGCCCTTGCCTATGTACATGTCGTCGCGGATACCAATGACGTCAGCCATGAAGGAAATCATGTTTGCCGTCTCACGGACAGTCTCGCCGTGTGCAATCTGGGACAGCTTCTCGTCCAGGTCCTGGACTTCGAGGCCGAGCATGTTGCATGCAGAGGCGAAGCTGAAGCGGGTTCTGGTGGAGTTGTCTCTGAATACCGAAATTGCCAGTCCGCTGTCGAACATCTTGGTGGAGATGTTGTTCTCACGCATCGCGCGGAGGATTTCAGCTACCTGGAACACCGCTGCGATCTCGTCGTCGGTCTCTTTCCATGTATGAAAGAAATCGTTGAGGTACATGTCCTGGGTCTTGAGCGTCTTGAGCTCTTCGATCATCTTCTTGATAGTGGCTTTGTCTTTCATAAACCTTTCTTCCTCCGGTTGTAGATGCTGTAGGAACACATTTGGTATCGAACACCCTAAAGGTATCATAGGTGTCTCTTCTTGTCTAGAAAATCTGTTGCGTTTTGTTGCATTTTCTCATCATTTGCCCCGTTTCCGGGGCAACCAAAACAATTAGATACGACCCAGCTCGCGGAGAATCTTCTCGGGCGTGAAGGGCCACGACCGGATCCATACTCCCACTGCATCATGGATGGCTGTTGCAATCGCAGGTGCAGCACCGTTGGTGGCGATCTCGGAGATTGACTTGGCTCCATAGGGGCCATATGCGTCATTGATGTCGATCAGCACGGCCTTGAAGTCTTCCGGAGCTTCGGCAATCATCGGCACACCATAGTCGGTGAAGTTGGCGTTCACGCACGTCCCGTCTTCATCGAGGATCATCCCTTCATACAGCGAATGGCCTATCGACTTCTGGGCAGCGCCATACATCTGGCACAATGCAAGCTCGGGATTGATCGGGGTCCCTGCATCCTGCAGTGCATAGAACTTCTGGACCTTCACCTCGCCGGTGCGGACGTTCACAGCGACTTGTGCGAAATGGGCACCATAAGGGATGGCGGAATCGTTGGTGACGAACGTGGCATACCCTACCACCTGGCCATGTCCCGTACCAGACAAAGCGTCATGGGAGAGCTTTGCATAGGAGAGGGTCTTGCCGGTGACCACCGAATAGACTTCACCTGGGTATCTCACATCCAAGTCATGCACGTCCTCGTCCATCTGGCGTGCTGCCTCGGCCAAGGTATTCTCCTTGAGGTTGCGAGCTGCCTTCAGCGAAGCATTGCCGGAGAAATAGGTACCGCTGGATGCATAGGCTCCCGTGTCGAAGTTGCAGTTGTCGGTGTCGCCGGAAAGGATCGAGATCCTATCCATGTCGACGCACATCACTTCTGCCACCATCTTCACGCTGATCGTATCCAAGCCAGTGCCCAGGTCGGCGCCGCCGGAATGGATCATGAACGTTCCATCGCTGTTGAGCCTGACATCACAGTTGGCCTGGTCAAGACCGGGAAGCCCAGATCCCTGCTGGATCATGGCAAAGCCCTTGCCGATCTTCCAGTCGGGGTCATCGGAGACCTCCTTGTGGGTCCAGTCGATCATCTGCGATCCCTGTGACAGGGACTGGTCAAGCCCACAGCTTCCGACAGGCACGACGGTTCCCGCACGACCTTCGCCCAAGCCCTTGAGGATCTCGAGCATGTACCCTTCCTCGACCTTGTTCTTGTTGGCCATGTCCAGGTAGTCGATCCCCAATGCATCTGCAAGCTCAGCCATGCACATCATCAGGCCATACGTACCCTTAGGAGCTCCATAGCCCTGGTAGGCACCTGTGGGTGGGATGTTCGAGTAGTAGGTGATCACATCGAATTTCATGTTGTCGCACTTGATCAGCGGCAGCGTCTTGGAGCATGCATTCATCGGGACTGTCAGGCAATGGTTGCCATAGGGTCCGGTATTGGCACGCACGTCCATGTAGATGCCAGTAATCGAGCCATCCTTCTTTGCCCCCATCTTGACCGTCACCCTCATTGGATGGCGGGTACTGTTGGCAATGAATTCCTCTTCACGGGTATTGCGGTAGTAGATGGGCCGGCCAGTGAGGTGTGTTGCATAGCCCACCAAGTCCTCGACCAGGATGTCCTGCTTGGAGCCATATCCGCCACCGACCTTTTCCTTGATCACATGGATCTTGTTCTCAGGGATCTCGCATACCCATGCAACAATGCGGCGCAGGTGCCAAGGCACCTGTGTCGATGCATGGATCACCAGACGGTCGTTGTCGATCTTAGCGTAGCACACATGTGGCTCAAGTGGGGTACACTGGATCTGGGAAGTCTGGTAGGTCCGTTCGATGACCATGTCGGCTTCTGCAAATCCAGCCTCAACGTCACCTATCTGTCCATGTGCTGCGGCTGCGATATTGTGGTGGCAGTCTGCATGCAATGGGAACTGGTAGATGATCTTCCCGTCCCGTGGGTCGGCCTGTGAGTTATATTGGGCAAGGTCATCGGGGGCACCTACGCGGTACTCCACGATGCTGTCGTGGACAACCGGTGCATCGGGAGCCATGGCTTCCTCTACGGTGAACACCGGCTTGAGGACCTCATACTCCACGACTATCGCATCACGTGCGGCCAGCGCCTGTTCCTCAGTCTCCGCCACGATACCTGCAACGCGGTCACCGACATGGCGCACTTTCTTGTTGAACAGCTTCCTGTCATGTGGGCTCGGCTCTGGGTTGCCCTGGCCTGCCTGCATATAGTAGACGTCGGGACAATTCTCATAGGTGATGATCGCAACCACACCTGGCATCTTCTCAGCGACCGAGGTATCGATCTTGGTGATGTAGGCCATTGCGTGGGGGCTTCTCAGCACGACCAGCGAGCAATAGCCAGGCTCCAGACGGTCCTCGACGTAGCTTTTCCAGCCAGCTACAAGCTGACGTCCGTCCACCTTCGGCTTTGGTTTGCCGACAACTGTCAGCTCCTCACGGAATTCAGGAGCGATTTCACTGGTGTAGGCACCGGTTGCAATCTTCTCCCTGGCAAGCTTGACTGCAAGGTAGTAGTGCTCATAGCCTGCGTCACGGATAAAGATACCACTGAGGGCATCCTTGACCTGCTCACGCGTGGGATCTGGATGGTTCTCCAGCAGCCAGGTCAGCAACAAGGCGGCTGCAGGTGCGTTGTAGGCGCTTTGGACGATACCGGCATCAATCATGGCCTGCTGGACTGCCGAGAGTTTCCGGCCGTTTGCAAGGCCATCGGGGGTGCGGATGTCGCATCCGTCGACCTCTCCGGCAAGCATGAGGTTCGCGTACATCGGACGGCCGTTGACCAACACGGTGTCGCTACCGGCAAAGCCCTCGCCGTCATCGCTGTCACGGACGCAGAAATGGCCGTCTCCCACCAGCAGCTCGCGCAGGGATATCGTCGGGTCGACGTCAAAGCTCTTGTTGACTGAATTGATTGTGCAGGTGATGTTCATCGTGATCCTCCTTGTGTGCCGAGGAACTTGGTGTACATATCACAGACGGCGACCCCTGCGATATAGCGCTTGTAGGCTGCAGAGCCAAAGAAGTCGTCGACTCCCTGTGCCACAGCCGAGACTGCGAACTGCAGGTCCTCTGGGGATGCATAGGATTCTCCCTCGATGGCGTTCTCCACATCGGCAAACCGCTGGATACCGCTTCCCTTCACTGCGCTGTAGATGCGCACGTCGGTGGGGGCACCGGCTTCATTGCGATCCGATCCGAATCCAATGGTCACCACAGCATGGCTTTGGGCACTGCGTGCAAAACGCCTGCTGCTGACGAACCGGCTGGGTTTGTTCAGCAGGACGCCAAGGATGAGGGTTCCTTCAAAATGATCCTTGAACGCATGGTATTCCCTGATGGGCAGGTCGTCCTCGGTATAATTGCCTTCTTCAGACAACCCGGCTGTCAACAACCGTGCCTTTGCGGCAAGCAGCACCGGCATCAGGTAGGAGTCATCCCTGCCCAATGCGAGGTTGCCACCTACGGTAGCCATCTCGCGCTTGGTGCGCGAGTTGCAGTACATGGCGGCGTCCTTGAGCCATTGGGGTACCAACGGGGACTCGACCAGTTGCTGGAACGTCACGCACGACCCGATGCGGATCCCACCCTTGACCTTCTCGATGGAGTCCAAGCCGAGCTTGCGGAGGCTGATCAGCTCCTGGGGAGCAAGCGTCGTCCCCTTCCTGTTCAGTTCAGTCCCTCCAGCGAGGAACTGTGCGTTGCCATCTTGTTCATGCTTGCGCAGCAATGCGTCCTGCACATTTTCCGCAACGTAGAATGTCTGTGTCATAATGCCTCCTGACGTGCTGCCTTGGCCTGCAGCCGATCGCTGATTTCATTAGCTTCCTGTGCAAGGCGAGCCTCGTCCATACCCACCAGCTTGCCATTGTCCACCACTACTTTCCCGTTGACGATCGTATAGGCCGTCTCATGGTTGGTGCCACAGAACAACAAGCTTGCCACCGGGTCAGACTGCGAGCCGGCATAGGGGATCGTGCTGACGTCGAAGATGGCGGCGTCCGCAGCCCAGCCTTCCAACAGTTTCCCTACATGCCCGAACCCAAGCATCTTGGCACCGTTCTCACTGCCCATCTTGAATACCTGACGTGCTGTCAGTGCGCTGGCTCCATATTTGACACGTTGCAGCAACAAGGCATTGCGCATCTCACCCAGCATGTCTGAGCTGTCGTTGGAGGCAGAGCCATCGACGGCTATGCCGACGTTGATCCCCAGGTCCAGCATCTCCTTGACCCGGCAGATACCACTGCCCAAGCGCATGTTGCTTGATGGGCAATGGGCGATATGGCAACCCCCATCGCGCAGTTGCAAGAGCTCGTCGTCGTTGAAATGGATGCCATGTGCATAGAACACATCCGGCCCGAACAGCTCGCACTCCTGCATCAGCTGCAACGGCCGCATGCCATACATCTTGCGGCAGTTCGCCTCTTCGTCGAATGTCTCGCACAGATGGGTATGCAGCCTCACGCCATATTCGCGGGCAAGGCGGGAACTGCGCCTCATGCACTCCTTGGTCACGGAGAAGGGACTGCAGGGAGCAAGCACTATCTTGTGCATGGCTGTCTCACTGGGGTCGTGGAATGTACGGATGCACCGTTCGCTGTCGGCAAGGATCGTGTCCTCGTCCTGCACCACGCTGTCCGGTGGCAAGCCACCGTCTTTGCGGGAGAGGCTCATCGATCCCCTTGTGGGGGAGAAACGCATTCCCAGGGTATCGGCAGCTTCGAACTGCAGGGCCATCAAATCCCCGCCAAACCCCTTGGGATAGAGATAGTGGTGGTCGGTGGTAGTCGTGCACCCCGTCTTGAGCAGCTCTGCCATGGCAAGTGCTGACGAACAGGAGATTGCCTGCTCATCGACATATTTCCATACGTCGTACAGGTAGACCAGCCATTGGAAGAGCTCGGCATCCTGGACGGCAGGAAGGTTGCGTGTCAGCGTCTGGTAGAAATGGTGGTGGGTATTGACGAACCCAGGCACCACCACATGGTGGCTACAGTCGATGACACGGCTGCCAGCAGGAGCAGCCAGGTTCCCCTGCGGGGCAACCTTGGCTACAGTTCCGTTTGTGATGAGCAGGTCGGCGTTGTGCAGGGCCTGGGCATCGGGGTCGACCATCAAGCATTTGATGTTCTTGAGTAGGACATGAGAATCGGACATTGCATACCTCGCTTGTCGCAGTGGCATCCCCCAAGGGGAAGCCACTTACTCGATATTGAAGTCTGCCGGTCTTTCAACCACCGCATGGAGGAAATGCTCAAGCATGTTCCTCGTCGATACCCTTCTATATTCAGGCATGGCATGCGGCGAAATGATTTCGTTATAGCCATCCAAGAAGGCGGATGTCTGTTTCCTCATCTCAGGCAAGGATACACCAATCAAAGTGCGTTCCAGGTCACGGCTCCGGGCAATCTTTGGCCCTGCTGCACCTGAAGCGGCACGGAAATCCAAGATGGTCCCGTCATCCGAAATGCGGATGGCGACACTCAGCGACAGCTTGCTGATCGCATTTGCACGGCGGGTTCCAATCTTGCGGTACATTACATGGGTGAATGGCTCCATCTTGGGGATGATGACCTTGGTGATGATCTCATCTTCCCCCAGCTGGGTCTTCTTGGCTCCGGTAATAAACTCATCCAGCAACATCCGCCGCGTTCCATCGACGCTGGCCAGCTCCACCTCGGCGTCAAGGAGGATCAGGGGAGCCGGGAGGTCGCCCTTGGGTGAGGCATTTCCTATGTTTCCACCAATGGTCGCAATATTGCGCAGGCAGATCGCACCCATGCCCGAGGCCGCCTGGCGGACCAGGAACGGGACAAGTTCGCTATTGGCGATCTCGGCGGCTGTGGTCGCTGCTCCGATGACGACGTTCCCCTGTTCATCCAACGAGATGCCACGCAGCTCCTGAAGCTGGGTGATCACCATCACAGGCCATGGGAAACGGGCGCGCACGCCAATGCCCCTGCGATATGCGACCATGAGGTCGGATCCCCCGGCAAGGGGATGAGCATGATGCTCCTTGCGCAGCTGCAGCGCCTCTGAAAGCGTCTGCGGCACAAAAGTCTCATGTACTGCTACTGCCATAGTCCGTCCCCCCTTGTTGCTGCAAGCAGGATGCTTGATACGATCAAGTCGTAGCCGGTGCACCTGCAGATATTGCCCGAGATTCCCTGGCGGATCTCATCTTCGGTCGGATGTGGATTCTGGGACAGCAGGTTCTCCGCGGCAATGACCATTCCAGGAATGCAGAAACCACACTGTACAGCACCGCCGTCAGCAAAGGCCTGGATGAGGCACTTGCCGCGTTCGGTCTCCCGCAGCCCCTCGATTGTCATGATGGAGCAACCTTGGATGGCTCCTACTGGGATCAGGCACGTGGTGACGATCTTTCCATCCTTGAGGACCGAGCATGCACCACACTCGCCTTCCCCACACCCCTCCTTCGAGCCGGTAAGCCCGAAGTCCTCGCGCAGGACGTCGATGAGTCTCCGAATTGGATCGGTGGTCACCGAGACACTCTTTCCGTTGAGAATGAAATCAAATTTTCGTTCCATGAATCTTCAGCTCCGTTATAGTCTCAGGCGGGATGGGAATCTCGCATATCTTGCGGTCAATCGCATGGCTCACGGCCGATGTGAATGCTGAGCAGGCTCCGTTGAACACCAGTTCGCCCATGCCCTTGGCTCCGAACGGACCCCATTCGTAGGGATTGTCCACCAAGAAGCACTCCTGCTTGGGGAAGTCCATCGACGTGGGGATGACATAGTCGCTCATCGACGTCTGGCGGAAGTGGCCGTTCTTGTTCTCCATCTTCTCCATCGATGCATAGCCAAGGCTCTGCATGATTCCACCGTTGATCTGCCCGTGGACGATCAGCTCGTCGATGGGGACACCGATGTCATGGCTGCTCCAAACACCCTTGGTCAGCACTTCGCTGGTCAATGGGTCGACTTCCACTTCAACGACGCAGGCACCCCAACCATAGCCAAGGTATGCATCGCCTTGGAACGTAGCCTGGTCCCATGGATGTCCAACGGGATGTTCGTATTCGACTTCCGTCGTGAACGAGGGGGCGCTGTTCCATTCGCTGAGCATCTGCCGTGCGGCACGCTCAACCAACTTGCCTACGATCATCGTCGAACGGCTGGCTGCCGTAGGACCACTGTCGGCGACTACGGCCGTATCGGGATTGGGGTAGCGTGTCTGCTCGATGGGGATTCCCAGCACGGTCGCAGCAATCTTGCGAAGTGCCGTCTGGAAGCCTTGTCCCATCTCCGTGCTTCCCACGAGGATGTCTACGATCCCGTCCTCATGCTTGACCAGCTTTGCCTTTGCCTTGATGATCGCCTGCTCGCCGTTGCCGGTGAATGCGCCACCATGGTTGTAGACCGAGATGCCGATCCCCTTGCCCGAGCCTGGCGTATATTCCTTGACCTTGCGCTCGTAGTCGCTTGCGCGGCAGACTTGCTCAACCATCTGGGGAATCATTACTTGCTCCACGATATGGCCATTGGTCGAGGTCAGGTCATCCTTCTTGAGGAAATATGGCTGCCTGAAGGAGAGCGGGTCCTTGCCCAGCATCTTGGCCAGGTGGTCCATGTGCATCTCAATGGCAAAGAGTGTCTGTGGCGCACCAAAGCCACGGAATGCGTCGCTTGGGAATGTATTGGTCGCGACTCCGCGTCCCTTGATCCGGGATGCAGGGATATTGTAGACGCCCGTGGCATGGAACACGCCACGCTGGAGGACGACATATGAGGCGGAGAGATAGCCACCGACGTTGTAGACCACGTCGATGTCCATTCCCAGGATATTGCCCTTGTCGTCCAAGGCTGTCTTGATACGGGTCCTCGAGGGGTGGCGCTTCACCGAGTTGACGATGTCTTCCTCGCGGTCGAAGATCAGCTTCACAGGCTTGCCCATCACATGGGAAGCGATCAACAGCGGACCACACAGGACGTCCGGGAAGTGTTCCTTTCCGCCGAATGCGCCACCGGTGGTTGTCTGCTTGACGATGATCTTGTCAGGGGTGAGTCCCAGCAACCCACAAATGGACTTCCTGATATAGAACGGACACTGGGCCGATGCATAGATGGTGAACGTACCGTCTGCATTGGGGATGCAGCATGCAGCCATGGTCTCCAGGTAAATGTGTTCCTGGAAGCCGGTCTCTATCTCGTCTTCTACGATCTGGGAGGCTTTCTTGAACACCTCGTCCATGTTCTCTCCCTTCTCCACCTGGAGACGGCAGAAAATGTTGTCGTCGTTGACGAAAGCACCACCCTTGCAGTCGAGACCCTCTTGTATGGTCACGGCGGCGGGCAGCTCCTCGTACTTGATGACGACCTGTTCCATCAAATCGGACAGGACCTCACGGTCGGGGCCGACCAAGAGGCCGATGGTCTCGCCGACATACCGGACATCGCTCTCTGCAAAGCATTTCCAGTCCTTGGCGATCATCACCAGCTCGTTCTTCCCATCTGCGGGGATGTCACGGTAGCTGATGAAACGGTACCCTTGGGGCAACGGGGGGATATTGATTTCCTTGATGATGCCACGCGGTACCCCTGAACGGACCATACGGCTATACAGCGCATCGGGAAAATCAATGTCCGCCAGATATTTGGCCGAACCCTCGGCCTTTGCAATCGCGTCCACCCTACGGATGGGATCACCTATGTCCTTGCATGCCATGCTGCGAATCCTCCTGTCACCCGGACCGGGTATTTCGGATGGCATTATGCGTTGAAAAACATAATGCCTCCCTCAGTACACCTGAAGCCGTGTATTGGATTACCACGGCTTCAGGGATGGTCAGTATACTACAGCTTTGTGAAAAAACCTACCTAGTTTGCTCCATGGAGTACGGCAGCATTGCATAGAATGCGGCACAGATCTCCAAGTCATCGACACGGTTGATCTCGTTCGGTGCATGGGCCTGGGACTCGTCGCCAGGGCCAAACCCGATTGCTGGAATCTTGTGGCGGCCGGTGGTGGCAACAAGGTTCGTCGAGAACGTCCACTTGTCCACTACAGGAGCCTTCCCAAAGAGAGCCTCATAGTCGGAGACACCAGCACGTACGAGCATCGCATCGGCAGGAAGCTTCCATGTCGGGAAGTAGAGTTCCTGGGAATACGGCTTCTTCGTCCAGCCTACCTTCTCGTAGTTGGGCATCTCGACGATGAAGGAATCGGGTGCATCGCCAGTTGCCTTGGAGACATACTCGCGGACCTGGCTGATTGCAAGGTCGGCATCCTCGCCCCATGTCAGGCGGCGGTCGCAGTAGATCATCGCATAGTCGGCTACGGCACACTGGGAAGGTCCGCGGACATCCATCTGGCTGACGGTGATCGTTCCCTTGCCCAGGAACTTGTCCTCATCCGGCTGCAGGTCCTTGTTCAGCTGCTCGATGGCCAATGCAGCACGGGCTGCCTTGTAGGCTGCACTCACGCCACGCTCTGGCGCAGAACCATGGCAGGAGATGCCCTTGAGGATGATCCTGATCTCCATGCGGCCACGGTGTCCCCTGTACAGGCGGCATGATGTGGGTTCGGTGGAAACGACGAAGTCGGGCTTGAATTTCTCCTCTTCGATGAGGTATTTCCAGCACATGCCATCGCAGTCCTCTTCCATGACGGTGAAGGTGAAGTAGCAGGTGTAGGTCCCGGCATATCCAAGATCCTTGAGGATCCTGCCTGCGGTGATCATCGAAGCAGCGCCACCTTTCTGGTCGCTCGAACCACGACCCCAGACTTTCCCGTCCTTGATCTCGCCGCTGAACGGGTCAAAATCCCAGTTCTTCATGTTGCCGACTTCAACAGTGTCGATGTGGGCATCGAATGCCAGCTTCTTGGGGCCATTGCCAACACGGCCGATAACGCTTCCCAGACCGTCGATGTACACCTCGTCGAATCCGGCTTCCTGGCACAACGTCACCAGCAGGCGACATACGTCCTCTTCCTGGCTGCTATAGCTCTTGGTCTTCACCAGCTTGGAAAGATTGATCGCCGTATAGTCGCGATACTCTGCTGCCTTTGCCCTGATCTGATCCTGAATGCTCATATGCTGTTCCTTTTCCCGGGAGGGGATCACCCACCCTCATATCATCTGGTCAAGGCTGCGTGGTACTCATCCGAGGAACCTGCGCAGTCCATGACATCTGTCTCCAATAGTCAGGGGGCGATCTTGTCGACCTGCTCCCAAATCCTCTCTGCGACCTTCGCAGCCCGTGCGTAGATGTCGTCGACATCCAAGCCGGGGAACGTCCGGTCCTCCATGACCACCTTGCCGTTGACGATGACCGTCCTCACCGAGTTGGAGCTCATGCCCCACACGAAGTGTCCGGCGCAGTTGGCTGCGACCATCGGCGTCGGGCTCTTGTAGTCCAGCAGCGCCAAGTCGGCCTTGTAGCCAGCGGCAATCCTTCCGAAATTGCCAGGGAAGTACTTCTCAAGCAGCTTGTTGCCACGCGTCAGCGCCGTAAGGAAATCACCTGGCCACCATGGACCACCCTCATCCTTGTGCTTGAAGAACGCAAGCTTCAGCTCCTCGAACATGTTGCCGCCACATCCATCGGTACCGATGATCAGGTTCTTCACCTGCATCAGCCGCTGGCAGTAGCCAACATGGTTGTTCATGTTGCTCCTGGCGTTGTGGGCGAAGAACGTACCCCGCTCGTTGATCGTATCGACCTCATGCTCGTTGAGCCACAGGCCATGGACGAGCAACGTCTTGTCACCCAGCAGGCCAAATGAATCCAAGCGGTCGACGATATCCTTGCCGTGCATGTGGTGCGACCACGTCACGTCATACTTGTCCTCAGCCACGTGCAGGTGCATTCCCTTTCCAGTCACATCGCACGCCTGCTTGATCAGGCGAAGCCCTTCGTCGGGAATGGTGAACGGAGCATGCCCACCGATCATCGCATCGACCAGTGGCTGCTTGCCTGCCTTGAGCTGTGCGTTCACAGACAATGCAAAGTCGACATTCTCCTGCACACCTGCAGCAACCTCGGCCATGCCGCCATTTCGGTCGGTCACCTCGTAGCAAGTCATGCCACGTACGCCAACTTCCTCCATGCCACGGGCAATGGTCTGCAAAGACCCCTTGATATACGCAGGGCTTGCATGGTGGTCGATGTTCGTCGTGGTTCCCGCTGCAATGGCATCGAGGCTACAGATCAACGAAGAGTAGTAGCATGCCTCCTCGTCCAATCCACGGTCCAGCCTCCACCACCACTCCTTGAGCACCTGTATGAAGTCATTCTGGGGACCGGCGTTGATCAGCATTCCCCGTGACAGGCCCGAATAATAATGGTGGTGGCCACAGACGTTGCCTGGGATCAGTGTCTTCCCAGTTCCGTCAATGACCTTGTCCGCATGCACCTTGGCCGCCGCATTGGCGCCGACGGCCGTGATGATGTCGTCAGTGATGACGACATCCATGGCCTCGGCGACTTCAAACGGGGGCATCGTCTGCATGACCCGTACGTTCTTGATTGCAAGTATAGACACCCGTTCCTCCTTATTCGTCCACGCTGCCCAGCAGGTAGGCGTATGAGTTGAACACTTCCTCGATCATCATCCCGATCTCCTCGGAAGGAACTTCACCCTGCAGCACGCCGTTTCCGTCGATATAGCAGCGGGTGACATCCCCTTCATACCGGATGATCACATCCCCACCCTCTACCATGAAGCCGGAGTTGGTGGAGTTCTCAAAGTCGTCCTGGCGGCTGAAGAGGGTAAACTTCTTCAGGTACGGACCTCCATCGTAGGGACAGAAGGTTGCACAGTTGCCACATTCGTTGCAGTAGGCATCCAGATGGAGAATCTGGAACGGATCTGCAAAGAGGTCGCTGTTGCGCATGTCCAGCGCGACGTTTGCCCGGTTGGGGCATACTTCCACGCACTTGTTGCACAGGTAGGAGCACTCCAGGCACCGCTGTGCCTCTGTCTTTGCAATCTTCTCATCAGATGAACCACAAGGTGCACTGCAGGTAATGCAGCTCTTCTTGGCGCGCAGCTCGGCGAAGAACTCATCCTCAGCCTTGGTCAACGCCAGCAAGTCCTCGCTGTCATCCTCTTCCTCGACATCGGAGTTGACGTCATGGTCATGGTGGTGGCAACTGCATTCGTCGTCGTCATGGTCATGGCCACAACCGCACTCACCGTCATGGTGATGGTGATGCCCTTCCCCATGGCAGGAACAGTCGTCGTCGCCACAGCACTCGTCATCATCCTCATCCTCATCGTCCTCTGGTCCCAGGATCTTGTCGATGGCTGCCTCCACTGCCTTGCGGGCAGAAGCAATGCACCGGACGATCGTAGAGGGGCCGGACTGCATGTCCCCGATCGCGTAGACATCGGCGACATCCGTCTCCAGTGTCTCTTCGTCTACCTTGGGCCATCCCTTTGCCGTCACGGGGACTCCATACCACGTCAGTGCGGCGGTATCAGGATGCTCCCCGATGGCAGTCAACAACGCATCTGCGTGCATGACGATGGTCTCGTCGGTCTCGACTGGGCGGCGTCTGCCCGATGCATCGGGTTCGCCCAATGCCATCTTGCGGGCGACGAGCGTCCCGTCCGGGGAATAGGAAACAGGATTGGCCAGGAATATGAACTGGATCCCTTCGGCAAGGGCAAGCTCGTACTCCTCGCGGTCTGCAGGCATCTCCTTGACAGTCCTGCGGTACATGACCGTCACATCCTCGACGCCGGGCACCCGCTTGGCAGCGCGTGCGCTGTCCATGGCGGTATTTCCCGCTCCGACGACCACGACATGCTTGCCAAGGGTCACCAGCGATGGATCATCACGGTAGGCACCGAGGAACGAAAGGGCTTCCTGGACATGGCCTCGCTTCCCTTCAAGGGGAATCTCATTGTCCTTCTCGCTTCCCACGGCATAGAAGATGTGGGTAAAGCCAGCATCGCGCAGCGCCTGTACGGTCACCTTATCGGCTGGAGCGTTGAATTCGAACTTGGCACCATTGGCCTTGATGAACTCCACGTCGCTTTGGATGACCTCGGGGGGAATCCTGAACTCAGGAATCACATTGCGGACCACTCCACCGGCATCTGCCTCGCGCTCGAACACCGTCACGTCAAATGCTGCACGTGCCAGGAAGTAGGCGGCGGAGAGGCCAGCAGGACCGGCGCCGATGACAGCTGCCTTCACATCTGCAGGAGCTTCGGGGCCTTCCCACTGCTTGAGGAACTCCTTGTAGCCATGCTCGACGGCTATGCGCTTGACCTCACGGATCTGCACAGCACCCTCGTAGTCCATCCTCGTGCAATGGTATTGGCACTGGTGGTCACAGATATGGCCGGTGATGTTGGGAAGTGCATTCTTGTCATAGATGACAGCCAATGCGTCCGCATACTTGCCTTCACCTGCCAGATGCACATATTCAGGAATATCCTGGTGTATCGGACATGCTACGACACAGGGGGCAATATAGCAGTCGTTCAACGGCAGTGGCTGACCAACCTTTGCAGTGTCAAAGCCACGGAAGGATTTCTCCTCATATGGCTCATTGCGTGCTGCAAGGGCGCTCTCCTCGAGCTTGGCCACGTCTATCTTGGTCATCTTCCATGCATGGCTCTTGTCCAGCTGGTCGACCAACTGGCGCATGCGGGTATAGCCACCTGGCTTGAGCATGTCCGTTGCCAAGGTAATGGGGCGGATACCGCAGTCGAAGATTGAATCGATGGTGAACGAATTGGCACCACCGCTATAGGAGATGGGAAGGTTGCCATCGAACTCCTTGGAAAGCAGCTCGGCAACGGTCATGGAGATTGGATAGAGGGCACGGCCGGACATATACATTTCGGCTCCGGGCAACACGTGCTGGTTGTTGACCGAACCCAGGGTATTGGTCAGCTTCACGCCGAAGCCACGTCCTTCCTTCTTTGCAAGGTCTGCAAGCCGGTGCAGCATGACGACAGCATCGGGATACTGCAGGTCATGCTCAAAGCTCTCGCGTTTGAGGGTAATGTAGTCAAAGCCCATGGTATCCAGGATGTCACGCACTGCGTCATATCCCAACAAGGTGGGATTGAGCTTCACGAAGGTATCCAGGTGCTTTTCGGTGAGCATATAGGAGCAAATCGCCTCAATCTCCTTGGGAGGACACCCATGCATGGTGCTGATCGTCACCGAAGGACTGATGTTGGAGCTGATCGAAGCGACCAGGCCCTTGAGCTTCTTCTCCATCCCATCCCATGGCGAGCCATCGAGCAAGCCGTCGAAGATGGAGGATTGCAGCTCCTCCAGGTACTCCTGGAACAGGGGATTCTTGGAAGCGTCGATCATGCAGTCGATGTACTTCTGCATCTTCTCCGTCTTGATGCCGGCAAGGTCATACCCAACGCTCATATTGAAGATGAACGAGGGTTTTGAGACCTTTCCACCATGCATCAATGCCTCGAGCAGATGGAGGATGATCCAAGCCTTGATGTATTCGTCCCATGCCTTTGGAAGGGTGAACTCGGTGGACCACTCCACGTTGTATCCTTCGTCACGGGCATCGATGCAAGGCTTCTCGACAACCAGGTCGTCCATCTTCTGCACCGTCTTCAGCTCAAGGAAGCGGCCTCCCACCAGATAGCTGCTGATGATATTCTGGGCAAGCTGGGTATGGGGTCCGGCAGCAGGCCCAACTGGGGTCGAGCAGCTCTGACCAAACACCTGGACGCTGTGCTTGCCGTTGTCGATATAGAACGATTCTTCGTTGATACCAAAGATTGACCGGTGGTTCCGGTATTCTGATACGATTCTGTTGAGGAGTTCCCCAAAGGGAACTGGACGCATGATGTCACCCATACTCACTCCTGTTGCGAAGCAATGGTCGCACCCAAAACGGTGCGAGGAGGGACCATCCACGGGACATGAGCATACAGTCAGTGCCGCGGCTGTCCTCCCATCCAATTGTAAATGAGTTTCATCAGAAGTCAATCACTTTTGCAACAGTTTGCAACACTATCGCCCATTTTTTTCACTCAACAGCACATACTGTTTGTCAGCAGGAGCACAAGGGAGTATGCTCACAGAAGAGGAGAATCACCAGCGATGCAAGCGACAGCATACCCCTATCAGCAAGTCTCGCTCCCCCAGATGGAGTGTTCACCACAATCGTTCTGCGACGGTTCCCAAGATGAGCAGATCCGCAACAGGATTTCCATTGCCATGGAACAAGAAGCCCCCATTGCCCATGATCTCCTGGCAAAACGGGTCATCAATTCAATGGGAATGTACAAGCTGGGCAGGCTCCTGGCCGTCCATTTCGACCAACTGCTGGACCAGATGGACTACCCAACCACCGTCCAGCAGTCGGGGACCATCTACTGGAACCATGGGCAGGACACATCCCTTTCCAACGGCTCGTATCGTTTCGTCACCGATGAGCAACAGCGGTATTCCTACCACATTCCAGTGTGCGAGATGACCAACGCCATGGCCGATGTCCTTGGGCAACATGAAAGTGCGTGGATGACCGTGTCTGATTTACAAAGTCAGGCCATCCACAACCTGGGATATATCCGCCAAGGAGCATCGCTGAAGGCACTGGCGAAGGAAGCCATTGCGGCTGCGGTGGAGACAGGATTGTTCCAGCGCAGCGGCAACGGAAGGATCCGCAAGGGACAAGAGACGCTACTTGAGTGCAACGATCGGGTCTGATACCAGCACCCGAGAACCCATGACCTCGGTGGTAGCACCCGTCTGATAGGCTTGGTCGGCAATATACAAGCGGTCTCCAGACATGACGACCTGGGAATAGTGGCTATGGCCAGGAACATCGCCAGCCAACGTGGCCACCAGCGAATAGTCAGACAGCTTGTAGACATTCACCACAGAACCAGTGCCCTTGTAGGTGGAGACAAAGATGTAGCCATTGGCAATGTCGATGCCATATGCCTCGGCACAATCGATTACCTTGGTCAGTGTCTTCCCGTCGCTGGACAGACGCGCCACGCTGTCGGCCTTGGAACCATTGGCCAGCTTGATCGTCAGATACAACTGTCCGTCGTCCGCGATTGCCAGATAATTAGCATCGGCTACATCAACGCCACTGACATGGGCAAGGTTCACGATTCCATTGACGCCAAACTCGGTGTTGGCAACAATGTTCTTCGGATCGGTGACATCCATGCAATAGACCCGGTTGGGACCATAGTTTGTGATGAAATACGCGAGATACCGGTTCCCCACCCGATGCACTGCGATGCCATTGACACCTGAATCCAATGGCCCAATTTCAACTTTCATTGAATTGACCTCTGATCCGTCTGCAGCATTGATGACCGCCAAGGTGCAATACGTCGCCCTGTTGTAGGATATCACAGCATACACATACCCTCTGTCATCTGAAGCTACCCCCTTGGGATACTCATCCAGCCGATTGTCCGTATTCCTTGCAACCACGGCATCATGATACGTCCATACGACCTCTTGCGTAGCAAGGTCGAGTTTTCGCACCCCATTGGAACCCAATTGGATGAAGCCCAGATACAATGCATCATCCTTTGGAGAAGTAGCCATGGCACGCAGTGAACGCATCGGGGCATCGAATACACGGAAGTCGGAGAATGTGACTTTCGAGAAGTCCAGCTCCCGTTGGTTCTCCTTGGAACAAGAAGCAAGGAACAACATACATACCAGACATGCACACACAATAATTCCCTTTTTCATCACATCCTCCAAAATTCTATTTCAAATACTTTGCTATTGGAACAACAGGGGGATCCAGACGCCCAGCTTCCTGGCAATAGGCAATCGTGGCACCGAGCAAGGTTTGCCCAGGTGCCCGAGCAGCTTCCTCCATTTCCACGGCAAACTGAGTATGCGCCGAAGATGCAACGGTATACGTTCTGTCAAGCTGTAGTGAAGAACCGTCTGGGAATGTCGCTCCAGTAGTAACATAGGTCTCCAATTGCTTGTCATAGGTATAGGTAACGGTTGCACCAAACAGTATGTACGATGATGTGTTGTAGTCCAAAATCTTCAGCAGTTCTTCCCCTGTAAGTGAATACACCTTCAGTGGCGAATCACGGTAGATAACTGCTGTGACCCCATTTGTATCCAATACCCCTTCAAAAAAGACAGTACGAATGGATTCTGTCAATGGATGCACACCTTGTACATTGACTGAGTTCGACAGGGGAAGCAACGCCAATTCGCTGCCCGTCTGCTTGGACATGGCGGCACACAACAGGTACCGGGTCTGAACCGGGGTAAAGTCGGAAGTGACATCCGCGAGTTTCATAGTATTGGCATGGTGTATCTCAATGGATTCACCTCGAGAACGCGTGATAGCCATGGTCAGATCAGATTCCGTCAGTGCCCGATCCTCATTATGGAACATATACTTGAGCATCTGGTCATTCATCGAATATCCAAGATATGAGAATTGTCGCAGGGCAACAATGTTTCCCTTGTCGAGGGGCTGCAATATGTACTGCATGTGGGCACGATTGCTTGTATCCATCAGGCCATAGCAGGGGGACTTGATTCCCGTGGAAAGCTCCA
>CAYXIH010000039.1:0-3227 GCA_964465155.1 uncultured Sphaerochaeta sp.
TCGAACTGCTGGGCAAGCCGCCACATGGCCCCTTGGGAGAGGGTGACGTTCCCCTTGCCATCGCGCTGGCAATCCTCACGTGAGACTATGGAGGTATTGAACGCCCTGCAAGTCAGCTGCGTGACCACACGCAGCTGATAGCCGAACATAAAGTCGAGTGTCAGACGTTCCCCAACGCAATCCATGGGCAGGTACCCTACGCTGGGATCGAGCCCCGCTTCCTCAAGCAAGCGCTTGATGCGGTAGTACAGCAGTGTATTGAGGAACCGCACCACTGCTTCCATGGCCTCGTCGGGACTCACTGAATTGGGGTCATCGGAGCTCTCCCACTGCATGTGCAGGCACTCTGTCCGGGCAACCCGAAACAGCGCATGGGCCTCTTCCGCGATCTCTTCGATCTCATAGACGTCAGTTGCCTCGTTCACCCGCTGCACCAGGCCATGGAGGGCCTGCTTGGTTGCCTCTGTTCGTGCCGCATCGAAGTGGGTGGTCATGCAGTCGTCCACCACCCCCATCTGCAGAGCCAGGCGGCCCTGTATGAACTTGCGGGCACACATCAGCTTCCAGTGTTCATCTTGTTCCAGCAAGTGCTGCTGGTGGACTAGTTGGTGGACGTTGGGGATGCTGAAGTTGACCCTGCCCACGACATACCCTTCGCCGTCGAGGAACAGCACATTCATGTGGTTGTCCTGGATTGCCCGGAAAGCTGACGTTGATATGGAGACTGGACCGATGATCACCAGCGCTGGGGTACTGCCCATGGTGAAACGAAGCCGAAAGCCTGCTTCATGGAATACCAGGCACCCTTTGCTGAATCCCAACGTCCCGTTCTCAGAAACAATATACCCAGTCCCCATGCCGCCCTCCGATGTATAATAGCCATCCAACTACAAAGTATCCAAGAAATATGTACACTACAACAAAAATATCACACAAAATGAATGTTGCTGAAAAGGCTGTCGAACTAGTGTGTCCCTTTGTGCTATATTCTGCTCAGGAGGCTACCATGCTGACCAATATAGATTCACTGCAACCCATCCAGACCATTCGCTGGCACCTGATGCCCAATCCCCGCACCGCGGGAACCACATATACCCTCGGAGCCGCAAGATGCGTCTTCCAGCACCGTCCTCCATGCGTCTCCAACGACGACATGGTAGCCATCTCATGGGCCATGCAGGTATACCGTGGCAAGGACTTGGTCCTGACCCTCTCATTGGAGCAGGAGGACCTGCGCTCCATGTCCGAGCTCTCCGGCGTTCCGCTTCGGGACCTGCAGGAGGAGTATGGGACACGTGGGTACCTGGGACCCGTACGCACCAAGCTGTTCACCTGCGAAGTCTACGAAGACCTGGGTCCATATGAAGGTTCCCTGAAGGAAGAGGATGCCTGCAGGTTCCTATTGGACACCGTGGCAGACACCCTGGACATCGTAGACGACCCAATTCAGGAAGAGACGAAGTAAGCTGGGATCGGGGCAAAGCCATTGAAGCATACCGAGGCGTAGCTGGTGGTGTATGCCCCGGCGCTGAGGAAGTAGAGCCGGTCGCCACTTTGCAGTGACATCGGCAGGCGGTACCGGTACTCCTGGTACATCACATCCATGCTGTCGCAGGTTGGCCCGGCTAGGATCACCTCCCCCAACGGCGAACCGTCACCGTCACGGTCGGTGACGATCCGGTACTTGATCGATTCCCCCAGTGTCTCGATCAGGCCATTGAACACCCCCGCATCGAGATAGACCCACCGCTCCATGGATGTCTTGCTCTTGCGGGTCACCTGCACCACTTCTGCAACCAACACCCCTGCATCCGCCACCATGGAACGTCCTGGCTCCAGGATGATCCTGGGCAACTCTTCCCCGAACCCATCATGCAGGTACCGGATGATCTCCTGTGCATATGCATCCATGGCATGGGTAGGCTGCATGTAGGAGGCGGGGAACCCGCCTCCCATGTCCAGCATCTGCAGCTTGATGTCCTCCACCTTTTTCAGCTCGTGCATCAGGTACCGCGCATGCTCTATCGCATCGTTCCATTGTCCGATGTCACGCTGTTGGCTGCCGACATGGAATGAAACTCCATAGGGAACCAGCCCCAAGTCCCGTGCCAATACCAGCAGGTCGTAGGCCATGTCGCCGTTGCACCCGAACTTGCGTGACAGTGGCCAGTCGGCGCTCCCAGAATGTTCAGTGAGCATGCGCACATACACACGTGAGCCAGGGGCATACTTGGCCAGTGCCCGGACATCCTGCTCGCAGTCGGTGGCGAACAATGTCACCCCCTGCTCATGAAAATATGCAATGTCCTGCCACTTCTTGATAGTGTTGCCGTAGCTGATGCGCTGGCCACCGACTCCCAGGGCCATGATGGCATCCAGCTCGTTGCGCGATGCAATGTCGAAGCAGATGCCCTGCTCTGCCAACAACGAGAGCACCTGCGGTGCTGGGTTTGCCTTCACCGCATAATAGATGTCGGCCATGGGAAACCGATGGCGAAGCTGCCGAAGCGATTCCTGCACGGCCGTGAGGTCGACCACCACGCATGGAGTCGAAAACTGGGAAAAACGTTGCTGCATGTTCATTCCTTGCCAAATACTTCATCGGCAAATGGGACCGACTCCATGGCGCCAAAGCGCGAGACGGTGACCGAAGAGGCCTTGGATGCACACTGCAATGATTGTTCGACGGTCATGCCGCGTGAACGGGCCGCCAGGAAATATCCTGCGAAGGTATCACCAGCTGCGGTGGTATCGACCACCGGCACTTCCACGATCGGTGCATAGGAGCGTTCATCGCCACAGCCATAGTAGGCACCATGCTTGCCTGCAGTCAGCAGGACCTGTGCATGCGGATATGCCGCCACCAACGCATCAAGGGTCTGTTCAAAGGGTGTATGGGCATCAACACCGGCAAGGGCTGCTGCCTCAATCTCATTGACGACAAAGATGTCCACCAAGTCCAATGGCAACTCCAAGACAGACGGTGCAAACGGAGCTGGGTTGAGGCAGACGGTCATGCCCATCTCATGGGCCTTCCTGATCAGGACATCATTGAGGGCAATCTCATTTTGGAGCACCAGCACATCCCCACGGCTACACTTGGACAGTGCCTGCTGGATCTCGGCTTCCTGTGTCTCCCCATTGCCACCGGCAAACAACACGATGCTGTTCTGCCGCTGGTCATCCAGCTGGATGATGGCATGCCCAGTCAGCGGGGCATTGGTCTG
>CAYXIH010000039.1:3327-5683 GCA_964465155.1 uncultured Sphaerochaeta sp.
CAACGATATTCAAGAGAAGACCATGAAGCCACTCAATGGCTTTGTCATGCTGGCCGTGGTGATCGCACTGCTGGTCCTGTCGGTAGTGGGATTTATCTTCATGGGCGTCAACGACGGTATCTGGGACAGCGCTACCATGGTCACCGTGGGTATCCTCTCCACCGTTGCCATTGTACTGTTCTGTATTCTGGTCTCCGGCTTCAAGCAGCTTGGACCAAATGAGGCGCTGGTGCTGACGCTGTTCGGCAAATACCACGGGACGATCAAGAACCCAGGCTTCTTCTACGTCAATCCGTTCTGCCAAGGGGTCAAGCCACAGCCAAGCATGGCTTTTGCCGTGTCCCAGGGAATCGAAGCCAAGACCAACAAGGCGCAGGCACAGCGTGACATGGCCAACAAGAAGATCTCCACCAAGATAGAGACATTGGACAATGAGAAGCAGAAGGTCAACGACAAGCTGGGAAATCCCATCGAGATCGGTTCTGTGGTCATCTGGCAGGTGGTGAACCCGACCAAGGCGGTGCTGTGCATCGACAACTACCGGGAATACCTCTCCATCCAGTGCGACTCGACCATCCGCAATATCGCACGCCTGTACCCCTATGACTTGGTGGATGACGATCCCCTCAACGACGACGAGACCACGCTGCGCGGCAGCAGCCAGGAGATAGCTCTGAAGATGCAGGAAGCGCTGCAGAAGAAGGTTGAGGATGCCGGTCTGGAAATTCTGGAAGTACGGATCACCAACTTGGCGTATGCTCCGGAGATTGCAGCTGCAATGCTGCAGCGCCAGCAGGCAGTGGCGATCATCGCAGCACGGCAGAAGATCGTGGAAGGTGCGGTCAGCATGGTGGAGATGGCCCTCTCCCGGCTGAGCGAGAACCATGTCGTGGAACTGGATGAGGAACGCAAGGCTGCCATGGTGAGCAATCTCCTGGTGGTGCTCTGTGGGAACAAGGATCCCCAGCCGGTGCTCAACAGCGGTTCCTTGTACTAGGAGTCACCCTTGGCACAAGCACAAGACTCCAGCGACAAGACCAAGAAGCAAGTCCCACTGCGCCTCTCCCCGACCCTGTACAAGGAGATCGCATCATGGGCAGAGGAAGACTTCCGCTCGATCAACGGCCAGATCGAGTTCCTTCTCACCGAGTGCGTACGCAAACGCAAGAAGGACAACTCGATAGACTGAACAATCAGCCATCTCCCTTCACGAGCTCCGGATCCAAATGGGTCCGGGGCTTTTGTATGCTCGTCACTTCTTCACATCATACAGCTGCTTGTTGCGCACTGCGTGCTCCATGGGCATGCCAGTGTCGTAGTCCCATTGGCGGGGCTCGTACTCCTCGTTCTCACGCTGGCGGGTATACCCATCATTCTGCCATGAGGGGGCAACGTTCCTTCTCCAAGGACGCACCAGCCATTGGTAGCCACGGTATGGATCGCGGGTATCGTTCATATGCCCAAGCAACGCGTCATGCAGGCTCTCACGGATTTCCGAGCAAGCTGGGTCATTGATCAGGTTGTGCACCTCGCTGGGATCGGACAGCAGGTCGTACAGCTCGTCGCTGTCCATCAGGTTGACCGAGAGCTTCCACCGCCCGTCGGTGACCGAGCGCATCATCTGCAGCCCTCCAAATCCATCATGGTCCACTTCGTAGCGGGTGAACTCGACAAAGACATGGTCATTGACAGCCGTGCTGGGGTCATTGATGCAGGGCATCAGGCTCTTTCCCTCCAAGAGCTTGGGAACGGGTATCTGGAAATACTGCAGGAACGTCGGTGCCAAGTCCACATGGGAGACACATGTCGTGTTCACCGATCCGGCATTGGGGTCATTTGACCCATTCCTGACAATGAACGGGACATTCGTGATCTGGTCATAGAAGCAGGCATTCTTCCCCTGCAGCTTGTGGGCACCGAGCATATCGCCATGGTCGGAGGTAAAGACAACCAGGGCATCGGGGGCCACGGCCTCGACCTGGGCAAGCACCTTCCCAATCTCATCATCCACAAAGCTGTTGCATCCAAGGAACAAGGAGAGCATCTGGGAGCTCTTGTTGATCTCCCGAGCGCTCTTGTGCAGGTCGTTGCCAGCCCAGAGGCGCTGCATCATGGGCTTGTCCTGCAGGTCATCGGAGAAAGCAGGATCATCAGGGAACGTAAAGCCTTCATACATCGTGTTGAACGGTGCAGGGCAGATGAATGGCCCATGGGGTTCATCGTACGAGACAGTGAGGAAGAAATCGGAATCCTGGAACTCCTGGATATACTTGAGCGCACGGTCGGTTGTCCGCCCGGCGTAGGTCATCTGCCGTGTCCATGTCGGATCGAACGCCGTCTGGGAATTCCTGGAACG
>CAYXIH010000039.1:5783-7458 GCA_964465155.1 uncultured Sphaerochaeta sp.
AGGTGGTCCAAGGCAGGTGTATGCATCTGGTCATGCCCATAGCATCCAAGCATGTCCTTTCTGGTCGTGTCCGTCATGATCAGGACCACTTGTCTCTTGCTCATGGAGTCTCCTCTGTATATTGGGGTGCGGCAATCCCATGATGATGATTCCACCCGAGCTCATGCGACCTCCAACGGGGATCCGCCTTCCATGACAGGGAGCGGAACGGGTCGTTGGTGGTCGTCAGATACTCTTCCATCAACTTGCGCATCTGTGCAAGGGGTTGTGCATAGGTACTGTCTGATGCCAAGTTCCTCCGTTCCCCTGGATCGGAGTGCAGGTCATACAGCTCTTCGCCATCCCCCTCCAGGTAGCACATGTACTTGAATCGTTCGGTACGCAGCATCCGCCCCGGCGATACGGTATAGCCCCACTCGGTCATCCATTCGCTGGATACATATTCCCGCTTTGGAAGCGGTCCCCCTTTGAGGATATCCGAGATATCGGTCCCGTCCAGGCCATCTGGTGTCGGTATGGATGCGATGGAACACAATGTCGGGAAGAGATCCAGCAACGAGGCAAGGCCCTCCACGGCTGTTGCCCGGCTCTGCACCCCTGCCCCGCTGAACACCAGCGGAACACGGGTGACTTCCTCGTACAACGAGACTTGCTTGGTGACCCCGCCACGGGCAGCCATGTTGTCACCATGGTCTGCAAAGAAGACAATCATGGTATCCTCGGCATGCCCACTGGCGTGCAGGGAGTCCAAGATGCTCTGGATATCCGCATCGACGCACTGCAGGTAATGGTAATAGGCGGCAAGGTAATGCCTGAAGTTCTCCTTGGTCCACCCAGCTGTCTGTGCCTGCCTGACATGCGAACAGCAGATGTATTGGATGGGAATTGGCCTGTTGGCGATGTCGTCGAACTCGAAGTTGTCCGGCAACGGGGGAAGGTCCTCCACCGGTACATCCACATGGACGCCTTGGTTCTTCCCCACCCATCCGCAGATATTGTGCGGGTTGACCAAGTCGGCGACCATCAGCAGTGGCTGGTCCCATGTGTAGGATCCCAGGAAGGCTGTCGCCTCACGGGTGGTATAGGCATCTGCAAACGTGTCCATGTTGTATGGCCACGCCTCGTTGCGCTGCTGCACGGGCAACTCCAGCTCCGGTGCACACCAAAATCCCCTCAGGGCTCCCCCGTCGTGGCATTTTCCGAAATGCATGGTCTTGTACCCTGCATCCGAAAAGGTCTGGCCCAACGTCGGCATGGAGGTGGGGATGGGATTGATCGGCCACTTCCGCCCATTTGAGAGGACATCGGTCCGGTGCGAATGGACTCCGGACCAAAAGGAGGCCCTGGAGGGTTGGCACAACGGACAGGGGCAATAGCAGGCGTCCACCACCACACCCTCCGAGCAGAGGCTGTCGATGGCAGGGGTCACCCCCCTCCCTCCATACGCAGGCAATGCCTTCCATGCAAGTTGGTCGACGACGATCATCAGGATATTCGGTTGTTTGCTCATCTTGTTCCTCACCAGTAGGGATTCCACTTGCGCGAAAGCCGCGTCAAAGCCTCAAGGTAGTAGTAGTCGCCCCATGTATTGCATGTATCGACACCCCGGTTGTTGCAGGTATTGCCTGCGCTCTTGCGGGCATACGTACCATGCAGCAGCTGTCCATTGGATACC
>CAYXIH010000039.1:7558-20049 GCA_964465155.1 uncultured Sphaerochaeta sp.
ACAATGCATTGACCATCCTCGAGCCCATCTCATGGCACATCTTGGAATATGCAGGATCACCGCAGACCCTTCCCATCTCAAGCACACCGCACGCGGCGATGGCAAGGGCTGAGCTGTCACGGGGTTCGATGCTCCCATCTGTGAAGTCAAAATCCCAATATGGGATGCAGTCGGAAGGAAGATGGGAAACAAAGAAATCAAGCAGCTCCTGGAACAACTGCCTCGAAGTCTCGTCATGCAGATAGCGGTAGGCAAGCGCAGTTCCATAGATACCCCAAGCCTGTCCACGAGCCCAGGCAGATCCGTCGCGGTTTCCCTGTGCCGTCATGCCCCGCAATGGCTTGCCAGTCTCCTTGTCGAAGAAATAGGTATGGTAGGTGGAGTGGTCGGGACGCATCACCAACGCCAGGGCGGTATGCAGGTGGGAAACTGCGATATCGGCATAGTGGGCATCGCCCGTCTCTTCCGTTGCCCAGAACAACAGCGGCAGGTTCAGCAGGCAGTCGATGATCAGGCGATAGTTGTCGGAGGCTCCCAGCGGACCCCATGCCTGGATGAACTGCCCATTGGCTTGGAACCGGCTTACCAGATTGTCAGCTGCCAGCAGGGCAGCTGTGCGCCCCTGCTGGTTGTTGTTGAGCTTGTAGGCAGCCACGCATGAGGGACTATAGAGGAAGCCCATGTCATGGTGCTCCACATCCACCTTGCGGACTATCCTGTCAAGGAAGTCGTCCACCTGCCAGTCTGCAGCTGCACGAAACTGTTCGTTGCCAGAGAGCTCGTAGGCCAACCACAGCTCGCCTGTCCAGAAACCAGTGGTCCATTCCACATTCTTCGTGGGCTCGGTATACCAATTGCCCTCCGAATGGGAGTACTTGTATCCATGGGCAAAACGGGGCAGGCATGACAGCGTCTGTGCCACTGCACCCTCTATCGCGTGGTTCAGTTCAGCCCTCTCCAGCATGGGATAGGCATTGAGTTGCTTCATGTCGCATTCAAACATTCTGTGGCTCCAACAAGAAAGTGTCGTGCTGCTCTGCCAGGTATTGCCGGAGGATTGCATCCCACGGCCCGCAGGCAGGATCAGCTGGGTCAAGCCGTGTCCCATGCATCTGCATCGGATCGGCGATATTGTCATAGAGGTATCTCACCTGCTCTTGGCCTGGGTGTGTTCCATTGTCCACCACGTAGGTATGCGTCAAGGTCCTGACGCCCCTCCAGCCAAAGCTCCGGTTGTCCAGTCCCAGGTGCTCATAGGCAGCCACCAAGTCTGGCATCCCGGGGATCATGCACAGGAATGCGTGCTCCCTGAGCGGGGCTGCATGAGGCTCCTTGCGCAGCACCGAGGCATGGCTGATCCCCTCCACCGAGGGTGGGATGGGGATATCCAGCAACTCCAAGAGTGTCGGCATGTGGTCACAGCTGACCAGCAGCGTATCGGTGTTGCCTGCTCCTACCGAGGGTCCGCGGACATACAGCGGAATCCTGATCGACTCCTCCCACCATACGTTCTTGCCATAGACTCCATGGGAACCCATGCAGTCGCCATGGTCGGCTGAGAGGACAACAATGGTATCCTCTTCGAGGTCGAGTCGCCTGAGGGTCTCCATCAAGCGTCCGAACTGGTCGTCAACCCCCGCTACCGCCGCATAATACTCACGCCATGCCTGAAGGAAGGCTGGGTCCTGACGCATGGATTGGGGGACATTCTCACGCAGTTGCTCGCTACCGGGGGGGAATAGGTCAAGGTAGCGCTGTGGGACTTGGTCATAGGGAGGATGGGGAGGATTCCACGAGAGGAACAGGCAAAACGGCGTTTCGTCACGATTTTGCAGATATGCAATAGCTTCGTCAGTCTCATGCTCCACCGACCACTTTCCAGGCTTGATCTGTTTTGGGCAATCCTCCCAGTAGTGGGGATCAAGATGTTTGTCCATGGCTCCATAGGAGTGCCAGAAATCAAAATGGTGCCTCCGCTCCCCAGGTGGCGTATAGGCATCCCAATACGTCGCACCCGAAGCGGGAGTGTCGCAGAAGTTCTTCTCGCTTGCATCCAAGTGCCACTTGCCGATATAGGCAGTATCATAGCCATGGTCGTGCAGTACATCGCTGATCAGGACCTCCTGGTCACGCAGCATCAGTGGATCGCGCAGTCCAATCTTGCAGTTGGTCCACATCCCGCAGGAGAGGGGATATTTTCCCGTGAGCAATGATGCCCGGTGGGGGGAACACAATGGATAGGTGCTGATCGCCTGGTCACAGCACATGGCTTGTCGTGCAAAGGCTTGGATGTTCGGTGTCAGGGCAGCGTCTTCCCCCACCCCTTGTACCGCATGGTACCTCCACTGGTCGGCAAATACATATAGCACGTTCTTCATATGGCAAATACCTCCTGCCTGTCTCCCTGTCCTACAAGGATGCTCCCATACCCAACCAATGACCCAGCCCGCAGCAGGTCGACACCCTCGATGCAGGGATGCAGTACCCACACGACCGTATAGGGCTGGGCACCCGCCAAGGAAATGACGAATGCCCGTGCTGCATCAGGTGAGAAGGGAATTCCTGTCTTTTCGCTGACAACGGGTATCTCATGGACCGTAGCCTCAGGTTCCATTGCCAGGACACACCATCTGGAAGCACTTCCTTGGGTATTGCTGGTAGCTGTGAGCACCTGATGATCCACTACTTGGTTGTAGTGGGGAGAGCAGGGACCTGTACCAATACTCCCGTGTTCGCTTGGGTCGATCCACACAGAGGCTACGACTGCGTTGTGGCCATAGGACCAGTGCCCGTTGGATGGCGTCAGCTCTCCATCGGGATGAAAGTGGAACGAGCGGGTACATTGGTGTGTGTTTCCGTCTGCAATGGCATCCAACAGAACCAGCACGTCGTCACCAAGCTGCAGCACGTTGCGGGTCACCAGCTCATTGCCAGCTGTCAGCATGGAGCCCTGGCACCAGTTCCAGTCTCCATGGAACGATTGTGCTGGTGGCAAATACCGACCCCTGCGGGAATACCCCCAGGAATCGGTCTGCACGAAGGTCTCCTCACCATCGAGGACAATGGTGTTGTGCATGGCCGCTGAACGCAGTGCCCTGCGTACCTGGCCATCCACATAGGTTCCACGGCCACAGTCGATGAGGATATCCTCTCCTCTGCCGACATAGTCGACATGCAGCAGGTCCGCATGGCCATGCCCACTGCCAAGCGAACCGCAGTGGATATGGGCGACACTGGAATCATGGTCCCAGCCACTTCTGAGGTAGATATTGCCACTTGCTTGGTGGAACACCGATGAATATGGGGGAACCGTGGGTGCAAGGGCAAGGTATTGTGCCTGCTCGGCTGCGGTGAATGGATATTCCAACTGGGTCGGACCTGCTGCACGCAACATGGAGTCGGAAAGCAATAACGAGCCCAGGGCAAGCATGGTGCGTATGTCTATGTCGTCAGAGTCGGATTGTTGGAAATGGTGTCCGTTGGGCTTCATTGCCTGCAAGGCAGCATGGCACATGCGGCGCGCTCCCTCAAGGTACATGACATCCAGCTCCAGGTTGTAGCGGCGAGCCACCTTGATCATGGCCAGAAGTGCATTGAGGCACTCTCCATGGTACATTGGAGATTGTTCCCAATGGACGCCATCGGAGAGGACCTGTAGCGAGATGGACTTGGCAACGCGTTCCAGCGCAAGTGCAACCACTGCGCCATCATGCAGGTAGAGGGCTCCCTGCAACAGCAGGCAATTGGAAATGAAGCCCCAATTGGAAAGGCATAGGAACGTATTGTCGGCTTGGACCAGCAATTGGACATGCTGGCGTATCGACTGGTCAAACATTACCCGAAATCCCTCCCGAGCATCGATATCGAGCAACTGTACTGCCTCAAGCCAGTTGTCCAGCCTCAGCGAGACATCCAAGCTCCGCCAGCAGTTTGCAAAACGGGGATCGTCAAGCGGGGCATCGGCAATGAAGGATTCGATGAGGTCCAGTGCCCGCTGGCCATAGCGTGGCTCACCGGTGCACTCCTGCGCCCGTGCCAGGTCAAGGACAAAGCCACAGCGTGCCAGCATGTAGGTCCACTCCGGGTCGTCGGCCATCTGGGTATCCCAAGCCACACGGCTGGGAAACGTATAGGGAATACAGGTCTGCTCCATATCCCAGGGATTGTCGAACAAAAAGGTGCTGTCCATCACACGGTTGGAATTTGCGATCAAGCGAAGCTGCTCATCAGACAACTGCATGGATACCTCCTGCGGGTCCTTCCAAAAGAATGTCGTCGCCACAGCCGGCGACCACCAACGAGCCAGTATACCCCATGGTAATGACCAGGGATGTGATAGTTTCCCCTTCGAACGTGCAGCTGACCAAATGGCCGCCGGGAATCCTCACCGGACCAAACGAGCCCCGTGTCCACGAACTGGGAACGGCGGGCAGGAGATGGAGTTTCCCGTCACGATACTGCAACAGGGTCTCCAGCAGGGCGGCGGTGGTGCCGAGGTTCCCGTCTATCTGGAAGATCATGGGTGGGTTGGGAGCCGAAGCTTCGAACAGCAACGGATTGTCCTTGGGAACATTGGAGACCTGGTTCATCGGATGGTAGTCGGGGTGCAGGCACAACAAGGAGGAAGATGAAAGGTCGGCGATCATGGCCTCGAAGTTGTGCTGTACTGCGTTACTGTCCAGCAGGCGTGCATATAGGCAGGTGCACCACGCCCGGCTCCATCCCGTCTGGCCACTGCTGTGGGCAAGGCGGAAGTCAAGCGACTTCTTGACGGCGGCAAGCTGGGCACTATTGGTTTCGGGGGTGAACAGTGAAGCGGGGAATGCACCAAAGAGGTGGGAGAAATGGCGGTGTCCGGGTTCCAGCTCCTGCTTGTCCTCGCTGTCCCACTCCAGCAGACGTCCATCCAAGCCGATGCGGAATGGGGGAAGATGGTCATGGATCTTCTGCCAGCTTGCATATTCGCTTGGGTCGACGCCGAGGATCTTTGCGCTTTTCACGGCGATATCCAATGCAACGGAGGCAACCTGCACGTCCATGGCTGATGAAATGCACATGCTCACCGGGAAGTATCCACACCCGACATAGCGGTTCTCAGGGGATTGGCTGGGCATCAGCTGCGCAGTCTGTTCATCGTCGAACACCACATATGAGTCGTAGAACTGCGCCACTTCACGCAGGAAGGGATAGGCAGTCTCCCGCAGGAACTGCAGGTCCCCCGTGTGGAGGTAGTGGTTGTAGAAATGAAGCGCAAGCCAACCGCCGGCTGAGATCCAGACAGAGTAGTTGTATGACTCGGCGGTGGCATTGCGCCAGATATCGGAGTTGAGTGGAAACACTGCCCCCTCGCAGCCATATATCCGCCGTGCGGCGATCTTGGCCTTGGGGAGCAGGGAGCGGACATATGCAAGCATCAAGTCGGTGGCACCGTCCATGCACAGGGCGTCGGTGCACCAGTAGTTCATCTGCAGGTTGATGTTCAGGTGGTAGTCGCTGTTCCACTTGGGATAGAGGCTGTGGTTCCATTTGCCCTGCAGGTGCAGCGGAAGGCGTGCCAGCATGGAACCGCTTGCCATCAGGTAGGCACCAAAACGGGCGTAGAGGCCAATCAGCTGGGCATCATGGCCGCCTTGGCGCAAGCGTTCCGAACGTTTGTTGACCGGCATATGCTGCAGCTGGGGGGTGTCGGCATCGCACAGGTCGACATTCCACTGGCCTTGGTATGCACCAAAAGCCTTGGCATGGGCTTTCGCTACTGCATCAAAGTCCAAGGGGGTATGGAAGGGGTGGGATTCTGTACGAAGGCCACTGATTATATCGGCCTGGACCGTGAGGTTCGTAGCATCCTGGACAAGGAAGCCATTGCAGATACGAAAGAGCTTTCCGTCAGTATGGACCGTTGCCCGTATTACGAACCCAACGCCTGGGTCGGCGCTCAATTGCAGTTCGATCTCGGCATCGCCGATGGGGGTGACGGTCAGGGTTGTCCCAGGACGGACATCGCGCTCGAAGGTCAGTTGGCCACCGAAGGGGACCAGGCTATGCCATTGGGAGATGCAGAGGTCACCGACACAGTCGCAGAAGGCGGCAAGGGTCAACGTCCCCTTCTGGTTGCCGACGATTCCGCTCTTGAGGTTGAGGGTCCTTTGCGAGTAGGGATGATGGGCATGTTCAAAGACAATGTCACATGCCGGCTGATAGGAATCCATGCGGCGCTTCAGGGGGGAAATACCACCGTTGCCTCCAAAGGCGACTGCCGCCAAGGCCGTTGCCTTGAAGTTCTGCCCTTGCTTCAGGAACTCCCTGACAGCCGGAAGGAATTGGGCGCCTTCGTCGCATGTACGTTCCTTGAAGTCACCGGTCCACAAGTCTTCATGGTTGAGGCTGATGATGTCTTTCGAAGCGGTTCCCCACAGCATACCGGCGATCCGTCCGTTGCCAAACGGCAGACCGTCCTCCCACTTCGTGGGTTCGTTGTCAAAGCACAAGATGTCCATCATGGTTCCTTATGAGAATGATACGCGGGGAGCAGATGCTCCCCGCGTGGTTGAAAGGGATTGTCAGCGGGCAGTTCCAAGGAAAATGTCGTAGGCGATCTGGTTGATCTCCACGGCCCTGTCTACGCCACGGGCCTTGAGTTCCTTGACGAATCCAGGATAGTCCTTCTCGAAGTCGGAGGTGCCGAGCATCCAGGACTGGAACTTCTCGTCCACGTAGGGGCGGATGTTCGCCATGATCTTCTGGTATTCACCCTCAAGCTCGGGTGGGTACTTCAGGCCAAGTGCACCATCGAGGTATGGGGGAAGGTTCTCTGGGAACCACTGTGGGTTGGATTCATACAGCAGGTTTGCCTGCTCGCCAGCTTCGGTCATGAACGCATATTCATAGCGGGAGTCCTGGCGCATGCCGATGCGGTACTGGACGCCCAAGCTGCGCAGGTAGCCCAGCGGGCTCTGGTCGCTGTTCATCACGACATCGGTGAAGTGCTTGTTTCCATCTTCCCCAATGTAGTAGGTCTGTCCCTCGATGCCCCAGTTCATCAGCGTATAGCCATCGTCGGTGAACATGTAGTCGAAGAACTTGATCAGCGTCACGGGGTCCTTGCATGAGGAAGAGATAGACCAACCGGCACCAGGATAGCGCATGACACGTTCGATGCGGTTGCCATTCTGGTCGGCGGGAGGTGCAAAGGCCACCATCTCGAAGTTGGGGATCGACTTGGTCAACGTGGTGTTGTAGTTGCCTGCGGAGACCCAGTCGTGGGTCACGCCACCCAAGTCACCAGAGAGGAGGATGTCGCGTCCCTTCGGGCCACGGGTGAAGATCTCCGGGTCGATCAAGCCTTCCTTGTACCATTTGACGATGTTCTTCACGCCGATGGGGAAGTTTTCATCCAGTGGCTCGAAGACAATCTTCCCATTGCGGGGATAGAACTCCGTGGAGGTGTCCCAGAGGTAGAGGTATTCATCGGGCATCTTCCATCCGGCACGGTCGAACAACGGTACTTCATCCTTGATGCCATTGCCGTTGGGGTCTTGGTTGCGGAATGCGGAGAGCACTGTATACATCTCATCGACGTTCTGTGGAATCTCCAAGCCCAGCTTGTCCAGCCAGTCCTTGCGGATCCACCAGTATTCGGCGGACACCAGCTCCTGGTTCTTGGGGATCATGTAGATGTTCCCGTCCAGCGAGTAGCAGGCTGCTGCGAACTGGGGGTCTTTCTCCATGTATGCCTTGATGTTCGGGGCATACTTGTCGATGAGGTCGTTGAGGGCAATGACGCCGCCGTCACGGCCGAGCTGCTCGATGACCGCAACGTCCTTGTAGCCGATGACGTCGGCAAGGTCGCCGGACGAGAGCATCAGGTTGAAGGCCTCCTCCTCATTGGAGTTGGTCTGGGGAATGATTCCCTTGAGCGACACGTTGGTCCTGCGGGCAGCTTCCTGCCATGTGGGCCACTGCGAGTTGAAGGGCATGTTGTTGAAGTTCAGGAAGATGGTGAACTCCTTGGGGGTGGCGCTGACCAAGGTCCCAGTCAATGGTGCCTGCTCGGAAACTGGAGCTGCGCTCCCCTTCTCCGAAGAACCGCCTGCGAAAAGTGCTGCCGAAATGCAGAGGACTGACAGCAACGTGATACTACGTTTTCTCATGATACACTCCTTTTGTATGATGCTTTCGAACCGGTCAGCCTTTGACTGCACCGATTGTCATTCCTGTCTTGAAGTACTTCTGGACAAACGGATATGCCACCATCATGGGTATGATCGCAAGGATGATGATTGCATAGATGACCGTCGTGGGTGAACTCATCGAATCCTGCGTGATGATCGCGGCCTCGGTCTCGTTGGCGACACGGTCGACGATCAGTTTCTTCAACAAGACCTGCAGGGGCATCTTGTCGTCGTCACGGATCAGGTTCATTGCCCAGAAGTAGCTGTTCCACCTGTTTACCGCATAGAACATTCCAACCGTTGCCAGAGCTGGCTTGGAAAGCGGGATATAGATGGTCGTGAAGATCCTCAGGTTGCTCGCTCCATCCATGAAGGCCGCCTCCTCCAACGAGGCCGGCACTTGCTCGAAGAAGCTCTTGAGGATGATGAGGTTGTAGGTGTTGATCGCGAATCCAAAGATGATTGAGCTGCGTGTGTTCAGCATCCCGAAGTCACGGAACGCCATGTACAGCGGAATCATCCCCGCCGAGAACCACATGGTGAACACGGTGAACAGCGTCAGGAACTTGCGCCCCTTCAGCCGCTTCTTGGACAGTGCATACGCCATGGTCGTCGTAAAGAACATGTTCACCAAGACACCAGCAACTGTATAGAAGATGGTATTGGCGTATGCAACCCAGATGCCTGGCTTGACGACCGCCTGACGGTAGCTCTCAAGGTTCAGTCCCTTGGGGAGGAACACCACCGACCCGTTCTCAACCAGCAGTGGCTTGCTGAACGAGGCAATGACGGTGTAGTACAGCGGATAGAGCGCTACTGCGGAGATGATGATGCCAATGATGATCATCAATACGTTGAAAGTCTTTTCACCCCGGCTCTCGATCAGGTGCCGGCTTGTTGCTGCCTTCTTCATGTGCTCCCTCCTACCAGATCGTCGATTCGGTGATTCGCTTGCTCAGACGGTTTGCACCGACTACCATTACCAGTGCAATGACCGCTTCGAACAAACCTACTGCGGTGGCAAGGCCATAGTTGCGGTTGCCGATGCCCACTCGGTAGGCATAGGTCGCGATGACATCGGCCGTCTCGTAGGTGGTGGGCTTGTACAGCAGCAGGATCGCTTCATAGCCGACCTTGACCATCTTGCCGATGTTCAGCACGAACATCGTCACCACCGTTGGCATGATGCCCGGCAGGGTGACATGGATGATGCGCTTCCACTTGTTGGCACCGTCCACGATCGCAGCCTCATACAGCTGCGGGTCGATGCCCACCAGCGCTGCGATATAGACGATTGCATTGAATCCAGCGTTCTGCCACAGGGTCATCCCGGTGTAGACACCCCGGAAATACTCGGGGAGCACCATGAAGTAGATGGGCTTGAATCCCATCTTCTGGAGTATGAGGTTGACAATACCGGTGCTGGGGGAGAGGAAGTTGACCACCAGGCCACAGACAACCACGACAGATATGAAGTGCGGCAGGAACGTTGCCGTCTGCGTCAGTTTGCTGACGAACTTGTTCTTCATCTCCGTAACAGCAATGGCCAGTATGATGGGTGCAGGAAAGCAGATTGCTATCTGCCAGAATGCTATCACGAAGGTATTCTTCACCGTCCGGATGAAATCGGGACCGCTGACGAATTCCTTGAAGTTCTGCAGCCCGACGAAGGTACTTCCTTCAAAGCCACGGAAGATATTGTAGTCGTAGAATGCCATGCGCAGGCCGACCATCGGCTTGTAGGCAAACATCAGGAACCAGATGATCCCTGGTATCAGCAGCAGGTAGAGGTCCCAGTCCCGGGCTACGGCCCTGCGGAACGCAACGAGGGTCCGGCGACGTGTTCCATCCAACAGGAGCTCACCTGCCAACATGCGTTCGGATCTTGTACGGGACATCGCCGATGCCCCTGAATTCTTGCCCATCTGTTCCTCCCTTCGTGTCCCAAGCAATGGCGATTCCATGGCTTGGTGGTGTCATGGTCAGATGGGAATTGGCATCTGTAAATCATCATTTTTCTCGTTCATCAACAAATATCCATATATTATCTCTTTTAAATACATAAAGTTATACAATTTTCCTTGCGTTGGTACGACTTCCATGCAACAATCCTGTGGAAGGGAGAGACTCATGGCCAAAGGGTTGTATCATAAAAAGCTCATCAGGATTTTCATTACCATTGCAATCCTTATCATTGTTCTTATAACGGTGCTGTTCAGTCTCGTTGCACGCTCCTTGCTGGAGGGGCGCAACACCGCTGTACAGAATTCAATACAAGTCCAGTTCAGCATGGCAACGACCAACTTGTCGGTGATCTACAATACCCTCGGGTCGCTGATGGTCAACAACACGACCAAGAGCTGGGCCATGGCGGAGATGGGGGAACCAGGCTACTACTACAACGGGCTGAAGCTCTATGAGGAGCTACAGCGACTCTTGAGCAAGATCAACGGGCTCGAATACGAGATAGCCGTCACCACCCCCAATCCGCAGAGCTTCGTCGTCATGAAGTCTGGCACCATGCCCAAGAACTGGTATTTTGGCACAGAGGCTCCCCTGTCGCTTGAACAAGCTACCCTCATGATGGACGTAGCCGCTTCTGGCAAGAAGGGATGCATGCTCCCCGTCTACAATGGTGAGGGGGAACTCGATACGATCGTGTATTGCGTGAAGAACTCCTATTATGGATATGATGCCATGTTCTTCGTCATGATCCCCGCCACGACATTGTTTCCCCTCTCGTCTCCCATGCCCTACTTCATCATCGGCCCCAACGACAATGTCATCTTTACCAACAAGGATTCAGACATCCCCCATATCAGGAATGAACACCCCTCCATCTCTGAGATTCCCTCCGATAGAGTATTCTCCTATGTCGCCTATACAGGAGAGATGGTATATATGGAGAGAATCGCACAGATGGGGATCACCATAGGGTGTGTCAATGAGCAGCACAACCGGCTGGACTCCACTTGGATAGCAGCCCTCATCATAGGAATCCCTGCCCTGTCGCTCCTTGCCCTGCTCATTGCCTTTTCGATCACCAAGCGGCTATATGCCCCCATCTATGATGCATTTGACCTCTCCATGGAGAACCAGCCGCAACCTGACGAACAACAGCCAGTGGATGAGTTCGCCGCCATCAAGGGGATGGGTTGCAGGGTCAAGGAGCTGACCAATGAGCTTGCCCGGCTCACGGCACGCCCCAAGGGGCAGGAACTGATGGAGAGCTACCGGTTGCTGCTGGCAGGAGCCGTCCCGACCGACTTGCAGGACACCGATACCTATGGCGTGGCATTGTTTGAGGCTCCCGAGACCACTGACGACGACTATGCAATGAACCTCGTCTCCCTGCAGGCACTTGCCCACTCCTATGAAGCCATCGAGTTCCTGACGGTATCACCTTCGCTGGTGGCCCTCTTGTTCCATACAGACCATCCGTGTACAGACCCACAAAGGCAATTCATCCAGATCATCGAAGAAATCATCGGGAATATGGAGGAGACGAACAACTTCAAGGTTGCAGTCAGCGACATGGTGGTAGGAAAGCACAATGCCTACCGTGCATACCGGCAGGCCGAGGTCATATTGGGATACAAGCGCCTGTACCCCGAGGTAATGATCCTCACCCACGACTTCATATCATCCACATCCAATGAGGAGTTCTATTATCCACCTACGGTCGAGCAGACGCTGCTCAACCATATGGCCAACGGGAGTCCCAATGCCATCAGCCTATTCGACCAGATCATCCATGACAATACAAACCCCAAGGCACTGACCGGTCCTACCTACCAGCATTTCATCTTCGTCCTGTCGGGCACGTTCCTGAGGTTGTTCCAGGAGATGAAGCAGACTCCGGAGGACCTCATCGGTACCTCCGTGGATTGGCTTGACCTGTTGTCTCAGTGGAACAACCCCGAGACCCTCGACAAACTACGCGATATCTTGGTGAAGATCATCGCGGCAAAGAAACAGAGCACATCTGCGGAGGATGACCACATCATAGAGGACATGAAGACGTTCATCAGGATGAACTACATGTACGACATCATGCTGCAGGACCTTGCCAAGAAGTTCAACATTACCCCCAAGTATTGTTCCACCCTCTTCAAGAAGCTGAGCAACGACACGTTCAAGAACTACCTCAACCAATACCGTGTCGAGCAGGCTTGCTCACAGATCAGGAACAATCCCCAGGTGAAGATCAACGACCTGAGCTTGGCAGTGGGATTCAACAGCTCTACGAGCTTCATCAGAGTATTCAACAAGTATGTCGGCATCTCACCCAAGGCATATGCCGACAAGATAGTCAACGAA
>CAYXIH010000040.1:0-16071 GCA_964465155.1 uncultured Sphaerochaeta sp.
TTTGGACAAAACCGTGCATCCAAGTGCTCTCCCGAGTGCTTGGTATAGGGGAAATAACAATGCTTTTGCTATTTTGCAAGAGCCTCAAGGAATAAGATTTTTTACCATTAAGTTATGCTACAGAATACGTACCAAAAGAGAGTCTTAAGACTCCCCTATAAGCGTACTGTCTAACAGTGGAGGCGAAAAACATAATTGGTATTCTGCCCAATCGATTCAACGATATCAGGGCAGTCCTTGGAAGCAAGATATGTAAGATCAAGGATGACTTTCGCTCTATTGTTGCCGATTGTTTGGATGCAATTTCAGATTTCACCATTCAGTCTTTCAGGCTCTTCTTTCTCCATAGAACATCTTACTCAAGATGGAGAAGGAAATCAGAGACAACCGGACAATAGATTAGTTTTTGTAACAAGTCCTGAAGTCAAATTGTATGGGCAGATTTTGATTTGTCAATGATAAAAAATGGAAGCTGTTTCTCAAATTGCGAATTCAATTTTGTTGGGAACTTTAACGTTACTCGTGTGTCTATATCCCAGGGCAATCCATGATTTAGCGGTTAATTGAAGCATCAATAATGGAATATCCCAAGTCATCTCACCATAAGAGCATCCACATTCTTTTCTTGATGGTGAAACACATCATGCTCAGGATATTCCTTTTGGAGAATTACTTCCTCACCCATCAACTTCCACCCCAAAGAACCTCATGAGTAGGTCCAATACCCGAAAGCAATCTAGGGAATTGGGGTTTGCGAGTTCATAGGACCTGATGAATAGGATCAGTTCTTGGAACTTCTCGTTGGTGTCGTCCTGGGCCAATGCAACGCTCTTCATTGCCGAGGCAAAGAGATTGGAATAGCGTACGATATCACTGAGGCGCTTGTCCCCTTGGGCAGAATTCTCAAAGCTCCTGCAGATCTGGATTGCTGTATCGAACCGCTTACCCATCTCTGCGTTGGGGCATACATACTTGTTGTTGAAGAAATCTGGACTCACATAGTCAGACATTTGCCTGAAGAATTCCATCGCTACCACGGGCTTTTCAAACCATTTCTGGTAATACTGCCTGCTGATCGTCTCAAAGTCCTGGTTGGGGTTCCAGAGCAATTTCCCTGCAAGGTAGTTTGGGAGACCCGTAGGAAAAAATGCCCGATTCTCCTGGCACATCAGCATGCCCTGCAGCTTGAATGTATGAAGGTGCTTGATATCCTGTGCAAGCACCTCACTTATCTTGTGATACGTCCAGTCGCCATAATGGGCACGCCCCAAGTGATAGTCAAAGTCAAAGCAGTCAACGTTGGCAAATTCCTGCCACTGCCTGAGAAACGCCAAGTTCTCTTCTGTCTGGACTACTGGTTCATTCTGGTTGTACGCATACGGCCTGGGTGCTGTGGCCGTTCCTTCCTGCAACGGCACATCGAACGAGCGTGAGATCGGAGCAAACATCATCACAAACCGCTTGGGATTGTTGAGATGGCTCTCCTTCGGTGCCCACAACAGGTCGTTGTACAACAAGAATACTATGCGTGTATCCAAACCAGCCTCTGTCAGCTTGCAGTCAATGAGGTTGAGGATATCTACATACCAATCAGAGAGGATCTTGTGCCTGCAGTCATCACATTCGCATACATTGTTGTATTCATCGGCAAGCCAGAAGTGGATGAAATCAATGTCGGGGTGTTGCGTGGCATAGTCCAACACAGCCTGTGCCAGCTTCTGCCGGACTTCGGGCTTCGAATAGCACAGATGGGTATTGGCTGGTATCTGCATGAAGAACGTACGCTTTGCGTTGAGCATGGCCAGGGAATCCTTGGCTTGCTCCTCATACATGCTCAGCTGCTCACCTGTGAGAAGGTCCCAACCGTTGGCATCGATACCCAAAGCCTTTCCTATCCAACCATGTCCCACGTCATGGATCAAGAGCCCACGCTTCTTCAGTTCCGTGATGCAGACCTGTCGGTAACACATGGCCATCTCTTGGGTAATGGGTTCTTTCTTGAACAACGGATTGTGCACATGCTGATACCAGTTCTTGAAGAAATAGAATGGCGAGAAGAACTGTATGAAATAGGTGTTGTAACAGAGCTTGGGCAGGTAATCGATCATATCCATGAGGTGCTCTATCGAGTTGGCACCCTCCATGACGACACCACGATACCGGTTCTGTGCAACCTCCTGGATGTTGATGACAGTGTTGTCCAGGACATTGGCATCAAGAAACGGGCATATCTCATTGGCAGGACCAGGGGCGAGGAAGTCAAAGCCGAACTCCTCCAACATGCGGTATAGCCCAAAGAGGAGGCTGCGCTGGTTCGATCCAGTGATGCTGCATGCTCTCTGCCCATATGCAATGGAGAAAGCATCATCCAGGCTTGGATCGTCAACCAACTTGCCATCAAGGGAGAACTGGAGCGCTATATCATATTGCCCAAGGTATTTCTCACACTCCTGCAGCAGAAACGGAAACGTATGTCCTAGAACTTGATCTGCTTGCATGTCCGTGCCGATTCATAGATGCCTTGTACGATTGCCAGGGTGTCCGTTGCATCGAATCCGGACCATGGTACGGGTTTCCCAGCGGCCAGTGATTGATAGAAGTCCCGGATCTGGTGCAGATGATAGCTTCCCCAATACCCTTTCCCCTCAACGTTGAGCCCACAATCGGGGATCACTGAATAAGGAGCTTGCCCTTCCAACTTGATGACCATCTCCGTCTCAGTCAGAAGTGCCGTTCCCTTCTCAAAGTTGAACTCTATCTTGATCGGGCTATTGTGGGTGTTGTAGTTGCAGGCAAAGAATGAATAGTTCACCCCATTGCCAAACTCTACCAATGCATCGGCTACATCCTCAACCTCGATGGTCTTGAGCACACGCCGGTCCATAGATGCCTTGATGGAAGTAACTGGCAAGTCAAACACATACCGCACCAAGTCGATGCTGTGGATTGCCTGGTCGATGACCACGCCACCACCTTCTGTAGCCCATTTGCCCTTCCAGTCACATTCATAATAGGACTGGGGTCGGAACCAAGCCAGATGGGACCAAGCGCTCAACGGCTTGCCAAGGACACCTTCACGCTGCAGGCGCTTGAGTTCCTGGATACCTTCGATATACCTATTTTGGAATATGACACCGAACTGCCGTCCCAATTCCTTGGCACGGTTGCTCATGTACAGGCCATCCTCCACCTTGATGGCAATAGGCTTCTCCGACAGGACATCGAATCCATTCTCCAGGCATCTGAGGACATGCTCAGGATGGAGGAAATGGGGAGTCAGCACATGCACGACATCCAGGTGCTGCTGCAGCAGGTCATCCAACGAATCAGATGCCTGGCAGTTGGCAAAGTGGGAGGCAAACTCTTGGGCACGGCCAAGCACCTTGTCCACAGCAAAGACGACATCGACCATATCAGCAAGGGCGGCAAATACCTGGAGATACATCTTGCTGATTCTTCCGCACCCTATGACGCCAACTCTGTATTTCTTCATTTGTGTTTCTCGATATAAGATTTTCTGAAGGCCAGCAACGCAGCACCACGTGCACCGTTGGTGACCCCATTGTCCAGGAACTCGAACTGAGTCTTGGAATACTTGTTGTCCAACAGCAACGACCGGATCTCCTGCTCGAACTCTTGTTCCCTGCCCAGGCCGGAGACCAGCATGTAGTCGATGTACAGCTTATCCGGAGAGAGCAGGTTTACGATGTTGGAGATGGCGATTGCGTTGAGGTGGGTCACCTCATTGATGATGATGTCAAACCAATGCTCACCCTGCTTCTCTGCTGCTATCACATCCCCAATCAGCAACGGACGCTCCTGTGAAATCGGATAGAGCATGGATTGGGGATGTTCAGCAACCCGCATGGTGATTTCTTGTACGATCACAGGATTGTTGGCAATCGCATCCAGGCACCCACGCTTGCCACAGACAGGACACTCCTTGTCTGACACTCCCAATTTGAAATGTCCCATTTGCCCCGGTGTCATGATCGATTGTGTTGCACCATGATTGCGTATCACAAACGGACAGGAAGTTCCACGGTCGGAGAAGAAGTAACAAAATGAATCTTCCCTCTCCAACGTCAGCTTCAGGTCAATTGCCCATGCCCGGTTCTGTACGTTGTTGGAGATGAAGATGGGAAAGCTAAAATGCTCGTGCATCTGGTCATAGAAATTCTTGTCGATCCAGTCCTTCTGGTAGGAGGAGATGATCACACCGGTCTCAAGGTCTGCCTTGCCTGGGTTGCCGAACCCAAGCCCCATGACCTGCTCTTTCTTGATCTTATGCTTCTTGAGCAATTTGTTGACCGTAGAGGCAATATGAGCAACCAGATCACTAAAAAGCAGGGGCTCGAGTCCTAGGTATGACGAGGCAAGCACTTCGCCATCGAGGCTACAGAGTACTACAACCGTCTGATTGGAGGTACAATCCACGCCAATCAGGTATTTCTTGTGCAGGTCATAGCGAAGACCAATCTTGGGCCTGCCCAGGTTCTTCTTCACAGCAACCAATTGGTCTTCGCAGATCAGGCCATCCTCCATCATCTCATTGACGATGGAGGTAATGGTAGCGGGGGTAAGAGAAAGCATGGATGCAATTTCCAGCCTAGATATATTCGGATACTTGTAGATCAATGATTTCACAAGTTCCAAATTATGCTCACGCATCTGCAATGCATTGTTTCCAATCTTTCTCATACCCACCTGCTTCCTATTGCTATTTCAACGCCTGATAATCTTCTGTCGTGTAGTTCTCTGTCAAATCCCAGTTTGCAAACTCAAGGTTCGCATAATCATAACCTGCTACCTTGGCGGCTCTCTTCCACTCAGCAGTGGAATCGTTGGAGAGCTTGGTCAGCTTGGCCTTGATGTCGTTGCCCTTGATGCTTCCTGCCAGGACACCCTGGACGATTGCACCCAACGATGGGTTGACGTCCTTCACTTCCTTGTAGAAATCAAATGCCTTTTCATCACGGAGCGTTGCGACAGGCACTGCCTTGGTAATTTCGGTTGCTACCGTATAATAGTCCAACATAGCAGGGTTTGTCATATTTTTCTCATTGATTTGAGGAACAATCGAGACGCTGTTGCCAGATTGTACCTGAGCAGACTGGTATCCGTTCTCCTCGGCATAGAGACCCATGAGGTACTCTGCAGCCAACTCAGGATTCTTGCTCTTGCTGTAGATTCCCATCCATGGACCAAAGTCTTCGGAAGGCACTCCATACACTGCGTTCAGTTCACCATTGGTGGGAGGAGCTAGGGCGCCGATGCGCAGCTCGGGATATGTCTGGTTCCAGGTGGGGATACACCACATGCCCTGCATGAGGAATGCAGCTTGGCCCTGTCCGAACATCTCTCTTGCAGTAGGTGCATTGATGCTCACGGTGTCAGGATGGACAACTCCTTCTTCAACCAGCTCTGCAAGGAACTCAAGTGCTGCAACCATCTCAGGGGAGTCAAAGCTCGCTTTCCCATCAACGGTCAGGATCTTGCCTTCAGGGGCGATCTTGCCACCAGATATTGATGCAAGGGCACGGGCCATGATCGACAAACGGTTCATCTGCATACCACCTTCGATCAAGCCATAGACGGAACCCTTGGATTTCTCTGTGATGGTTTTGCAAGCCTGCAGGAACTCATCATAGGTCTTGGGCAACTCAGTGACACCATACTTCTCAAGGATATCCTTGTTGTAGTAGATGATGCTATTAATGTTCGGAGTATTCTCAGGAAGCACATAGACATTTCCTCCGCTGGTGGTGATTCCATCAATGAAGATGGACGGATTGAGGGTTGCGATAAACTCTTCGGTCATGTACGGATCGAGTGGCTGGTACCAGTCCTGGGAAAGGGCCAGTTTCAGCGTCATGGGTGCTGGGATGGGGAACAAGTCAGGACCGTCGCCGCCCTTGATCATGGTGATGATGGTATTCTTGAACTGGTCGACTGTCAGGCAGGTATACTCCACCTTGACACCAGGATGGCTTGCTTCGAACTTCGCGTTATAGTCAGCGCGGAATGCTGAAGATGAGTCGCTCCAGTCGACGACACGAAGCACTACCTGGTCACTCTTGGATGACGTTTCCTTGTCACCATTTGCAAAGACAGGCATGACGCACAATACTGCCAAAGCGAGAATCAAAAACTTCTTCATTTCAAAACTCCTTATTGAATTATGAATACTTGTTTATTTCTTTCATACAAGAGCAGTTGCAAACTGCAACGCCCGAGTATATCTGTTCATATCCACTGCACCCTTCTCGTATTCGATGATGCAGAAACAATCCTTGTCCATGTATGAATCCAGATAGGCAAAGAGGGTCTGGTAGTCAAAATCTCCCGTGCCTATCTCGCAATAACGCTCCTGAATCGCGGCAAAGGACAATGCACCATAGTCAACATCCTTGCGGTAGTCGCGCAGGTGCAGGTATCTAAATCGCTGAGGATCCTTCTGGATGAGCTGTAGGGGATCATATCCTGACACAGCTGCCCAGCCGATATCGAGGGCAAAGCAGAGGTCAGGTGCACTCTCGAACAAGGTATTGAAGATCAACCCCTGGTTCTTGAACTCCCAATTGTGGTTATGGTAATGCAATGTAACCCCATATTCCTGTTTCAGCAAGAGCGCATATTTCTCAATCTTCCGGGCTATCTCCTGCACGAACTGGGGGTCAGACAAACGGTCGTCACCAAGATTCTTTGAATCAAAATGTTCTTGAGGGATGGCGCCGGTCATGATGATGTTGTGGTTCTTGAACGAGCCAAGGAACCGGGCGGCATTTCGCAAGGCCTGCTCATTTTTCTCCTCGTTGTCCATGAAGTCCACCAGCTGCACGCCGACATGCAGGCCACTGAGCTGCATGTCGTTCTTGGCAAGCAAGGTCGTGAACGTATCGACGTTCTCCAACGAAATAAAACGTGCACCCATCTCAAAGCACGAGGCCCCAGCCGCATGCATGGATGCCAGCAGTGAATCGGTATTGTTTTGGATCTCTTCCTTGAAGAGTACCGCATGTATTCCTATGTTCATCAGTTCCTCCTAGCAATCCAAGGTGACAGTCTGTCCCAGCTTGGATGACGTTTCGATCGCAGCCAGCACCCGCTGGATATACAATCCGCGCTCAAAGTTGATTGGGGTCTTGCGGTGCTCCTCGATGGCAGCAACGAACTCCTCCATCTGACGGACAAAGTTGATGCTGAACAATTGCTCAGGGACTTTTCCACACACAAGGTTGTATGCATCGGGCGTGGGTACGACTTCGGTCTTCCCTCCGGCACCCTGGTTTGCATCCTTCTTGGAGATGACCAGCTCAAGGGGCCTCTGCCCATCAAAGAATGCATAGCCATTCTCACCAAACACCTCCAGCTGGTGCGACGAACCAACACGGCTGGCCGTGAAGCTGATGATCACACCCTTGTCGGTCTTGATGTTGAATGCCGCCACATCGTCATTGTCCACCGTCTCCATGGCATCGGAAGATTCACTGGTGCGCTGGTTGATGCAGATGGTGCTCATGGCCTGGACGCTCTGGTATTTCCCAATGACGGGTGAGAACAAGCCGTCGACGATGTCGACCATGTGTGAGCCGAAGTCGGCCATGGCACCTGCACCGGACTTGTCATAGTCCATGCGCCATTCACGCTTCACATCCACCGATGCGATTCTTCCGCCACCTTGGCAGGTACGGATGTAGTAGATCTTTCCAAAGAACCCAGCGTCGACATACTCCTTGAGCAAGCGGAACGCAGGGATACCTCGGTAGCACAAACCAATCATATCGACAGCGTCAGTCTGCTTTGCAAGGGCAACTATCTGTTCGCATCCATCTACACCGTTGCTGAAAGGTTTTTCGCACAACACAGCCACATGATGCTGCAACGCATCTTGTGCAATCTGCAGATGGGTATAGTTGGGGGTGCAGATGCTCACACCATCCACCAACGAAAACAACTCTTCCAATGAGGAGCACACCTTGGCATCCGTAAGCTGGAAGCGTTGCTTGTATTCCTCGCAGTGCTCGGGGTTCACATCATACAGCGCGGTGATCTGCACCTGATCCATGGTCTTGTACCCCTGGATATGCTGCTTTGCAATGCCAATCCGATACCCCATTCCAATAATACCTATTCTGACCATTTCTTCTTCCTTTGCCTTATATGTAGCGAGAGAGGAACTCTTTTCCCCTGAGAATTCCATCCTGGACCTTCTCAAGCGTTCCTTCGTATTCCCTGTCCTCATGCTCAATGCTCATGGTCCCTTGGTAGTTGATCGCCTGCAGGTTCTTGAAAATCCTGTCCCAGTCGATTTCACCGTTGCCAGGAATGCAGTAGCGCCACCAATCGAAGTTGGTCAAAAATCCAGTCTGCTCCAAGATTGCCTTGTCCACTATCGTGTCCTTGGCATGGAAGTGGATGATCTTCTTTCCAAACTCCAAGATGGGTCCATAGGGGTCGATTCCCTGCCAGACCAGATGGGATGGGTCATACGCGAGTCCCACCGTATCGGAGTCCAACACCTCAAGCAGGCGGCTCCACATGTACGGGGAGATAGCTATATTGCCCATCAACGGACAATTCTCAAAGGCAATCTTCACCCCAAGCCGTTCACACAGGTCGACAATCGGCAGGAAGAACTCCCCCACTTCATCCAAGCTCCGCAGTGGTGTGCGGCGGATGGAGTCGGCCTTGTCATAGACTCCTTCCTCCAGGCTCTTGTTGATCCCGGTGGAAGTAACAATGGTTCCGATTCCCAAGGCTGCAGCCAACTTGATCCTCCGGATGAGCTCCGTCCTGTGGGACTCACGTTCCTCGAGGTCCTGGCTCAGGAAATTCCGACAGTACGTCAGCGTGGAAATCCTGATGCCCGTTGCATCAATGACTTCCTGAAAGATCTGCTGGTCCAGTGGGACCGTCGGTCCCACCTCCAAGTCGGAAAACCCATGTTGGGTAGCCCAATTGGCAATATCAACCAGCTGGTTCATCCCGTTGGATGCCAGCACATTTGTCATAAACCCCAGTTTCATCATTACCTCAGCTCTTCACGGCGCCAGAGACGCCCTCGACGACATACCGCTGCAGGAAGATGAACAGCAAGATGATGGGAAGCACGGAGATGGAAGCCCCTGCGGCGATACCGGTCCAGTCAACGACGTTCTCACCACGGAATGCATACAGACCTACTGCAAGGGTTCTGGACTTTGGTTCATTGAGGGTCAATACCAACGGCAGGAGGAATGCGTTCCAAGTCCAGATTGTCTCCATGATGATGACCGTCACGGACACGGGATTGCTCAATGGCTTCATGATGTCGTTGTAGGTCCTGAAGAACCCACAGCCATCCAGGCGGGCAGCTTCCTCAAGTTCATTTGGTACGGTCATGTAGAACGAAGAGAACAACAGGAGGAATATCACATGGGCACCACCTGCTCCGGAGAGGATCAGGCCCAAGCGTGTACCAACAAGGTTCATCCCCTTCACTACCTCGAACACCGGGATGATGGTCGTGATCAGGGGAATCGAAATGCTCGCCATGAAGATGGCCATCAGCACCTTCCGTCCCCAGAACTTATACCTGCCGAACACATATCCGGCGGAGCGGGTCATGATCAGGACCAAGAACACGGAGAAGAAGGTAACGATCACCGTATTGAGGAAGTATTGTCCGAAGTTGGCTTTGGTCCATACCCTGACGATGTTCTCAAAAGTAGGAGATGCCGTGAACAGGCTCAGCTTCGAGGCAAAGAAATCCTTTTGGGGTTTGAACGAGGAGGCGAACATCCACAGGAAGGGATATGCCCAAAGGAATCCGACGACTGTCAAAACAATATGGGTCACAATCATCTTGGGGCGTTTGATAGTAAGCTTTTTATTCATCATCCTGCCTCTCTTATACGTTTCGGTTGTTCTGCAGCCGTTTTTTCACGAGGTTCAGAACCGCCACGATGGCAATCACCGTGATTCCAAAGAAAATTGCCGCAGAAGAGGCATAACCCAAGCGAGGCAACCCGATATCGGAGGAGAAGGCGCTGCGGTAGACGAACGTTCCCACAACATCCGTTGCAAAGAACGGGCCACCGTCTGTCATGGTCTTGATGATATCAAACACTTTCAGCGAGTTGATCGCGCACAGCACCGTGATGATGCCTGCAATCGGGGCTATCAACGGCATCACGATCTTGAAGAACGTCGTGCGCGAAGATGCACCGTCAATGGAGGCTGCTTCATACATGTCCTTGGGGACACTCTGTAGTCCAGCGATCCAATAGAGCATGTAGATTCCACAATCCTTCCAGACCGAGATAGCGACAACGGTGGTCATGGCATATTTCTCGGTGGTCAGGAATCCCAAGGACTTGGATGCACCCAGATGGGTAAAGATCCAGTTCACGGGGCCCTGTGCTCCAAAGATGAAGATCATGACGATACCAACGATGGAAGCCGTAGTGACGACAGGGATGAAGAATACCGAGCGGTAGATGGTCCTCCCCTTGAGCTTTGCATTGTTCAGCACATATGCAAGCAGCAGCGAGACCAACAACGTGCAGGGAACATTCATCAAGGAGAACTTGAAGCTATTCCAGAATGCGTTCCAGTACACTCCGTCTGTCATCAGCTCCCGGTAGTTGGCAAGTCCTACAAATTCCTTCTCAACGGTCATGCCAGACCAATTGAGGAATGAATAGTAGATGCTGCTGATGATCGGCCATCCCTGGAAGAAGATATAGAAAACCAAGGTGAGTGATACGAATAGCCAGCACCACAAGTTCAACTTGATCTTTTGTTTTTTCTGAGAATCCAACGTTAACTGTCTCACAAGTCCCCCTACGTAGAACATATTATTTACTTTATTAAATTAAATAATACATCTACTCTAACCGAGGTATTCTGAGCTGTCAATTAATTTTTTTGCCAAAATAATGAGTATATTTTCATCACAAGTTGATGCATAACTAACTATCATTAAAATAGTTACAAATACTCTATAACCAGAAGCCAACAAAAGTGCAACAAAACCTGTTGGATTGGGAGTGCAAATATTTTCCAAGCTCCAAAATGAGTTTTTATCTCTTCACTATCCTAATCGGATGCCTAACGACAGTCCGCATTTTCTCTTGTGGTATACGCCGGGCGTCGGAAAGATAGATTTCATGGTGATGCCTGCCTGAGTTGAAATCATTCTCGTATCCAAGCTCTACAAGGTATTGGTCCATCAAGAGAACAGTCGCTGGCTCACTGTCAAAGGATCCGATATGCATGCACTGCACGCACAGGCCTTCCTCGATGCTGCAATACTGGACAGGGGAGAAATCAATGTGCTTCTTGTCCGTTGCTGTTTGCCTTGCCCATTCGAAGTCCGCTTCCGAGACAAACGATGGCAACCGGATCACGGACAGCCACTGGAAGTCTTGCTTGCGGCCATAGTCGATGCCTTCAGTACCTTCCTGCCACCAGAAACCCTCCAACGGAGGTACCACATAGTCAAAATACCCTTGGATAGGCCGAGTGCCTTTCTTGCTCATCTTGATCGTGAACGCAATGCCGTACAAGAGCTCTATTGCATGTTGATAGGGTCCGTTGGGCTCATTGGGATTTCCCCTCCCCTGCACCCCGATGTACTGCAAAGGAGGCATGGTAATTACTTGGGGTGTGGTGGTGGGAAGATAGAATTCACGCTCTTCCTTCTTGAAGTCATAGGCCATGTGGATCCTCCTGCAATTGCTGGGTGTGGATGTTGTCCCAACTCCGGCCGGTGCACCAATACACCATGTTGGCCCCTGCATCATACACCATGGAGACAACAGTGGGGCATACGGTCTGTGAAGTGGCCTGCAGGATATGCATGCAGTCCTGTACGCCCATGTCTGCATCAGCTTCATTCAGCATCCTGTCCGCTATCTCATACCTGTTCAGTCCCATCCAAGGATGCTGTTGTGCAGCTCCTGTGAAAGGTGAGAAATTGGTCATTACTGCATATTTGGGTTTCTTAAGATACCTGACGCCTTGGCCAGGGGTAACCTGCAGCACATCCCCCATACGGTTTGAAAGCTGTGCTTGGAAGGTGGTTCCTGGGATACTACAGATGCTTTGCTCCTGGACTAGTGCAACTGTCTGCTCGAAAGTCCGCTTGCACAGCAACAGGTCGATATCCACATGGATGATGTCCACGCTTCCTGGTTTCGGGTCACTTGCACTATCATAGGGCCAGCAGGTGGGCATTCCTATGAAGTCACCCCGGCAATTGACTCCGAACAGTGGCAGCCACTGCTGGTCATCCAGGATCTCTATGCGTACATCCTGCAAAGATGGCACTACCCGGTATTTCATATCGAGAATGTCGAGGTTCCATCCCACAAGTGTATTATTGCCGTTGTGAACAAAGCTGGTGCACATGCTATTATCCCCTGAGGGTAAACCACCACCAAACGTACAACCCTACTTGGATGACGATGATCACGGGAATCCCCACCATGAACTTGGGATGCTTGGTCTTGTGGCGGATCAGGAGCATGGTAACCAGCATGGCAACAGAACCTCCCATTGCTGAGATGAGCAACAGGTTCGACTCCCTGATCCTCCCCTTGGGACGGTTCTTTGCCGCCCACTTGTCATAGATGCATGTCACTACGGCGACAACCGAGATGATCGCGAGATAGATGTAGAAATACAGCTGCATGGAAACTCCTGGTAGAGACAATGTGTGGGAACCCCGTACAACAGGGTTCCCACCAACAATACATTATTTGCTGAGATTTGCCTTGAGGGTTGCGATCTCACCACTGGTCAGTCCGATTCCCATCAGGTATTTCCCTGCTTCCTGGGACAGGTTGGCCGTAGCAAGGTCGGAGACACCAAAGGCTGCCTTCAGGGACTTCTCGATGTTGCTGGCTGCGATAGCCTCATACTTGTCGGTTCCCTGCTTGACCCCGTAGTAGTTCTCATACGTGGTCATGTAGTCTTTCTTGACCTCATCATAGGAGGCTCCCATCAGGCACTCAAGCAATGCCGCGACAAATCCAGCGCGGTCCTTGCCCTCGTTGCAGTGCACTGCGTAGACACCCGGATGGGCAATGAAGAACCTCAGCCCTTCTGCAAGCCCCTTCTTGAATTCAGGAGCCTGGAAGTCGACGCCCAAGTTCAGGTAGATTACCTGCTGCTTGCCATAGTAGGAGTCATTGAAGCCCTCATACTTCTTGGCTGATGCAGGATCGTCGGCAAGGTTCATGACCACTGTCACGCCAGCTTGCTTGAGCGCTGCATCTGCATAGGTGTTGCGTCCAATCTCAGGATTGATCGGAGAGGAGGTGCGGTACAACTTGCCGTTGCCAACACCAGACGTGGAGACCTTGCGGAAGTTGGCGAACTGAGCGTCCGACAGGAGTGCATAGTCCGCGCGGTTGTTGGTCCGTGCCAGGTCATGGAGGATGTACTGGGCAAGGTAGCCACCCTGCTCATACATGGAGAAGTCGATCACGACAGGGAACTTCACGCCAGGATTGGCGGTCCAGAACCAAGTCTTGTCGGCATTGGTGGTCTTGGTCGCCAACCCATAGGACTGTCCGAAGTTGCCCATGTTGATGGCCATGGAGAGATATCCAGTGGGCTGTCCATTCTCCCCAAGCGGGGCGATGATGGCGGGAGTTCCCTGGTCTACGTATGAGTAGGTCGGAACCACGGGAAGGATCAGGTCGTTGTTGAGGAACTTGACCTGGACCAAGTCACCCTCTGCGTAGCCCATTGCAAAGAAATCGGCCACCTTGATGTCCAAGTAGACGTTGCCGTACTTGGTGAACCAGATGTCGCTGTCCAAGCCACCAATGGTGATCGGCTTGTCCTTGGACTCTTCCTTGGTGATGATGGTCATGCGGCCCTGGGGTTCTGCATAGGTGGTAGGAATGGTTCCACCAAGGACGTCGGTGATGTAGGTCATCAAGGCCTGGTCGAGAGCCAAACCAGTATCGAACTGGGATGTAGTCTGTGCAAATGCATAATAGGTATCGCCACCAGCTGCGACAAAGTCGTTGGTGATGACCGCATAGGTTGCATTGGGATCGAACGGTTTGCCGTTGACGCTGTTGATCGTCACACGGTTGATCGACTTCGGTCCATAGTAGGTGGATGCCGGATAGGTCTGGGCAGCCTTGTCATAGGCCTTTGTGGTATCAACGGTGATGTCCATTCCCTTGGTCTGGGGGAATCCACCAATGGAGATCGGGGTACAGAACGTGGAAGCCTCAAGAGCCTCCAGCAGCTGGTTGCCCGTGACGTAGACTACGGCAATGGTGTTGCCAAACGGCAGTACTGTGTTGACGGCCTTCTTGGTGACGCTTCCACTATGGATCCACGCCCTGATTCCGCCGCCGTTGGCAATTGCAACGACATTCTCAGGAGCAACGGTGATGCTTGCAGGATCCTGCATGACAGTCCATACCATGGCATCTGTGATCAGGTCGCCGAGGTTGGTCTCCTGGGTGCGGTTGCCTGGTTCCTTGTCGCCATTGAGCTCGACCAGGTTCTGGGCAAACACAACGTTGTATTCGCCGTTGATGCGGTCCATGATCTCCTGCGCTGCAGCCGAGATGGCAGGGTCAGCACCAATATCATAGACGGTCTTGCCAGCAGCATCCTTGTGGGACACAGGCTGCAGGTAGTGGTCCTCGATGGTCATTGTGGCGTTGTCGATGACGATGACGCCAATGTTGGCGAATGCAGTTCCCGTGGACTGCACAGGAATGCCACCCTCACCTTCGGTCATGACCGTGTGGGAGTGACCGTCAATGATGAAGTCCAAGCCGGTGGTATTGTTGTAGATGTCCTGTGAGCGGTTGGGGATCGAGCTCTCGTCGATGCCCAGGTGGAACAGGCCGATGATCAGGTCGCTGGTGGGAGCCAGCTCATCAATGGCAGCCTGCGTAGTTGCATAGAGCGCTTGTTCGGAATCAAAGGTCATCCCCTTGATCATAGCGGGGTTTGACTTGGTCAGGGACTCGGGGGTCTCGAGGCCAAGGAACGCAATCGTCTTGCCATTGCTGGTGGTATAGGTCCACCATGGGTTGTAGACGAGCTCGCCATCCTTGGCGACGTTGGCGCAGACAATCTCGAACGTGGCGGGAGCCAGGTTCTGCACCATGATGTCATAGCCATAGTCTAGCTCATGGTTTCCCAAGGTAGCCACGTCATAGCCTACGGCATTCATCATGGTCACCGCGTCCAGCCCCTGGGAGGCGCTGACGTAGGGAGTTCCCTGGAAGAAGTCTCCAGCATCTGCAAGGATGACGTTTGCTCCCTTGAGGGAGAAGTCCGAAGCCAGCTGAGCCATGTTGGCATAGCCGGCAATCGCCCCGTGTACGTCATTGGAGTGCAGGATGACGGTCTTGCCAGTCATCTGACCCAGCAGTTGGGGTTGTTCCATCGCGGCCTGGGCAAACAGACCGTATGATACGAGAGAAATCGCTACCATCAGAACAATCAATGATTTCTTGAATGTATTCCTCACGGTATTCCTCCTGAAGTGTGTGTGATGCCCGATTATACCACGTTGGGAAGGTGACAACTACGTTTGTATCGTGAAGATTTCCCCATATTGTAGAAACCCCGTTCTTTCCGTACAATGCAAGGCATACCAAATTACAAGAGATACCACATGACACTGAACCACACCGCATATATCATCAACCACCGCACCTACATCTACATCATGGAATTCGAAGACACCTTCGACTACACGTTCTACAACGACCAGTACCTGGTCATGCAGACCGGGGCCATGCCCAGAGCCGGCCATACGCTGGACCAAGCAGTCGACTTGATCTGCAGCGACCACCACCTCAACCCACACAGCGTATACAAGCTCTCGGATGAAGAGCTACAGGAGATGATTGACCACGTGGATGACTACAACCACGTGAACATCCTCTAAAACAGCAGTACGCCATACCCGGGTGGATATGGCGTACTGTACCTATCAACAATTCAAGACCTACATGATCCCATAGGTATCCCAGCTGGCACGGGCTGCCATGCCGTTGCGGATACCCTCGGCCACCATCTTCTCGCCAGTTACCTTCT
>CAYXIH010000040.1:16171-19738 GCA_964465155.1 uncultured Sphaerochaeta sp.
GCTGCCATGCCGTTGCGGATACCCTCGGCCACCATCTTCTCGCCAGTTACCTTCTCATAGGCGCGGCGGATGACCTCTTCCTCGACACTCCTGGGGATTACCAGGACACCGTCGAGGTCACCGAAGACAATGTCACCGGGATTGACCCTCACCCCTTCGATCTCGATGGGGACGCGCCAGTCGATGACCTTCCCCCTGGGGCCCTGGTCCTGTGCATAGCGGCCATAGGAGAAACATGGGAATCCCAGTTCCAGGATACCCTTGGTATCACGGTGGAATCCATTGACCACAGCCCCCGCTGCCTTGAGGATCGACATGCGGGTGCACATCAGCTCGCCAACGAGTGCATACGAAGGTGATGACCCGGTACAGATGTAGACCTCATTCTCCTTCAGGTCGTCCAGGGCCTCCAGCATGTAGCCAAAGTTCCTCTTGAGCACCTCGTTCTTTCCGTCGGAGAGCTCCTCGAAGGTATCGGCTTCCAAGACCGGCATCGCACGGCCTGCGACTACCATGTCGGTATCCATTGGCTGCAGCCGCTGTGGCAGGAATTGATGGAGATACCCCATCTTGTCCAGGATGTCTCCAATGACGGCGGAGTAGAGCTCCTGCTTCATCATGGCAAACAGTTCATTGTCATTTTTCCAAGTCAGCATATTCTTTCCTTTCTTTGGTGGGTACCCCACGCAGCATCTTCTTCCTGATGATCCGTACGAGCGACAGCAATACTACCAGGATGGTCAGGAGCATCAGCACCAGGGAGATCGGTCTCGTGAAGAACGGGACGATGCTTCCACCGGAGAGCTTCAATGCACCCGATAGTTTTTGTTCAATCATGGTTCCCAGCACCAGAGCCAGTGTCATGGGTCCCAATGAATATCCATCCTTGCGCATCCAGTATCCGATGAACCCGAAGGCAAGAGCCACGAAGACATCGAAATAGGAGTTGCGGGTCGCATAGCATCCGACGATACAGAAGACCATGACGAACGCGGAGAGGATAGAGGTCTTCACGTTGAGCAGGCGGGCAATGATCTTGATGCTGAAGATGCTCAGCAGGAAGATGACCACATAGCTCAGGATCACAGAGATATAGATACCCTGGACTGCTACGGGGCTCTGTGCAAAGAGCAGGGGTCCGGGCTGCAGGCCATGGATCATCAGCGCTCCCAACAAAATAGCGGTCACGGGGTCTCCGGGGATACCCAATGCCAGCAGTGGGATCAATGCACCACCGGTGACGGCGTTGTTCGCACACTCGGGCCCGATGATTCCCTCCGGCTGGCCGGTTCCCATCAGCTCGGGATGTTTGCTCCCGTTCTTGGCCTGGTCATAGCCGATGATGGCTGCAGTCGTTGCACCAACGCCTGGCAATGCTCCCAGGCAAGTGCCGATCAGCGCAGTCTTGAGCAACAGCCATTTTGCATGGACCATATCCTTCAGCCCGCTGAACAGATTGGAAATCTTCTGAACCGGCATCGAGTCACGGTCATCCGCCGAGAAGCTGATGAAGATCTCGCTGATTGCGAACAATCCGATGAGCACCGGGATCTGCTGCAGGCCACTGAGCAGCTGCATGTTGCCAAACGTGAAGCGGGCCATGCCGTTCATCGAGTCCATGCCGATGAGCGGGATCACCAACCCGATGGCCATGCTGATCAGTCCCTTGATCATATCGTCGGAGGACATGCCGATGACCATCGAAAGGCCCAGGATACCCAGCATGAAATACTCATAGTGCCCGAAGGAGATGGCGAACTTGGCGATGAATCCGGCTGCACCCATCAAAATCAGTGCGGAAATGACACCACCCACGATCGATGCCCAGCAGGCCAAGCCCAATGCCCTTCCCGCCTCGCCTCTCTTGGCCATGGGATACCCGTCGAACATCGTACAGATGGCAGCAGGTGTACCAGGGGTCCTGATGAGGATTGCAGGGATGCTCCCTGCGAAGACAGCCGAGCAGTACAGCGCGATGAGGAACGCGAATGCAGCCGCGGTAGGCATGCTATAGGAGAATGGCACGAACAAGGCCACACCCATGGTTGCGGAGAAGCCTGGCAATGCCCCGATGACATACCCAGCCACCGTCCCCAGCACCAATGCAAGGATATAGATCCCGTCGATGGCTCCCAAAGCCTGAATAAATGAATCCATAGCGTTCCTTCCTTACATCGAGATACGCAAGGCAAGCATCATGAGGTACACGACGCCGGTCCCTACGACGGCAATGATGATTGCCTTCCACCACTTCACGTGGGCAAACAGGATCAAGTATCCAGCGAGGAACAGGAAGATCCCCAGTGCCGGGAAGATGTACTTCATGATCATCACCGCGGCGATGAACATTGCACAGACAATGGCGATCTTCAGCGATGCACCATGCTTTTGGACGAACTCACCCTTGTTGGGCAGCTTCCAATGGGTAGCAATGCAGATGACGGACAATCCGATGAGCAGCGTCGCCACGACCCGTGGGAAGAACGCGGGACCGATGCCTGACGGGACTTCCTTGTAGTTGCGCACCCAAAAGAACATCAGGCAGCCAAGGACGATCATAGCCAGGGGCAGCGAGTTCTTCTTGATGATTTCCAATGCTTTTTTCATAACAGTGACCTACTTCGTCAATGGTGCCGGCACCCAGCAACGGGTACCGGCGGTCGTTATTCGAAATCAGATGTACTTGGCGATGACCGGGCCGTACTGGGCAGTCTGGTCCTTGACAAGCTGTGCGAAGTCTGCGGAGTTGAGGTAGCCTGCACCAAACCCCATGGTGTTGAGGAACGACTGGAACTCCTCGCTGTTGTAGGCGTCGGTGAAAGCCTTGTCCAAGGTAGCAATGATCTGTGCATCGGTACCGGCAGGAACCATGAAGCCTCTCCATGTACCGACCTCAATGTCGAAGCCCTGCTCGACGAAGGTGGGGACGTTGGGATACTTTGCATTGCGCTCTGCTCCTGCAACTGCCAGGAACTTGAAGTCGCCATTGGCGACATAGGGAGCAGCCTCGGCCATGGTGCAGATGATGCCATCCACGTGGCCACCGAGCAGGTTTGCGATTTCCTGAGCGGCACCGTTGGGTTCCTCGATCAGGCTAAAGTTTGCACCGGTGGTCTCCTTGAGCATCGCACCACACAGCCAGTAGTTGGTGGGGAATGCACTGACATTGAGGTTCACGGGCTTCTTGGATGCCTTGGCGTTCGCAACATACTCCTGCAGGGTGTTGGCAGGGTTGTTTGCCTTCACGATCAGGGCAGCTGGGTCGAAGTTGACGCGGATGATCCCCTGGAAGTCTTCAGGCTTGAAAGCGGCAAGGCCAGCGGCGGGAAGCAGGACTACCTCGACGGTGGTCATGGTCACAGTGTAGCCATCCTTCTTGGCAATCGATCCTTCGCCCATGCCTACCGCACCAGACCCACCGGTCTTGTTCTCGACGATCAACGAGATGCCAGACTGCTTGTTGACGATCTCAGCCAGCTTGCGGGCCAATGCGTCGGTTCCACCACCTGCGCCAAAGGGGACGATCAGGCTGATGTTCTTGGAGGGATACACCTTTTCAGCGGATTC
>CAYXIH010000041.1:0-19299 GCA_964465155.1 uncultured Sphaerochaeta sp.
TGTTCTCATCGGATACGCACCTGCGTACCCGCATCAACCATCTCAGCGCATCTCCCTGCCGTGTCATCCACCGCGAATCCCAGCTGCTTCAGTGGGGGGCCGAAGAACTTACCCCCCAGGATGTAGCCATCATTGACGAGCGCGGATGTCCCGTGCCCATGTCCCAGCTCCTCTGTTGGCTTGTCTCACGTCAGCCACACCTGCAGTTGGTCATCCTCCTGCACGCAGCGGCAACCCTCACGGTCCCACGACACGTAACAGCGGGAACCATGACATTCCTCAGCAAACCATTCTCTGATGCAGCCCTGTCTGACATATTGCCCCACAGCGGACAGGAGGTCATGGAGCATGCTCAGTATGACCACTTGGCTTCCCAGCTGGTGGGATCCAGCGAACCTATCAGGAAGCTTCGCTCAGAAATACAACGGCTCGACCGCCGCTATACATCGGTCCATATCCACGGGGAGACTGGGACGGGGAAAGAAATCGTTGCTCGTCTCATCCACGCCCAAATGCGTGCAACTGGCCCCTTCCTCGCGGAGAACTGCTCGCTGTTGGATGGCTCGCTGCTGGACAACATCCTGTTCGGACACAAACGTGGTGCATTCACAGACGCACAGGAAGACCACCAGGGCATCATCGCCAGGGCACATCGTGGAACCCTGTTCCTCGATGAGATAGAGAATCTCTCACCGAACACCCAGGCAAAGCTCCTGAGGGTATTGGAAAACCACTCGTTCACCCCATTGGGTGGGGCAGACGCCATCCATTCGGACTTCCTCTTCGTGTCGGCAGGAAATGTCACCCTTGAACACCTGGTGCAGGAGCAGCGGATGCGCCGGGACTTCTACCACCGCATTGCCATGAAACATCTGGTGATCCCTCCCCTGAGGGATCGGTTGCAGGACATCCCAGCATTATGTGGATGTTTCCTCTCACGCCATGGCGACACCAGGAAGCTCACGAGTGGAGGCTTCGAACGTCTCAAGGCCCACCCGTGGCCTGGCAACGTCAGGGAACTGTTCACGGTGCTCCACCGGTCAATGATCAGATGCGGATCACAGCCGGAGATCCATGTCGAAGAAGACGACATGCTTCCCATGTACTGAGCCACCTCTCACAACATGTTCAAAGACACTAGGGAACAAAAGTTTTCCACAAGGTTTTCCACAACCCCCAAAATAGCCTTTCTTGTGGGGAAATGGATCGAAAACATGGATAAATCTAGGTTTATTGGGTATTTGAAGAGGTTTTCCCCATTCTGAACAACCTGTGGAAAACCTGTTGAAACTTCGTGGAAAATGGCTTTTTTTCAACAAGGAATTCCAACTTCTCACATCGTAAAAACTATATAGGTTTTACATCGTATCACAACTAATCAATTCAAAATATCTTGTTGGTGGTAATGTAGTTAAACACTATCTTGCAGGGTGTAAGGAATAGGGGTACCTATATCATCCGTCACCCCTTCTCACATAGTTTTCCACAAGCAACCCAAAAGGTTGTGGAAAACCTGTGGAATAGTGTTGGAAAGGTTGTGGAAAACTCTTGTCGCGGGGCTAGGTGGTAGAAGCTTGTGCAATGCGCTGAATCGTTGCACCCAAAGCGGTAAGCTTGCTTTCCAGCGACTCATACCCACGTTCGATCTGATAGATGTTCTGAATCTCGGACATACCATCTGCACAGAGGGCTGCAATGACCAGCGCCATGCCTGCACGTACGTCGGGGCTGCTCACCTGTGCAGGCCTCAATGGGGTTGGCCCGTTGACGACCGCGCGGTGGGGATCGCAGAGAATGATATCGGCTCCCATGCGGATCAGCCAGTCGATGAAGAACATCCGGGACTCGAACATCTTCTCATGGATGAGGATCGAACCATGCATCTGCGTTGCGGTCACAGTCATGATGCTCAGCAAGTCGGCAGGGAACCCAGGCCAGGGGGAATCGTCAATCTTTGACGTTTTGCCGGAGAGGTCTTTCATCAGGATCCGGTTCTGCTGGGACGGTACCCGCACAGCCAGGGGTCCCTCGTCGATCCATTCGATGCCGATGCGGGAGAATCCATGGCGTATCATGGGGAACTGCCGGTGGTTCAGTCCTTCGATCGTCACCTCACCTCCGGTGGCGGCGCACAATCCAACGAAGGACCCGAACTCCATGAAGTCTCCTCCGATGGTATAGTCACATCCACGGAGTTGGGAGACACCCATGACATGCAGCAAATTCGACCCGATGCCTCCAATGGAAGCTCCCATTGAGTTGAGCATCCTGCACAGATCTTGTACATGCGGTTCACTGGCGGCATTGGTGATGGTGGTATCTCCCTTTGCCATCACGGCTGCCATGATCACGTTCTCGGTTGCTGTTACTGAAGCTTCATCAAGGAACACTTCGGTTCCCACCAGCTTGCGGTCACGGTGGATGGAGAGCCTCCCGTCTGGGAGGACCGAGCAGGTGGCACCCAATGCGCCCAATCCTATGAAATGGGTATCAAGCCTACGCATCCCGATGACATCGCCTCCGGGGGGAGCAATATGCAAGTCACATCCGATGCCCGCCATGGGCCCGGCAAGGAGGATCGAGCCACGCACCATGTCGACCAGCTTGGATGGAAGTTCACCAATGCGGCTTCCTGATTGGATGCGGACTATATTTGGGCTGATATGTTGGACATGGGACCCCAGGGACTCCAGCAGGGTGAGCATCACCCGGACATCTTCAATATCTGGGATATTGCGCAGGACTACGGGTTCGTCAGTCAGCAATGTCGCAGCGATGCAGGGCAACGCGGCATTCTTGTTGCCGCTGACCAGCACTGAGCCACCCAAAGGCTTGCCTCCCCAAATCCTATATGTACCCATTGAACCCTCCGCCTTGTATGTATGGTACAGGCGAACAGCAGAATATGCAATCTAGAGAATCTGTTGCTAGGGAATCGGTTTACGTATACTATAGTGTGCATGAAACATGAAAGCGCCAACGTCTATGGGATCGGGAACCCCCTCATTGACGTCATAGTGAACATACACGACCAAGAACTCTCCTCCCTGGGTATCCACAAGGGTACCATGCACCTGATCACCAAGGAACGCCGGTCCGAGCTCATCGAGTTCATCAAGGACCACGAGGTCACCTACTCTTGCGGAGGATCGTGTCCAAACACCATCATCGCCCTTGCATCCCTGGGTGTGAATGCAACGATTGCAGGCAAAGTTGGCAAGGACTCCTATGGCGACATCTACCGGGAGCACCTGGAGGCACTGGGTGTCCACAACGAGCTGTCGGTCTGCGACGAGCCAACAGGATCGTCGATTATCCTTGTCACCCCCGACTCTGAACGGACGATGAACACGTTCCTTGGCGCAAACAGGGAATACTGTGAGGACGATATCGTCCCCACTTCCGTAGAGGATGCCGATTTCTTCCACTTCACTGGCTATATGTGGGATACAACCAGCCAGCAGCAGGCTATCCGCAAAGCTCTCTCGATTGCAAAGGAACATGGCACCAAGGTAACGTTCGACGTTGCCGATCCCTTTGCCGTGGGAAGATACCGTGAGACATTCCTCAATCTGATCAAGAACGACTGTGACGTAGTCTTCGCCAACAGCGAGGAAGCCCGCATCCTCTTCGACAACTACGATGCGTTCGAATGTTGCCGCTCTATGGGCAAATTGTGCGAGACTGCAATCGTCAAGAACGGTAAGCGTGGTTCGTTCATATCCTACAAGGGAAAGGTCATGACCATCCCCGTGCAGGGACCAGTCGTTCCCGTGGATACCACAGGAGCGGGTGATGTCTATGCGGCAGGATTCATCTATGGACTCTGCAAGGGATATGACATTGCAAAATCGGGCACCGTCGCTTCTATCCTCGCCGGACAGATCATCCAGCAACGCGGTGCACAGTTCTCTCCGGAAAAGTCACGGCAGCTGCGTGAGATACTCGCCAGCGATGACTGGAGTTCACTGCATTAACAAAAATACGGCCAGGGATCCTGGCCATATTGCAATGTATCTTCCAACTCGTTATATTCTGAATAACAACGACGCCGATTTGAAAGCCCCCCAGCTTGCAGGCGTCGCAAAACAAAATTGCTAAAAGGGAGGTGCATGGATGCATGCCGTCGTCGTACCCAACTTATTGGGAACCCCAACACATCAACTGCACTCAGCTTCATTGTCCACTCAACACCACAGGAGCACCTGTGTCTGTGCGTGGCTCCTCCCCGCAACAAGGAGCAACACACCATGATTCAGAAAGGATCACACGTATTTACATCGGAATCGGTAAGCGAAGGACATCCCGACAAGGTCTGTGACCAAATCGCGGATGCAGTATTGGACGAATGCCTACGCCAAGACCCAGCCTCACGGGTTGCCTGCGAAGTATTCGCTACGACCGACAGGGTGGTAGTTGGTGGAGAGATCACCACCAACGCACAGCTTGACATCCAGCAGATCGTCAGGGATGTCGTCAGCGACATCGGGTATGTCCACGAAGGATGTGGATTCGACGCCAATTCGCTGGTCGTGGAGAACTACATCAAACACCAGTCTGCAGACATCTCCATGGGCGTAACGGCCCAGAGCAGCCTCTTTGGTGCACAAGGAGCAGGCGACCAGGGCATGATGTTCGGGTATGCTTGCGACGAGACACCCCAGCTGATGCCCCTTCCCATCATGGTGGCCCATGCGTTGCTGCGCAAGGCAACCCAGATTCGGAAGAACGACCAGCGGGTAGACTGGCTCATGCCTGATGCAAAGAGCCAGGTATCGGTTGTCTACCATGACCATCAGCCCGTTGCCATCGAATCCGTCGTGCTCTCCCACCAGCATACCGATTCCATCAGCCGTGAACAGCTGCAGGAGTTCCTCACCGAAGAGGTAGTGAAGCCTGTGCTTGATTCCTTTGGCATGTTCGACGAACGCACCAAGCTGTACGTCAATCCGACAGGAAGGTTCGTCATCGGTGGTCCCGATGGCGATACCGGTGTGACAGGCAGGAAGATCATCGTAGATACCTATGGTGGCATGGGTCGCCATGGTGGTGGCGCATTCAGTGGCAAGGATCCCTCGAAGGTGGACAGGTCTGCTGCGTACATGGCTCGGCACGTTGCCAAGAATCTTGTGGCTGCAGGGCTGTGCCGTCGGTGCGAGGTTCAATTCTCCTATGCCATTGGTGTACCGTTCCCCATCTCGGTCTTCGTCGATTCCTTCGGCACGGGAACTGTGGATGACTGTGAACTCGAGCAGATCGTCAAGGACAACTTCGACCTCTCACCCGCAGGAATCATCCGTGAGCTGGACTTGTTGAGGCCCATCTACCGGCAGAACATGAACTATGGCCACTTTGGAAAGGACAATGTTCCTTGGGAAGCTGTGAAAAGCCTCGCTTGATGCAAAGAATGTACCTTGGACATACCATACATCATCACTTTTTGATGTATGGTATGTTTGTATGAAAAAATATTTTTCAGTTGTTTCCCTGGCTGTTTGTGGAAATAACCCCGTTCCTTGACTCATGACACATTGATTGGCCAAAGAATATCCCTATGAGCATGTGTTAACGTCAACACAATGCATGGAATGAAGTTATTCCAATCTCTTTTCTGTCACATGCACCCACATATTATTCGAACTAACAAATGCAGTCTCTGCATGTTTTTTGGATCGTTACCTGTATACAAGAGTTGTGACAATTGTGTAACTCCTTTCTACTCAATAAATAGATTGCGCGTTGGGAAAAATGCTGGTATGGTGGAAGCAGAGGAAGGAATTTGTATGAGATGGAATTCAAGTAGTAGGAAACGTACAGTCGCCATCTTGTTGGGATGCCTCATTGCATGCACAACCCTCACCGCCAATGCCACTGATGTCCAAATGCTTCGTCTTCGGGGATTTGTCCAGCAGCAGATGACCATCAGCACTACAAGCGAGGGTTCCATCTTGGTTCATTCTGATGGAGCAAGGTATGAGCTTGCTGATGATGAAGTCGCCATGCTCCGCCAACAGACAATTTCCGTTCAAAACATTGCAGGAACCACCAAACTGAATATTCTCTCCGTATAATCCCTAGTGAAAGATAAAAAAAGCCGGAGTCCTGTAGTATTGGATTTCCGGCTTTTCTATGTTTCGGCTCTGTCTAGCGTCTGGTGGATGCGATGCGGACTTGCTTGTACAATCCTTCGCCTTCACTCTTTGTCGTAACACCATCAACATCGTTGAGGGCAGAGTGGATGAGCCTGCGTTCGAACGGATTCATTGGCTCCAGGAGCTTGCTTCTTCCAGTTCTCTTTACCTGCTCCGCTGTCTTGTAGGCGAGGCGGATCAGTTGTTCTTCATGGCGCATGCGGTAGTTCTCGCTGTCGACAATAATCTTCAGCTCTGGCTGCTGTTGTCCTACGAACACGTTGGCCAACAACTGTACTGCATCGAGGTTCTTCCCCTTGCGTCCAATGATGATCGATGAGAATTCGCTCTCAATGTTCAGTCCGAGCTTGTGCTCCTTCCTGAAATTGATGCTGACCTTCCCAGGATATCCCATCTTGTCGAGCAGGGTAGCCACGAAGGTGACGATCTCCCGCTCCATGTCCGTCTCCGGCTCAAGCTGCACCACCGGTGCGTCATTGGAGCCAAAGGAGGGAGTATCGAAAGAGGGAACATCATAGTCGTCAGATTCCTCTGCCGGCTCTTCTTCCCCAATGTGTACCCGGATTTTCACCAGGTTTTTCTTGAACAGGCCCTTTCGGCCCGATTCCACGATCTCCACATCGAAGTCTTCACGTTCGATGTGCAGTTCGTCAATGGCCTTGGCGATTGCTTCTTGCTCTGTCCTTCCTTCAAATTCTCTTGTCATATATTACTCCATGGGGGACCTGCATCGCAGGTCCCTGAAAGGTATTTCTTATTTCTTGGGTCCCTTCTTCTGCGGGTTCTGCTTCTGTGGGAACTTCGTCACATTCGCTTCACCTGCCCGAGCAAGCTTGGGATGGTTCTTCTTGTAGTTCATGTAGAACTGCTGTCCGATGGAGATCATGTTCATGACCGTCCAGTACAGAAGCAACCCTGACGGTGCATCATACAGCACGAAGAAGAATATCAGCGGCATGCCCCAGGTCATGAACTTCATCATTCCATTGGACTGTGTAGCCGATGCTCCAGTCTGCGTGATCTTCATGGAGTAGATCATGCTGGCCGTGTAGATGATCGGCAGGATATGGAAGCCATTGCCCAGGAACGGGATGTTGAACGGGAAGGTGAACACCGTGTCGGGGATGGACAAGTCGGGAATCCAACCAGGGATGAACATGGCACCGCGCAGTTCGAAGTGCTTGTTCAGCAGGCCGTACAGTGCAATGAAGATCGGGAACTGCAGCAACATCGGCAGACAGCCACCCATTGGGTTGATCTTCTCTTCCTTGTAGAGCTTTGCCATCTCCTGGTTGAGCTTCTGTGGATTGTCCTTGTACTTGACCTTCATCTCTTCCATCTTGGGACCGAGCGAGCTCATCTTGGCCGTCGACTCCATGCTCTTCTTTGAGAGGGGATAGAGGATCAGCTTGATGGTGATCGTCAGCAGGATGATGGCTACACCGTAGTTGGGGATCAATGCATAGAAGAGGTTCAAGATCCACTTGAGGATATTCTCAAGCCAGTTCAGCCATGAGTTGCTGTCCAGTGCTTTCTCAAGGTGGAGGTCGGAAAGTCCGAACCCGTTGAGGGCAGAATCATTGTAGATGGTCATGTTGTTCTTGAGCTGAGGGCCTGCATAGAACGTGAACGTGGAGCTCATCATGCTGCTCTTGGTGGCTGGGCGCGAGAAGTACATCTTGGACTCAAGGGCAAGGTCGCCGGTGGTGCTCTCTGTCAACGTAGTTGTGTAGGAAGCATTGTCAGGGATACCGATGAGAGAGAAGTACTTGCCACACAGAGCTGCCCACTGCAGGGTATTGGTGGTCTGGTACAGGCCATTGGAGAGCTTGGGCATCGACTTCTTGCCACCTGCAGGGGTGATATAGAACCTGCGGTAGTTGTAGTTGTTGTTGGGCATCTCATCGAACGAGGGTCCGATCTGGGGCTCGAAGGCCATGGTGAACGCAAAGTTGTTGTATGAGAGGGGCACTACCTTGTTCACGCTGTTCTTGATCGTGACGTCGATCTGGAACATGTATTCCTTGGTGCCAAAGTCATAGGTCTTTGTGATGCTGAAGGTTTCGGGGGAGACAGTCCCATCCTGTAGGACCGGTGCAAAGTCTTGAGTAAAGATGACTTCGCTGCCGTTGATCTTGTAGTTGAACACTGCATCAATGGGGTTCGTGCGGTCATTTCCTGCATACAACAGGAAGGCGTTGTTGTCCTTTGGTCCCTTGAACAGCAATTCCACGGGTTCGCCCTTGTCGAGGTGATCCTTGAGGCGGATACTCGATACTGATGCACCAACGGGATCGAACTCGATGATGAACACATCTGTCTCATAGGTGAATGGGGCTACGGTACTACTCTCGCCTACACTTTGGAATGATCCCGGTAACCCAGAATTCCACGCCATGTCGGCGGTTGCATATACGATACCCGGTGAAGTCGAAAGTTCATCCGTCGTACCGATCGTCTGTTCGGTTGGAACAGTCTCGACGGTCGCGGGAGTAAAAAACATTGTCTGGAACGTCATTGCCACTGTTATGACGATGACGGACAATACGATGGCGATAATGGTATTCTTATCCATCTCTGCTCCTCATCCACAAGGCATCAGCCAGGTGGACCTGTAAGTCTCCGATTGCCGGAAGAGGTGACGATGTAGCAAGGAAAGACAAGAATCGAAGATGGGTACTGTAGGATATGGGATTAGAACACCGTCTGAGTATCTTCCCCTGGAAGGTACACACCGGCTCTGGTACAAAGAGTTTCTATCTGCTTCGCTTGTTTTTCATGATCAAGGGCCTTTCCTGGATACACCACGAATGCGAAATCAAACCCAGATGACATCTTGACCTTCTCGTTTCTCCAAATCTCTTTGATTTGGCGCCGAATCCTGTTACGCTGCACGGCATTTCCGTAGTGGCGGGCAGGAATGACAATGACACGATTGAAGCCAAGATGGTTCTGGGCTACTATCAACCTCAGACCACGGCAGGATTGCTCCCGCCCGGTCTTGAAGATCAAGCTGATCTCTGGTTGCTTCTTGACGATTTCTTTCTTAGTAAGGCTTCTTCTCATCGCTTGCGGTAAGCTTGTATCTGCCCTTAGCTCTTCTTCTAGCCAGGACAAGACGTCCGCCCTTGGTAGCCATGCGTGCACGGAAACCAAAAGTTCTATTTCTCTTCATCCGGCTCGGTTGATAGGTTCTTTTTCCTTTGTTGCTCATGAGATCATTCTCCAAATATTCATCGCTTTACGCGGGATTTTTCCAATAGTAAGGGGGCAAGTGCCACCGAGTATGGCAGTATACCCATCAAACGGGTAACAGTCAAGTATGTGCTCATCGTGAAATAATATGCAGTGCGAAAATGCCCAGGGATGGATATTTCTTGGAAATCCGGCCGATGATCATGTTGCTCTGCAGCTGCGCGATAGCAGTCCACGTCGGGTGGTCGCTTGATACTACCAGCGTACCGTTGTGCACGTCAATCGGTTTGATGTGGGGATAGAGCCGCGGACCAACCAAGGACTGCCAGTTCATGCAGAAAGTGACATATGGGTTCTTCTCGGTGATGCCAAGGCGCAACTTGAGGTCGTCAAGCAGGCTTGCTATTCCCATTGCCTCCTCTGGGCATCGATGCGGCGTATTATCCTTCATGGCGTTCGAAAGTTCCTTTGTCCACATCATACACCAGGGTATCCTCGGTGGAAAGAGTTTGAAAATACCGTTCGTCAGGCAAGAATGTGAAGAACGCCTGACTATAGCCACCCATCATGTCCAAGAAAGAGGCACGCCTGCCATGGTCAAGCTCCAACAGGACGTCGTCGATCAGCAGAATCGGATCCTTTCCCGTCTTTTGCCGGAAAAACTCGGTCTGAGCCATCCTCAGCACCAGCGATGCAAGGCGCAGCTGCCCCGTAGACCCCGATTGTGCAAAGGGACCATGATCGTCCACGATCACGAATCTATCACGGTGGACGCCGCTGGATGTCGTCTGCATCCGGATGTCACGCTGGATGTTCTGGGAAAGACGTTCCTCGATTGCCGCAGCATCTGAACAATCGTTCCACGATGGGATATATGCCAGCCGTATGTTGATGTCGGTCCCGAATACCTTGCGGTACATCTGGGGAAAAATCATGTTGAACTCATAGACAGCCTTGGTACGTTCCCTCTGGATCTCAATGCCATACTTTGCCAGCTGCATGTCGTAGATGGGGATCATCGACAACTGACCTTCCTTGATCGCGGCGTTGCGTTGGCGCAACACAGCACGGTACCTGCGGTTGTCGTCGAAGAAAAGTGGATTGTACATCGACATGGTCTGGTCGAAAAACCGTCTTCGGAACTCAGGTTCCCCACGCACAAACGAAATGTCATCATGGCTGAAGACAATCAACGGGATGTTGTAGATCAGCTCTTTGCGGTCCACGACCTCCCGGCCATCCAGCCGTACCGTCCGCTTTCCTTCGGAGAACGTGATGTCAACCTTCCGCTGGTCGCCTTCGTCATCAATGACGGTGGCGGAAAGGGAAAACCCCTTTTCCCCATGACGGACCACCTCCTTGGCATTGGCCGTGCGGAAGGAGGTGCCATAGCAGAGAATATACAAAGCCTCGAGAAAGTTTGTCTTGCCCTGGCCGTTGGGACCAACGAGCAGGACATGGCGTGCATGAGTGGAGACCGAACCGTCCGCGAGATTGCGGAACCGGTCCAGCCTCACCGATGAGAAACGCATTATGCCTGGGTTTGCATCGGCATGATGATGTGGAAGTAATCCTTGGGAGGATACGGACTAATCTTCATTGCCTTTGACGGACCAGAGAATTCCATGATGCAGGAATCACCTTCCATGACTCTCAGGGGGCTCAGCAGGTAGGTGTAGTTCAATGCAAGCTTGCAAGAATCACCAGCATATTCGCAGGGGATGATCTCCTTGGCAGCGCCTTGGTCATTCTCCTCCGAGCTGAGCATGATGCCAGTAGGTTCAATGTCCAGCAACAGGCGCTTTGACTTGTTCTCCACGAACAACGAGACACGCTTGAGAGCCTCAAGCATCTTCGAGATCTCAAAGGTGCAGGAGAAGAGGTGTGAATCGGGGATGACCCGCTTGTAGTTGGGAAATTGTCCGTTGACGAGGGTCGAATAGAGGCAATGGTTCTCAAACTGGGCAAAAATCACCGCTTCAGTGACGGCAAGCTTGAAATTTCCTTCTCCGGTACCAATCTTCTTGAGCAGGGACAAAAACTTTGTCGGGATGATGGCTGAGGGGAACTGTGAGATAGGATCCATGAACTTACGCTTGATCAGGGAGAGCCTGCGTCCGTCCGTGGCAACCATGGTGAGTTCATCAGCTTCGTGCTCCATGAAGACACCGTTCATGAAATAGCGTGTCTCATCCTCGCTGATTGCGAAGATAGTCTGGTCAATCATCTCGAAGTAGTCTTTCTGGGAGAGTGAGAAGTACTTGTCATCCTCAATCGTCTGGAGCTGTGGGAACTTGTCTGCCTCGATGGTCCGAAGCTGGAAGTCGATGGTTTGGTTGATTGGCCTGATCGAGAGCTTCATGTCCCGTTCCTCGAAGCTCACGTCTCCATCCGGAAGAGCCCTGAGGATTCCCAGCAGTTTGTCACAGTAGACTGTCGTTGATCCAGGCTCTTCGGTTTGGACTGCAATCTCAGAGGTGAAACCGACTTTCTGGTCGGTTGCCTTGATGATGAGTTTGTCGCTGTAGTTTTCCAGCAGGACGTTCGATACGATGGAGAGTGAATTGCGCTGGGACGTGAAGTCCAAGGCAAGGATAATTTCCTTGAGGAGGGTATTTTTGTTGCAGACAAACTTCATTTTGAACTACTCCTATTATTGTTACATTCTTTTCGTAGTAATAGTAATAATAGCACGGAAACTGTGGAAAACTATACTAATTCTTTCTACTACTGCTTCTTAACCTTCTAAAAACCTGTGGAAAACTCGGGGGTTTCATCCACAGGTTATCCACAGTTTCCACAAGCGACAAGAGAGTACCCAACTTATCCACAGGTTTTACCATGGTTTTCCACAGGTTTTTCCACCCCTGATACGTTGAATCTTGCCAGCCGCTTCAACGCATCAAGCTATTTTTTCATGGCTTGGAGGTCTCGCTCCAATTGGCTGATTGTACCGCTGAGGACCGGATCGCTCTTCACTAGACCCTGTACCCTTCCGATTGCATAGATCACCGTCGTATGGTCTTTGCCTCCGAATTCCATCCCAATCTCCGTGGTGGAGAAATCGGTGATTTCACGGGCGATATACATGGCGATCATCCTTGGCAAAGCCAACGATTTGTTGCGTTTCTTGGAGCGCATGTCGTACGGGGAGAGATTGAAATGCTCCGATACATGCTTGATTATCGAGTCAATGGAAGTCGATTGGCTTCGGTTGAGGGCAGCCGACGCAGGCTTGAGTTGCTCCTGGACGATCTCCATGGTGATCTCCCTGCCCATGAGCTTGCTGTATGCAACCATCTTGGTAAGGGCTGCTTCCAAATCCCTGACATTGGTCTCGACGTTGCGGCAGATGTAGTCCAATACCTCGTCGCTCATGTGGCTGGACTGCTCCTCGCACTTGAGGCGGAGGATTGCCATGCGGGTCTCGTAGTTTGGTGGCTGCAGGTCCACGTTCAGTCCACGCTCGAACCTTGAGCGCAGGCGCGCCGTGAGGTCCTTGAGCTCGCTGATGGGGCGGTCACAGGTGAATACCAGCTGCTTGTTCGTCTCGTAGAGGTTGTTGAACGTATGGAACAGTTCTTCCTGTGTCGAGTCCTTTCCCTGGAGGAAATGGATGTCATCGATGAGCAGCACGTCCATCCTCCGGTATTTGCGCTTGAAGGCGTTGGTCTTCTTTTCGCTGATTGCATGGATGAACTCGTTGGTGAACATCTCTGCCGTCACATAAAACACCTTGAGGTTTGGTGAATGCTCGATGATGTAGTTGCCGATGGACTGCAGCAGGTGTGTCTTGCCCAGGCCGACACCACCGTAGATCAGGCATGGGTTGTAGGTTACCCCTGGATTCTTTGCAATTGCACAGCAGGCATTGTATGCAAATGAACTGTTGTCCCCGCTGATGAAGGTGTCGAACTCATACTTTTGGTTGAGCCCGCACTCTGCCCTGGCGCTCTCGGTTACCGATATGGCCTGGACAGGGGGCTCTCCCGCACTTGCTGACTCACGGCGGAAGGGAGCTGCTGCATCTGCCTGGTCGGCGAGCTTGCTGAGACCCTCTAGCTGGTCGGAGTTCATTTTCTTGATGACGAACTCAACTTTGATGTTTTCACCAGTGAGCTCGCTGACCGTATTGGCTATGTGTTCCTTGAACTGCTTCTCGACCTGCTCAAGGATGAATTGGGAAGGGACGGAGAGGACGAGTGTGTCCTGCCGTGACTTCTCGTAGTTGATCCGTGAGAAATAGGCTACGAAGTCCGTTTTCGGAAGGGTTTCCCGAAGCCGAGAGACGGCTTCTTCCCAGAATGGTTGGTAATTGAAGGTGCTTTGCGACATAGACCACATCTTACCTTGTCGGCTATCTGATGGCAAGAGTTACCCTTCATGATTCCGGTTCGACAAAACGATTAATAAATTATTGCATTAGCTAAAATTAATAATCCCTCTTTTTTTTCCTTCCTCCTTGCATATTTTGTCCAAAAAATGGTATCCTACCTTGAATGGCAAAACTGTATTTTTTTATTGTTGCATAAGGATATATTTATGAATGAAGCCAATTTTGACGAAGCTTCCCTGAAACCCTCGCTGCACCAGGACATGGAGCACCAGATCGAGGGGACAGAAGCCTATACCGCGAACAACATACAGGTCCTCAAGGGCCTTGAGGCCGTGCGCGTACGCCCCGGCATGTACATCGGTTCCACCGGTATAGATGGTCTGCACCATCTTGTATATGAAGTGGTGGACAACAGCATCGACGAGGCAATGGCAGGATATTGTGATGAGATCCAGGTGACCATTGAACCTGGCAATATCGTGATGGTCGAGGACAATGGCCGTGGTATTCCCGTGGATATGCACCCAACCGAGGGCAAGAGCACCTTGGAAGTTGTCCTGACCCAGCTGCATGCCGGTGGCAAGTTCGACAAGAACTCCTACAAAGTCTCCGGAGGTCTGCATGGTGTTGGTGTATCTGTCGTCAACGCCCTGTCCGACTGGATGGAAGTTACTGTCTACCGTGCGCCCCATATCTACCAGCAGGTGTACCGCAAGGGTATTCCCGACCATGATGTCGCAATTGTCGGTGAGACAGACCGCATTGGTACTACCGTGCGTTTCAGGCCCGACACTTCAATCATGGAGACCGACCACTTCAGCTATGATGTCCTCTCCGAGCGTTTCCGAGAGCTTGCGTTCCTCAACAAGGGAATCACGATCTCCATCGCAGATAGCCGCAATGAGGAACTCCGCAGCCAGTCATTCCATTTCGAAGGTGGAATCAAGAGCTTCGTGGAGCACCTGAACACCAACAAGAAGGTGATCCATGAAGAACCCATTGCCTTCGAGGGTGAAAAGGATACTGTCCGCCTTGAGGTTGCCATCCAGTACAACGACCGTTATGACGAGTCCCTGTACACATTCGTCAACAACATCAATACCCGTGAAGGTGGTACCCATCTCTCCGGTTTCAGAGCCGGCCTTACGCGTGCCGTGAACGAACAGCTGCGCAAGAACACCAAGCTGCTGAAGAAGTTCGACGACCAGCTTTCCGGCGATGACCTGCGTGAAGGCCTGACTGCCGTCATCTCGGTCAAGATTCCCGATCCTCAGTTTGAAGGCCAGACAAAGATGAAGCTCGGCAACCCCAGGGTCCAGGGCATTGTCTCCTCAATGGTCTATGAGCGGCTGACCAACTATTTCGATGAGTTCCCAGCCGTGACCGACCAGATCCTGGAGAAGACCATTCTTGCAGCGAAGGCCCGCATAGCGGCCCGCGACGCCAGCATGCGCATACGCAAGAGCAGCGAAGGTGGTGGCTTGCCCGGCAAGCTGGCCGACTGTAGCGAAAAGGACCCGGCCAAGTGCGAAATCTTCATCGTCGAGGGTGACTCGGCAGGTGGTAGTGCCAAGCAGGGCCGAAACCGCGCATGCCAGGCAATTCTCCCACTGTGGGGAAAGATGCTGAACGTCGAGAAGTCCCGTGAGGAAAAAGTGATGGGCAACGACAAGCTCCAGCCTGTCATTTCGAGCCTTGGTGGTGGGTTGGGCATCCATTTCGATGTCAGCCGTGTCCGATACCACAAGGTCATCATCATGGCTGATGCCGACGTCGACGGCTCGCACATCCGTACGTTGCTGTTGACGTTCTTCTTCCGCTACATGCGTCCCCTGATCGAGGCTGGGTATGTCTATTTTGCCATGCCTCCATTGTACAAGATTACTATTGGAAAGAAGATATTCTACGCCTATGACGAGGATGCCAGAAAACAGATCCTTGAGGACAATGGCGTTGGTTCCGATGACAGCAAGGTTCCCATCCAGCGCTACAAAGGTCTTGGTGAAATGAACCCTGACCAGCTGTGGGAGACCACGATGAATCCCGACACCCGCATGATCACCCAGGTTTGCCTGGAAGATGCTGTGGAAGCCGACAAGGTATTCACCATGCTTATGGGTGAGGAGGTTGAACCTCGTAAGGAGTTCATCGAGAAAAATGCAGTGTACGTATCCAACTTGGATGTCTAATAGAGGTTAATCACGTGGAAGAATCTACCAACAAAATAATCAGAGTGGACGTGTCCAAGGAGATGAAGGAATCCTATCTCAACTACGCCATGTCCGTTATTGTCAGCCGAGCACTCCCTGACGTCCGAGATGGTCTGAAGCCAGTCCATCGGAGAATTCTCTTTGACATGTTTGAGATGGGACTACGTTCCAATACTCCCTTCAAGAAGTCGGCGAGAATCGTCGGCGACGTGCTTGGTAAGTATCACCCACATGGTGATGCATCTGTCTATGATGCCCTTGTTCGCCTTGCCCAGGACTTCTCCCTGCGCTATCCAGTGGTAAAACCACAGGGTAACTTCGGTTCTGTTGATGGTGACCCACCGGCGGCCATGCGTTATACAGAGGCGAAGATGAGCCGCATCGGTGAGGAGATGCTCACAGATATCCAGAAAGAGACCGTCGACTATGGTCCGAACTATGACGACTCCATGCAGGAGCCATTGGTGCTCCCCGCGGCATTCCCCTATTTGCTTGCAAACGGAAGCAGTGGTATTGCCGTCGGTATGGCCACAAACATGGCCCCGCACAATCTCACCGAGATCTGCAACGCCATCGGTGCGGTCATCGAGAATCCCGAGATTGACGTTGACGGCCTCATGGAGTTTATGAAAGGTCCCGATTTCCCGACCTACGGTATCATCTGTGGTCGTCGTGGGATCCGGGATGCGTTTGCAACGGGTCGTGGCAAGGTTGTCATCCGTGCACGCTATGAGATCGAGGAGCATGCCAACCATACCCAGATCGTCTATACCGAGATTCCATACCAGGTGAACAAAGCGGAGCTGGTCAAGAAGATTGACGAGCTGCGCAAGAGCGACATCCCGTCGATTGCGGTTGTTCGCGATGAATCTGACCGTGACGGCATGAGGATCGTGGTTGAGCTGAAGAAGGGTGCAGTAGCACGTGTCGTGGTGAACAACCTGTTCCTTCGCACGCCCCTGCAATCAAACTTCAACGTCAACAACCTTGCATTGGTCGACGGAAGGCCACAGCTGCTTCCCCTGAAGGATATGCTGGTCCACTACATCAACCACCGCAAGATAGTGGTCGAGAGGAGGACCCGCTTCGACCTGCGCAAGGCAGAGGAGCGCGCCCACATCCTCCTTGGACTGAAGATTGGCTTGGACAACATCGACGAAGTCATCAAGATCATCAAGGAATCGGCCAACAACGAAGTCGCACTTGACCACCTGATGACCCGTTTCGGATTGTCCCAGGTCCAGGGCCAGGCTATCATCGACATGAAGCTTGGTAGGCTCTCCCACCTCGAGACGGAGAAGATCCTTGACGAGTTGGCTGACTTGGAGCAGAAGATTGCATATTACAAGGAACTCCTTGCAGACGAACACAAGATATTGGGCGTTGTCGAGCAGGAGACCAAGGACATTGCAGTCAAATATGGCGACAAGCGCCGCACCGAGATCATGTATGCCGAGATTGGCGAGACGACTGTCGAGGACTTCATCAAGGAAGAGAACGTAGTCGTGGTCATCAGCAACAAGGGATTCGTCAAGCGTGTTCCTGTCGAGGAGTATCGTTCACAGGGCCGTGGTGGCAAGGGTGTTCGTGGAGCATCGTTGCGTGACCAGGACTTCGTAGAGCACTTGTTCATTGCATCGACCCATGAGTATGTCATGTTCGTCACAACCTTTGGCAAGGCGTATTGGGTGAAGGTCCATGAGCTTCCAGAGGGGACCAAGACTTCCAAGGGCAGCAGCATCAAGAACTACCTGCAGCTCGAAGATGGTGAGGATATTTCTTCTATCATCAACTTCAAAGAGTTTACAGAAGATGTATATCTCCTTATGGTAACAAAGTTTGGTGTTATTAAGAAGGTTAGTTTGGATGCCTTCCAAAATGCAAAGAAACGCGGTGTCAAGGCAATCATCCTCGATGAAGACGACTCAATGCTCCAGTGCGAGTTTGTCACCGAGGGAGACGAGGCCATGCTCATTACCAAGAAGGGTCGTGGCCTGAGGTTCGCCGAGGCTGACATCCGTGCCATGGGTCGTTCCTCCAGGGGTGTCCGTGGTATCAGGCTTGTCGGAGAGGACACTGTCGCTGGTCTCGTGAAGGTAGATCCTACCAAGCGGATCATCATGGTTACCGAGCTCGGACAAGGCAAGCAGGTTGGATTCGACCAGTTCAGCGCCCATGGAAGAGGTACACAGGGTCAGAAAATCTACCGTATCGGTGAAAAAACGAGTGAAATCGTAAACGCACTGGCGGTAAATGATGAGAATGACATTGTATGTATCACGATGATGGGTCAGGCAATCAGGGTCCACGTCTCTTCAATCTCCATCCAAGGCAGGAATGCTGGTGGTGTAAGTGTTGTCAAGCTGAAGAAGGGCAACGACAGAATCGTCGCAATGGCAGTATCTGAATATGCCAAGGATGATGAGGAAGATGAGAACGTTGACGGTGCAGAAGCACCTGCAGGTGACGAGCCTGAGGTAGTGGATGCAGTTGTTGAAGAGGTTGAGACCACCGATTCCGACAACGAATAAGATCTGTTTCTAACAATACGGCCGTCCGGTTTTCCCGGACGGCTTTTTCATGCCCAAACAAAGGGGTTTTTTGCCTAGTTTTCTACCACCTATTTCACACGAATCTGTACTGATAAATAGTAACATATCGAAAAGAATCATCATCTGACGTCATTGGATGGGTATTTCCCATGTATTGAAACTTCCCCCGCAATGCAAGGATAGACTGTGGATATGCCGTTATGCTCTGTGCTTTGATGCGATTTGGTTGATTTCGGGGACAAAAAGAAGGAAATAGCCTGGATTCGTTGCTGATACACAAACCCGTGGGAAAGTTTCACGTGAAACATGGGGTGGGAGGATGCAGTGCATGCGTGGTTTCTGGATATCTCTCCGTATTGCCATTGCAGCGCTCGATACAACGGGAAAGAGACGATATTGGCGTTTCAGTAGGAAGTCATGGTCATGTGGAATGGATTTTATTGGTGGTACCTGCATGTGCATTGTATCTCTCGTTGCAATGAGACAGCGAAATCATTGGCTGCATGTATAATCGAATCGCAAGGTAGTCTGGTCATGTGGAAAAGACCAGGGATGCCAACTGAAGAAAGTTTCACGTGAAACATATGAGTGTAACGGGACACGGCTGCTAGGGACAATGCATGCTTCCTTTGGATACTTTGCTTGTGATTGTTTCCTGAGAGTGTCTGTTCTGATAAAAAGTATGGAGCTTCCCTGTTCAATGGAAAACCGGTGTGAGATGCAAACTGGGTATGTATGGATGGAGTCAGAGAGTTGCGTATAAAAAAAGTTTCACGTGAAACCTTGCATCAATGAGCAGGTATGTTTCACGTGAAACTTTCTGTATGTTGCTTGGAAGGTATCAGCTTCCAACC
>CAYXIH010000042.1:0-19004 GCA_964465155.1 uncultured Sphaerochaeta sp.
CAACTACTGGTTCAGCCTCAACTACTGGTTCAGCCTCAACTACTGGTTCAGCCTCTACTTCTGGTTCAGCTTCCACCTCTGGCTCAGCTACTACCTCTGGCTCAGCTACTACCTCTGGTTCAGCCTCTACTTCTGGTTCAGCTTCCACTTCTGGCTCAGCCTCCACTTCTGGTTCAGCTACTACCTCTGGTTCAGCTACTACCTCTGGTTCAGCCTCAACCTCTGGTTCAGCTTCTGTTTCTGGTTCGGGTTCAGCCTCAGTCTCAGCAACCATAGTATCAGCTACAGGAAGTTCCTCTGTAGCTTCTTGGACCGACAGAGAGACACGGGAGAGGAAATCAATAGGCTCGGTGTCAAACAATTCTGGTTGTACAATCTTCTCGTGATCAGGCATGCAGCAGCTCGGTTCCTCAATAGCAGGTGTTTCTTCAGGCATCTCAGCCTCTTCAATCTCTTCTTCGTCATCCAAGCCATCATCCAACTGATGATACACCGCTGGTGCAATTGGTTCTTCCTCAACCGTTGGTTCTGGCAAGGAAGTACCGGAGCCAACACTCTCTGGATGGGCAATGCCCAGAATATCCATCAAGTGGAACATCCCTTCCCATTCAGTGGTGAACGCAACCAAATCACCCAAGGACAACTCCATGATCATGGGTTGCTCACCCTGCACATGGGTTCCCACCGTGTGGTCGTCTGCCTCCACCAGCAATGCGATTCCCCGCATGCCGTCTTGCACGTGTGCACGTGCAGTGCTTGCAGCAAGACGCTTGTAGAAATGAGAGCGGAGCAAATCGATGCATTGCTGTTGCTGCACAAACGGATTGACCGAAGCAATCCCATGGAGCACCTGCACGACCACTTCTTCAGTTTCACTCGTGAAAATCGCAGATACGTCCTCAGACGCATTCGCAATGGTCTTGAATCCAGGAAGCAACAAACTGACCAAGTTGACCGGATATGCATCACAACGGCTCCGCTGGGTCTCATCCCACATGCGCCGTTGCTCGGGCATGACCTCCAGGACACACTCCTTGACCGCATCATAGGCACCATACACCAACCAGCAGGCATCAAAGCAATAGTAGGATTCACCCAAACGGATAAACGGTTTGGTTCGGGAGGGGGCTGACCCATACATCCACTGGTCCTTGAGGGACATGTCGCTTCCCCCGACCGGAATGGACAAAGCATCCACGACAGCAATCGGCAACCCAGACACCTGCAGCACGTCATACATACCGTATTTGTCACGCCGGTCCACCAAGTTCGTAGCCCAAGCTTCCCACCCTTGCTCGTGGATCACACGTTCCATGAGGTCTTGGATAGGAACATCATTGCCCAGCTCCTTGCGTAGCCGGTCGACATGCTCCATGCTTGCACTCTTGTACCTGGCACAATCCAATTTCAGCAGTTCAATCCCATCCAATGCATTGTCCACGAGCTTTGTGAATCCTCGGACCAAATCGACCGGGGTACAGGACAACGCCTCATCTATCAGATCAGTAAAGGGAAGCAACCGCTGCAGCAGGACATCCATGCCCGACGCCACATCCTGTGCAGTCGTACGTGAGCCAAATACCCATGAGAGGCACGCTTCTTGGAATTGGCGCGGAAGCAATTCCTGCAACCGCACATCCTGTGGGTCGTCAAATTGATCCTGAGCCATGCCCAACAGCGTATAGTTGTCGATATACCGCACCGTACGCTTGCACAAGTCTTCCATGAGTTGGCCCAGGCGCTTCCAATCCTTGGGCTTGAGGTTCCTGTTGCTGGAAACATGTTGGGTGGGTTGGAGGACCACGCTGTGGAGGAACGTCATCGTGGCATGGGCGACCATGCGGGCAAATTGGTCATCAGGCTTGGCCTGCTGGTCAATGCGCCGTTCTTCCCAGGCAGCCATCTTCAGCAATTCCAGAGGATGGTACAACCGGACGATCTCCTGGATATTCTTCATGTCCATGTCCATGAAGACGGCGGTCTCCCGCAGGTTCCGACGCAGCTTCTCCGCGGGGATATGGGTCATGTCCTGCAGGTTCCAGGATAGATTGGTCAACACAATGGGCTCTCCTCGCAAAAACTATATCACATGTTGCGCAAAGAGACTATCATCCGCAGGTCAAGCGGTCTCCAGCGGAGGCTGGGTCAGCAAGGGGCGGAACCCCAGGCAAATCACCACCGACACCAAGCTGAACAATGACAAACCCATGAACATCCAAGCATATCCGAAGCGGGCAAGGAGCATACCACCGAGAGTCGAACCAATGACCGAGGGAACTCCCGTGGCCAGGGAAATATACATGCTCATGCCCACTCCCCGGTGGTTCTTCCGAACCCGTCTGGCTACAAATATGACAGCCGCAGGCTGGAGCGCGCCAAAGCCCAATGAGTGGAGCAATTGGCCGCACAACACCCCGGCAGGAGATGGGAACAAGGCATAGATCATCAACCGGACGAACATCCCGATCGCCGAGCACATGATCAGGGTTATCGGCTGCACATGTCTCTTTTGCAGCAGGTACCCTGCAAACAACATCATCGCCATCTCGCTGATCGCGCCAATGGCAGTCATCAGGCTGACTTGGTCCATGTGCAGTTGCTCCACCATGTACAGCGACAGGAAGCTGCTTACGGCAGTCATGGAAATGCGGCTGAATCCAATCGCAGCAAGCCCCACCAGGAACGCCCGGTCAAACCATGGCTGCCGAGCTGGGGATTCCTCAGCTTCAAGCTTGCCGGAGGCACGCTGGGAAACTGCCTTGGGAAGGAAGAACGTGGATACGGCAAAGATTCCACACCCCAACAAGATTGCGCTGAGGATGGAGCGGTTTGAGTCGGCATGGGGAAAAGAAGTTGCGGCATAGACCAAATTGAAGCAGATGTACCCGAACGTTCCGAATGCCCGCATGCGGGTATATTTGCCTGCATCGCCATGCAGGAAATCGGTTGCTATCGTGTCCTGCAGCGGGAACATCGAGCGGATGCAGAACGCAGAGCAGAACAGGCCAAGGATTGTCAGCGGCAGCGTGCTGGAAAGGCCTACCAGGCTGAACCCTGCGGCACAGGTGGCCACACATCCCAACAGCACCCAGCGGTACTTCCCACTCTTGTCGGCAAGCGCGCCAAGCACCAACGGTCCGATGATTCCAAACGCCTCATACAATGAGAACAGGAACCCGATCATTTCATAGGAGTACCCACTATTGCGGAGCATGACTTGTAAATATGGAACGACCACGGCATTGATCGACTGGATCGTGAAGAACGTGAGGTACAGAGGCAACATGGCACCATCCTAGCAAACGGCACCAACGTTGCCTAGTTGGGCAGTTCCTCTTTGGCAACTATTTCAATGGAAAGGTTGACGCGACGCATCTCTCCGGCAAACTCAAACTCCACCACCACGCGTTTTCCATGCTTGTCGACCTTGATGACCTTGCCCTGCATATCCTTCATGCATCCCGACAGGACACGGATGTTGTTCCCCTCGTCGAACGAGACCTTCGATGGCTTGAGCAACCCCTTGTTCTGCAGCATCCACTGAACATACTGCAAGTCGATGCCCTTGAGCTCATGCGAGCCATCGGTGTATTTGAGGACTCGGTAGAACCCTGGGCAGAGGCGCAGCTGCATGCTGGGAAAGGGATCTTCGTCGTTGAGGAACATAAACGTATAGCCTGGCAATACCGGTTGCATGACTTCCCGCCACTTGCCGTTCTTCTTCTGCAGAAGCTGTCGCAACGGGAACATGACGCAGTTGTCGTCGAGGTCGGGATAATCCCTGCGTAGTGCATGCAGCAGGGAGTCCATGAACTTCATCTCGCTCCCTGCCCGGCAAAATAGACAATAGCTTTTCATCGCCCTGACATACTTGCATAGTTGGGGTAGTCCTGTAAAGCCTCTCAAATCTCCAGGTAGGACTGGGCCTTGTTGAAACTCGAGACGGGCAGCCGCAGGTCCTCGACACTGTAGATGGAGGACCACCTGCGTTGCTCCAAAATCCTCTGAGCATAGGCAGGCCCAATGCCTGGCACACGCAGCAGCTGGCTCTTGGTCGCACGCTTGACCGACACGGGGTAGAACTCAGGATGCTCATCAGCCCAGCGCTGCTTGGGATCGCGGCTCAGGTCCAGGTTCCCATCATTGCCGAAGAACATGTCGTCATAGGTAAAACCATATTTGCGGAACAGCCAGTCAGCTTGGTAGAGACGGTGCTCCCGTACAATGGTATTGGCCGAACCCACCTTCCGGACAATGGGAGGAAGATCGAACAACAATGGCTGGGGTTCCGGGACAATCTCCTCCAGGACATTCTGTTCTCCTGGAATAGAAGGGTCTCCGAGACCACTTTGGTACGCAGAATAGTACAGGCGCCCCATATGCAGGTCATCATACATGGCCCAACCATATTTGAGGATCTCCTGGTCAGTCTCGTCGGAGGCTCCCACGATGAATTGGCTGCTTGTCCCGACCCGGGAGAATTTCCCATCCTTGCTTGTCTGCCTGGAGAGATACTTCAATGGCTCGATGATGTCCGAGATGTAGTTCTTCCTGTCTGTCAGCTTGTTGAAATGGGCAGCTCCTGGAGTCTCGATGTTCAACGAGACCACATTGGCATATTTCATGGCCCGGTCCATGGCATCCTGCGAAGCGCCAGGGATAATCTTGAGGTGGACATAGCCACGGTACTGGTACTTCCTGCGGAGGATCTCAGCAGCACCGACGATCCGGTCCATGGTATGGTCTGCGTTGCCCGTCACACCGCTAGAAAGGAAAATACCCACCAAATGCCTCTTGCGCTGGAGGTCCATGAAGAAGGAGGCTATCTCTGCCGGGTCAAGGGCAACCCGCCGATAATCTTGTTGGCACCGCAGCGGACAATACTTGCAGTCGTTGCCACACCCATTGGACATCAGGGTCTTGAGCATGATCCCAGACCCCCCGCTGGGTACAGTCGTGGGATAGAGCCACGAGTCTCCAAGGGAACTGCGCTTGCGATGTTCCTCAGGCTTGGAAGTCCCACAGGCACAGGAGAGGTCATATTGTGCGTCACGTGCCAAAATATCAAGCTTATGCTGGGTGTCCATCAATTGCTCCTTGCGATACAGGGTAACATCTGTTAAGTAGTATTGCAAGTACAAGAGTCCCCTATCCATGGTACAATCTGGAGAACAGGAGAAACCCCCATGAAGTCATATCGAAAAGAACTGTGGTTCAATATTCCCAGGCGGCGTGCGATCATCAACATCACCGACGAGGTGCAGCAGGCAGTGACCGACAGTGGCGTGCAGGAGGGATTGGTATTGGTCAATGCCATGAACATCACCGCCAGCGTATTCATCAACGATGACGAGAGTGGCTTGCACCAGGACTACGAGACCTGGCTGGAGAAACTCGCGCCGGAACTCCCCTACAGCCAATACCACCACAACGGATACGAAGACAATGCGGACGCCCACCTCAAGCGGACAATCATGGGGCGTGAGTCGGTCATCGCGATCACACAAGGAAGATTGGATTTTGGGACTTGGGAGCAAATATTCTACTATGAGCTCGATGGGAAACGTGAGAAGCATGTGCTGGTGAAAGTCATTGGCGAGTAGTTGCCGTCAGATGAAGAGCACTGCTGGCTTGCGCTTGACCCAGAACAGGTCCAAGGGTGGATGGTACTGAAAACCAGCGGCGAGCAATGCCCTCCTGGAGGGAACATTGCCAGCTTCAGGGCTCACCACGATCTCAGTGCCATCAGTCTCAAGCCATACCTGTGCCGTCAGGCATCTGATCAGCTCAGTCCCATACCCTTTGCCCAGGAATTGCTCGTTACCAATGAGATAGCCGATTGACCAAGCATGGCACATGCATACCCCAGGCCAGAGCTCACCGCTCTTGTTGCATTTATAGAACTGACAGTACCCAATGGGAGTTCCATCAGAATATGCCACAAAGTGGTTGATGAAGCTGAAGGTGTCATGCCGATGCTGCAACTCCTCCAACCAAGGCTCGCTGTCATGGAACCATTGCTTGACATGGGGTGCGAGCAACCACGTTGAAACCATGGGGATATCACTGTCCTGGAGAGGCTTCAGATATACGAACATACAGACAAGATACGCCATGGGATACCTGCCGTCAATGGCGACGGCAGGTGCACGGCACTGTGACTATCTGTTGTTGTATGCCTTCAGTCCTGCATCCAGGCAAGCCAATGCATGCTGCAGGTCTTCCCCGTTGAGGACGTAGGCGATACGAGCCTGCTTGCGGCCAATTCCCTTGGTCACATAGAAATCCTCAGCAGGTGCAAACATCACCGTCTCGCCGTTGAGGTTGAAGTCCCTCAGCATGAAGATGGCGAATTTCTCGGCATCGTCAACGGGAAGTTCGGCAACCAGATAGAACGCACCACGGGGATTGATGCACTTCACCCCTTCGATCTTCTGCAGTCCGGCGACAAGGATATCCCTGCGCTTCTCATACTCAGCCTTCACCTCGGTCAGGTACTCGGGGGGAGTCTTCAGCGCGGCCACCGCAGCATATTGCTCGATGTCAGGAGGACACAGGCGAGCTTGGGAGAGCTTCAGTGCAGATTCCAATACCTCATGGTTGCGGCTGATGAGCGCACCGATGCGGGCACCACACATGCTGTACCGCTTGGAGAAGCTATCCACGCAGATCACCCTGTCGGCATAGTCGGTGAAGGCAAGGACACTGGTGAAGCTTTTCCCGTCATAGCAGAATTCACGGTAGACTTCGTCCACGATCAAGAAGATGTCATGGCGCTTGCACATTTCCAACAGCTGCACCAGCTCTTCTTCCTCGTAGATATGCCCCGTGGGATTGTTGGGGCTGCACAGCAGGATCCCCTTGGTCTTCGGGGTCACCTTGGCCTCGAAATGGGCAATGTCGGGAAGGGCAAAGCCATCTTCCATAGAACTGGTGACCGGCACCAGGTCAACCATTGCGATGCGTGCAAAGGATGCGACATTGGTGTAGTACGGCTCTGGGATGATGATCTCGTCACCGGGGTCACAGAGAGTCATGAACATGAACTGCAACGCCTCGCTGCCACCGGTGGTGATGAGGATGTCTTCCGTCTTCACATCCAAGCCAAAGGTCTTGTAGTAGCCGGGCAACGCCTCGCGCAGCTCGGGCATCCCCTCGCTGTTGCCATAGGCAATGATCGGCTCCTGATATTCATTGACGGCCGTGATGACCTGTGGAGGTGTCTTGATATCGGGCTGCCCGATATTCAGATGGTAGACATGGACGCCACGGTTCTTGGCATCCCTTGCATACGGCACAAGGCGTCGAATCGGTGAACACTGGAATCCTGAGATACGTGATGACATTTTCATATAGGGAATCTCCCATTGCATTGAGTATGAGGTAATTCTACTCGCGCTGCTTGGGAGACGAGGTTCACCAAAGCCCGCTCAGCACTATCAACGGACTGCCCAAGGGGCAGCCCTCGTTGATTTGAGTAACCCGGTACCGCCCAAGCCTGTATGGCTAATCACGGTCCGGGTCGCTAGCGCTCGCGTCCGGGAGAGGTGCCTGGGGATTTGCCTGGCTATTGTCGATGAGCTTCTGGATGAACTTCCTGTTGTCCAACAGGGGGCTGATGGGCCTGCCGTGGTGGAGCCTGCTGATGACCCGGGCGAACAGCTCGGTGACATCTGCCTGCACGAACCACTCCTTGTCCGTCAGTTCCTTGCCGTGGTAGACAGCATTGGTTCCAATAATCCTATAGAAGACGCCTTCCTTGTAGGCAGCGTCGAAGTCTTCGATTGCATTGCCGTTGAAGAACGGGAGGCTGACCATGCAGATGATCTTCTTGGCCCCGAAGTTCATCAGCTCGCGCATGGCCATGATCATGGTACCGCCGGTGGCAATCATGTCGTCGCTCATCAGGACCGTCTTGCCCCGGACATCGCCCAGGAGATTGACGCTCTTGATGTTGCTATGCTTGGCATCCTTGCTGACGATGCTGTAGTCACGCTCCTTGTAGAGGATGGACAGCGGGCGGTGCAGTGCCTGGGCGTAGAACTTGTTGCGGCTCACAGCACCAGTATCGGGGGAGACGACCACCAAGTCGGGGTCGGAGAAGTCGATGAGCTTGTGCAGCTGGATCAGGGTCTGGTACGAGCCATGGAGGTTCTCCAGGTGCAGCGTGCTGAAGCTGTTCTCAATCTCACGTGAGTGGATGTCCAGCGTGATGATGCGGTCAACGCCCAGCATCTCGCAGAAATGGCCGAACATTGCGGCAGTGAGGGCCTCGCGGCCGCTCTTCTTGTGCTGGCGTGCATACGGATATGTGGGGATCACCAGCGTCACCGACTCAGCTCCTGCGAGCTTGAGGGCATTGACGGTGGTGAACATGAACATCAAATGGTCGTTGACGGAGAAGCTCATTGGCTCATCCAGGCCGGCGACCTTGATCGGCGACTGGTTGGATACGTCATAGACAATGAAGACACGCAAGCCACGCACAGGACTGATGATCTCGGATTTCTCCTCACCGTTAGCGAAGCGGGTATACTTCACGTCCAGCTGAAGATCGGGACACTGGAAGGCCGTGGGGCACTTGCTGCGTGGAATCTTCTTGCTGTTGAGGTCGTCCAGGATCGTTACGGTCTTCAGTATCTCCGCCTCGGTCATCCCATGCCGCTTAGCAAGGGTCGCCGAAAGCTTTTCATACCGCTCGACATACAAGCGACGGAGATGCTTGATGACTTTACCAGTAAAATACTCGGAACCTGGTCCTGCGATGATCCCGAGTTTGTGAGGTTTGATGATGCTCATGCCCCCACCATACACCAAAACTCATGAACCATTCAATCGCAAAATAGGCTGAACCGCCATTCTTTCCCTCGGGCAACGGCCGTAAAACTGGAAAATATTTGGGCTTCAGGCAAAATGAAGCGAAATATTCCGAAATGAACATCATGATAGTTGCAAATACATCAAAATAGCTTTACTGATGAGCTGATTATTTGATACCGTTCCCATATATGATAATCTTCCTCACCATCCTCAAGATAGCAGGCAGCCTTGGGCTGTTTCTCTATGGAATGAAGATCCTCAGCGAGGGCTTGCAGAAGGCCACCGGCAACAGGATGAAGAACGTACTGCACATGATGACGCACAACCGTCTCATGGCAGTTCTCACCGGATTGCTTGTTACGGTGCTGATACAAAGCTCGTCTGCGACAACCGTCATGGTTGTCAGCTTCGTCAATGCCGGACTCATTGGACTGGTCCCTGCCATCGGGGTCATCCTCGGTGCCAACATCGGTACCACGGTCACAGGCTGGATCGTCGCCCTCATCGGCTTCAAGGTGGACATCACCATCGTGGCACTTGCCTCGGTAGCAATAGCATTGCCAATGATGTTCATCAAGAACGTCAAGCTCAAAGACCTTGCGGAGATCTTCCTCGGTTTCGGCCTGTTGTTCCTCGGCCTCGAATTCCTCCAAGGATCGATGCCGGACCTCACCCAGCACGTCGAACTCCTTTCATGGCTCCAGCAGTTCAACAGCGGCTCGGTTGGAATGATCCTCACCTGCGTGCTCATAGGCACCCTGATCACCATCGTTGTCCAATCGTCATCGGCCACCATGGCCATCACGCTGACGATGGCCTTCCAAGGCTGGATCGGCGTCAACGCCGCATGTGCCTTGATCCTCGGCCAGAACATCGGTACCACGATCACCGCCTATATCGCATCCATTGGTGCAAGCACGGCAGCAAAGCGTGCGGCATGGTCGCACATCATCTTCAACGTGGTCGGCAGCGTACTGGCAATCATCTTCTTCCGTCCGTTGGTGACATTCGTCAACACGATCACTCCCGGCGACATCCTGGCAATGCACGGAGAAGACCTGCAGCACAACCTGCCCACCTTCCTGGCCATGTTCCACACGATCTTCAATGTGATCAACACCGTCCTCTTCTTCCCCTTCGTCAAACAGTTTGCACATCTCATCGAGAAGCTCATCCCTGCAAAGGAAGAGTACGACGAGGACTCCTACCACTTCCAATATGTCGGTGGTACCTTCGTCGACACCCCGGAGCTGTACATGCTGACCATCCGCGACGAGATCACCAAGATGGCAGACCTCGCATGCAACATGTTCAAACGGTACAGGACCCTCTTCAACAACCCCAACGTGGACATGGGGGGAGAAGTCAAGGCCCTGAAGCGGATGGAAGAGTATGCCGACCAGATGCAGGAGCAGCTCTCCGACTTCTGCGTCCACCTGCTGCAGGATTCACAGACACCGACCAACGCTTCGTCGCTGAACTGCCTCATCAGGGTCATGGACGAACTGGAATCCATCACCGACAGCTGCTACAACCTCATCATCCTCAGCGAGCGCCGCTACAACAACCAGTGGCAGTTTGCACCGGAGATCAGCGAGAAGCTGCAGGAGTACGAGTCATTGGTCCAAGAGTTCCTGGACTATATCCGCGACCACATGGACCGCACGCTCACCAAGTCTGAGATGCAACGGGCAAACGACTTCGAGCAGAAGATCAACGAATGGAGATATGCCCTGAGCGATGTCATCCAAAACCGCCTGAACACTGGCGTGGCAGACGTAAAGGTCGAACTGCTCGCTTTGGAAAAGGTCAGGCACCTGGAACATATCGGCGACTACTGCACCAACATTGCAGAGGCCTACCACCAGGCCGTCAAGCATACCCCCGTGCTCCAGCGCAGGCGCTGACCGGGCAAGGGGTAAAAAAAGAGTGTACGCTGCTCATCGGGCGTACACTCTTTTTATATCTGCTGGTATGTTCAGCAGGATACCAGCTGCAGGTCATTGACCCCCGACAGCGTGAGGTACGCATCCTGCAGGCTCACCAAGGTATTGGTGCAGTCTTTCTCCAACATGTCGATATACAGGCGGTCCATCCCCAAGTTGAGGTTGCCCGTGGTTCCACTGCTGGTGCGGTTGCGGATGGTAGCGTAGGGGTCCATCGACTGCACGTCGGAAAGATGCATCCCAACCTCACGGTAGGTATCGCGGAAGTTACCACCCTCCTTGATCTTCTCCATCACCACATCGGTGGCATAGAGCTCTGGAGTGCATGCAGCTACCAGCTTTGCTTCGTTGACAACCAGCCCCTCGAGCATCCTGTCCATGATCCTCACCAAGGACATGGTGGTCCTTGCCCCCTCGAACATCGGAGCCTTCGTATCCTGGAAATCCCTGTTGTACCCCGAAGGAAGACACCGGATGATCTCCTTGATCCGGCTTGCAAAGCTGCTGACCACGACCGAACGGCTGCGTGCAAGCTCCAGCCCATCAGGATTCTTCTTCTGTGGCATGATGGAAGAGCCCGTGCACAGTTCCTTGGGGAGCGAGAAATATCCAAACTCAGGCAACGTGAAGAGGATCAAGTCCTGGGCCATCTTGCTGATCGTCAGTGCAACGTAGTCACACAGATCCATCAGCATTGCCTCGAACTTGCCGCGGCTGTTGTTGGCATACAACACATTGTTCTGGACCCTGGAGAAACCCATCAGCGAAGCTGTGAGCTCACGGGGCAACGGCAATGGGACGCCATAGCTGGCAGCCGACCCCAGTGGGGACTGATCCACTATCCAGAGGAATTGATACAGCCGCTGGGCCTCATCATTGAGCTCCTCTGAGTAGGCGGCAGCCCACAGCCCTACGGAAGAGGGCATTGCAATCTGCATGTGGGTTCTCCCCGGCATGGGGACAAACTCATGCTCCTGTGCAAAAGCATTGAGCTTCTTGGCCAACTGATTGGTCTCCAACGCAGCGCGGAGGGTAAACTCGCGCATCCACAGGCGAAGCGCCGTCTGGACTTGGTCGTTTCGCGACCGTCCGGTGTGGATCTTCTTCCCCTCCGGCCCAACCTTGGATGTCAGGTATCCTTCGATGGCGGTATGGCAATCCTCGTCCTGGGCAGTGATCGGAAACTCATCCTTGCCCTTGAGTCCAATGATGTCCACCAGGCCCTGGTGGAGATGGGACTCCTCGTCCGCAGAAAGAATTCCAATCTCACGAAGCCCCCTGGCATGTGCCATGGATGCAATGCAATCGGACAGGACCAGCTCCTGGTCGATGAGATAGTCGTTTCCGACTGTAAACTGTTCCATCAAGGAATCGAGGCTATACTCTTTTTGCCAAAGCTTGGACATGGTCCCTCCGAAATGTTCTGTGGATGCAGGTAAGTTTAGGAGTGCACAACACGCGTGTCAACCAACATATGATGTGAATCAGCACCCCAGTTTCACCCCTCAGCGTACCATGAAGCATACCCCTACCCTCGCCATCCTGTTCCTCATCGCCATCCTCTGCTCCTGCACCGGATGCGACGACACCCTCCCCCTGGCGGTGAACGTCCTCTCACAGCAAGACAGGAGACCTCCGGTACTCCTCAGCGCAGAAGCTGTCGACGACCGGCATGTCGTGTTCACCTTCGACGAACCGGTCACCGGCCATGGCCCCACCCCGTGGACAGCTTCACTTGGGATCAAGGAAGAACAATATGCAGGCACCCATGCAACCATTGAACTGCATGCACCCACCCAACCAGGTCAGCAAGTGGCATTCACAGCACAAGTGCAGGATACCAGTGGCAACAGCACCTGGTTCACCACCACCGTCTGGGCTGCAAACCCCCAGGTGCCGAAGATCATCATCAACGAGTTCTCCACCAAGGGAACCGACTCCAACCCTGACCGGGTTGAACTCGCAATCCTCTCCGATGGAAATCTCGCTGGGGTCGTTGTCTCGGACGGACCTGCCGACACCTGGGACAACCGGCTGGTCCTCCCCAATACTCCTGTGAAGCGAAATGACATGGTGGTAATCTACTACAAGGGGACTGCTCCCACGCAGCCACAGCGCAATGCAGATGGGAGCACGGTATACTTTTGGGAGATGCCTTCCCTCCCAGGTCTCCCTGGCAACAATGGATGCATCGTGGTTTCCCACAACCCAGCACCAGCAGCAGTCATCCTGGATGCGGTATTGTACACCAACCAAACCACTACCACCCACGATGGGTTTGGCAGCAGGGAACTCAAGGAGCAGGCACTGCTCCTCATAGCAAATGGGGCATGGGACAGTGGTGGGCAGGCATCTGCGGCAATGGGTGGGATCAACTCCACAGCAAGCACGTCCACACGCACCATGGCACGCATCTCGACGACAACAAACAGCAAAACTGCCAAAGACTGGTATGTAACTGTGACGCGCGGGGCTACTTTTGGCTTGCCGAATACAGCAGCTGCCTATCAGTCGGACTTGCGTGCATTGACGATATAGATGCCAATGCACACCAACGCCAATGCTGCATACCCCTTCAGGCCAAAGGCCTGGCCACCCTCACCCAAGAACCAGATCGAGAGGATGACACCAAACAATGGGTTCATGAATCCATAGACCGTCACACGGGACACTGGGTTGTACTTCAGCAGGATACCCCATACCGAATATGCCACTGCAGAGATGATGGCGAGGTATGTGAGCATCAGATAGGAGGAGCCACCAGTTGGCGCTACACGCCCACCCAACGACACCCCTACGATGACCAGCACGACACCACCCATCAGGAACTGCCATCCGCTGAGCATCACAGGATCGTTTTCCTTGCCATAGAGCTTGATCAGCACAGAGGAAAGGGCATAGGCAACCGCCGAGATGAGGATGAACCCCTCACCTGTAAGGGAGAAGGAGAGGCTCTCCGAGACACCGGAGATATTGACCAGCACCACACCTGCAAAACCCGCCACGCATCCGACTATCTTTGCCACCGACAGGCGCTCCATGCGGAAGATGCACGCTGCCAGCAAGATTGCGAAGAAGGTACTCGCCCCTTCGATGATGGAGGCCTTCACCCCACTGGTCCGGGCAAGCCCGATATAGAAGAAGAGATACTGCAGGACAGTCTGCACGCTTGCAATGATGGCAACGGTACCCCATTGCCGTTTCTTGGGCACGACCAGATGTCGGCGGAATATGCTCGATCCAATGACGATCATGACGCCGGCAAGGGTGAACCTACAGCCTGCGAACAGGATCTGTGAGGCCATGTCGGCAGACCCGATGCCAAAGAGCTGGTATCCGATCTTCACGCAGGGAAACGCACTTCCCCACAATGCACAGCAGAGCATTGCAAGCAGGCACACCACCCAAGGGCGTGAAAGAGCATGTGATTGTATATTGTCCATGGAGTTTCAAGTGTTCCGCCGGGGAAGGCTCCCCGGCAGGAAGTTGGTCACATATGTGCCGAGACGAAAGAATCGATGACGCTCATGGAAGCTGCACCAACGCGCTGGTCCACAGCCTCACCATTTTTGAAGACCATCAGCGTGGGGATGCTGACAACATTGTAGCGAGCTGCAACCTCTGCGGCTTCGTCGACATTCACCTTTGCTACCTTCAGTGTACCATTATACTTGGTGGCGATCTGTGAGAGCGAGGGTGCAATCATCTTGCAAGGTCCACACCACTCTGCCCAGAAGTCAAGCAATACAGGAAGATCGGATTTCAGGACCTCTTCCTCGAAGTTTGCAGCAGTAATCGCAATTTCACTCATATGATACCCCTTGGTTGTTTCAAAACAGTTTCTGATTACAGGCATCATACTCGTTGAATCGGAAAAAAGAAAGTCTCGTCAGGGAGAAAAGGAAGGCTTTCATCCCTGATGGAGCAAGTTGCGAGATGCGATGCGCTTCATCGGCTTGATGAGGAACAGGCAGACAATGATGGTCAGCAGGTCAGCAACAGGTTGTGCCAGATAGATTCCCCATACCCCCAATGCAGGTGGCAGCAGCAGGATGCACGGCACATAGAAGACTCCCTGTCGCAACAGGGACAGGAACAGTCCCATCCGTGCAGCACCGATGGTCTGGTATGTGATCGTCATCATGTAGCACAGCGCGAACGCAGGATACAACAGCACCTGTGAGACCAGCAGCGCACGCCCATACCCGACCACCGCTGGGTTTTGGTTGAACAGCATGATCAGCGGTTTTGCCAATAGAATATACAATGCCTCGACCAACACCGTCAGGACCAAAGACCCCCACAGTGCATACCGCACAGAATCATGCAGTCGCTGCTCGTCACGCGATCCAAAGGCAAACGATGCTACTGGCTGATACCCCTGCATGAAGCCCATGATGAGATAGCACCCTATGAGCACCAACCGCTGCACGACTCCATAGGCAGCGATGATGAGGTCTGCGTCGGGCAATGGCTTTGCGGCAATATTGGTCAATGACGTAGCGACCGCCAGGCAGATCTGGATGACTGCCGTAGGGATACCGATGGATACTACAGCCCATACGAACGAGCCTGTCAGCTTGAAGGACTTTAGCTTCAGCTTGATGATCGAAGATCCACTGAGATAGAACCATGCCATGATCCCAAATGTCACGCATTGGGAGACGGTGGTTGCCAATGAGGCTCCCTGCACCCCCATGCCAAAGCCCCAGGAGAACATGAACAGCGGATCAAGCACCACATTCAAGGCAGCCCCAACCACCACTGCAATGGTGGAAATCTTCACCGACGATTCGGCCCGAGCGGCGCAGTTCATGCTCTGCGCAGGCAAGTTGAAGATCGCCGCTATGAACATCCACAGGGCATACTCCTTGGCAAGGGGGAGCACCGCTTCTGATGCACCAAAGCTGCGGAGCAACGGGTCCATGAAGACAATACCCACCGCACACAACCCAATGCCTATCCCCAAGGAGAGTATGATGATGGTCGTGACTGTCCTGCTTGCTCCTTCCCCATCTCCGGATCCCAGTTGCCTACCCGCCAATACGGCAGCACCAGCGGCAAAGATATTCTCTATCGAGACCATGATGAGCAGCAATGGAAGCGTCACTCCCACAGCCGCCAAGGCAATATCGCTTCCCAGCATCCCGATATAGGCTGTATCGACTATGTTGTAGACAGCCTTTGCCAGCAACGCAAGGGTTGCTGGAACTGCAAGCCGAACAATAGCCTGGGACGGCTTTGCAGAGGCAAGCAATGATTCATGTCCATGCATGCTAGCCATTGAGCACCCCATACAACAACATGGAAAGCTGGCGATGGCACAACCGCTCATGCTCGACAAGGGCAAGCTGTGGGGACTGTGCATCCAGCAATGCACCATGGAACCGTGCATTGAAATAGTCCATGTACATGCGGAAATCCTCAACTACCGTGGGTATTGAGACACTGCTTCTCAACGTGCAATGGCTAAGAATATCGGTCAGCGTCCGTTCGTTGAGTTCATCGAAGGGTTGCCTGACCAACGCCAGCCTTGGCATGAGTTCAACCGGTGGATGGAGGATGATCTCCAAGAAGATCCCGAGGTATTGTGGATTGGCAGCAAAGAACCGAAGCCGGGTATCGAAATACTCCTGGAGCCGTTGCTCGACATCCCCTGTTCCCTGGCATTCAGATCCAAGATATTCCACCAAGGAACCAAAGCACTCATCTACGCAGTGTACATAGAGATCGGCCTTATCAACAAAATAATGGTAGATGATCCCCTTGGAGACACCATTGCTGTTGCAGATGGTGTTCATTGAGGCAGCCTCATACCCTTTCTCTGAGAATTCCTGCACTGCCGCATCCAGTATCCGCTGGCGTGACAACTCGTTCTTCTGCTCGCGTTTCATTGGCACTCCGTATTACAGACCATATGGTCTAAATTATGAATACCACAAACCAGACCAACTGGTCAATAATTTTCAAACAAGTGCCATATTACAACAAACCGCCGACCTCAATCCTCCTTTTGGAGAAATTGCCGTCGGCGGCTTGTTTACAGTGGGGAACTAGTTGTTCCCGTGCTTCTTGTGATGGTCCTTTGCGTTTGCCTTGGCCTTTGCCTCACGGGCAACCTCAATCTCCCTCTCACGCTCTTTCTTAGTCATCTTGTGCTGTACGATTGGTGCTGCAGCAGGAGAAGGCTCATTCTCATGAACTGACATATTCTGTCCTCCTTGACGCTATGTACATAATACTACTTTTGCAAAGAAACGAACACATAAAAGAATCATGCCCCACCGCAATACAATTGCAATTGATTTCCCCGACAAGCAAAGATACACTCAAGGAGATACCAAACTGGATACTATTACAGCATCCACACAAGGAACCAGCAATGAGATACAGAACCCTGGGAACAACAGGCCTACAGGTCAGCGAGATTGGATTTGGTGGTGAATGGCTCGAACGCCATACCCAACAGGAGAACAACGACTTGTTCCGTGCCGCCCACGATGCAGGGGTCAATATCCTCGACTGCTGGATGTGCAATCCTGAAGTCCGCACCTCCATCGGCAACGCCATTGCCGGCATGCGCAAAGATTGGATCATACAAGGACACTTCGGCTCGGTATGGCATCAAGGACAATACCTGAGGACACGGGACATAGAATTGGTCAAACCCGCATTCGAGGATTATCTGCAACGCTTCAACACCGACTATATCGACATAGGAATGATCCACTATGTGGATGATCCCAAGGAGTTCCAGGCTATCCTCGACAGCCCCTTCCTCCGGTACGTCCAGCAGATGCAGAGAGAAGGAATCATCCACCACATTGGTATGAGCACCCACAACCCCACCACAGCCTTGATGGCAGCGCAAAGCGGTATTGTCGAGATGCTGATGTTCTCGATCAACCCAGCTTTTGACATGCTCCCTCCCCAAGAAAACATAGAAGTCTATTTCAAGGACACCTATGAAGGGACAACAGACGGCATAGATCCACAAAGACAGGAATTGTATCGGTATTGCGATGCACATGACATCGGGATCACCGTGATGAAACCATTTGCTGGGGGAAGGCTCTTCAATGCGACCGCCTCACCCTTTGGTGTTCCACTCACACCAATCCAGTGCATCCATTACACCCTCACCCGACCTGCAGTGGCATCGGTACTCACTGGCTATGAGACAATCCAGCAGATGCAGCAATGCATCTCCTATGAAACTGCTACTGACGAACAGAAAGACTATGCGACAGTCCTGGCCTCCGCACCGACCCATGCATTCTCGGATGGGAAATGCACCTATTGCGGGCATTGTGCACCATGTCCAATGCATATCGACATTCCCATGGTCAACAAACTGCTTGACCTGGCACTCATGCAGGACACAGTACCACAATCACTTCAATCGCACTATGACGTACTGCAACATCATGCCAATGATTGCATCTCATGCGGCCAATGCTCCAGCAGATGCCCCTTCAAGGTAGATGTCCCCACCCGAATGGAGCAGTGCACCAAGGTATTCGGCCACTAACCAACTTGTGTGGGAGCCATCGGCTCCCACACACCTCAGATCAAAACTGAATCTCAGAGTCTTCGGGAGGCATCTCCATCTCCTCTTCCTCTTCTACAACGGAAGACTTGCTCTTTGTTGCTGGCTTGCATTCTACATGCTCTGCCACTATAACAATCCGTTCTCGGTTTGTTTCATTGTCTTTCCATCTCTCTTGCTTCAAACGACCCACAACCCTGACGGTCTTTCCCTTGCCAAGGAATTCACTACACACCTGTGCCAGGGATCCCCATGTCTCTATCCCTACATACGAAGTCTCCTGCACCGATTCCTGGGCCGCATTTCGGTAATACCGGTTTACTGCAATGGAAAACTTGGTCAGCTGGCGCTCCCCAAACATCTGGGTATCAGGATCCCGAACCACATTGCCCTCCAAGAGGACAGAATTGAGATTGTTCATCTACTCTCCTTCATGACCATATCGAGTCATACTGGACAAGGATAAAATCCTATTTGCTGATTCAACGACATAGGAACGAGCACAACACACAAAATTCACAAAAGCGCTGACACAACCATCTTGCCTCGCTTCAAACCTCATCATATGATACTCGGCCAGGGAGACATACAATCATGAAACACAAAACACTTGCATCCGCTACTTTGCTCTTCTTGCTCTGCATCCTCGCACTGATCACCAGCTGCTCGCATGAGATCACTCAGAAACT
>CAYXIH010000043.1:0-18953 GCA_964465155.1 uncultured Sphaerochaeta sp.
TAAAACCAATATAAAAACTAAGTAAAACAATATTGAAACAAGCAAAAAGGATATGACAAATAAATAAATAAAATATTGATAATATAGTATTACTTAAGGTAATTATATTTTTCAATATAATACTTGTACGAAATTACCTCTAGGTATATATTGATGCTAAGGGAAATCGAAGTGAGTAAGACAATATCATTTCACCTGCAGAAGGGTGGTGTAGGAAAAACAACTATCTCTGGTACTATCGCATGTCAATCAGCGCTTGAAGGTGTAAAGACTTTATTGGTTGACGTAGATCCTCAGGGAAATGCTTCGTCTTGGTTTCTCAAAGATACCCCCAAGTATGAATTAGCCGATGTGGTCCAGGGAAAATGTTACGTGCAGGACGCAATCGTAGAAGTCCCGCAAGTTCCTAATCTCTATTTGCTTCCTACCTTTGGTATTGGTGGGAGCTTGAAGATTTATTCTGAAACAAAGTTGGCTGAGGAACCTTTTGTCTTGCAAGATCTGGTTCATGAGCTGTCAAAGGATTATGACCATATCATTTTGGACCTATCTCCAGGATTAGGCAGGTTGGAAAGGGCGGCAATCATAGCGAGTGATGAAGTTATCACACCAATGACTCCCGAAGTGTTCAGTCTTGATGGACTTGAGATTTTTATTGATGAATTGAGTCGATTAAAGAAGAATTTGCGTTCACCAGTCAGGCATACTAGAATCGTCATCAATTCGTTTGATGAGCGCATCAAACAACACCGTGACATACTTGTTGCTGCCAAAGAAGGTGTATTCGAAGTTTACAAAGTTCCGGTTGATCCGGTCTTTAGAAAAGCACAAGAAGCAAGTTGCGCGCCTCAACTGTTCAAGCAGAAGGGGAAAGGTCTTAAGGAAAAAACAATTCAAGCATTCGAAGAACTCGAGTCAGTGATATGGAGATAGGAACATGGCATTAAAACGGAACCTCAACGAAAAGACAGAGATTGATGAAAGCATCAGCGGACAAAAAGCAAAACATCTTTTCAACCAAGATGCTTCACCAAAGAAAGAGAACAAGATTCTTACAACCTTTTCCATCGAGCCTTCATTCAAGCGTGAACTTGAAGAGCTTTTTTCCAGCATGGGGCTTGGATGGGCAGCTGGAATTCGTTTTGCTTTGAAAGAATTCTCGAAGAAGCATGCAGAGTAGGTGTGCCATAATTTTTATTTCAAAGAAATATGTGTTTCATTAATACTCTGACAAAAAATAATATAAAAACCCATTAAAAATTATATAAAACCGATATGGTAATATACTAATATTGAAATTCTCATATTTCAATCTCATATCATTCATTATCAATTACATAGAATTCTAGCTTGGAAATAATGTTAAATTATTATAGAAGTTATTCAGATTCATTATATCTCTATAGAATAATACTATGGAGTATATATTGATTGTAATGATTGCTTATAGGAAAAATATTGAATTTTATAAACAATGATATAAAATTTATATAAAAAATGTTTAACTACAATATTGTTCTACATGCAGATTTATGCTACTACCATTTTCATTGAATTCGTTTCATTTTGCATCTAACATGACTATATGTCCAATTCGTGCAAATGGGGGCTCAACTTGAATAAGAATGATGCATATTCCAATACTGACAAGGTGAACAAGGGTGATGGGAATATCCATCATGGTCTTGATAGGGCTGCAGCAGATGCTTGGTGGAGGTTTGGTGTCATTTACCAAATTTACCCCCGAAGTTTCCAAGATAGCAATGGTGATGGTATCGGAGATATCCCTGGAATCATCTCACGTCTTGGGTACCTGCAATGGCTTGGTATTTCTGCAATTTGGTTGAGTCCGATATATCCGTCTCCCATGAAGGACTTCGGGTATGACGTGAGTGACTATCGAGACGTCCATCCCATGTTTGGTTCTCTCGCTGATATGGATTCGCTGATCCAGAAGGCACATGAGAAAGGGATACGTGTAATATTGGATATGGTGCTCAATCATACTTCTGATCAGCATGAGTGGTTCAAGGAGAGTTGTGCTTCCCGTGACAATCCCAAGAGTGACTTCTACATCTGGCGAGACCCTTCTGCGAAACGGTATCCCAACAACTGGTATGCTTGCTTTGGTGGGAGGGCGTGGACTTTCTCCCCAAAGCGCGGCCAGTATTATCTTCATTCGTTCCTTGAGCAACAACCTGACCTCAACTGGCGCAATGATGAGGTAGTCAGTTCTCTCTTTGACGATATTCGTTTCTGGTTGGAAAAGGGTGTCGATGGATTTCGGTTGGATGTGATCAATGCAATCGTGAAGGATGAGCAATTGCGTGACAATCCACATTGCATCGGTGCAACTCCTCGACCTTTTGACATGCAGCGTCATATCCATGACAGGAACCAACCCCTTGCGCACGACAAGCTGAGGAAGTTCAGGTCCATGATGGATACGTTCGATGGTCGCATGCTTGTGGGTGAGATCATGGTCGAAGCACCTGGCGAACCACAGAAGGCTGCCTCCTATTTGGGCGATGGAAACAATGAACTGAACCTTGCTTTTGATTTCACGCTGCTCAATACCCGTTGGGGAGCTGAGCAATGGGAGGCAGTTGCCCGAACCTGGTATGGGTATATCCCTGAAGGTGGTTGGCCCTGCTGGGTATTGTCAAACCACGACATGAGCCGGGCGATCAGCCGCTTTGGGGGAAGCATACCCAAGGCACGGCTGGCAGCGTTGTTCCTGCTGACTCAGAAAGGGACTCCCTTCATCTACTATGGTGAGGAGATCGGTATGCCCGACATCAAGGTAGGGCGCCTGCAGTATCAGGATCCCCTTGGCAAGAAGTATTGGCCATTCCATCCAGGACGTGATCCCGAACGATCTCCGATGCAGTGGAACAGTGATGATTGGGCAGGCTTTTCCACGGTCAAGCCATGGTTGCCCGTAGGCAAGAAATATACTGTCTGCAATGTCGCAGCTCAAGAACATGATCCACACTCGATGCTGATGATGTACCATCGGCTTATTGCACTTCGCAATACAGACTCTGCATTGCATGGTGGAGACATACGCTTCATCTCCACGGAAAATCCCCATGTGATTGCGTATTGGAGGAGCAAGGGAGATACTCTTCGCCTGATAGTACTCAACTTTTCTGCAACAACAACTTCTGTCGTCGTGGAGTGTTCGGGACCCGGTTGCTCACAGGCGGAATGCATCTTCAACACCGGCAACAACGTGACGTTTGACGTGGGGCATGGAAAACTTGATATAGTCTTGGAAGGGTATCAGGGATATATATTTAAATGTGATTGAATATATATTAGTGCTATTAATAAGTTATACAGAAACTGTATTATAAATGTTGTATTGTTATGGTATGGGCATTCCTCAGTGATACGATTTCACGAATCCGTGATAATGTCACAAATAAGTTTGACACAGCTAACTTATAAATCTATCATGTGCTCACAGTGAGATGGAGGTTCGATTATGGATACAAAGAACTTGACCAATGAAGTTGGTGCTCCGGTGGCTGACAATGATCATTCGATGACTGCGGGGGAACGTGGCCCGATCCTGTTGCAGGACGTTTGGTTGATCGAGAAACTTGCGCATTTCAATCGGGAGGTTATTCCTGAGAGACGAATGCATGCAAAGGGAAGTGGTGCATATGGTACGTTTACCGTGACCAAGGACATTACACCCTGGACCCGGGCTAAAGTACTTGCACCAGGCAAGAAGACAGATGTGTTCGTACGCTTCTCGACCGTTGCAGGAGAACGTGGAGCTGCAGACGCAGAACGGGACATCCGTGGATTTGCCTGCAAATTCTACACTGAGGATGGTAACTGGGACCTCGTGGGAAACAATACACCCGTATTCTTTATCCGCGACACACACAAGTTCCCTGACCTCAACCGTGCGGTCAAGCGCGACCCACGTACCGGCTTGCGCAACGCACAGAACAACTGGGACTTCTGGACCTTGCTGCCAGAGGCTCTTCACCAGGTGACGATTACTATGAGCGACCGGGGAATCCCTGCGAGCTATCGCCACATGCATGTGTTTGGAGAGCATACGTTCTCCTTCTACAATGAGAAAAATGAACGGACTTGGGTCAAGTTCCACCTGAAGACTCAACAGGGGATCAAGAACTTGACCGATGCCGAGGCAGAAGCACTTGTTGGCAAGGACCGTGAGAGCCATGGCCGCGACCTACATGAAGCAATCGAGCGTGGTGATTTCCCACGTTGGACGATGTATGTGCAGCTCATGACCGAAGAGCAGGCCAGGAAGCATCCTGAGAACCCGTTCGATGTCACCAAAGTCTGGTCGCACAAGGAGTATCCGCTGCATGAAGTTGGTGTCCTTGAGCTCAACAGGAATCCGGAGAACTATTTCGCCGAGGTGGAGCAAGCCGCATTTACCCCCGCGCATGTTGTTCCTGGCATCGGGTTCTCCCCAGACGTGCTGCTGCAAGGTCGTCTGTTTGCCTATGGTGATGCAGCACGATACCGTCTGGGCGTGAACTTCAACGAGATTCCCGTCAACAAGGCACGGTGCAACGTTGCTTCCTACCACAGGGATGGATTCATGCGGGTGGACGGAAACTATGGCAGTACGATCGCATACACACCCAATGGATATGGACAGTGGTCGTCCCAGCCAGATGTGATGGAGCCACCGTTGGACCTCCATGGGGCAGCCTACAACTACGATCCTGCCAAGGACCCGACCGACGATGTGTTCAAGGCACCTGGAAAGTTGTACCGGTTGATGAATGAGCAGCAGCGTGCAGCACTCATAGACAATACTGCAAGGAATATCAGTGGCGTCGATGAGCGGATCAAGCTGCGCCATGCGGTTCATTGCCTCAAGGCTGACAGGGAGTATGGTGAACGGTTGGCCAAGGCCATGGGTGTCGATCTTGCCCGTGTCGAACAGCTTTCCAAGGTCACTGAGGAAGAATTGCGCAAGGAGACATTCCTCGGATGAGGAATTGGATCCTGACCGCAATTGGGTTTATTCTGCTGGGTCTCGGCGGGGTCGGCGTGTTCGTCCCCGTCTGGCCCACGACACCCTTCGTCTTGCTGGCCGCGGGATGTTTCTCTGGCAATACCCGGTTGACGCAATGGTTGCGCCAACACCGGGTATTCCGTGAATACATTGACGCCTATGCTAGTGGCATGGGTGTCTCCCATGCAACAAGGAACTGGTCCATAGCGTTTCTCTGGACGGGCTTGATCACGTCGATGCTCATCGTGAGGAAGGTATGGCTGACTGTGTTGTTGCTGTGCATTGGAACCGCTGTGACGATCCACATCCTGTGGATCGCCAGAAAGCGGCGCTAGAGGCGGAACAACAAGTCGTCGTATGACGGGTAGGGCCAGTATTTCTTTTCGGTGAATGTCTCCAGCAGGTCTACATGTCCGCGTAGCGCCTGCATCAGATCCATCACTTCATCCCGGTAGCAAGTTGCTTGGGCAAGGGAATCTCCCTTGAGTGCCAAGGCCTTTGCCACTGCGATGTGCAGCCGTTCACAGCATGTGATCGTAAGGTTCAGTTCCTTTGACATCGTCTGCGCTACTTGTTTCTGCGCGGTAGTATCAAACCCGAGGGCTTGCTGTGCGCTGATGCTGGAGCATGTCCGTTGTACAGCATCTGTGACGACTGGGATAATTCCCTTGCGTACCATCTCAACCATGATCGACGCCTCGATATTCACCTGTTTCCCATACGTATCCAAGTAGATCTCAAGCCGCGACTCCTGCTCTTCACGAGTGAGGACCTTCTGTCGTTCGAGCATCTGCACGAACTGGTCCTGGAGCACCTGTGGGAGGGCACTCACGGTATCCGGGTAGTTTGCAAGTCCCCTGGACCGTGCCTCCTCGATCCAATCGTTGGAATACCCATTGCCGTTGAACACTACGCGCCGGTGGGTTGCATAGAACTCTTTGATGATGGCATGGGACTCGGCTTCACGGTCCGACACCTTCTCCAGGCGGTCCGCTACGCCTGCCAATACATCGGCAACGGCAGCGTTGAGGTAGATGTTGGGGTCGGCCATGGATTGGGAGGATCCTACCATTCGGAACTCGAACTTGTTGCCAGTGAAAGCAAATGGACTGGTCCTGTTTCGGTCGGTCATGTCCTTTGGCAACTTGGGAAGGGATGTGACACCCAGCTTCATGAACTGGCCGTCTTGCTTGTTCCACTGGACATCATCCACGATGGAGTCCAGGAGCCCTGAGAGTTGTTCACCCAAATAGACTGAGATGATGGCAGGAGGAGCCTCGGCCGCCCCGAGGCGGTGGTCATTCCCTGCAACTGCGGCGCCAGCGCGCAGCAGCGGGGCATAGAGGTCGACCGCCTTGATCAAGGAGGTGAGGAACAACAGGAACTGCACATTGTCCTCGGGGCTAGCTCCAGGGGACAGGAGGTTCTGCCCGTCGTCGGTGGACAAGGACCAGTTGTCATGCTTGCCAGATCCGTTGACTCCCGAGAATGGCTTTTCATGGAGCAACGCAACCATCCCATGCCGTAGGGCAACAGATTGAAGGACATCCATCAGCAACTGGTTGTGGTCGGTGGAGATGTTCGCGGCATCATAGACAACTGCAACCTCGAATTGGTTGGGAGCAGCCTCCTTGTGCTGTGTCTTGCTGGAGATGCCCAGTTTCCACAGCTCATAGTTCAGCTCCTTCATGAAGACGGTGACCCGGTCGTTGATGGTCCCATAGTAATGGTCGGCGAGTTCCTGTCCTTTCGCGGCGAGATTGCCGATGACAGTCCGTCCCGTCAGACGAAGGTCTGGCCGTTTTTCATAGAATTGCCTGTCTACCAGGAAGTATTCCTGTTCAGGCCCAATGTTCACCGTGATATGTGATGTCGTTGAATTGCCCAGTGCCCGGAGGACCCTGAGGGTTTGCTTCTCCACCGCCTGTACGCTTCTGAGCAATGGGACTTTCTTGTCCAATGCAGCACCCATGAAGGAGAAGAAGGCCGTGGGGATATACAAGATCCTCACCCCGTCGATATCCTTGATGAAAGCTGGTGAGGTTGTATCCCATGCAGTGTATCCACGCGCCTCGAATGTAGCGCGGAGACCACCGTTGGGGAATGATGAAGCATCTCCCTCACCCTTGACCAGCTCATTGCCCGAGAACTCCATGAGGACTTTCCCACCTGCCGTGGGATGGATGAACGAATCGTGTTTCTCAGCAGTATGGCCCGTCAAAGGCTGGAACCAGTGGGTGAAGTGGGTCGCACCCTTCTCCAGGGCCCACTCCTTCATCGCCGAGGCAACGTTGTCTGCCAAATCGGTAGTGAGTTCGCTTTTTCCTTGCTGGACCCTGTGCAGAGCCTCCATCGCCTCGGCGGAGAGGTAGCGTTGCATCTCCGTGTCGCTGAAACAATTCGAGCCATAGAACTCGGTTACCGGATGGATGGAAAAGTCGATGTCACTACTCATTGCCGTGGCCTCCTGGAACATCATTGCGATTTCCTAGACAATACACGCTTGCCACACAGAGATGCAACACGACAAGGTACGATTTACTTCTCCTTTGGTTCCTTTTTTGCATCGATTTTGGCAAATTGGGCCTGCATCTTTGCCATGATGGCGGCCATGTCGTCCACATTTGCATCACGATCTGGTTCTTCGGGTGCAAAGAGGTCAACGGGGATCTCCTGGAGGAACCGGGAAGGGACCGACGGTGCATTTTCACGTCCTCTCTTGCGGCTTTCGCACGAAGAGATGTACAGCTCCTTCCTAGCCCGTGTTATCGCGACATAGAAGAGCCTGCGTTCCTCGTCGATGGCTGCTGGATTCTCCTCTAGCGCACGGGCATGGGGGACAATATGGTCCTCCACCCCGGCAAGGAACACATACGGGAATTCCAACCCCTTGGAGGCGTGCATGGTCATGAGGTGGACCTTCTCCTGTGAGTCGTCATCGGAGTCCCTGCCTGCGACGGTGATCCTGTTGAGGTAGTCGTACAACGAGAGGCCATAGTTGTCGCTGTCATTCTCCCAACGGCCGAACATGTCGCACAGCATGTCGATGCTCCTCATCTTCCACGCAACGGCTTTCTCATTGTCAGGATGTGCATCGATGAGGTGTCCCTTGTAGTCAATGGCTCCTGAGAGGGCCTTGAGCACCTGGTGCTTGCGGTTGCCGGCCTTGAAGATTCTGTCCCTGTACGTGTTGATCAGCTCCACGAGGGACTGCAATGACTTGGTCAGTGATTCCCTAGCTTTTTCCTGTGGTTCATACGCCATGATCGACATGGCTGAGAAGAGGGAGCAATGGTGGCCATCGGCAACCTTGCGGGCTTTCTCCAGCGTCATCCTGCCGATTCCACGCCTGGGTGTATTCACGATCCTCAGGAAGCTGATGTCATCATCGGGGTTGGCAAGGACCTTCAGGTAGGAGACCATGTCCTTGACCTCTTTCCTCTCGAAGAAGCTTTGCCCTCCCGAAACCTGGACGGGGAGATTCTCCACCATGAATTGGTTCTCGAGGGTGGGGATCAATGCGTTGGTACGCACCAATACGCCAAAGTCACCCAGGGGACAGTCCTTCTGCAGGTGGATTTCACGGATCTTGCGGGCAATGACGACCGCCTCGTTGGCTTCATCCAGCGGATGGATCTGGATGATAGCACTGCCAGGTCCGCTTTCCGTCCAGAGATTCTTCTCCTTGCGCTCCTTGTTGTGGGTGATCAGGTTGTTGGCAGCCTCAAGGATGTTCCCAGTCGAACGGTAGTTGCGCTCCAGCTTGATCTCCACACGCTCGGGGAAGTCCTGCTCGAACATCACGATATTCTGGTAGTTTGCCCCACGCCAAGAGTAGATGGACTGGTCGTCGTCACCCACGACGCACAAGTTGCGCGATGCTTCGGCCAACGACTGGACCATCCGGTACTGGGACAATGAGGTGTCCTGGAACTCGTCCACCATGACATGGGTATACTGGGACCTCAGCTGGTCAAGCACCTGCGGGAACTGCTCGAACAGCTGCAGGGGCATCATGATCAGGTCATCGAAGTCAACGGCATTGTAGGCGGCCATGTGCTTGAGGTATTCACTGTAGATGTTCTTCAGCCGGTCGGATGCCCCGCTGTTCCACACTGCACGCTTAGTCTTGATGTCGGAGAAGAGGTTTCCCAATTCCATCACGTCATAGTCCTGGATGTCGAGGTCAAGGTTCTCGATGACCTGCTTGATCAGGTCCTGCCGGTCAGAGCCATCGTAGATGGTGAAGTTGTTCTTGTAGCCAAGGAGATTGATATGCTGCTTGAGGACCCGCATCCCAAACGAATGGAATGTCGTGGCCAGGATGTCCTGCTGTGCCACGCCTGTGAGCTCGCAGATACGCTGCGACATCTCCCTTGCCGCCTTGTTCGTGAACGTGAGGGCCAGGATGTTCTGTGGCTTGATGCCGCTTTGGAGCATATGGGCAATGCGGAATGTCAGCATCCGCGTCTTGCCGCTTCCTGCACCCGCTATGATGAGCACCGGCCCGTTGATGGTGGAAGCGGCGCGGCATTGTTCGGGGTTGAGTTCCCGACTGAGATCGAATTTCATGGATAGTCCTTGGTGTCATGCCCCGTAGGGGATCGGTCAGAAGGTCTTCACGAACAGGGAGTTCACTCCAACGCCCAACAGGACGATCGTCGTGACGATGATGCCGGATATGATGACACCACCGCATACTGCCAGCATTGTCTTCTTCTTGTCAAGTCCGAGTATCCACGCTCCCAGGGTCCCTGTCCATGCGCCAGTAACGGGAAGCGGGACAGCTACGAAGAGCATGATCCCCCAATATCCATACTTCTCCATCTGTGCGTGGATCTTTGTCTGGGCACGCTCCACCGTCTTGTCGAAGAGGCGGTGGTACCAGTTCCAGTGCCCATAGAACAGCTTGTGCAGGGAGCTGAGGAACAAGTAGCACAGCGGTGCAACCATTGCATTGCAGAGTATCGCCAGCGGGGCAACGAGCCACATGCTCATTCCATTGAAATAGCCATATGGGATGGCACCGCGCAACTCAGAGATCGGGGCCATCGAGAGGAATATGGTCATAAGGAGTGTTTGCCAAGTCATGGGTTCATACCTTCCTGTTGTTCGAGTCGTCTATGCTGATTGCATCTGCCGGACAAACTTCGTGGCAGCAGTAGCAGCGGATACATTTCTTGTAATCGGCAGTGATGTCCTTGCCATGGGACGCTTCCTCTACGGCTGTGAACGTCAGTGCATGGCCTGGACAGATGCTGATGCACCTGCCGCAGCGGATGCACCTGTCCATGTCGAACAGGGGCCTTGGGCGGTGCCGCTGGTTGTACATGCGAAGCGGACGTGTGACGAACGGGAGGATCAAGGTGGTGAACAGGCGGCTCTTGGGTTCGAGCTTGATCCGTTGGTAGTCCGCCACGACCAGGTCGTTGGCATCCAGCAGCGGGTAGGGGATGTCCTGGGGTGTGCGCCATGTGGTCAGATGGTTTCTCCACAGCTCATTCACCAGTGGAATGTCCATTGGTGCATATCCTTGGATCGTTGCCTGTGCGACATCGACTGCCGTAGGGTCGCAGGAAGCGAGCAGGAGTCCCAATGCACGGGGTGTCCCGTTGGCAGGACCTGCACCCTCCATGGCTATGATACCATCCAAAACGGCAAAATCGGGCTGGACTTCTTTGTAGATGCCGCTCAGCATCCTTGCAAAGGACTCACGGGAGGGGAACGAAACATGGCAGGGGCTCTTGTGCAATCCCGGCACCAGTCCAAAGAGATTCTTGCAGCACCCGGTGCTGTACATCAGCTGGTGGGTCTTGAGCTTTGCCACGGTGAACAGGAGATCCACTTCATCCAGCACGGAGGCAAGGGGGAGCCGATTGCCAACGATGGGAAGCTTGTGGAGCGTCGGATTCTTAGTGAAGTCGACCCAAGTTGCATTCTCTGCCGCACATACAGCCTGCATTCCGCATGCTCGTGGGGTGAAGTTTGGTCCTTGGAGCCCCGGGGAATCTCCCACCAGCACTGCGGACGCCCCGCGCTCATGCAACAGCCGTATGAGGGCCTGGACAACAATGGGATGGGTAGTGACTGCCAGTTCGACCTTGGCGTCCGAGAGTATGTTGGGTTTGACCAATACCCGTTTTCCTTGGACATCTGGCATGTTCGCTGCATCGCAGATAGTCCGGAGGGTCTGCATGACCTGCGCCAGGTCATAGTGGTCGCAATGGGATATGGCTACGGGTTGTGGGGTCATTCGGTTCTCCGCAAATGGCAGAAGTACAGCGGTCCCCGCCCCTGTGCCGTGTCGGGAAGAATGATCGAGCCATATGCACAGGGTTCGGAATAGGGGACATCGATATCCAGCAGTTCGAACCGTCCGCTCCGTTTCTCAACGAGCTTTTGTATGACCCCTGCATCTTCACACGGGGCGATTGCACAGGTGCTGTATAAGATAGTTCCTCCCACTTGGACAGCCTCCAAGGCTGCGGCGAGCATCGCAAACTGTTGGACAGCAAGCCGTTTGGGGCGTGCCGGACTCCATTGCGCAAGGGCCTGTGGGTCGTTGAGGACGTGCCGTTCGCTTGAGCATGGTGCGTCAAGGAGGATATGGTCATACGCCATCTGCTGGTAGAGTCCCCAGCGCGATGCATCATGGCCAGTGACGGTGATGTTCTTGCGCATCGCTGGGCTCAGGTGCTCTTCAATGACATTCTTCAGTCTTCCCCTGCGGGTTGCAGAGCGGTCGTTTGAGACCAGTGAGCCGGTACCCTGCAGCTTGAGGGCAAGCACCAGGGTCTTTCCCCCCGGAGCTGCGCACATGTCCAGCACGCTGTCCCCTTCCTTGACGGGGAGCAGGGAAGCTGCAAGCAGCGAGGCTTCGTCAAGGTAGTAGGGCTTGAGGAGCCCCTGGGTGAGGGCTATGGGATTGCTCGGCTGGAGCATTGCCTGCCTGAGGGTATCCCAACGTTGTGGATATGCGTCTTGGTAATATGTCTCGAACCGGTTTGCCTGATCTTCGGTTGATCTTGATTTCTTTCCCATCACGGGTACTGTACCGATTTTCTGCCTGCGTGACAATGTTACTGTCCGAAAGGAGAGAATACAGGTATGTTCAGTATATGGGATATCTAACTGCGTTTCTTGAAGGAATTATCTCGTTTATCAGCCCGTGCATCCTGCCGCTGATTCCACTGTACCTCAGCTATCTTGCAGGTGGTCTCTCGCCCAAGGACTCCTCGGGCAAGCTCATCCGCAACAGCCTGATGTTCATTCTCGGTTTCACCATTGCGTTTGTTGCCATGGGCGCGGCCGCCTCGGCTGCCGGGCAGTTCCTGCGACAGCATTTGTCTCTGCTCAACCGCATTGGCGGGGTAGTCATCATCTTGTTGGGGCTGAACTATGTCGGGGTGTTCTCCATCCCGTTGCTCAACAAGGAACACCGCTGGCACCTCAAGGACATGACCGGGATGGGACCCTTGCGGTCGATTCTCTTTGGATTCGTGTTCTCCCTGGGATGGACACCCTGTGTAGGCCCCTTCCTTGGCTCGGCGCTGATGATGGCAGCCAACTCCGCGCAGGTCTGGCAAGGGATGATCACATTGGTTTTCTACTCCCTTGGCTTGGGAATCCCATTCATATTGGTTGCATTGCTGGTGGGACAGCTGGAGAGCGTCTTCACCGCTATCAAGAAGCATTACCGTGTCATCGTATTGGTGGCGGGAATCCTGTTGATCATCATGGGAATTGCGCTGGTGCTGGGCTTCAATCCAGCGGCGCTGTTCCTGTAGGGGAGGACTGAGATGGACAAGAAACAACGGAACCTCATCATCACCATCGTGGCGTTGGTAGTGGTCATCGTGGCAGCCTACTTCATATACCAGGCAGTATCAAAGAAAGCGGGAGAGACAGCTGGAGGCTATGTGGTGCAGCTTGCACTTCCTCCGACCGAGCCCATGGCGGCGACAGCTGCTATCGAGGAGGCGCTGCAGACTCCCAATACCCAGCCCGCTGAAGCTATTCCCCCAGCGAGCGTCGATGCAGCCTTGGATGATGTCGTGAAGACCCTTGAACAGGAACATTCGGACTTGCCCCCGCAGGAGGCGATCCCTGCTTCTGTGGAGCCGGAGACGGTCCAGGAGTCGGAACCCGTGGTGCCAGATCTCCCGATGCTCCGCCTGGATGGTACCCAGACCACCTTTGACGCACAGAGGGATGGGAAGCCTTCGGTGATCAACTTCTGGGCAACGTGGTGCCCGCCGTGCAAGGCTGAGATTCCTTCGTTTGAAAAGGCATATGAGCAATATGGGGACCAGGTGGAGTTCTTCATGATGAGCGTTCCCAATGGGTACAACGAGACACAGGAGAAGGTGCGTGAATTCGTGCTGGCAAACAAGATGGTCGCACCCGTCTATTTTGACGATCCCGGCTACTTCTCATACATTTTCGGGGTGACTGCATTCCCCTCGACAGTATTCATCAATGCAGATGGTACCCCCTTCGGAGGCCATATCGGCTTCATCAGCGAAAACCAGCTGATGCAGAGCCTGCAGTTGCTCATACAGAACAACAGCGACCCGATCTGAACCGCAAAAAAAGGTGTTGGACTTCAATCCAACACCCTTTTTTTGCATCGTCATTCAGTTCTACAGCAAGTGCTTCCAGAACCCAATGAAGAAGCAGAGGCTACCTCCGACACAGAACAAGTGCCAGATCGCATGGTAGTGGGGGATTTTCTTTATTGCGTAGAATATGACGCCAAGGGTGTATGTGATGCCACCTGCCAAGACCCATCCCATCAGGCCCTGGGGAATGAACGGGGCGATGTCATTCCAGAAGAAGACGATCATCCAGCCCATGGCTACGTACAACACGACATGCAGTGGCTTGAGCTTGCCCCAGAACACCAAGGTGAAGATGACGCCAGCTGCGGCAATGCCCCACATGATGGCCGTCAGCATCACAGTCCGGGGTGAATTGATGTACAGCAGGATCGGGGTATAGGTTCCTGCAATGAGGAAGTAGATGTTGCTGTGGTCCAAGATCCTGCAGACCCGCTTGGGGTTTCCAGCAGGAAGCGCATGGTAGAGGCCTGAAGCACCATAGAGGAGCAACATGGTCACCCCGTATATGATCATGCCGACTCTCAGCGGGATGCTGGGTACCTGGCTCACCTTGATGCAGATCATGACCAGGGCCACAAGCGAGAGGGCAGCCCCAAAGAAATGGGTCCAGGCATTCTCTTTCTCGGCGTTCGCATCGTCATAGGTGTGCAGCGTGATGTGGCGTTCCAGCCATGATTGTCTTGTATTCGTGTTCATGTCGTCAGTCTCCTTCCATCCAAGATGGATGATGGCGTCAGCGTACTGGTGTTGTGCCTTGGGTTGCAACCCACACCACACATGTTTGGCACTTCTTATTCACTAGTAGCAACGCACTATCTGCCATGTACATGACACTATTACATAAAATGTAAAAATATAAAAGACCATCCGAAGATGGCCTTTTGTCTTAGAGGATATGGTCGAGGAACTGTTGGGTCCGTTCGCTCGTGGGATGCTCGAACACCTGGGAGGGAGGACCTTCCTCAATGACTTCACCGCCGTCCATGAACACCACCTTGGTGGCAGCTGCCTTGGCGAATCCCATTTCATGGGTCACGAGCAGCATCGTCATGCCACTCTTGGCGAGGTCCAGCATGACATCCAGCACCTCCTTGATCATCTCGGGGTCCAATGCGCTGGTTGGCTCGTCGAAGAGCATCACCTTTGGCTGCATTGCAAGGGCGCGTGCAATTGCGACACGCTGCTGCTGGCCGCCTGAGAGCTGTGGGGGATGGACCGAGGCTTTCTCGGAAAGGCCGACTCTGTTGAGGAGCTTCATTCCCAGCTCCTCGGCATCCTTGCGGTTCATCTTCTTGACCTTCATGGGGGCAAGGACAATGTTTTCCAAGACGGTGAGGTGGGGGAAGAGGTTGAAGCTCTGGAATACCATGCCCACCTCCTCGCGGATCTTCCTGATGTCGACGCTTGGGTCGGTCACGTCGTCATTGTCGATGTAGATATGTCCTGAAGTAGGAATCTCCAGCTTGTTGACCGAGCGCAGCAGCGTGCTCTTGCCGCTGCCCGAAGGACCGATGATGACTACCACCTCTCCGTCGTTGACGGTCAGTGAGGCGTTGTGCAGTGCGTGCACGACATTCTTTCCGGTATCGAAGTCCTTGCAGAGGTTTTGTATCTTGATATTAGCCATTCTTGTGCAACCTTTCCTCGAGAAGTCCCACGAGGCGGGAGAGCAGCAGTGTGATGATCAAGTAGATCAGCGCCACTACCAGCATGGTTTCCAGCGACATGAAGGTACGGGCAATGTATTCGCGTCCCCGGCGGAGGATGTCGCTCAATGCGATGGTGGAGACCAAGGAGGAGTCCTTGAGCATCGAGATGAACTCGTTGCCGATGGCAGGGAGGATCACCTTGATCGTCTGGGGGAGGATGACATGCCTGAATGCCTGGGAGCGGCTCATGCCCAGTGCAATCGCAGCTTCCATCTGTCCCTTGGGGACTGCCTGGATGCCTGCGCGGACAATTTCACCCATGTATGCGCCAAAGCAGATGGAGAGGGCCACGACCGCCGCAATCATTCCCTCGATCTTGAAGAAACGTCCCATGGCGTAGTAGATGAAGATCAACTGGACCAGCAGTGGGATTCCGCGGATCAGTTCCACGTAGACGCCGCTGACCATGTTGACGAAACGGGATTTGCTGACCGAGCCCAGGCCACAGAAGAGGCCGATGAGGATTGCACCCAAGATGGCGAAGATCGTCACCTCGAATGTCACTGGTGCTCCCTTGATGGTTACGATGAAGATGGAGCGGAACGGGTCGGGCTTGAAGATCACCAGGCAGGCCAGGAGTGCCAGTGCAGCAAAGAATGTAATCCTCCATGCGTTGAGCACATGGCCGTTGTCCTTGCGCGGGATCAGGACGCCGTCGGTCATCTGGATTGTCGTCTTCTGTCTCTTTGGGGCATTAGGGTCGACCGAGACTACCTTGTTTCTGATCAGTGTCCCTTTCAGGCCGTCGTCGACCGTTTGTTTTGTATTGTTGTCGGAATTGTCCATGGTACCTTCGTTCGGGTGTAGAACCCTTTGATATTATAGGGTTTTATTACATATATATGCAGAATTTGTCAAGTTAGCATGCATGCTTATGCAGAAAATAGGGAAAAAGATGCATGTTTATATAGCAAAGCGGCTCCCGGAGGAGCCGCCAAGTTCGATTGCCTGCTGTGCTTAGAGAAGCTTCCACTTTGCCTTGAGCGCAGCCATGGTCCCATCAGCCTCCATTGTCGCGATGCAGTCGTTGAGCAGGTTGGTGAACTCGATGTTCCCCTTCTTCACTGCGATTGCGATTGGTTCGGTGATCTCGGACGCAACACCCGATACCATCAGCTTGTTGGCGTAGCTTGGGTTGGAGAGGACGAAGTCGCTGGCGATGAGCGAGTCGCAGACCACTGCGTCAAGGTTGCCGTTCATCAGGTCCTCGACTGCAAAACCAACCTCATCATATGCCTTGACGGTGATGTTGTGCTTCTGGTCAGCCTTCACAGCATCTTCGAGTGCAATGTGTCCGGTGGTTCCCAGCTGGACTCCAACCTTCTTGCCATTCAGCCCTGCGAGGTCGGCCATTCCCGTTGAGCTCTTGGGGATGATGATCGATTGTGTCACATAGAGGATAGGGGTGGTGAACTCCATCGAGGGCTTGCGTTCCTCGGTCACGGAAACACCGCTTGCGATCGCATCGTATGCACCGTTTGCAAGACCGGCGAAGATGCCGTCCCATGCTACGTTGCGGATGCTCATCGGCTTGCCGGTCATCTGTGCAAACTGATGGACCAGGTCGATCTCGAAACCGACGATGTTGCCAGACTCGTCAACATACTCAAGCGGTGGCCATGCGCAGTTTGCTGCGAAAACATAGGAACCCGCTTCCTTCTGACCTTGTGCGAACAAGCCTGCAAGACACATGCTCAATATCAAAACCACCGTTACTTTTTTCATGTTGGACTCTCCCATAGGTATTGTATGGATATATGATGAATATTTATGCAATGAGAGTCAAGTGGTTTATGAATAAATATACAAATCATTGCAAAGGTTTTGAAAGTGAGGGTATAATATATTTATGGGAAATAAGTTATTATGGTTGAATTTACCTATTATTGAATAGTTGTACAAATAATTATTCTAAAAAATAGGGCTATATTCATTAGATATGCATCATTGTTGATAGATTTCTTGTTGTATATAAATACACTCGATGGGCAAAAGAAAGGAGGCCGGCAAGCGGCCTCCTGATATGGGCATCTTTGGACTAGAGGATGTTCCACTTGGCCTTGAGTGCTGCCAGGGAACCATCTGCTTCCATCTTTGCAAGACCTTCGTTGACCAGGTTCAGCAACTTCGTGTTGCCCTTCTTCACGGCGATGGCGATATCCTCCACCGTGAACGGTGTACCTGCAACCTTGAGCTTCCCGCTGTACCCTTCGTTGGCCAGCACGAAGTCGGATGCGATGATCGAGTCACAGACTGCGGCGTCCAGGTTCCCGTTCATCATGTCCTCGATGGCAAGTCCGATGTCGTCATATACCTTCTTGTTGACTTTGTAGGAGTCCAGGGCAAAATCACCGGTGGTGCCGATCTGCACTCCAACTTTCTTGCCGTTCAGGTCCTGGATGTTCGCTACGGATGATGCAGTTGGGACGATGACGATCTGTCCTTGGCTGATGATCGGGGTGGAGAAGTCCATGCTGGCCTTGCGCTCTTCCGTGACTGTGACGCCAGAAGCTACGCCATCATAGGCACCGTTGGCCAAGCCTGCGAAGATTGTGTCCCAGGGGACGTTCTTGACGGTCATGTCAACGCCGACTGCTTTGCCGATTGCAGGGATGAGCTCGACTTCGAACCCGGTGAGGACTCCCTTTTCGTCTACGAACTCAAAGGGGGGCCAGGTTGCGTCAGCGGCGAAGACATACGTCTTCTTCGAAGCTGACTTGTTCTCCGATGCATTGGTGGAATTTGATTCTTTCGAACAGCCCAGCAGGAGTGCTGAGAGAGCGGCTGCGAGAATCAGGACGATAAGATGCTTGTGTTTCATTGGATACTTCCTTCATTGTGTTGTTTGCAATTGTATGATGTTGGTGACAAGCGTTGCGCTGGTCAAGCCATGCAGTCGTGTTTGTGACGTGTTTTTGTCATCAGCCAATGACGATGCCCGTTGCGACCAAGCCTACGATCAGGCCGAGGATGGCCCCTCCAAGGACTTGGGAAAAACTATGGCCCAGCATTGTCTTGAGGTTCTCCTCGGTAAACTGGCCTTCGCGGTGGATGTCAGCGAGGATCCGGCTCCACTCGTTGATGACCTCCGCCTGCTTGCCTGCTTCCCTGCGGATTCCCATGGCGTCATGGATGGTGATTGCGCCAAATGTCATTGCGATCGCGAAGGCGACGCTCCCAAACCCATAGACCATTGCTATGGATGTGATGAGGGCTATGCATGCCGCCGTATGGGAAGAGGGCATGCTTCCAGTGGAGAAGAAGAGCTTGGCGTTGAACTTATGCTCCACCGGCCAATGGATGAATGGCTTGAGAAACTGCGCCAGCAGTGCACCGAAGAATGCCGAGACCAAGGGTGCGTTATGTATCAAGTTGTCGAAAGTCATATTGAAGTCCTACCTACCCATACAATGTAGATGTTTTTGGCGCCTTTGCCAACCGCCCGAACCTTGCAACTACATGTGCAGTTGGTATATCTTCTTGCCCAGGAGATTACACGATGCACCAACATTCCCCGCAACAGACCGATACAATTCAGTTCTGGGTCCTTAACTCGGCCTCTTTCGTCGGACAGCTGTCCATCTCGATGGTCAACCTGTGCATCGT
>CAYXIH010000044.1:0-18855 GCA_964465155.1 uncultured Sphaerochaeta sp.
GGAAGAAACCTCATGCAAGGGAAGAAACCTCATGCAAGGGAAGAAACCTCATGCAAGGGAGACTCTTAACACCAGACGGTGATTCGTGTATATTGGTTGCGTATGCCTACACGGAACAAACAGATCAGCCGCCCTGGAAGACGCCTGATCTTCGGCTTTATGTCCATCATCCTCATCGGTGCATGTCTCCTGTTGCTTCCTATCTCCCGCAACAGCGGAGTACACATCACGCTATTGGATGCACTGTTCACCGCAACGAGCGCAGTCTGCGTCACCGGCTTGGTGACCGTCGACATTGCAGCGACGTTCTCCGTCTTCGGAAGGATTGTCATCGCACTGCTGATCCAGCTCGGTGGCCTGGGATATGCATCCATAGCAATATTCTTCCTGGTCCTCTTTGGCAAAACGATCATGACCAACCAGCGTACCCTCATCAGGGAAGCGCTGAACACCGGCTCAGGCCGTGGGCTCATCGACTTGGTCAAGACGGTGGCTGTGGGAGCCTTGTTGGTAGAAGCCCTGGGTACCGTTGCCCTGTACTTTGTCTTTCGTGAAGCCTACACCCCCCTTGGTGCGGTAGGAATGGCTGCGTTCCATGCCATCTCCGCTTTCAACAACGCGGGGTTCGACTTGCTGGGAGACTTCCAAAGCTTCACGGGGTACAGCACCAATGTCCTGTTGAACGTCACCATCGGGGTGCTCATCATCCTCGGTGGCCTGGGATTCTTCGTCTACCGCGACATCCTGCGCAAGAAGAAGTGGAGCAAGCTCTCCATGCATAGCAAGATCGTCCTCACCTCCACCGCCACACTGATAGTCGTCGGGATGCTGATGTTCATGCTTATCAGCCGCCTGACTCCGTTGGAAGCCTTCTTCCAAAGCGTCTCGGCCCGCACCGCCGGGTTCAACACGGTGGACATGACCATACTGGGCAATGGGGGCTTGATCCTCATGATGATGCTGATGTTCATCGGTGCATCCCCAGGCTCCACCGGCGGCGGCATCAAGACCACTACCATGTTCACCCTCGGTGTCATGATGTTCAGCGTATCATCCAAGCGGCAACCAACTGCGTTCCATAGAAGGATATCAACGGAAAGCATCACAAAGGCATTGGTGGTGGTCGTCATGAGCACCTGCGTGGTCATGCTCAGCACCATGGGCATCTGCATCATCGAAGGGGATTCTGTGCCCTTCAGCTATATTATGTTCGAGGCAGTTTCTGCATTTGCCACGGTAGGCCTGTCATGCGGGATCACACCTGACTTGCATGATGGCAGCCGGATCATCCTGATGCTCGTCATGTTCATCGGCCGCCTTGGCCCGTTGACGATTGCAAGCAGCGTCAGGGCCCGTGAACAGAAACTATCATATGTCGATGAGCGCATCCTCATCGGTTAAGAAGGAGACAACATCATGAGCAAGACGGTCCATACGGATCCAAACCTCTTCGGAGTCATCGGCATCGGGCGATTTGGATATACCCTCGCCTCCGAGCTGGTACGGGCTGGAAAGCAGGTCATCGCAATAGACATCGACGATGCCAAGCTGCAGCAGCTCAAGGATCAGGTCACCTTCCTCTACCAGATTACCCAGCTGAACAAAGACACGCTGTTGGAAGCCGACATCTCGCGTTGCAGTACAGTCGTAGTCTGCATCGGCAAGGATGTTGAAAGCAATTTGCTGGCTACCCTCAATGCGATCGACTTGGGAGTGCCTCGCGTGATCAGCAAAGCCATCAGCGACGACCATGGCAGAATCTTGGAGAAAATTGGGGCAGAGGTCGTCTACCCTGAGGAGGAGATGGGCATCCGGCTCGCCAAGTCCCTCTCCAACAAAATGACCCTTGACTTCCTTGCCTTGTGCGAGGACTTCTCCATCATCGAAGTAGAACTTCCCGTCGCGTTCGATGGCAAGACCATCTTGGAGTGTGACTTCCGCCACAAGTTCGGTGTCAACGTCATTGCCGTGATCCACAACAATGCGACAAACGGTACCATCGAACCAACCACAACCGTATACCAGGGCGACCAGCTGATCGTGGCAGGAAACAACGAGAACATCGATGCATTCCAGAAGGCCATCGCAAAGAAAGCATAACATCCCTCACGTTCATGGCCTGGTCATGGTATACTGACAGGCAAAGGAGCTGCACATGAAATCCATCAATCTCAACGGCGAATGGAGGCTGTCACCGGCCGACTCGCAGGCTACTGCCCAATACCAGAGATACTTCACCAGCCACCAGTCGGTGCCCTGCCAAATCCCCGGCGACATCCATGCCGCACTGCTGCAGCAACAGCTCATTGTGGACCCCTACCAAGATACTTGCGAACTGGACATGCAATGGGTAGGCAAGGTCGACTGGCTCCTGACCCATGGTTTTACAGTAACACAAGAAGACTTGGAAGCTGGAAGAGCAATCCTGACGCTCTCCTCAGTCGATACCTTTGGGACAATCATTGTCAACGGAGTCACGGTGCACCAATGCGTGAACCAGTTCCGCCGTTGGAGAATCGACATTACAAAACAGCTGCACGTTGGCCAGAACACTATCACAATCCTGTTCAAGTCAGCTGAGAACGAGGCTGTCTCCATTGCCTCTGAACTCCCCTATCCAATCCCCTACAGCCAGTACCCCGTCTTCTCCCCCCACCGCAACCTTGTCCGCAAATGCCAGTGCCACAGTGGATGGGACTGGGGTCCGTGCGTGATGGCATTCGGCATCTACGACCCAATCTCATTGGATTTCCTCCCCACTGGCTACATTGACAGCGTCACCACCGACACATTCCCCATCTCCGAGTCCCGCTGGCAAGCCAAGGTATTGCTCAGGTATGAGGCATGGCAAGAAGGAGAGCTCCCCGTCAAGCTGTGGCTCAAGGACCAGAGCATCGAGACAGTTGTTTCCGTCCGACCGGGAATGAACGAGATACCCCTGTCCATAGAAGTAGATGCCATCAACCCATGGTGGCCGGCTGGACAAGGCAAGCAGCACCTCTACAACATGGAGGTCACCGCCGGCGACCAGCAGGTTTCCAAGAAGATCGGCTTCCGCACCATGGAGGTGAAGACCATCGAGGATGCCAACGGTGGCAAGGGAATGACCTTCTGCGTCAACGGACGCGACATTTTTGCAAAGGGTGCCAACTGGATCCCAATGGATGCCATTCCTTCTCGGATGACCCGGGAACGGTATTCCCAGCTCCTGCAGGATTGTGTCGACGCCAACATGAACATGATCAGGGTCTGGGGTGGCGGCATCTATGAAAAAGATTGTTTCTACGACCTGTGCGACGCATTGGGCATCATGATCTGGCAAGACTGCATGTTCGGATGCTCGATGTATCCAGCCTATGACTCGTTCCTGGACAATGTCAGGCATGAGCTTGCGTACCAGATCAGGCGCCTGCATGACCATCCCTGCATCGCCATCTGGTGTGGCAACAACGAAGACCTGGGTGCAATCAACTGGTATGAGGAATCCCGTACCAACCGCGACCGCTACCTCATCGACTACGACCGCCTCAACGAAGGTGTGGTTGGGGACATGGTCCGCAAGCTCGATCCTCACCGTGCATGGTGGCCGTCCAGTCCCTCTGCAGGACCCAAGGACTTCTCCGACAACTGGCACAACGACAGCCGTGGCGACATGCACTTCTGGTCGGTATGGCATGAAGGAAAAGCCTTTGACGCATACCTGTCCATCCGCCCCCGGTTTGTCAGCGAGTTCGGCTACCAGTCCTTCCCGTCCCTCTCCACGGTGTCGACCTATGCCGCAGAAGAGGAGATGAACCTCACCAGCGCCGTAATGGAACACCACCAGAAGAATGACCGTGGCAACACGATCATCATCGAGAACTTTGCCAGGTATTTCCGCTTCCCCAAGGATTTCGAGAACCAATTGTATCTCTCCCAAGCACAACAGGCCTTGGCGATGCGCACAGCAATTGAATACTGGCGCTCGCTGCGCCCCTATTGCATGGGAACCCTCTATTGGCAGCTCAATGACAACTGGCCGGTTGCCTCATGGTCCTCAATCGACTACACGGGCAAGTGGAAGCTGCTCCATTATGCTGCAAAGCGGTTCTATGCCCCCCTCATGCCCGTCGCCTATATCAAGGACGGTGCCCTGCAGGTATACGTGCTCAATGACACTGAGTCCTCATATGAAGATGCAAAGCTCTCGATCAAGGTCAGCAGGTTCAACGGCGACAAGCTTCCAAAACAAGTCCAGCACATCAGCATCGAGCCACAGAGTTCCATGCATGTATGCACTGTTGCCTTGAAGGACATCGGGGCAAAGCCAACGGAGGCTTTCATCTACCTCAAGCTGCGGACAACGGACGTATACGTGGAAAACACCGTGCTGTTAGAAAAGCCAAAGCATTGTGCGCTATGCAACCCCATGCTGGACCTACAGGTCACAGAAGCGCAAGGTGGGTTCAACATCAGCGTCAGCTGCAAAGCCCCGGCATTCTGGGTCTCCTTGGATGCAGGTGAGACTGCAGGACGCTTCAGCGACAACTTCTTCGATATCAGGCCGACTGCACCCAAGCAAGTCATGTTCCGTGCAAAGGAGCCGATCACATTGGATGAATTCAAGCAGCGGCTGAAGGTCTATGACCTGTACAGCAGCGGCCACGAAGCATAGGAGGTTCAGAATGCCACAGGTATTGCTTGTTGATGCATGCACCCAAGGACCACCACAGTCACGCACTGCGGTATTGGGCGACGCGTTTGTCTCTGCGTATGAAGTGGCCCATGGTGACAGCATCTATGGAGAACATGTACTGAGGGAGCTGTTGCTCAAGCCGTTCACCCAGGCAACCGTCCAAGACCGCCTCAACCTCCTTGCCATCAAGGCAATGGAGGACCCGATGTTCACATTGGCCCATGCGTTCAGCACCGCCGACATCATCGTGGTCACAGCCCCGTTCTGGGACTGCTCGTTCCCTGCCATGCTCAAGACCTACTTTGAGCATGTATGTGTACAGGACATCACGTTTGAGTATCAGGACGACAAGCTCCACGGACTATGTGCCGCAAAGGACCTTGTGTACATTACAACCCGCGGTGGGATATATGAACGCGGCGAGTATGCAGACATGGACATGGCTACCCCGACCATCAAGGCAATGGCCAGGATGTTTGGAATTCCCAATGTCCATTTCCTGAGTGCCGAAGGACTCGATATTGTCGGGGCCAAGGTCGACTCGATCATGGAAACTGCAACCCAGGCAGCTATTTCGCTTGCAAAAGCCCTCTAGGGGACATGTGTCGGGCAAACCATAGGTGGATGAAATAGATATATGGCATCCCTAGGTTTGTCTCGACAAGGCTGTTGACCACCAGCGTCTGGATATTCCATGTCCGGATGCCGGTCACCAGCAATGAGAATTCCCACCCGAATTGCACTGCAATCCCGATGAGGAGCAACCGCAGGATGGGGATGTTCGCGTTGTAGCGGATGTTCAGCACGCAGAGCAGCGCATATCCCACCAGCAATATGGCGGCCATGGCACCATGGTAGCTGCCAGTTCCCCGTGAGATGGAGATCATTCCGAACGACGAGCCAAAGTTCTGGCTGATCAAGGGATTGCATATCCATGCGCAGACGATCAACACCGTCCATTCCTTCCACCGCACGTCGCGGTCGAGCATCAACCAGATCCAAGCAACGTTGGTAAACCCATAGCTCATGCTCAGCCATAGCAGGAACGGAGCGGTGGGAGCTCCTACCACCACCCGCTCATGGAGCCACAGGTAGAATATCCCATAGTCGACCAGGAAGTAGAGGACACCTCCCACCAGGCCGAAGATGGTTGCCTTGCGCCTGCCAGAGATCCACAGCATCACTGCCAGGAACACCAAGAACGCAATATCAAGCCAGATATACAGGCTGTTGAACGAACGTGACGGTATTATTTCCATACAAGTTATACCCTCCCCGCCTTAATCTTCGTCTTGTTGTCATACATCGCATCGTCGGCAAGTGCAACCACATCAGCAAGGGTCGCCATCCCACCTGGGAGATACAAGGCAGCTCCTACGGCAGCACTCACCGGTCCACCGTCTGAAAATGCCGACTGCAGCACATGTGTCATTTCAACCAGTTCCATTGGAGTGCATTTGTACATGAACACCACAAATTCATCACCGCCAATACGGTAGCAATCAGAATCAGGTGGAATGACTTCACGTAGCTTCTCAGCAAAACGCTTGATCAGGTGGTCTCCACAATCATGGCCATAGATGTCGTTGGTTGCCTTGAGGTCATTGATATCCAACATATATACACCTATCAGGTCACTTGGCTTCTCTGATAGCTCGTGAATCCGTTTCTCATAGCTGGTTCGGTTCCCCAGTCCTGTAAGATAATCGGTAAATGCTAATTCCAGCAACATCTGCTGCCGCATCTGGGTACGCCCGCTGGATGTAATGTCAGCGATGGAACCGAGGAGGAAGAGAATCCCTGCCACCGCCATGCCCAGGTGGAGCATCATGGCGCTGGGCAATTCGATCCCCATCAGCAGCAAGGCCATCTCCGCAAGGACATCCAGCATCAGCACCCCAAGCCCCAACACGAACATCAGGCAATTGCGGTTTCCCTTGCATAGGGACACCACGGCAAGAACCAATACGCACACCAGGTATGCCAGCAGCAAGCCTCCGCCAATTGCCTCCAGGTCGTCAAACAAGACCCAGCCAGCAAACTGCATCACTCCAAACACACAGTAGAGGATGGGAAACACATATGCGATGCGCATCATAGTCTTAGCTGGTTTTCCAGCATTGCATGTCGTGGAGAAATACAATGCGATGCACATCGGGAGCAAGTACATGGCGAGGGTACTGAAATCACAGGGGACCTGGGGATTCCTGAAGAACACGAACTTGCTCTTTGCCTGGGTAAAGACCCAGATACCCAAGAGGATCTCCATCAGGGAGAAAGCAAGGAGGCTCTTGTAGTGTTCATTCCTTCGAATAAACAAGGTAGCAATCAGGCAGAGCGTCCCGATGAGGAGGAACGAATAGCCGAAGAACAATGAAGAGACCTCGTTGCGCATCTGGTAGAAGTATGCCGACATCCTCGAACCCAACAGCGGGGCATGGAAGGATTGACTGAGGGGATTGGTCGTGTGGTAGTCGATGAGTATCAGCAATTTCTTGCCTTCCAAATCCCTTGGAAGCTGGACAAAATGGGGAGCCATGCCTCCCATCGGAGTCAGTTTCCACTTGGATCCTTCCTCTGAGAAACTGTACAGCTTCTCCCCATCGAGGAACACATGCACCTCGGCCATGCCAGTGAGCAGGGAGAGGGTCCTCCCAGTCACGGGGATGTCCTGGCCAAACACCATGCTCAACGCGACACATGCCTGCTTTGGGGAGGCATGCAACTGCAGGGGAAGACCTACACCTTCCATCTTCTGGTCACCGACTTGGACCGTCCATCCGCTATCAAGGAAGATATAGTCATGTTCATCAATCGGGGGCATGTTCAAGTGAGAGTTGAAGACGATGCAGACGACCAAGACTGTCGCCACGCACAAGAAAAGAACGATGTTGGCTATGATACCAATATATTTCTGAGCGCCCCCATTCATCCAAATACCCCTCACGAGAGTTTCCAATTCCTACAGAACAATCAAGCGAGCCTTGGCTGAGGTCACTTCCCTGATACTATACCAGAGGTAATGTGCAACTGAAAGAAAGAAATGAGATATTTGTTGCATGAGTGAACTTTCACTCCCCTCAACATGAGAAAGATGTGATGAAAGCTAAAAACAGACCCGCTGCACAAGCAACGGGTCTGTATGGAAGTTCGATAGACAATGTCACTGAGAATCAGTAGACATTAGTTCTTGTTGAATGCTACCCAAGCCTTCTGGACGTCGGCTGCCACCTGGGTGGGAGTCTTCTTTCCAAGGCCAATTTCCTGCAGGCCAACGTTGATCACGTTGTACACGGAAGGATCCAGCACACCGTCGATGACCGGGGTCGTCGAATATTTGGTGTAGAATTCTGCGCGCTTCTGCACGAAGGGCTCGAGGTTGTTGTCAGCAATAACCTTTGCAATGTCAACAGTGAGGTTGGACGGGAAGGAAGCACCAGTCTTCAGTCTCCATTCCTGTACATACTTGCTCTGCAGGAACTTGATCAGCCTCCAGGCTGCCTCTTCCTTAGCAGAACCAGCTTCGATGTTGGCGCTCATGCCAAAACCGGTGCCGACGACGCCGCTGGTGGAGTTGTGGACCAATTCACCAGGAATTGCAGGGAATACCATCATGCCGAAGCTATCCTGCTGAGCCTGGGGAGAAATCAGAGCAACGCCGGTGGAAGCATCGGTCTGGAAGTTGCCGCATGCCCAGTCACCATCGATGAAGAATGCACACTTGCCGGCAGCGAATGCACCACGTCCATTGCCATATGCACTGTTGAGGGTGTTGCGGTTCAGGGCGCCGGTTGCGTACAGCTGGTCGATGACGGCCAAGGAGTTCACAAACCAAGGATCGGTGAAGTTGATCTTGCCAGCAGCAAGCTGCTCATACCAGTCGGGTCCACCAAGGCGGCCTACGACCAAGGAGAAGAGACAGGACTGCATGACCCAGTCGCTCATGTTGTCCATGCCGATCACGTCGATGCCATTGCTCTTGAGAACGGGAACCATGGCGAGCAGGTCGTCAAGGGTCTCAGGTCTGTTCAGCCCATAGGATTCGAGCAACTTGTCGTTGACGAACATCATGTGGGAAGAAGTGATGCCGTTGGGCAGCTCTGCAAGATAGCCTGCAGCCTGGGGAACCAAAGCGGCTGCTGCATAGTCATCATAGATGCCATCAGCCTTGAGGAACGGGGCGAGGTCCTTGACGAGGTGGTTGTTCTGAACAGCTGCAGAGCGTCCACCCGGCCACATGTACAGGACGTCGGGCATATTGCCGGATGCGGCATAGGCTTCGACCTTCTGGTGGTACGGTTCGTTGAAGAGGTCCTCGCGGACAACCTTGATATCGGGATTCTGTGCTTCGAACACGTCCCACACTGCGGAAATCTCGTCTGCGCTATTGGGCGCTGACATGTCGATGTAGTAGAGAACGTTCAATTCTGTCTTTGCAGAACTGGCGTCTGAGGCGCCCTGTGCAAACACCATGGACCCCGCCATGAGCAGCACCAGAGCAAATACGGAAGCTTTCTTCAGTCCAGTCATCTTTTCCTCCTAATGACTTTCCATTCGATACGTACCGTCCAGGCATTACTGCCTGGGCTCGAAAATCGTTCGACTTCTTCCAGACCAGAGCTCAGGAAGAATGAGGTTTTCCCTCTCCTTAGCAATTGTTCATACTTTGTACAAACAAATACTATCACGCATAATACCAGCTGTCAAACTTTTTTCTCCTCCGTTTTTTTCCAACGGAGGAGATCAAGCCGACGGCGGATCAACCCTTTACCGCACCAGCTGCGACACCACGTGTAATTTGTTTCCTAAATGCAAGATAGAATATCAGCATCGGAACCAAACCAATAACCAGCGCTGCAAACTGCTTACCATAGTCTGTTGCCAAGGCACCTGCGAAGGCCTGGATACCAACGGGCAACGACTTGAGGCTCGGATGTGAGACCAAGATGTTGATAAGCATAAATTCGTTCCAAGTACCAGTAACCGTCAAGATGGCGAGGGTAACTGCTACAGGCATCGCCATGGGAGCGATAATGCTCATGAAGATGCGAAGGTACCGAGCGCCATCCAACCGTGCACTCTCCACCAAGGCATCTGGGATGCTCTTGATGTACTCAGTGCCAAGGTAGATGCCCATTGGCATGCCGATGCCGATGTACGGGATCAGAACACCCAGCCGAGTATTGTACAACCCTGTCCAGTTGACCAGCAGGAACAATGGGACCATGATCGACTGCAGCGTCAGCAACAACCCGATCACAAATGAGCCATGTACCCATTTGGTCGCTTTGTTCTTGATCTTTGCGAATGCGAACGAGGCCATGAATGAGAAGGCAATGACCAACAGCGTCGTGATGCCGGTATAGAATATGCTGTTGGCGATCAGGACTGGGAATTTACCGCGTGTCCAGGCATCAGTGTAGTTGACGACTGTCCATCCGAATGTCCGTCCGTCGATGGTGGTGTAGCTGCCGGGCAACCCCAGCTTGTTGAACTGGAACTCGGTCGAGGTCTTGAAGGAGTTCATCAACAACCACAGCAGTGGATAGAGGGCCAAGATCGTGAACATGGCCAACACTATGTACGTAACAACCATTCCTATGCGGGCACCGACGCTCCGTGTATCTTTAATGTCTGCCATAGTGCTATTCCCTCCCCCCGAATCGTTTCTCAGCCAGCTTGGTCAGTCCGATGAGTCCAAAGCTGATAAGTACCATCACCGTGCTGATGGCATTGGCAAGAGGATAGTTCGGAGCCCCCTTGAACGCCTTGTTGTACATATATAGCGACAACACGCTCGTCTGGTTTGCAGGACCACCGTCGGTCATGACATAGATCAGGTCGAAGCTCTTCAGCGATCCGCTGATCGCCAGGATAGCAGAAGTGACCAAGACACCACTGAGGGCCGGGAGAATGATGTAGCGCAGTGCCTGTGTCTCGCTTGCCCCGTCAATCTTGGCTGCCTCAATGACAGACACGTCAATTTTCTGCAGGTTGGCTAGGAAGATGATCAGGTAGGTTCCCGTATACATCCACAGGATGACGAACAACACCTTGATCATCGGGTGGCTAGATACTTCGGCGACATACTTGGGATTGAATATCCTGATGAACTCAGTGAAAGAGCCGTCAGGGGCGAAGAATGCCTTCCACAAGATACCGATGACGACCGTTGAGATGACGCAGGGCAGATAGATCATCGTCTGGAAGAAGTCCTGTCCCTTGACCATTCCCCGAAAGAGGATGTAGGAAAGGAAGAATCCCAATGGAATTTGCCCAAAGACAGAAATGAGGACGATATAGAGGTTGTTCTTCAGAGCCAGGTAGAAATAGGGATCCTGGAACATCTGGGCATAGTACTTGAACCCGATGAGCTTCACCTGGTTTGGACCGCCGAACAACTTGCCTCCCTTGTAGTTGCTGACGCTCAGCACCACCGAGAAGATAGTCGGGAAGGCCATGACAGCCACATAAATCAGGAAAGCAGGGAGCACCAACAGCCAATAGGACATCAGTTCCTCTTTCCGGCTTGTAATCCCTCCACCTTTGCCCTTGCGAAGTTGCCTCATTGCTGCCTGTCCCGCATCAGCAGGTCCAGATCTCTTGATGTTGTCCATCCGTCTCCCCCCTTGTTATTGAATATGCTTTCTATAATTCTTTTTTGGCGACGCAGCCTGGCGCGTCACATCATCCCAGTCGAAATGGCAACGGCTCTCCATCTCAGAGAGCTCAGGGACAGCAAACAGCTTCTGTAGGAACATCATGGCTGCACCCTTGGCAACAACCATCTCATCCTCCGTGTTGAATACCAGTGTACACCCGATTTTTTCGAGCAGAGCAAGAAACTGCGGGACAATCGCCTCCATCTGCATCATGATCTTCTGCTCATCTGCAAACGGAGTTCCATGGATGAATACATACCCTGGGTCCAAGATCGAAAGCACCGGGACCAATGAGGAGAACAAGTCCCTCATCCAGATCTTCCAAGCATCTTCGTCATGGGACGATTGTATCAACAGGTCCTCGGGCAAGCCCGTCTGGCCAAGACACCCCTTGCGCCATGAAAGTGAGCAGAACTCACCACAAGCGCTATGGGAACCATGGTACACCTTCCCACCGATGGAAAGGCCGACACCAACGCCAATACCGCTGCGGTCACCAAACTGGTAGTTGCCTTCATGGTAATCGGCGATGAGACAGATAAAATCCTCCAGCTGGATGCCACGGTTGATCGTCATGTCCAGCCATGCGCAGCAGTTGGCATCGTTCTCAACCAAGATCGGGATATCATATTTGGAAGTAAAGTAGCTGAAAATATCGTAGTTCACCAACTTGAATGGTTCTGCATACTTGATAATGCCCTTCTCGGTATCCACGATACCAGGAATACCGGCACAGACGCATAGCAACGGAAGGTTCAGCTTGGCAACCTCGGCAAGGACGATATCCATCAGGAAGTCGATGATGCCGTCGAATGGGACATCTGGAATATTCCCCCTGCCCTCCCACAAGACATCACCCTTGATATCCAAGACCACAACGCGGTAGTGGGACGGCTGGATGTCGAACCCAACGACACATCCAAAATTGGAGTTCAGCTGCAATATGATCGGCTTGCGTCCGCCACGTGAGAGGCTATTGCCCTCCTCGGCTTCATACACAACCTTGTTCTCGATCAGTGAAGAGATGATGTTGGTGACTGTTGAACGGTACAGGTTCAATTCCCGGGCAATGTCTACCCGGCTTGTCCCTGGTTTACGCCAGATGAGTTGTGCAACCAATGATGTATTCGCATTCTTCTGGAAGTTGTTGTTGTTGATCCGCATATACCTTGCTATACTGTCTACATAAAAACAGTTCGCAATCTCCCTATCGTGTTTGTTTGTTCCGTGTACAAACTAAAGCTACCACACCCTACACCCCCTGTCAACAAAATCTTTGGATGATGGGAAAGCTTGACAACTCCCCACCCCCATGGTATTCCACAACCCATGAGACACACATATACACCCGGCATAGCTTCATCACAGCTCGTTCCTATGCCCAACCACATCATTGACCAAGACTGTACGTTCACCTGTACCCCAACCACCAAGATCATCTGCGATGCCAGTTTCCTGCCTGAGGCGACAGTGTTCGCCTCCCAGGTGCACGAGGCTATTGGACTCACGCTGTCCGTCATGGAATCCAATATGGACGCGACAGAGACGGATATCTTCCTGCGCATGGATGACCAAGTTGTCGGAAATGAATCGTATGTGCTGGACATTGCCCCAAACGCGGTGACGGTACGTGCATCTTCTTCCGACGGCATCTGGTGGGGACTGCAGGATATCCGGCAGATGTTGCTGACATCAGGTGCGCAGATTCCATGCTGCAGCATCCAAGACGCACCGCGTTTTGAATGGCGGGGTGTGATGCTCGACTGTGTCCGCCACTTCTTCACCGTGGACTTCATCAAAAAGCTGATCGACATCGCTAGCATGAACCATCTCAACAGATTCCATTGGCACCTGACAGACGACCAGGGATGGAGACTACCGGTACCTGAATATCCTCTGTTGACCAGCGTGGGTGCATACAGGACCAAGCTCAGGCAGACATGGGACAATACGTATGGAGATTTCTATACCGAGGACCAAATCAGGGAGGTAGTGGAGTATGCCAGGCAACACCACGTAGTGGTCGTACCCGAGGTGGAAACTCCTGGCCATGCCCTGGCGATGCTTACCGCCTACCCCTCCTTGGGGTGTACCGGTGGTCCCTATGAAGTCAAGGATAGCTGGGGGATATTCGACGATGTGATGTGCGCCGGCAACGACGACGTGCTGAAGCTGCTTGATGCCGTGATGAACCAGTTGGTACGGCTCTTCCCCTCCCCCTACATTCACATAGGTGGGGATGAATGTCCCAGGACGAGATGGAAGGAGTGTCCCAAGTGTGCACTCCGTGTCAAAACAGAGGGCTTGGGAAGCATTGACGAGCTGCAGGCATGGATGACGGTCCGCATCGCGAAGATGGTTCAGGAGCATGGCAAGCGGCCAATCGGTTGGGACGAAGTGCTGGATGGGACTGAGAGGCTCGGCTTGCCCCACGACATGATCATCATGTCGTGGAGGGGACTCGAGGGAGGCACTGCCGCCGCACACTTGGGCCATGACGTGATCATGTGCCCGACGACTGATGGTTGCTATCTCGACCACAAGAACTACGACAGTCCTGAGGAACCGGGGTACCTGGGTGTAGAGACAGTGCACAAGTCATTTGAGTTTGATCCCGTCCCTCCAGGAATGGCCTTGGACGTGGCTAGCCATGTGATCGGCGGACAAGGGAACTTGTGGACGGAGAAGGTCTCATTCTCCAAGCAAGCCGAATATATGCTCTTTCCACGGTTGTGTGCATTGGCAGAAGGGCTCTGGATACAAAAAGACCGAAAGGACTTTGAATCCTTCCGGCTCCGGATGCCAGCGCTCAAGGAGCGGCTGGATGCACTACACGTCAACTATTATGACGGACAGTTGGAATAAGATGTGACTATGACAACGGCACGCTCTCGCGTGCCGTTGTTCATTGCTCAGCGGAAATCAGCAGGAATTTTGATCAAGCGGTCCGGATCCTTGGAATCCTGGCGGAAGAAGACCGCATTGAAGCCAATTATCGCTACCACTTCACTCTTGGTGGATGCAGCGAGTTCCTCAGACTTCTGGCGGACCTCATCCTTGAAGTCCTGGAACTTCACCTTTACAAGCTCATGGTGGGTCAACGCCTCATCCAGCGCCGTGACGACGCTCTCGTTGACTCCTGCCTTACCAACCATGACCACCGGGCGCAGGTCATGTGCCTGCGACCGTAGATAATTTCGTGTTCTGCTATTCATGCCGATATATTACTGATCCTTATACTTTTGGGCAACCAGGAAGCGCTTGATCTTCTTGGTGCTGGTCATGGGCATAGCCTCGTTGATGACAGTCACCTTGGAAATCTTCTTGTACGGCGGCACTTCCTTGTTGATCTCCTCAACAATCTCATTGATCCTTGCACGGACAGCCTGGGCTGCCTCCACTGCATCCGGATGCTGCTTTTCGACATCATTGCGGAAGGATTCGGAAGGATAGAAGATTGCGCGGATACCCTCGGCATGGGTCTTTACATCGGTGATGTACCCCAACACGCAGACTTGGTCAACTTCACCGTAGAGCTGGAAGTGGTCCTCGATCTCCTCGGGGAACACGTTCTTGCCACCATCGGTGACGATGACGTTCTTGGCACGCCCGGTAAGATAGACATAGTCCTTGGAATCGATATGGCCCACGTCGCCAGTATTGAGCCAGCCATCGGCATCGAGGATTTCAGCAGTTGCTTCAGGATTCTTGTAGTATCCCATCATGATCATCGGTCCGCGCAGGTAGATCACACCGTTGCCATCGGCATCGGGGTTGACTATCTTGGCCTCGCATTGCGGTACCAATTTACCAACGGAAGTCTCCTCATAGGCGAAAATTGGATTGAGGGTAACAATCGGGGAAGTCTCGGTCAGGCCATAGCCCTGGACGAAGTCAATTCCCAATTCGTTGAACTTCTTGAACGTCGAGGGAGGAAGCGGACCACCGCCACAGATACAAATCCTGTTTGTATCGAGGGAGAGGTTCTTCAGCAAGAAGCCAAACCACTTGTGGCCTGGGTTGACCTTGAACACCTTCTTGACGAATCCGCTGATGCCCATCAGTCCACGGATCAAGCCATAGACCAGCGCACCCTTCTTCTTCACACCATCCATCAGGCCACCAAGCATCTTGTTGAAGAGCATCGGTACGCCCAAGAACATGGTGACCTTCCCTTCCTTGAGTTCCTTCAGGACCTGAGAAATGACAAGCTTCTTGCCAAAGACAGTTTCTGCACCGACGCTGAACGACTCAATGAAGACTGCCAACATGGTATATGCATGGTGGATAGGCAGGATTGCATAGAATACGTCGGTACTGTAGATGTTCATGTTCCCTTGTGCCAGATAGCAGTCGGCGATGAGGTTGCGGTGGGACAACATGACGCCTTTGGGGATACCGGTTGTTCCGCTGGTAAAGAGGATAGCTGCAAGTTCTTCTTCCTTGGCCTTGGTGCGGGGCTGTTCCTCTGCAATCTGGCAGTCAAGGATATATGGGGTACCCTTTGGTTCAAGGCAGACTGTATTGGTCAAACCTACAGAGCCATCTGCATCCACGGATGCCAGACAGTCTTCATCGGCGAGGAGGAACTTCACACCTGCGAACGCCATCTGACGGTCGAGGTCAGCAGCGGAAAGTGCATGGTCAAGGGGAACGACTACTGCACCTGCAAAACCGACTGCAAGGAATGCAATTGCCCATTCGGGGCTATTCTTGCCACAGACGGCGACACGGTCACCGCTCTTGACCCCATTGAGGAGCATATAGTTGGCGACACCCTTGATCGTTGCCAATGCTTGGGTATAGTTGAAAGAAAGTGGCTTGGGTACGAAAGCATGGAAGCACGCATTCTTGGGATAGCGGGCCGTTGAAATCTCAAATGCCTCTGGAACAGTCGGCCATTCGCCTTTGAAATAGGTGCCCTTGTATTGTGCAAGGAAATCCCAAGGGGTGGGATTGTGCTTCAGTTTCTTACTCATGACAGGTTTTCCTCCATACCGATTTTCCTGATGGTGCATGGATAACTCCATGACTTCAAGCTAACTATATTTCGGTGGCAAAGAAAGTTCAAGACTCGAACAATACAAATTATCATATTTCGTCAATATGTAATTTTTATCTCGCTTGCAGACAAGATAGCCATAATGCAAAAAACCCGGCGAAACACCGGGGATCTGCATCGAAATGGAAAAGCTTGTCCTCTATTCGAACAATGGGGAGAGCGCCTGCAGGTACTCTTTCCATACAGCATAGTGCTGCATGTACTGGGCATGCCGTTCCTCATTGGGCATACATGACTTGGCAGGGTCATAGGAGACATGGTCTGCGGCAATTGCCTTCAGGGATGTACCAGTAGCTGCGGACAGTGCCTGCAGGGCTGCACCGAAGGCTGCAGCCTCAGCTATCATGGGTACACGGACGGGCAAGTTTGCCATGTCGCTGACCATCTTCCTCCACACAGGACTGTTCGCACCTCCTCCGATGAGGTTGATCCCCGTGGCTACGAATCCCAGCTCATGGAAGGAATCGAGTCCCATCATCATCGAGTAGGTAGCTCCTTCAATCGAACTGCGCGCAATATTGGCTGGAGTGACATTTGTTGCCGTCATGCCACACAATGTCCCCTTCCCTTGTGGCAGATTCGGAGAACGCTCGCCGTTGAAGTATGGGATCAACAGCAATCCACCAGCTCCGATTGGAGAAGATTCGGCCATGGTATCGAACTCACGCACTCCGACAGCCAGAAGCTGGCGCATCACCTCGGTAGCAACGGTACAGTTCATGGTGCACAACAGCGGCAGGAACGAGTCGGTGGAAGAGCGGAAAGCTGCCAAGCAACCACTGGGGTCTACTATTGGGACGTCGGAACATCCGAACAACGTTCCGGAAGTCCCCAGGCTCATCGTGAGCATCCCGCTGTCCACACACCCAGTTCCTATGGCGCCCATCATGTTGTCGCCACCACCGCAGCTCACCTGTACCGATGCTCCCAACCCAAGTCGTTCCGCCACCTCGGGGACCACCGTCCCCAGGATACCCAGCGAACTGGGGAGGATCTGAGGAATCTTCTGAAACAGGGAGGGATCGATTGCATCTACGAGCTGGGTATCCCACGTTCCCGTGCGGATGTCCATCAGGCCCGTGCCGGAGGCATCGCCCCACTCCATGGCAGGGACATGCGTCAGGTACCAGTTGATATAGTCATGGGGCAAGAACACATGCTCCATCAAGGAGAATGCTGTTGGATATTGCTGCTTGAACCAGAGGATCTTGCTTGCGGTGTATCCAGGAAGGACGGCGTTGCCAGTCCGGTTGCGGACTGCTTCCTCTCCCCCGCAGGCATCCATGAGTGTCGAGCACTGAGCGCTGGTCGATGTATCGCACCACAGCTTCACACTGTGCATGACCTTGCCTTGATCATCGACAGGGACAAATCCATGCTGTTGTCCTGAGACTCCTACTGTCTCGATCTTCTTGCGTATCGCAGGATCGATGGCATCAAAGCATGAGACCATTGCATCCACCCACCAAGAGGCCTCCTGCTCGCGCGTTCCATCCTCTGCGCTGATGAGCTGCAATGGGCATGAAGCCTGTGCGACAATTTTCTTGGCAATACTATCGTAGCAGACCACCTTCACGCTCTGGGTCCCAAAATCAATTCCACATGCAATCATGGCAAAACTCCTGTATGTGCACGAGCACATATAGATTATTGAGCCATTATCACTGTTTGTCAATGAAATTTGAGCTAGAGGTTCTGTGCTATCTTGATGATGTTGCGCGTCTGCCAACCTTGGGGCGTGACCCCACCGACAATCATGTCGCACACCTGCTTCATCGCCTGGTACCCCTGGACATACGGCTCCTGGCACACGGTGCACTCAATGAGTCCATCAGTCACCATCTGCCGTGTCGCAGGGATGTCGTCAAAGGTGAGGATACGGACACCTGGCTTCTTGAAACCAAGTTCCTTGACCGCGCGCAATGTCCCCTCGACACCAGCTGCGGCAACAAAGATACAGTTTATCTGAGGATTCGACTTGAGGATTCCCAGTGTCAGCTCGTAGGCTTTCTCATCGCTGTCCAGACACTCCTCAAGTGCATTGAGGTGGTATGGGATGCTCTTGGTCCGCAGCGTCGAGGTGAATCCCGCGATGCGGTCATTGTGCCCCTTGATGCTCTTGGAGCCTGTGATGATCATCATCTCCAGCGGACCTGCAGTCATCAGCGACAGGACACCTGCGGAGGTACATCCAGCTTCATAGTAGTCGCTTCCGAAATAGCAGAGCCGCTTGGTATTGTTCAGGTCGGTATTGACCGTCACCACGGGAATTCCCTTGCGGATGATGGTGTCGATCAATTCCCTCACTTGTGGTACATCTACAGAAGAGATGCACAAGGCTTTGCATCCAGCTTCCACCAAGGCCTTGATAGCCTCAATATGCTCTTTGGCATCATACCCTTTGACCATGGAGAGCTCGACTCTGAAACCAAAGTCGGAGTACTCCTTCTCTGCAT
>CAYXIH010000045.1:0-18689 GCA_964465155.1 uncultured Sphaerochaeta sp.
TTTCTTTGCGATTCAAATACTACCAAAACTAGTGTTTGAAGTTTTTTGATAGTTCCCCGATTCTCGGAGTCGGGTCTTCAGCGGGGCATCCGGTGCAATGTTGCACGGGTTCCTGCGCGGAAGACCGACCCGGTGGCTATGGCGGAGTGGACATACCCGTTCCCATCCCGAACACGGAAGTCAAGCGCTCCCACGCCGATGGTACTGCGGTCCGCCGCGGGAGAGTAGGTAGCTGCCGGGTCTTTTTTTTTACACAAGAAGCCCAACCTGAAAATACATAGGTTGGGCTTTTGCTATTTTCTGGACATTGAAGTGTGATGTGGCGCAAAAGATATTCAATCAAGCTTTGATGAGAGCCAATCCTTGAGTACAACAGCATTGTTTTGGATGTGGTCGCTTGATGAATACACCAACGTGACGTTGGATGTCTTCAAGAGCCGGATGCAGTTGGCTGCAAACTCAGAAGCTGCAGGATTGGAATTGAGCTCTGCAAGATAGTCTTTCTTGAACAAGTTGAAATTCTCTCCCTCATGGTGCAGTTCCTCTCGCAATGCATTGGAAGGAGCTACATTTTTGTCCCATTGATAGAGTTGGGCAGTAGCCTTTGCTACCCCACGAGGCCAGAGACGATCAACGAGCATTCTGTATCCATCGTTGTCCTGAGGTTCTTGATATGCACTTTTGATACTAATCTGATATGCCATGATACTGCTCCTTGCTCATCTTGTTCACACACTGAAAGTACTGAAAAAAATGGCAACCAGCAATGTCGATACGACAAACTGTGTTGGATGGATATACTTGGACATGCGTGAATAATCCCCCAATTCCATTGTGGCATGGTATGATGGGATTCAGATCCATAAATCAATACAAGGGGTAGGAGATGTTCCTTTCGCTATTATCAGTGTTCTTTATCGCTTTGTTTGGAGCGTTTCTCCAGACAAACATTGGGTTTGGATTTCCTATCCTTGCAATGATCTTCTTGCCATACCTGTTCCCATTCGCTTCGGCGGTGACACTTTGCCAACTCATTGCCATCCCCAGTACGATCTACCTGTCAATACGGTATTGGAAATCTATCAGATGGCGGATCCTGTTGCCGCTTCTGACAGTCTCATTGGTCACTGGAGCGATCATTACGTTCTATTCGTTTTCAATGGACCAGTCTTTGCTGAAGATGATACTCGGAATTGTATTGGTCGTGCTTTCTTGCTTCTTCATTTGGTTTTCAAACAGGATACAAGTCCGAGCCACATATGTTTCTGCTTCGCTCATGGGAGCGATTGGCGGAGTCGGAAACGGTTTGTTCGGCATAGGTGGACCTCCCGTAGCCCTGTACCTGATGGCAGCGATTGATGATCCAAAACAGTACCTGGCAACAATACAATGCTATTTCTTCCTGTCAAATATCTCGACGATCATCATACGTCTGGGCAACGGGTCGCTTACGTGGTCAGAATCACCGTTCGTGCTGATCGGTTGGCTGGGAATTGGAATCGGCACTTGGGTGGGGTTGTATACGTTCAAGAAGATTCCTGTTAGTCGGCTGAAGAAGCTTGTGTATGGGTTTGTCGGTGCAAGTGGTGCCTGGATCGTTTTTTCAGAACTATTCTTTCGTTGATATACCACTATCGCAACAGATGTGAGTATTTTGTAGTCAAGGGAGAAGCTATGAAACAGATTCTACACACATTGAAATTGGGAAAAACAATTCCGCTTGTTTTGATTCTTGCTGTTGTATGCTCATTGACGACACTGAATCTTGCCAGTTGCTCTCGCAAGGATGCAGTACAGACTGATTCAGGAATGGGGGCTGTTCCATCTGTGGATACCATGGGCGAAGATATTGCCCAGGTGCCAATAGAACAAGTGAAACCGTAGATCCAACCATCATGAACAAGAAAGGCATGCAAGAGAGTGTTTCATCCTGCATGCCTGTATTTTTTTCTTCGCCTATGTTGTCAGGTTGTTGAGAACCGTGGGTCCTCAGTCACCTCGGACATGACAATCTTTGCAGATTTGGTCAGATCGTCATCATCTCCAAACAGTTCCCTTGAAAGAGAGAGGGATTTCTCTGCAAAACGCAGGGCATCCGCCTTTTTCCCTAGGTCGTAGTTGCAAACTGCAAGGTTGGCGAGAGCCATCACATACCCCTCGCTATCGCCATTTGTCTCCATGTAGTCGCAGATTCTTTGATAGAGCTCAATGGCTTTGTCGATTTGGTTATTGTCGTCATATGCAATTGCAAGGCGCTCCACGGAATCCATGGTGTCTGGGTGGTTTTCCCCATACAAATCCTCAACGTCCTTGACAATGTCCTCACGGACCTGTATTTCCTGCTCAATCTTGTCCATCTGTTGCAAAGCATCGGCCAGGATGATCTTTGCAGAGAGAATGACAAAGAAATCTTCATCGCTATTTGGGAAGTCATCCCTCAGCACGTCCTTTGCTATGGCGAGCGCCTCCTTGGGGAATCCAGCGTCAAGATACGCTGTCGCCAACTGGAGGTACGCCTGAATTGTCAGTTTGTGATATTTGCCGAATACTTTTACTCTCGATGCATATGCTTCCTTGACATACTCCAAGGCGGGAAGATACTCCTCCAGTTCAGCCTTTGCGGCAGCCAGGCGAAGTGTAGCATCAATGGTGCAGGGATGGAGCGGCCCCAATGCATTGAAGAGGGCAACTTTTCCCTCTTGTTTCCATGTGGCATCCTGTTGGAGATCAGAGTACACCTGGGCATCTGCAATTCCATTGTCTTCCTGCCCATACAAGTCAATTCGGTTTTTTTTCATGTCATTCCTTTTTATTTGTAGTGGAAGTTCATCTCTACGTAATATACTTCTTGAAACTTCACAAATCCAGTGATTTGACAAACCTTTGTAAAATCTCTCCTTTCAAACCCTCCCTTTCTTGCTTTGACCGATTGACTCTCTTCCTGCTTGGGATATACTGAACTTGCGTGTCTGAATGGCACCTGCATGAAAATGCGTGGCACCGTGGTGCAGGGGAAATCCCTGCTCCAAGTTTTCTACTTATACTAGGAGGTATGGAGTATGAAGAAACGGAATATGCACAAGATCGTCACAGTGATGGTATTGGCCGTACTGATGATGATTCCTGCATTTGCAACTGGCATTGGCGAAAAGGTCGACGTAACCATCTTGGAGACAAGCGACCTCCACGGGACTATTGCCCCATGGGATTATGCAACCGATTCTGCCTTTGATGGTGGACTTGCAAAAGCCTACACCGTGATCAAACAGCAGCGCGCCCTTGATCCAGAATTGTTGCTGGTAGATTGTGGTGATACTTTGCAGGACAACATGATTCAGGAGTTCAGGAACGATTCCATCCATCCGATGGTCAAGGCCATGAACAGCATGAATTATGATGCATGGGAACTTGGCAACCACGAATTCAACTTTGAATACGAAAACCTCGTCAAGGCAATTGAAGACAGCAATGCCGCTGTGTTGGGTGGGAACATCTACAAGGCAGATGGCACACGCTTTGCATTGCCCTATATCATCAAGCTCGTGAAGGGTGTTCGTGTCGCCATCTTCGGTATCGAAGCACCACACGTTCCCCAGTGGGAAGCTTCCAATCCTGAGCATTTCAACTACATGACATTTACCAAGCCGATGGAAGAGACTGGAAAGATCCTCGACGAGCTCGAGGGGAAAGCAGATGTCATCGTTGGTCTGGTCCACTATGGTGAAGATGGTGAGTACAATACCGACGGCATCCGTGCAGTTGCCGAAAAGTATGGTGACCGTGTTGCAGCATTCCTCATCGGACATGCCCACTCCTCCCTCAATGAGACCCTCCCCAACGGATGTGTCATCCTCGAGCCAGGTTCCAAGGGCTCTTCAGTTGCAAAGCTGACCCTGACCATGGAGCAGGCCGTCGTTGGTGGCAAGTGGAAGTGTGTTGCAAAGCAGGGCGAGCTGCTTCCTGTCTCCAAGGCTAATGTGACTCCTGACCCCGAGCTTTCCAAGGAAATGCAGTACGTCCACGACAAGAGCCGCGAGATGGCCAATACGGTTGTCGGCAAAGTAGGTGCTGACTTCCTGCCGAGCCTCAACTGGAATGACCTTCCTGGAGTACCCACCGCTGTCCTGCAGGATACAGCAATGCTGGATCTGATCAACATGGTGCAGATGGAAGAGACTGGTGCAGATGTATCGTTAGCTGCCTTGTTCGATAGCAAGAGCAATCTGCCCAAGGGCGACTTCCGCAAGCGTGATGGTGTGAAGATCTACAAGTACGACAACACCCTGATGGCTGTACGGATCACTGGCGCCCAGCTGAAGGCTATCATGGAAAAGCAGGCTGGCAACTTCTTCAACCAGTCCGTGCCTGGCGATGTAACCATCTCCTTCAACCCGAACATCCGTCTGTACAACTACGACATGTTCGCAGGTGTTGATTACCAGATTGATATCTCAAAGCCCGCTGGCCAGAGGATCGTCAATGTCATGTACAAGGGTGCTCCCCTTGCCGATGACCAGGTATTGACCCTTGCCCTGAACAACTACCGCTATGGTGGTCTCTCCTCAGCAGGAATGATCAGCTCCAAGCCTGAAGATCTTGTGTACAACAAGGGTTTGGCAATCCGTGACCTGATTTCCGACTATGTGACGAGTCAGGGAACGATCATGCCTGTCGTTGACAACAACTGGGAAATCATCGGTGTATCCCTTGATGACCCCGATGCCCAGAAGATCTACCAGCTGATCCGTGACGGAAAGGTTGAAATCCCCGTTTCGGCAGATGGAAGGACTCCAAACGTCGGCTCCGTCAACGCCAATACGCTGAGAGCGAACGGCACGATCTAATCCTACAGTAGTTTCTATTTCAATGTATGCCACGGCCATTTTCGGCCGTGGCTTTTTTCAATATGATTCCCAATAGAGGAGACCAGCACGTTCATGGAACAAGCTACACGAGCAACCCATCCGAACATGGGGGCGATCAAATCCCGCAATACACGTCCTGAGATGTTGGTTCGCCGGTATCTGTTCCGACAGGGATTCCGCTATCGGGTCAATGACCGGCGGCTTCCAGGCTCTCCCGATTTAGTCTTGCCCAAATACCGTACGGTAGTGTTTGTCAACGGATGCTTCTGGCATGGACATGACTGTCCCAAGTTCCATTTGCCGCATACCAATAGAAGCTTTTGGCAAGCCAAGATAGTGCGCAACAAGGAACGTGATGCACGTGTTGCAAGCGAACTAGATGCCATGGGCTGGAAGGTGATTATCGTCTGGGAATGTGAGCTGGCTACCAAGGAACAACGCATGCTGACCCTGTCTGGCTTGGTGAATGAGATCTGGGAGTAAGTGCTCCTCGCTGGACAAGAAGGGAAGAGTAGGGTACAACTACTCTATCAATTCGAAACTTTGTTTCAATAAAATTAAATCAGTGTAATCATGCGGTTTCTTCCGGATGAAGGAGTATCAGTGAGATTCCTCTCCCAAAAACTGAACGTGGCGCCTGCAAACGTCTCGTTGTTGTCAATCATGTACTATGCCTTTTTCTGTAGTGGCATGATGAGTACCCTTCTCGGCGCCATTCTCCCCTCCATGAAGGCTGAATACAACCTCAGCTATGTTGTTTCGGGTATGGTGTTGTCCGCACATCAGATCGGCAACTTCTGTGCTGTCCTGATCGCTGGATTCCTTCCCTATCTCATCGGAAGGAAGAAATCAACGATTTCCCTCTGTTCCGGGATTGTCATAGGATTTGTCCTGATGACCGTTACCGGCAACCCCGTACTGTTGGTGATTGCATTCACTGCCACTGGTATCGGACGCGGTACGATGAGCAATATCACAAACGTCGTAGTTTCTGAAGTGGCAGAGAACAAGACCGGTGGTCTGAACATTCTTCATGCAACATTTGCAATTGGTGCATTCCTTGCACCGTTCATGGTCATTTTGTTCACTGGCGTCCTTGGACTCTCCTGGAAGGTGTGTGCTCTGTTCGTCGCCGCATGTGAGATTGTCGCTTTGGTTGCCATTGGATTCTCCAAGCTGTCCAACAAGCCAATGCCCCGTAAAGCAGATGCCGGGAGTGATTTTGGCACCTCCTTCTCCTTCTGGCTCAACGCATTCATCATGTTCTTCTACCTCTGTGCAGAGTCCTCGATCGTCGGATGGCTGGTCACATATTTCCGTGACAGCGGCATCATGGGAGAAGCCCTTGCTACGAGCACTTCCTCGGTGCTCTGGATCATGGTCATGGTTGGCCGGCTGATATGTGCCTCGGTCTCCAGCAAAGCCAACAAGAACCTGTTGATCCTCACCATGGGTGTTGGAATGACGTTGTGCTTCATCCTGATGATCAGCACACGTGATGCACGGGTTATTTTCCCTGCGCTCCTGGGTATTGGACTGTTCATGTCCGGCATCTATCCGACCACGCTGTCAACCATGGACAGGCGTTTCAATTCGTCCACGGTGGCTACAGGAACCTGTATCGCTACCGCCACCATTGGTGCGATCACAATGCCGATCATCGTTGGTGCCGTGGCAGAAAGAAAGGGCATCGAGGGTGGCATCGCCACTATCTCGATAGCCCTTGTCTGCATGGTTTCACTGATGGTGCTCAAGGCAGTCCTGGGCGCACGCCGGAAGACTGCCAAGGCCTGAGAGATTACTTGCCGCTCTTGTTCTTGAGCTGCTTGTGGTGTTCCTTCTTCAGGTAGTGAGCCTTTGGTTTGATGACTCCGATGGCCTTGGCGATTTCCATCACCAGGATCGGGGTCATTGCCAATGCAAGTCCTACAAGGTATACCCAAGCAGGGAGCATGGTCATTCCAAATACCATTGCTACCGGTGGAATGAACGACACCAGGCAGATCATCACGAACGATACGAGGAACGCCAGGTTGAGGTTCTTGTTGCCAAACGGCCCAATCTTGAACAAGGAGTGGGAACTGCGCATGTTGTAGGCATGGAAAATCTGTAACAGGGACATCGTCCAGAAAGCGAGTGTCCGACCTCCGGTGACATTGCCGGCAACATGTGCGCCGAACCAGAACGAGAAGAGAGTCAGTATCGTGAACAGGATTCCCTGAAGGCAAATCTTGGTTCCCATGCCATGGGCAAAGATACTCTCATCCTTCTTCTTTGGTGCATGTCGCATGACATCGGATTCGATTGGCTCCATGCCCAATGCAATGGCTGGCAAACTATCGGTGACGAGGTTTATCCACAACAGCTGCATTGAGAGCAATGGGCTTTCCCTCCAGAAGATCATGGCAAAGAATACCAGCAACACTTCGCTGATGTTCGTGCCCAGCAGGTACGCGACAGCCTTCTTGATGTTCTCATAGATTCCACGGCCCTGCTTGACAGCCTCAACGATCGTGGCGAAGTTGTCGTCAGTCAGGATCATGTCTGCAGCACCCTTGGCAACGTCTGTGCCTGTGATTCCCATGGCACAACCGATGTCGGCTGCCTTCAGTGCAGGAGCATCGTTCACTCCATCACCAGTCATCGCCACGACTTGCCCATGGTGTTGCCAGGACTTGACGATACGAATCTTGTCGGAAGGTGTGACCCTGGCATATACGCTGATATGCTCTACTTCCCGGTCGAGGGTCGCATCGTCCATCTGTGCCAGTTCTGTTCCCGTGACAGCTTTGTCATCCTTGTTGAGGATTCCCAATTCACGTGCAATTGCACAGGCAGTGACGATATGGTCTCCCGTGATCATTACCGGTCGGATGCCAGCTTCCTTGCAGGTAGCGACTGCCACTTTGACTTCCTCGCGGGGAGGATCGATCATGCCAACGAGACCGCGGAAGGTCAGCCCAGACTCTATCTCGTCCGATAAGAGGTTTGCCGGGACTGATGCAATGGGACGCGTTGCAATTCCAAGTACCCTGATGGCATCGGCACTCAAGCCCTCGACCACCAATTGTGCGCTCGCAGGGTCACCGGAGGTACATCTGGGGGCAAGCATATCATATGCACCCTTGACGATTACCATTGGCTTGCCATTGACTTCACAGATGACGCTCATCAGTTTCCGGTCGCTGTCGAATGGGATTTCCGCCAACCGTGGGTATTGCTTCTCCAACTCCGTCTTTGGCATGCCATTGTTCTGGGCTGCCAATACAATTGAAGTCTCGGTGGGGTCTCCGATGTGGGTGACGCTCCCATCTGCATTGACCGTCACCTCGCCATTGCTGCAGAGGGTGGCAAGCTTCAGCAGTTCCTTTCCGTCCTTGCTGTTGTCCTTGGTGACATCTTCAACCTGGCCATCCACATACAACTTGACCAACGTCATGCGGTTCTGGGTCAAGGTTCCCGTTTTGTCCGAGCAGATGACCGAAGCACTTCCCAGTGTCTCCACTGCAGGAAGCCTGCGGATGATGGCATTCTTTTTCACCATCTTCTGCACGCCAATGGCCAAGACTATCGTTACGATTGCAGGAAGTCCTTCTGGAATGGCGCTGACAGCTAGGGAAACGGACGTCATGAAGATTTCCATCAATGGAATACCATCTATCAAGCCAACTACAAAAATGATCGCACAGGCTCCCAGGGCTACGAACCCAAGGATCTTGCCAAGTTTAGCAAGGCGGATCTGAAGCGGGGTATCTGAGTTCTCCTCGCCCTTGAGCAGCTTGGCAATCTTTCCCATCTCCGTGTTCATGCCTGTTGCTGTTACGACGGCAGTTGCGGTTCCCTGTGTGATGGAACACCCGCTGAACACCATGTTCTTGCGGTCTCCCAGGGGAATGTCCGCTGGAAGGGTACCCACCGACTTCTCAGAAGGTACCGATTCGCCAGTGAGTGCACTCTCATCGCTCTTGAGCGAGAAGGCCTTGATCAGGCGGCAATCGGCTGGGACCATGTCGCCAGCTTCCATCTGGACGACATCACCTACAACAAGGTCCTCTGCATTGATGACAGCCAGCTTTCCATCGCGCACGACCCGTGCTTTTGGGGCAGACATGTCCTGCAATGCTTCCAACGCCCGTTCCGCCTTTCCTTCCTGTACGGTCCCCATGATTGCGTTGAGGATGACGATCAGGAGGATCAGGCCGGGTTCAAAGAATTCCGACGGCTCTCCGCTGTTGATGGCGAGACCAAGTGATACTGCAGCCGCTGCAAGGAGGATGATGATCATCACATCCTTGAACTGGCTGAAGAACCGGGCCATGACCCCTTTTTTCTTGTGTGCCTCTAGCTTGTTCAACCCATCTCGTTCTCGTCGAGCTTTCGCTTCCTGATCGGAGAGACCTGTCTTTTCATTGGTTTGCAGGTCATGTACCAAGTCCGTGAGATCCAGTGAATATGGTTCTTTCATGAGTGGTTCCTTCCCTACGTAGCAGTTTGTCGCCGCAAATATACAGCTAACCTATACGTTCGTCCACTGCTGTCCACGTATGTGCTGAATTGTCACGGATAGACTAGTTTACTCAATTTGATGGTAGAATTTGCTTTTCTTTGCTCATTGTCTGTAGCAAATCCCCTCATTGTGATACAGTGGCTTTTGGAACAAAGGAATAGAAAGAAATATATGAAGACAAAAAATGAACATATCAGGAACATCGCTATTATCGCCCACGTCGACCACGGCAAGACAACCCTTGTCGACGGCATGTTCAAGCAGAGCGGACTGTTCCGCAAGGACATGGGAGATCGTGTCATGGACAGTGGTGCGATCGAACGGGAGCGTGGCATTACCATCAATGCAAAGAACTGCGCCATAGACTGGAAAGGGGTCAAGATCAATATCATCGATACCCCGGGACACGCCGATTTTGGTGGTGAGGTTGAGCGCGGGCTTTCGATGGTCGACGGTGTAGTCCTGTTGGTGGATGCGGCCGAAGGCCCGCTTCCCCAGACTCGCTTTGTCCTGGAGAAGGCTTTGGTCCGCAATCTGGCACCGATCATCATCATCAACAAAGTTGACCGTCAGGATGCACGCAGCGAGCAAGTACTGGAAGAAGTATTCGATCTGCTGCTGGAGCTCAATCCTGATGAGAAGATGCTCGAGGTTCCCGTATTCTATGCAATTGGTAGGGATGGCAAATGTGGCATCGCACCAGATGCACTTGATGACAACCTTCATTCCCTCCTGGATAAGATCGTGGAGTATATCCCTGCCCCTGAATATGATGACGAGGAACCGTTTCAGATGCTCGTCAGTGACCTCTCCTATAGTGACTTCCTTGGGCGCCTTGCCGTTGGAAAGGTCATCAACGGACAGGCTACAACCAATGACTCCCTGGTTTGCATCGAAGACGGGGGGACGCAGCGTGCCCTTCGTGTCACCAGGTTGCAGGCATATGACGGTCCGACCTTCCATGATGTCCCATCGATCGACAGCGGCGATATTGTAGTCCTTGCAGGCATAGAAGATGTATCGATCGGAGATACGATCTGCACCAAGGAGTATCCCAAGGCATTGCCCCGCCTCACCGTAGATGAACCGACGGTTTCGATGCTGTTCTCCAAGAATATTTCCCCGTTGGCAGGCAAGGAAGGCAAGCATGTCACCTCTGCAAAGATCTGGGACCGTTTGCAGAAGGAGGCTTTGCGTAATGTCTCCATCCGCGTGGAACGCAACCCTGACGATACCTTTACGGTAAAGGGGAGGGGAGAGTTCCAGATGGCAATAATCGTCGAGCAGATGCGCCGCGAAGGGTTCGAGCTGTGTGTCGGACGCCCGAGGATCATCTTCCACATGGATGAACAGGGCCACAAGATGGAACCGATCGAATACCTGATGATTGACTGTCCCGAGGAATTCAGTGGCACCGTGATGGACAAGATCTCCCGCCGCAAGGGGCAGATGAGCGACATCACCTATATTGCCGGCAACCGTGTGAAGATGAAGTTTGAGATTCCTGCACGTGGCTTGATCGGATACCGGGACGAGTTCCTGACCGATACCCGTGGGTTTGGAATCATGAATACCTATCTCAAGGGGTATGAAGCCTATCGTGGTGATTTCCCCGACCGTTTCTCTGGTTCCCTGATCAGCGACCGCGCGGGAGAGGCAGTGGCATATGCACTGTGGCAGCTTGAGGACCGCGGGCGTTTGTTCCTGGTGCCTGGAGACCCTGTATATGAGGGACAGATCGTTGGTGAACGCAACCGTGACATCGACTTGCTGTTGAATCCTACCAGGACCAAGAAGCTGACCAACCTCCGTGCTTCAGGAAAGGACGAGGCGGTAACGCTTACCCCAATTTCCCCGATGTCTTTGGAGCAGTCGATTCAGTTCATCAAGGATGACGAACTTGTTGAGGTAACTCCGAATTCAGTGAGAATGTGCAAGAAGATTCTCGACGGCCAGCAGAGAAAGATTTTCGAGAGCCGTGGAGAGATCCCACAGTACTTGTTGAAATAATAGAAATGCATTTTACCCAAATGGTCAGGCTGATTGTATCTTAGGTACATGAACTTGACTTGGGTTATTTTTCAGGTCCTGAGCATGGTGGTGGGGGTGACGACGGATGTTCAATAAGATTCGACAAGAACTCAAAGTGTTTCGGCCGGTGAGGTTCCTCATCATCCTTGCTGTTGTCACGGCTTGCTCGTTCCTCCTTGCATATTTGATGCCCCAGCAAGAAGAAAGTGGCTATGGACTCGTGTCTCTCGTCCCAGCCCTCTTTCTCGTGTTGTATATTTGCATCACAAAACGTATTTTGGAAGCACTGATCCTTGGTTCGCTGATGTGCTTCATCCTGTCTGACAAATTGATGTTCTTCAACGAGTTCAGTACTGGTCTGCTCGGTGTCATGATGGATGAGGACATTGCCTGGCTGTTGATAGTCTGTGGCCTCATGGGCAGCATCATCTTGCTGATTGAGAAAGCTGGCGGTTCCTTTGCCTTCGGTCAATTTGTCGCGAAGCGTGCAAAAAGCCGCCGCAGTACCCTGTTGTGGACATGGCTGCTTGGAGTGATCGTGTTCATTGATGACTATCTCAACAGCTTGACCGTGGGTGCGTGCATGGCTCCGGTAACTGACAGGTACAAGGTGAGCCGAGAATACCTTGCCTATGTGGTGGACAGCACGGCAGCTCCAATTTGCGTATTGATTCCAATCTCTACATGGGCGGTTTTTGCTTCGCGGATCATTGCGATGAATGGGTTGACCACACAAGACGGCGCCCTGTTGTATTTCATACAGACGATCCCATTCAACTTCTATGCTTGGCTTGCTGCCATCTTGGTAATCTTGGTGATCATGGGGTGGTTCCCACTCATAGGGCCGATGAAGAAAGCGGAACAACGAGTCAAAGACGGAGGTCCGCTTGCTCCTCCTGATTCCGAGAAGATAGACATCCACTCCCGTGGAGAGATTACAGTTCCGCAGAATCCGAAGATGATCAACTTTGCACTTCCCATGCTGGTCCTGATTTTCTCCACTGTATTGTTTGATGTAGATATGCAGAAGGGTGTCCTTGCAACCTTGGCTTTTATGTTCGTCTTCTATATCGCACAGGGGATCATGACACCGACGGAGTTCGCCGACTATTGCATTGATGGGTTGAAGAACATGATACTCCCATTGTTGCTGATGATCCTTGCCTTCCTGTTCTCGTATGCCGCTGACAGGATCCACTTTACCCAACAGGTCATTGACCTTGTAGTTCCCTACATGACCCCGCAACTGATGCCGGTCCTGATCTTCATCATCCTTGGAGCAACGGAGTTTATTACCGGAACCAACTGGGGGCTATATATCATCGCATTCCCGATAGTCATACCCTTGTCGCAAGCAATTGGTGGGAATACGTTGTTGGCTGTCTCTGCCGTTTTGTCAGCTGGAGTGTTCGGAAGCCATATCTGTTTCTATTCAGATGCTACGATCCTCTCATCCTCCGCATGCGGATGCAACAACTTCGACCATGCAATGTCCCAGATGCCCTATGGGCTGATTGCTGCCGCAGGGGCGGCTATTTGCTTCCTGATCAGTGGTTTTTTGATAGGATGATATTTATCATCTCTTGTAAGTAGAGTAGAATACTACGAGAAAACAAGGGAGATGACATGAAACACAAACTACTGGTTGCTCTGCTGGCACTGATGCTCTGTGCCACGGCGGTGTCTGCCGCATCCAACGACATGACTTTCAAAGTGGGACTGTACCCACGTCTTACAGGAATGGGATTTGATTTTTCTTCTGTCACTGGTCGTAATACATCCCACTTCTCTGCAGGCTTGGGAGTTGACTTCGCTGCTTGCTTCAAGAACGGGTTGGGGCCGTATGTTCTCTTCAACGGACAATTTACTGAATCAGACTATGGGCTTGTCGTCGGGATTGCCTACAATCTCAAGATGAACAACAATATTGATCTGTTTGTTACTGCAGGACCTGCTGTAAAAATACAAGGGAAAACGACTGAAGTGGGATTGAGCACCATGTGCAGTTTTGATTTCAAAATGAGCGACATGCTGTATGCACGGCTGGGGGTAGGGCTGAACATGTATTTTGCTTCGTTCTATCAGAATACTTCAACGACATATTTCAAGCTGAATATTCCATTGCCATCATTTGCGTTGGGTTGGAGATTCTAAGACTTGGGTGTATCCCTTTGATGACAGAAAATGCCTCCGGTTGGAGGCATTTTCTCTATCTAGGCAATACATTCAGATGTTAATCTGTATGACACACGGTGCATGGTCACTTCCCATGACCGATTCTTCGATGACGCTTGAAGCAACCTTGGGAAGTACATCATTGGATACCAGCCAATAGTCAAGCCTCCATCCGACGTTGTTCTCCCTCGCATTGTACATATAGGTCCACCATGTGTACTCTACTGCATCGGGATGCAAGCTTCTGAAAGTATCTGAGAATCCAGAGGCAAGCAGTTTGGAGAAGTCATCACGCTCTTGGGTAGTATAGCCTTCTTTCCCCTCGTTCTGCTGGGGATTCTTCAGGTCGATGGGCATGTGGGCTACGTTGAAGTCACCACTGATGAGCACAGGTTTCTTTGTAGCCAAGGCATCTACATACTGTCTAAATGCAGTATCCCATCCCATGCGGAAATCAAGGCGGACCAGGCCACGCTGCGAGTTCGGTGCATATGCCGTCACTACATAGGCTGCTGCTAGCTCGACTGTCAGGACACGACCTTCTTGGTCAAATTCTGCAACTCCGATTCCCTGGGTTGTTTTCACCGGTTGTTCCTTGGTGAAGATCGCAGTTCCCGAATACCCTTTCTTTTCTGCATAGTTCCATGCCTGATGGTATCCAGGAAGCTGCAAGTCGAGTTGTCCTTCCTGCAGCTTGGTTTCCTGTACACAGAATACATCAGCATCCTGATTCTGGAAGAAATCCATGAACCCTTTGTCCATGCACCCCCGAAGTCCATTCACATTCCAGCTGACCAGTTTCATGGTCTTCCTCCTGATAGCTACATCAGGCGAACACCGTGTTCCTGTGCCTCCCTGATGGTTTCTTCGGGCCATACCGAAGCCTGTACCTCTCCAATGTGAGCCTTGTTGAGGAAGAACATGCAGATACGGCTCTGGCCAATACCACCGCCGATCGTCTGGGGAAACTCCCCTGCGAGCAGGCGTTTGTGCCAATAGAGATTCTTGCGCTGTTCGCAGCCCTTGAGTGTAAGCTGTCGTTCCAGGGTTTCAGGATTGACCCTGATGCCCATGGAACTCAGTTCCAGGGAATCGCCACGAACTGCATCCCACACTATCAAATCTCCATTCAAACCATGCTTGTCGTCAACAGTTTGTGTCGACCAATCGTCATAGTCTGGTGCTCTGCCTCCGTGGGAAATACCATCAGCCAGCAGATTGCCGATGCCAATGAGGAAAATACAACCATGCTTTTCTGCCAGCAGGCGCTCACGTTCCACGGGCGTCAGGTCTGGATACATTCTCTGGGCATCCTCAGTATGGATGAAGGTGATCTCTTCTGGCAATACCGGCCAGCAAGTGGGGAACTGTTCTGCAATGAGGAACTCGGTTCTCTTGAGAACCTGGAAGATCTTCGAGACAATCTTCTTAAGGAATGCCAAGTTTCGATCGCCGTCTGCCATGACAAGCTCCCAGTCCCATTGGTCGACATAGATCGAATGGATGCTGTCAATATCGTCATCTGGACGGATGGCATTCATGTCGGTATACAAACCAGTCCTGGGGGAATAGGCGTGGTCTGCAAGTGCCATGCGCTTCCACTTTGCAAGTGACTGCACGATCTCCATAGGCTTGTTGCCAAGGTTGCCAACCTCAAAGCGCACAGGACGCTCGATGCCATTGAGGTCGTCGTTGATACCTGACCCTTGGGGAACGAACAACGGGCTCGTTACGCGTGAGAGCCTCAGTTCACCAGAGAGCTCCTTCTCGAAAGTGTCCTTGACGAACTTGATAGCTTTTTCAGTTTGGTTTTGGTTGAGAATGGGACGGTAGTCCTGTGGAAATTGAGACATGCTTGTAACCTCTCCTATTACAGAGGAGGATACAATATAAGCAGGTACCTTGGAAACTGTTCTACATGAACCTCAGGTCATGTTTATGAGCTATATTCCACACTTTCGGCATTCCTTGCCAACCCAAGCTGAACTTGCAGGGATCCTTCCTGGCAATGAATATTGATTGTCATCATGAATGAAATGACTATCATGGTGTTTTACACTTGTTCTTATATCTCTTACAACAAATATGATATCGTAACCAACAAAAATACTGTTGAACTTATATAAAAACTATATTTAAACATGTAAGAAATATATCAAACCTGCTTTGATTTTATGATGGTCGTTCCCGATAAGAAAAAACTGGAATGTTTTGCAAAAGCATTGTACAATACTTGTACAAACTTGCTATGAATTGCTTGATACGCTTCAGATACTTGTGTATGATACTTTCCGAAATCGATTTCGACAAGAGGCTTCAAAATGGTCACCATCTATGACATTGCCAAGCGCGCAGGTGTTTCTCCATCCACCGTATCAAAGGCTCTCAATGGGCGGCGTGATGTGAATGATGTGACGCGTACACATGTCCTTGCAATGGCTTCACAGATGGGCTACACACCCAATGTCCATGCACGGGGTCTGAAGATGAAGAAGTCGTGGCTCATTGGAGTCGTGTACACAGATGGTGGAATCTCACTTCCGCTTGACCATCCTCTGTTTCTTCCATTGCTGGATAGCTTCAAGACAGAGATTGAATCCCAAGGATATGAGCTCTTGTTCTTCTCTGACCAATCTCCTTTGATAGGACAGAATATGCTCGCGCATTGCGTCTCTCGCCAGGTTGACGGGGTGTTGTTGCTGAATATCGACAAGATCGATCCTGTTGCCGTCAGGAGCGTCTCCGAGAGTATTCCCATGGTCAGCTGCAACGTTGTCATTGATGGCGTTCCTTCGGTCGTCACCGACAATTATGGTGGGGCTAAACAAGCTGTACAGTTCCTGATCCAGCAAGGTCACAAGAGGATTGCCCATGTAGGAGGACCCAAGCAGCACTTTGTGAGGGCTGCTTATGAACGGTGCATGGGCTATCGTGATGCATTGTCAGATGCAAACATCCCATATGATACGTTGCTGGTGAGGGAAGCTGCCAATTGGTCTCCAGAAGCTGGTGCAGAAGCGACTCGCTTGCTGCTTCAGTCAAACCCACAAGGTTGTACTGGGATATTCTATGGTTCGGATTCACTGATGCTGGGAGGTATTTCAGTATTGGCGGAAATGGGTATAGAAGTTGGTAAGGATTGCTCCGTAATCGGTTTTGATGGAGCTCTCTGGACTAAATATATGACGATAGGGTATTCCACGATGATGCAGCAGGCTTCTGTTTTGGGGAGTAAATCTGCACAACTCCTGATGGAGAATATAGAAGGCAATTTGAATAATGAGATAGTAAGGGTTCCTGCCATATTGGTAAGCCGTGGTTCTACACCTTGCCTGCAGGCCCCAAAGGAGAATAGATAAGATGAACGAACTTGTATTTCCATCAGATTTCACTTGGGGGTGCGCTACTGCCAGCTATCAGGTAGAAGGGGCAACACATGAAGGTGGAAGAAAGCCTAGCATTTGGGATACTTTCTGCCGGGTTCCCGGGAAGGTGTATGCAGGTGAGAACGGCGATGTAGCTATTGACCATTACCACCGGTTCAAGCAAGACATTGCATTGATGAAGTCGTTGGGGATCCAGGCATACAGATTCTCCATTGCTTGGCCGAGGATCATGCCAGATGGGAAAGGTGCAGTGAACCCAGAGGGTGTTGCTTTCTATCGTGACATGTGCAATGAGATTCATGCTCAAGGCATGAAGGCCTATGCAACGCTTTATCATTGGGACCTCCCACAATCTGTCGAGGATGCAGGTGGTTGGACAATTCGTACGACTGCCTATGAGTGCGCTGCATATGCAGGTGCTTGTTTCGATGCATTGGGTGATGTGGTGGATTCTTGGATCACACTCAATGAGCCATTCTGTTCTTCCATCCTTGGATATTACTATGGTGTCCATGCACCCGGTCACCAGGACCTCGGCCAATGCGTCAAGGCAATGCATTACCTGAACCTGGCCCATGGCTTGATCATGCAGGAGTATCGGAAGCGAGGACTGTCTGCTCCAATCGGCATTACATGGAATCCACAGACTCCACGGCCGGCTACAAATTCAGAAAAGGACAAGCAAGCTGCTCGTAATGCATGGGCATTTGAGACTGAGGTTTTCATGAACCCAGTACTTGGGTACGGATACCCCAAGGTTTTGACCGATGAGTTCCAGCTTCAGTTTACCATCGAGCAGGGTGACATGGAGTTGATCTCCCAAAAAATTGATTTTATTGGAATCAACTACTACAACGAGTATCCTGTGACGTTCGACGAAGCGGCACGCTTCCATTATACAACATTACCAACTTGGCAGGAGACTACAGCAAACGGATGGCCGATGGTTCCTGCAGGGTTCAAACGTCTTCTATGTTGGATCAATGAGGTAAGTGGTGGAATCCCAATGTACATCACTGAGAATGGTTGTGCTGGTAATGATGTAGTAACCCCAGAAGGTCGTGTCCATGATATGCAGCGGATTAGGTATCTGCAGCAACACTTGCAAGTCTGTAGCGATCTGATTGCTGAAGGCTTGCCCCTCAAAGGCTACTTCATCTGGTCGATGTTCGATAACTTCGAATGGGCATTTGGGTATACCCATCGGTTTGGTATCGTACATGTCGACTACACCACGCTTGCAAGGACTTTGAAAGATAGTGCCTATTTCTATCGGGATGTCATTGCCGGATATGGCCAATATTAAGTTGAAGTGAAGCATAGTACAGGGTTTGGTTATCACCAAACCCTGTACTGTAATATAGAAGTTATATCAAAAATAAATAGAATAACAATAGTAACAATATAGTTATTCAACAGTTGTAATTCACCTTGCATATTTAAGTTGTACATTGTCATATCAGAATCAAATGTGTTCTGTAGCAAACGATACAATTGATCTTAGAGGAATATAAATCCATTGAATCAAACGTATTGTGTTCCAGATTCTGAATGTATGCTTTTTGCATGTGGTATTATATGTAAAACATATTAAACATATATAAAAACAATATAGCAATTATTATAAACAAACATGGCTCTTACATCGTCTCTAATTATTACTCATTAAGTGAGGCTCTTGCAAAATAGCAAAAGCCTTGTAATTTCCCCTATACCAAGCACTCG
>CAYXIH010000046.1:0-17619 GCA_964465155.1 uncultured Sphaerochaeta sp.
CCGGCACCCACCTTCACGACCTTGGGCACTGGGCACCCGCAGTTGATGTCGATCACGGTGGGGTTGAACGACAGCAGGCGGTCAAGCGACCGCTGCACGGGATCTACATCACCGCTGAAGATCTGGATGGCAAGCTGGTCCTCGCCCGCAGTACGGTACATCAGCGGATCGGTCTTGGCGCTTTGGCGGGCAACCCCCTCGGCGCTGACCATCTCGGTATAGGCAAAGTCCGCACCAAAGCTCCGGCACAAGGACCGGAAGGTCCGGTCCGTGTATCCGGCCAGTGGCGCGAGGAAGAGATTTCCAGGGATGGACACATTGCCGATGTCCACCGGATGCAACAGGGTGCTCATGCTCCCTGTGGAAGGTGGAAGGCGGCGAGGCTGTTCTCATACAGCGCCTGTGCCGTCTCCTCCAGGGGCATCTTGCGCAAGTCGGCGACGGCCTGTGCAGTCTCTATGAGGTAGGAAGGCTTGTTGCGCTTGCCCTTGTATGCAGAAGGAACCATGAACGGTGACTCGCTCTCGATGAGGATCCTGTCCAGCGGCAGGCGGGAGACGGTGTCATGGAGGTTCTTCACGTTCTTGTAGGTGATGTTCCCGGCGAAGGAGAAGTGCAGCGGGAGGTCAAGCGCCTCCTTTGCAAAGGCCCAGTCCTCGCTGTAGCAGTGGAGGATGCCACCTTCTGCAGGAAGCTTGTCCCGGAGGATCTCCAGGATATCTGCACCAGCCTCGCGGTTGTGGATGATCACCGGCAGGTGGAGGCGCTTTGCGATGTCCAGCTGGTGGAGGAACAACTCGATCTGACGGTTCTTGTCACCGAACATGCGGTAGTAGTCCAAGCCGGTCTCACCGACTGCCACGACCCGTTCCAATGCAGCGCCGGTGAGGAGCTTGTGCTCCCAGTCCAGCCCTGGGTTGGTGACTTCCGAAGGAGATACTCCAACGGCATGGTAGACACCAGTGGCGGTCTTGAGGTTGTTGTATACCTGCTCAAAATCTCCAAGGCTATTGCAGATGCTGACGATATGCTCGACTTGCTTGTGCTTGGCCATCTGCACTACCAATAGCTGTTCCATCTGATCCTCGTGGATCAGCCCCAGATGGGCATGAGTATCAAATAATTTCATTGTTTCTTCCTGTATGCCGTATGGCACGGTGTGCCCGGCATCCTATGATTGTCGCTTCATGCCGCGGCCTGACAGGATACGCGGGATATGGTACGTGAACCTATGATGTAAGATAGCATGAACGGTTTGAGCCGTCAACAAGGAGTAGAGAAGTCTCCATCCTGTTCCATTGCAAAACGTTGCGTGAGAAGTAGAGATTCTTGTAGCCCATGGCAATGAGTTTGACAATAATTGATTGCCGTGATACCTTGTATCAAGTTTGTCCCAGTGTAAGCCATTGAGAGACAAGCAGATAGGAACATATATGAAAAAAGAGAAGAACCGTGGGGCTGCTGGACGCCAAGAAAAGCGTGGTTCCGCGGAAAGCCCCGAACGGGCATATGTATACATGGTGAAGAATCCTTCCTCAAATGAGATGAGCATCTGCGCATGGGATTCGGTGCTCTATCCCGGTACGCAGGTCATTGCGCCCACGCGCTATGGCCTGGACCTGGGCATGGTGATGGGATCGGCTGCCGACATTGGCGGACCATACAAGGCGGGGTGTCCCAACTGCCAGGGCGCTTGCCTCAGGAGCGAGCCACTTGCCGAGCCAGAGCCACAGCAGGAGCTGGAGGAAGAGTCCTCCTTCGATGCCGTGGGGGAAGTTGTCGAGGACCAGACGGTCATCGTATCCCAAGATGGGGAAGATCAAGTAGAATTCCTGCTGGAGGCACCTGCCGAGGTCATGGAAGATGCAGTTGCCACGGAGGAAATAGTCGTCGAGGAAGAGGCGCCTGCCGTCCCCTTCGAATGGGATCCCAAGCCCGACGAGGACCAGTGTGCCTGTTGCGGTGGGTGTGCCCAGCGCGACAATCCACGTGAGATCGAGCTCGACGGTGACGTCGAATGGATAGAACGCCTTGCCACCCCCGATGACCTGCGCAGGGCCCAGGAGCAAGCAGACAAGGAGCGGGAGGCACTTCGCCTGTGCAGGGAGAAGGTTGCCAAGCACAAGCTGGACATGAAGCTTGTGACGGCCCATTACCTTGCAGGGGAGCCAAAGCTCCTGTTCTTCTTTACCGCCGACGTGCGGGTGGACTTCCGTGAGTTGGTCAAGGACCTCGTGAACATCTTCCGCATCCGCATCGAGCTGCGCCAGATCGGGGTGCGCGACGAGTCGAGGGTGCTGGGCGGACTGGCGGTGTGCGGCCGCGACTTCTGCTGCCATAGCGTCACCGACAAGCTCAACCCAGTGTCGATCAAGATGGCCAAGGAGCAGAACCTCTCGCTGAACTCGATGAAGATCAGCGGGCCGTGCGGAAGGCTGTTGTGCTGCCTCTCCTATGAATATGACTTCTACGTTGAGGAGAAGCAGTGCTATCCACCGGAAGGAAGCCGACTGAAGGTCGGACACGACTTGATGAAGGTGACCGAGGTCAATATCCTCTCCAAAAAGATCTCCCTTTCCGGCCCAGACGGACGGTATCTGACCATTCCTGGATCGGCGGTGGACTATAATGGCGAGATGAATCGATGGGAGATCCGAAAAGAGTATTTGGACGAATTTCTATCAAACTGATAAAGCATTGTATTGACCGATTTTACGGTCTGTGATATGTTGTGAAGCCGTCGACCGTACAAACTGGTCGACTCTATAATGAATAGAACTATTACGCTAGTTGTGATATGTTTGGAGGTACTACGTGTCTAATTCCGTTGAGAAAAGAGAAAGACAGAATCGCACCAGAAGGATGAGAAACCGCGCTGAGAAGAGCACCGTCCGCACCGCGATCAAGAAGTTTGACGCAGCCATCACGGCTGGGGACAAGGATGCCGCTACTGCTGCCATGCAGCTGAGCTTCAAGTTGCTCGATAGTGCAACCAGCAAGGGTGTGCTCCACCGCAACACCAGCAGCCGCAAGAAGTCCCGCATGCATGCCCGGTACAACGCACTGGTCAACGCATAAGGTGAACCCGCAGGGCACCTGTCCTGTATCCACAGCCTGTTAGGCATTATGATGTAGCTAAGGAGATACCATGGCGACTGAAGAAAAGCTGACTAAAGCAGCAATAATTGAAAATCTCCATGAAAAAATGGGCATGAACCGTTCCGATATCCACCAGATCATCGACGAGTTCTTTGAGGAGATTAAGCAAGGTCTCAGGGAAGACCAGGTGATCGAGCTTCGTGGCTTCGGTACCTTTGAGGTCCGCACCCGCAAGGGTCGCGAGAAGGCTCGCAATCCCAAGACAGGCGACTTGGTTGCCGTCGACACCCATGGTGTCGCAATTTTCCGCCCCGGCAAGGAATTGAAAGATTTCGTGTGGGAACTTCGGAAGAACTAGTCCAATACATGTAGATTGATACAACATGGCCGCGTCAGCGGCCTGTTGTGTATGGAGATACAACATATTGACCAATTTGTATTCACCGAGAACCCTCAGGACCTATTGTTCTGAGGTTCTTGTGCTTTTGCTGACCGCATTGGTCTACTCGTTTGCCTTCCCTGGCTTCCTGAGCACCGGCGGTATCGGATTCATCGGCTTCTTTGCCCTGATCCCCCTCTTTGCGGTCATCCGCAATACCACATGGAAGGTCATCCCATTCTATGGATTCCTCTTTGGATTTGCCTTCTACATGTGCTTCAACTACTGGCTGACCACCTTCCACCCCTTGGCCATCTTGTTGGTGCCGATCATCAAGGGTGGGGAGATGCTGCTCCTGTTCCCCTGTCTCAAGGCGGCTGACTCACTGTTCAAGCGCTTTGGCTATCTGGTCCAGTCATGTATTTGGGTTGCCTACGCCTACCTCTCCCAGAGCTGGTTCGCCGGCTATCCGTATGGGACGCTGGGGTATGCCATCTACGAATACCTTCCACTGATCCAGATTGCCTCATTGGTAGGGGTATGGGGCGTGACCTTCCTGATGATCATTCCCCAGGCATGGCTCGGTGCATGGCTTGGCGACCTGTTCAACGGGAACGCCCCCAGCTTCCGCCTATACCTGAAGACCAACTTGGTCCCGATCATCATCTATGCGGTGCTTGCAGTAGCGTCGTTGGTGTTCGGCTTGGTCAGCATGTCCTACTGGGACAAGCAGGAGCCAGACCAGACATGGAAGGTCGCAACCGTCCAGCACAACCATGACTCATGGAAGGGCGGGTACGAGACCTACAAGAAGAACTTCAACAACCTGCGCATCCTGACGCTGCAGGCGATCGCAAAGGAGCCCGACCTGGACATGGTCCTCTGGTCGGAGACTGCGTTCGTCCCCTCCGTGGCATGGCACCAGGCCTATACCGACCCGGATGCCGACATCGCCAAGCTTGTAGAGGAGTTCGTCACATTCGGCAAGGAACTTCCTGTTCCCCTGCTCACGGGCAATCCCGAGGGTGTGATCGAAGACCCCTCCCTGCCTGCAATCCTTGAGGACGGCTCGGTCAACCGCACCGACTACAACACCGTCATCTTCTTCAAGGACGGCGAGATCGTGGATACCTACCGCAAACAGCACCTCGTACCGTTCACCGAGCACTTCCCCTACGAGAAGCAGATGCCGTGGCTGTACAACATCCTCCTCAACAATGGCTACAACTGGTGGGAGCAGGGAACCGAGGGGGTCGTGTTCGAAACCGACGACGGTGTCCGCTTCTCCACGCCCATCTGCTTTGAGGACGTGTTTGGATACATGACCTCTGACTTTGTCCGCAATGGTGCCGATGTCATCGTCAACATGACCAACGACAGCTGGTCGGGGGCCGTTTCGGCAGAGATGCAGCACCTGGCCATGGCGGTGTTCCGTTCGGTGGAGACCCGCAAGGCCACCGTGAGGGGAACCAACAGCGGCATGACCTGCGTGATCCTCCCCGACGGCAAGATCGTCGATCCCATGGAGCCGTTCAAGATGGGGTACAAGATCTATGACGTGCCGGTGTACTCCACCGACACCCATGAGCTGACTTTGTACGCCGCCTATGACGACTGGTTTGCATGGGCGATGGTATGGGCATCGGTGGCACTGCTTGCAGCAGGTGGTATCTATATGCTCGTCTCACGCAGGAAGCGGGGTTGACCATGGAGTATGAGACCGTATCGTTGTTCGTCATTGGTACCGAGCTGACTCGTGGAGTGATCACGGACCGCCATTGCCAGTTCCTCTCCTCGGAGATGTCTCGCCTTGGCTACCGGATCGACCGCATGGTCATCGTCCCCGACGACGGGACGATCGGGAAGGTGCTGCGCGAGAGCATCGACGACAGCGACGTGGTCCTCATCACCGGTGGGCTGGGGCCCACCAGCGATGACATGACCCGGCAGATGATCGCTGAGGTGGCCGGGGTTCCCTTGGTCAAGGATGAGCAGGCTTGGCAGACGCTCTTTGAGCGTGTGGGCCAGCGCATCTACGGTGCGAACGAGCGGCAGGTGATGATCCCCCAGGGCTTTGAGGTGGTTCCAAACCCCAAGGGGACTGCCCCTGGGTTCCGTGGCTTCATAGCTGCCCCCGATGGGCGCAGCGTCGCATGTGCTGCGATGCCCGGGCCTCCTTCCGAGCTGCAGGAGATGTTCCTGGTGCGCAACCTCCCTTGGTTGGCATCGCTGCGCGGTACCGGCCCGATGCAGCGCGATGAGTTCTCCGTGTTCATGATCCCCGAGTCGAAGCTCGAGGATGTGTTTGAGTCAGTGACTGTTCCCGAAGTCTCCATGGGTGACCGGTTCCAGGATTTCCGGATCAGCCTGTACGTCAGCGGTGGCACCGACGAGCAGCGCTCGTTGGTGGAGCAACGGCTTGCACAAGCACTGGGCCCTGCGCTGATGGTCGAGGGGGACCACCAGGCGGTGGATCTCCTCACCCAGCTCCTGGAGGAGGAGCACCTGACTATCTCATGTGCCGAATCCTGTACCGGGGGACTGGCTGCCAAGCTGCTGACCGACCGTGCCGGCAGCTCGGCCTGGTTCTACGGAGGTGCCGTCACCTATGCCAACGAGGCCAAGCACAAGATCTTGGGTGTCAGCCAGGAGACCTTGGATGGGGTAGGCCCCGTCAGCGGTGAATGTGTGGCTCAGATGGCGGAGGGGATGCTCAGGCTCAGTGGTACTGACGTGGCGTTCTCAATCTCCGGCATTGCTGGTCCCGATGGTGGCACCGACGCACAGCCGGTTGGGACCGTCTGGTTTGGGTTTGCGCAGAACGGACGTCCTACGCAGAGTGTTTGCCTCAGGATGACCAGTTGGGGACGGGATGCAGTGCGCCGCAGGGCGGCTCTCTCTGCGATGATCCTTGCCTCATTATTCATCAAAGGTCGTGATTTGCTTGACACTGTGAAACAGTGGCAATATATTTAAGTCAATCCCGTGGAAAATAATAGTCTGCTGCAAGAACACATGGCGAATCGAGCGTCATGAGAATGGGTTTCTGAATGGCGGCAGAACATTCCACACTATCCTCAATTAGCTGAAAGAAGAGTAGACCCCATCTGTGGGTCGTGGCTCTGACGGTATTTGGTACCCGATGATCCCTCATTCTATTGTACTTGGAGTAATACATGTCTTCTGAATTGTTTGATGAAGAACCAAAGGTGGCAACACCCGTCGAGACGGCTCAGGCCGTTCCCGCAAAGCCGGTCAAGCGAGTCGTGCGCCGCCGCGTAGCCCCTACGCCAGCCCCTGTCGAGGGTGAACAAACCCTTGGACTCGAAGAGGCTCAAAACGCAGGTGGAGGCGACGAAGCACCAAAGAAGCGTCGGGGTCGTCCCCGCAAGGTGACGGAACAGGAGCAGCCGGTGGCACAGCCGGTGCAGGAAGCTCCGGCCGTCCAGCAGGAGGCACCCGTAGCGGCTGAACCGGCACCGGCAGTGGATGCAGCACCTGCAGCACCCGTGGCGCCGCCCCGTCCTTCCCAGCAGCCATACCAGTCCAACAGGAACAATGGCTACAACAACAACGGAAACAACAACAACCGCTTCAACCAGAACCGGAACAACAATAATCCCAACCGCAACAACCAACAGAACAACAAGAACAACAACAATCCCAATCGTCAGAACAACAACAAGGGGAACAACCGCCCCAAGAACCAGTTCCAGAACAACCGTGGGAACCGAAACAACGGTCTCCCCTCTGATGATTACCTTGCCAACGAGCAGTACGAGGACAATCCGGATGCACCGAAGATGATCATCAATGACCTGAGCGCCATGTCGGTGACCGACTTGCGTGCCAAGGCCGTTGCAATGGGGATGGACGCCCAGTGGCTGGAGGACCTCAAGAAGCAGGAAGTGATCATGGAGATCCTCAAGAGCCATGCCGCAGCAGGTGGAACCATCTTTGCAACCGGCACCCTTGAGATCTTGCCCGACGGATATGGCTTCCTCCGCTCCGAGCTGAACAACTACCTCAGTGGTCCGGAGGATATCTATATCTCCCAGTCCCAGATCAAGCTGTTCAACCTCAAGACCGGCGATACCGTGGAGGGGCAGATCCGTTCCCCCAAGGACAGCGAGCGTTTCTTTGCGATCCTGCGCGTGGTGAACGTCAACGGCGACCTGCCTGCAGTGGCAAAGACCCGCGCAAGCTTTGACAGCCTCACGCCGCTGTTCCCCGACTCCCGGCTCAACCTCGAGACGGAGGACGGTGACATCTCCACCAGGATCATCAACCTCTTCTGCCCGATCGGAAAGGGGCAGCGCTCCTTGATCACTGCACCTCCTCGCACTGGTAAGACGGTGCTGCTGCAGAAGATCGCCAATGCGATCACGACCAACCACCCGGAGGTCTTCCTCATGGTGCTGCTCGTGGACGAGCGCCCCGAGGAAGTGACGGACATGCGCCGCCATATCAAGGGAGAGGTCATTGCATCTACCTTTGACGAGCAGGCGACCCGGCATGTGTCGGTTGCGGAGATGGTGATCGAGAAGGCAAAGCGGATGGTGGAGCACCACAAGGATGTCGTCATCCTGCTCGACTCGATCACACGCCTGGCCCGTGCATACAACCAGACGGTCCCTGCCTCTGGCAAGATCCTCTCCGGTGGCGTCGACTCCAATGCACTGCACAAGCCCAAGCGGTTCTTCGGTGCGGCGAGAAACATCGAGAACGGCGGAAGCCTGACGATCATCGCCTCGGCCCTCATCGAGACCGGTTCGAGGATGGACGAAGTCATCTTCGAAGAGTTCAAGGGCACGGGCAACAATGAAATCGTCCTTGACCGGAGAATGGCCGACCGCCGCCTGTTCCCAGCGATCAACATCAAGAAATCGGGCACACGCCGCGAGGACTTGCTGCTGACTTCCGAGGAATCTGCCAAGGTATGGGCACTGAGAAATGCGATCAACAACATGGAAGATATGGAACTGACCGAATTCCTCATTGACAAAATCCGCAAGACGAAGAATAATGAGGCGTTCCTCCGTTCCATGAACAGCGGGACGACCCAGTCGCCCTATTGATGGGCGAGGCACTACGAAAGTAATTCGCTGTGAAGGCAACTATGACCGTATCAGCGAGTACCACATATATTCTGGAGGAATAGCGTTATGAAGGAAGGAATCCATCCGAAATACGAATTGCAGGAAATCCATTGCAGCTGTGGCAATGTGATCAAGACCAAGAGCACCGCCAAGAACATGGAAGTAGAAATTTGTTCTGCTTGCCACCCCTTCTTCACCGGTACACAGAAGCTCGTAGACACCACTGGTCGTGTCGAGCGCTTCAAGAAAAGATACGGCATCAAAGACTGACGGAGAACGCTTAATATACGTCTCGAAAAAACCGCCTTGCAAAGAAGGCGGTTTTTTGTTGCATTGTGGGTGTGCATAACCTAAAATTACACATATATTTTGATGGGGTTTTCAGGGTCATGGGTGAAGGTTTGGATAAAATAGTTGCATCGCACCAAAAAGAATTCGATGGCGAACCAGCAGTGGTTGTCAGGGTTCCTGCGCCATACACGCTGATGGGAGCGTTCTCGGACTACTGCAAAGGTCGGTGCATCACCGCGACTGGGGTCCAGGGATTGTTGCTGTCAGTCTCACGTCGCGATGACCAGATGGTACGTATGTTCAATGCAACCCTCAACGACCGCAAGCGGTGTTCGCTGACCAACATCAAGTTCCGCAAGGAAGACCGGTGGGGCAACTACATTAAGGGAGTCATCTCCGAGCTGTACGGCGAGGGGATGCATGTGGGTGGGATGAACATCACCATCGATGGCGAACTCCTCCATTGCGAGAACAGTGTCCTATGCAGTGCCCTCTCCGTTGCCACCGCCATGGCCATCAACGAGCTGTTCCATCTGAAGCTTGACCAATCTGCACTCCTGCGGATAGCGTTCCTGGCTTGTACCTCCTTCAACAACGAGATGTGCCGGATCAGCGACATGCTGACGATGCTCAGGGGTGAAGACGGCAAGCTGATGATCTTCGACCTGCAGCATGTGAGCTATTCACTGTTCGAGTACCCATTCCCAGCCGACGGGAAAGTCATCGGCTTGGTCGTGGAGAGCCGGATACCACCCCATGCCATGCGCGAGGAGCTGGCCAGCCGGAGGGTAGCCACCAAAGATGCGTTTGACAAGCTGCGCCGCCAATATCCCATTGGCTCGCTGCGGGACTACCCCGAGCAGGAACTGAAGGAGCGGAGCATCCCCATGGATGAGGATTCCCGTCATATCCTCTCGTATGTCTTGTCCGAGTCGAAGCTTGTAATGGACGGCTATAACCAGCTTGCACAAAAAGATGCTGTATTGTATGGTAAGACCATGAACCGGGTCCAAGGCGGACTGCGAGACCTGATGGAGATATCCTGTCCTGAGGTCGACTGGCTGACCAAGCGCGCCTCGGAGATTCCCGGTTGCCTAGGTTCGGGGATGATCGCGACAGGTCTGAGCGGTACGGTGTTCGTGCTGCTGCGTGACACTGCGTTGCCGCTCTACCTCAACCGCCTGGAGGAATACGAGCATATCTTCGGCTTCCGGCCCCGTTGGTCGGTATTCAAGCCACAGTCGAAGGCGAAGATCATGCCATTACATCATGAGGATCCTGCTGACAAATGACGATGGCTACCAAAGCCTCGGAATAGCAATACTACGCAATACTCTCGCCAATGCCGGTCATCAGGTATGGGTCTGTGCACCCGATTCCCAGATGAGCGCGACGAGCCACTCCATGACCCTGACAAACAAGATCGTGGTCACCCGCTATGACGACCAATGCTACCACTTCAGTGGAACGCCCGCCGACTGCATTCTCTATGGGCTTGGGGCCAAGGTGCTTCCCGGTGTCCCTGACCTGGTGGTCAGCGGCATCAACCATGGCTACAACCTCAGTACGGACATCCTCTACTCTGGTACGGTCGGGGCAGCAAGCGAAGCCGCAATGAAGGGTATCCCCGCGATCGCCATCAGCGCCATGCATGATGAGTCTGGGTTGTTTCCCTTTGAGCTGGCATCTGCGTTCCTGCTGGAACACCTGCGGGAGTTTGCCCCGCTGTGCAGCCAGCACACGCTGCTGAACATCAATGTGCCTCCCAAGCCAACCAAGCGCTGGCAGGTGGGGCGTGTGGGGATGCTGGAGTATTGCGACCAGCTCGAGCCGGCAGGCGACGCAATGGAGGAGTACAGCAGGGCATACCGCCTCAAAGGTGGTACACGCCCCGAACAGGTATGCATGACCGAGCGTACCGACTACCAGATCGTCAATGCTGGTGACATCTCTGTCTCTGCACTGCATGTGCTCCCTGCCTTGGACGAGCAAACCAATTGCCTGCTGGAGGCATTGTCGGGAGAACGTCGCTGATATGTGCGGGAACTGGGAAGGCAAGTGCCGCCGCTGCGGCCTGTGCTGCCATGAGAAGGCTATCTATGGCAGGCAGCTGGTCATCGACCTGGACTCGTGGTGCGAGTTCTTCGACCCGGCGACACGCCAATGCACCATCTACCACAAGCGGTTTGCCCAGAGCAACCGTTGCCGCAGGGTCACCCGCCTGTGCGCCATGTTCGCCTCATATCTGCCTCCTGAGTGCGGGTATGTCCAGTGGGCAAAGGCCAAGCACATCCGCATGGCGTTCCCCAGGAAGATCCGGTTCATCCACTCGCGCAGCGACGGTGAGGATGAACAGCTGCGAGAAGCCTTTTGCACGGACGGGCGTGACTGACGCCCCTGAAGGTCCCGTCCTTGACGTTCATGGACGGAACGGATACTTTTCTTTCAAAAGAAGGCGTACTGCATATGAGTAACACCAATATATATCTCGACAACAACGCGACGACGCGCATTGCCCCGGAAGTCTGGGAGATGATGGCACAATCGTCTGAACTATATGGAAATGCATCGAGCATGCACGGTTTTGGCCGTCAGGCATCGGCAGCAGTCGAATGGGCACGCAAGGAAGTTGCACAGCTCATCGAAGCCGACCCTGCGGAGATCGTGCTGACCAGCGGTGCATCCGAATCAAACAATGCGGTATTCAACATCGCACGCTCCATCATCGATTCCAATGCTGCGAAGAAGCGGATCATCACCACGACGATCGAGCACCCCTCGATCATCGAGACGGTCAAGTACCTGCGCTCCATTGGCTATGTGGTGGACGAAGCCCCGGTGGACCACACCGGTGTGTTGGACCTCAAGACATACCAGGCCATGCTGGGTGACGATGTCGCGCTGGTTTCCGTGATGACGGGCAACAACGAGACAGGATCGATCCAGCCGGTTGCGGAAGCCTGTGCAATGGCACACCAGGTGGGTGCGCTGTTCCATACCGACGCCACCCAGGCAATCGGGAAGATCCCCGTGACTGCCCATGCATGGGACGTGGACTACCTGAGCCTCTCGGCACACAAGTTCTATGGACCCAAGGGAATCGGCGTGCTGTATGTGAAGAAGAAGGCACCGTTCATCCCGTTCGTCAACGGCGGACACCAAGAGGGTGGGCGCAGGGCCGGCACCTACAATACCCTTGCGATCATCGGGTTGGGCAAGGCGGCGCAGATGGCGCGGCTTGACCAGCAGGCAGAGCATGACCGGCTGTGGGAGATGCGCGAGCGCCTGAGGAAGGGGCTGCTTGAGCGGATTCCCGACATCGTGGTCAACGGCAACCAGGAGCAGTGTCTCCCTGGCACCCTGAACGTATCGTTCCCCGGTGCCGAGGGTGAGTCGATCCTCCTGTACCTGGACATGCAGGGGATCGCAGTGTCGACTGGATCTGCATGTGCCACCGGTTCCCTGGAGCCCTCCTACGTGCTGCTTGCATCGGGCATCGACGTCGAGCTGGCACATGGCTCCATCCGCTTCAGCTTCGGCCGGTACAATACCGACGCCGATGTCGACACCGTCCTCGATGTCCTGCCACCGATCATCGAGAGAATCAGGGAGATGTCCACACGGGACGCCTCCGGGAGTGAGAAAGCATGAGCGCAGACATACACAGCTTCATGGACCAGTGGGTCTATACAGATACCGTCAAGGAACATTTCATGGATCCCAAGAACATCTGGAAGAAGGATGATCCCTTCGTACCCGATGGGGTGGGCGAGGTTGGCTCGCTTGCCTGTGGCGACCAGATGCGCGTTGGCATCCAGGTCAAGGATGATATGATCAGCGATGTCCGCTGGCTGACCTATGGGTGTGCCTCGGCTATCGCAAGCACCTCGATGATGAGCGTGATGGTCAAGGGAATGACATTGGAGCAGGCATACCACCTGACTCCGAAGATGATCACCGACGCGCTGGGTGGGCTGCCCGAGCACAAGTTCCATTGCTCGGTGCTCGGCGACAAGGCCCTGCGTGCCGCGATCGATGACTACCTTGAGAAGCAGGGACGTCCAAACCCATTCAAGAAGAAGGTCGCCAAGATCCTCTGCGAGTGCAAGGGTGTGACCGACCAGCAGATCGAGGAGTTGGTGAAGACCGACCAGGCAACAACCTTGGAGCAGCTGCAGGAGATCACCGGCTACGGGACTGCCTGTGGCAAGTGCAAGGGCCGTGTCGCAAACTTCTTTGACGAGATGCGCCATATCTATGGCAAGGACCACTGACAACCGACGCTCCAAGTGCATATAATGATTGCATCTTCACTACAAGCCATTTCCCCGTGGAGATGGCTTGTAGTCGTCTAGGAGGCTGCGATGGCTATGACATGGTTGCTTGGCTGGGAATACATCATCCGCATCCTGCTCGCCGCTATGTGCGGTGCGCTGATTGGGTTTGAGCGGGAGAAACGCTTCAAGAGCGCAGGGCTCCGTACCCATATCCTTGTGGCCATGGCGTCGGCCCTGATGATGATCGTCTCCAAGTATGGCTTTTTCGATGTGCTGGGGACCAAAGGGGTCTCGTTGGATGCGTCGCGTATCGCAGCCGGCGTAGTGACCGCCATCGGGTTCCTCGGAGCAGGGGTCATATTCGTGCGCAACGAGAGCACCATCGGGATCACGACGGCAGCGGGGTTGTGGGCGACGGTGGGCATCGGCATCGCAATTGGTGCGGGGATGTACTTCATCGGGGTGATGACCACGCTGCTGGTGATCGTGATCCAATATCTGCTGCACAGCAAGCACCTGCGCGTTGGCACCCAGCTGGCGGGGATTGTGGTGATGGACTTGGATGACCCGGCCAAGGCGATGGACCGCCTCAACTCCGTGGCCCGTGCACATGGGATGAGCATCCGGCACATGGAGGCCATGTACAATGCCCAGGGGCGGTTCGTGCTGAAGGTCGACCTGGTGTTCAAGAAGCAGGTCTCCCTGCCCGAGGCGATCAAGCGGCTGCAGGAGATCGGGACCATCGAGACGATGGAGACCTTCTCCCCCTCCTGAAAACAACACGGGCTACCGCAGAGGAACATTGTGCGGTAGCCCGTGAGCCATTCTGGCAATGATCTGAGATCAGATCACCCCATACTTTTCAAGCAACTGTTCGATCTGGGTGTCCTTGATCTTCTTGAGCATCTGCTTCTCCACGATGTTGATGAAGAACGGAAGCTTCATGTCGATCGGCTTCCTGCCATCCAGCAGCCTCACCGATGCTGCAAGCAGGCAACGGATATCGAAGCACGAGTCAAACACCTCCGGCACTCCACGGTCAACGTTCAGAAGGGTATACACAGCCTCCATGGCGGTGCGCACCGAGTACTCGGTGGTGAACACGCAGTCCCTCGGGGTTTCGCAGAACTGTCCGATGAATGCAAAGTTCACGCTGCCATCGGGGACGACCAGCGGGCGGTCACCTGCGGTCCTGGGCATGAAGAACGCCGTGATGTACGGCATCTTGGCAGGGATGCAGATGGCACTGTTCGTGGCGAGGTCGTGGATCTGGTCGGTAGGCACGCCGATCTGATAGAGCCACTCCTCGGTGATCTCTATGCCCGTGCAGTCCTGCATGTTCTTCTTGATGTAGTCGCCGGGCTTGTCGTTGAACAGGCCGTAGACCCATACGCAGGTCTGCTTCTTGCTCTGCCCCTTGAACTGGGGCTGGCGGTTGACGGTCCAGGACATCAGCCAGCTGCTGTCCATGGCGGTGACGATGCCACCGGTGACGGTCTTGCCACTGAACGGGTCACGTTTGCAGATCTTCTCGATGTAGGCAGGAATCTTGTCGTCCAGCGTGGTGACGGTAGCCGACTCCCAAGATGTCTTGGTGATGTCGGAGCAGAATTTGTCAGGGCGCCCAAAGGCAGGATCTTGCTTGGCGATGTTCTTCCACAGCGTCCAGCAACCACCGGGTGTGGTATTGAGCACCGGCACCTCATTCGGCCCGCCGAGGGAGGAATTCTCCGTGCAGCTGCCGTTGGTGACGAACACCAGGTCGTTGATCGTCAGGTCGATCGACTTGGGCTCTCCTTTCTCCGTATACTCGAGCTTGGTCGCGACTTTCTTGCCACCGGAGAGGTCGAACACCACATTGGTGACACGGCAGTTGAAGTGGACTACCACCCCATGCCCCTTGAGGTATGCGAGCATCGGCTTTACCAGCGACTCATACTGGTTGAACTTGGTGAACTTCAGCGCCGAGAAGTCGGGCAGGCCACCGATGTGGTGGATGAAGCGCTGGATGTAGCGCTTCATCTCCAAGGCGCTGTGCCAGTTCTCGAATGCGAACATGGTGCGCCAATACATCCAGAAGTTCGATCCCAGCACCTCTTGGTCGAATACCTGCTCGATGGTCTTGTCATAGAGCTCTTCGTCGGTGGCAAGGAACAGCTTCATGATCTCCATGGCCGCCTTGTCGGAAAGGCCAAATTTCCCATCTGTATGGGCATCCTGGCCACACTTGACCGTAGCACGCTCCAAGGAGAAGTTGGGGTCTTCCTTGTTGAGCCAGTAGAATTCATCCAAGACAGAGTAGTCGGGGTGCTCCAACGAGGGGATCGAGCGGAACAGGTCCCACAGGCACTCGAAATGGTTCTCCATCTCACGGCCACCGCGCATGCTGTAGCCCACGGGCTCCTTGTTGCCGTCCAAGGCACCACCAGCCTCGTCTGTCTCTTCGAAAATATGGATCTTCGATCCTTCCATCTGTCCGTCACGGATGAGGAAACATGCCGTGGACAAGGCTGCAAGGCCTGCCCCGACAATATACGCAGACTTCTTCTCTACGTCCGCAGGCTTCTTGGCCCGTGCGAATGCTTCATAGTTGCCATTGCTGTAATACATGGTTATTCCTCCTGGTTTCTTCTGTCCCTGTTGCAAACATACTGACGGAAGATGGGCGGAGGTATATACAACTCATGTGCTGTGTATATGCAGCTATACCGATTCGAAGATGCTTCCCCCAATGAACTCGCGCAGGAGGGATTCTGGTGGAACCTCCCCCTCGGGGATGGGATAGATGTTGTCCAGGAACGCAAGCAACCTGCGCGCCATGGGATAGGCCTTTCCTGAGGAGGGCTTGACCCCCCGCAGCAGCGGTTGGGCAAACGGAGCCAGGACCCCCAGCTCATAGTCCAGAGCAGAGTTGAGCATCACATCGGCATTGTTCTGGTATGGGAAGATGTGCAGGTTCTCCCCACGTTGTACCGACGACCACATCGCCAAGGTCGTATCGGCACTGACGCCCCGGGTGCGGTTGTCCCGCACGATCCTGCGGAGGATACGGTTGTCGGTGGTGCTGATGCGGTTGTGGTCGTCGAGGTTCATCTGTGTCAGGGCCGAGATATAGATGCGGAAGGTGCTGTCAGGATCAATCTGGGGGACGAGGTTGGGGTTGAGCCCGTGGATCCCCTCGATCACGAGGATCGCGTGGCGGTTGAGCACCGTCTCATGGTCGGATGGGATACGCTTGTTCTGCTTGAAGTCGAAGTTGTGGAGGTTCACAGCCTCACCGTCGTACAGCCGGGCCAAGTCGTCTTGGAACTGGGCCGTATCCAGTGCCTCCAATGCCTCATAGTCCCGCTCTCCCTGCTCATCGAGTGGGATATACTCCTTGGTCTTGTAGTAGTTGTCCAAGGAGATCTTGATCGGGGTGTATCCCAATACCTGCAGCTGGATGCACAGCTTTTGGGCAAACGTGGTCTTGCCCGAAGAAGAGGGGCCAGCGATGAATACGACACGGATGTTGTGGTCACCGACGATCATGTCAGCAATGTGGGATATCTTCTTGGCTTGCAGGGCCTCCACCATCCTGATGAACGACTGGATCTCACCGCGTGCACAGATTTCATTGACGCTCCCCACCGATGAGGCATCCAAGATGCGTCCCCATTCCTTGTACTCCTTGAATACTGAATAGAGCAGCGGGTTGTCCTTCCATGGTGCAAGGGCGGTGAAGTCGAATGAGCGCGGATAGCGCAGCAGCATCCCCCGCTCATCATAGGGTCGGAGCTCCCATACCGTCATGATGGCGGTATTTGGAACCAGCGGCTCGTAGGTGACGTCCATGTAGCCATCCATCTGGTAGAGGTTCACTACCGGCTCATTGCGGTATGCCAGGAGGGAGACAGTCTCGTCTGCATGGCGTGAACGGAAGTAGTCCACCGCCTGCTGGTAGGGTAGCTGGATGCGGTCGATCCCATGGGACTGCTGTACGATCGTGTGCATCTTCTCCGCAATTGCGTCGATATCGGACGGCGTCAGTACATATTGGTCATCGAAGGAGTAGTAGTAGCCATCTCCGAGGGAGTGCCCGATCACCAGGTGCCGCTTGGGGAAGAGTTGCTGAACAGCGCATCCTAGCAGGTAGCACAGGCTATGGCGGTACATCCTTTTTCCAAGGTCGGAGAACAGGCGCACCATTGTAATCTTGGAGCTGCACATCAGGTATGAGGAGAGGGGTTGCAGGTCGTCATTGACCATGGCACCGACGATAGGGTCCTGTGCATAGGAATATTGGCTGGAGGAAGTGAGATTGGCCAACTGCAATGCTTGTGCCACCGTACTTCCCAATGCAATGGTATATGATGTTTCTTCGATCTGAACTGTGATGAGCTTGTCCATGTACGCCTCCACACTTGGTAGTATCAATATACGGTCAGTGGGACTATCCAGCAAGACATTTGCACTGATATGCTCAGCCGGCTGT
>CAYXIH010000047.1:0-17221 GCA_964465155.1 uncultured Sphaerochaeta sp.
ATCGTGGAGGAACACCTGATGGGACTTCCCGTGACCATCACATTGCTGGTCGACAACAACGGCTACCTTGCCCTGCCCTCCTGTAGCGACTACATGAAGGCCGAGGAGACCGAGGAAGGCCTTCCCACCGGTGGTATGGGCTCCATCTCCCCCGTTCCCCTCAAGCCGGAGCTCAAGCAGCAGATCCTCGAATACATCATCAGGCCGACCCTCTTTGGCCTCAAGGCTGAGCGGATGGCCTACAAGGGAGTGCTGACGTTCTCCCTGATCCTCACCAACAATGGCCCTATATTGGTCGACTACCACGTCAGGTTCAATGATCCCGCCGCACAGGCCATCATCCCCCTGATCAAGAGCGACATCGTCGACATCCTGGAAGCAATGAACGAGGACACCCTCTGTGATTTCACCCTGGAGACTTCCACCTCCTCCGCCGTCGCCGTCGTAATCGCAAGCAAGGGGTATCCTGAGAAGCCGCAGATCGGCAAGCAGGTCAAGCCAATCCCTGCCGCCCTGAAGGACAACCTGCTGGACAACTGCCCGCTGCTGTTCTTCGGTGCAGTCATCGAGGATGACGGGAAGATCATCACCAGCGGTGGCCGTTGCATGACGATCGTAGGAATCGACGAGAACATCATCATGGCCAACAGGAAAGCCTACGACTCGGTGGACCATATCTCCTTCGCTGGATCTTGGTACCGCAAGGACATCGGCAACCGGTTCTTCGAGAACTAATTACAGGTCCCCCAGAAATGGGGGATTTTTTGTATCTCCACATGGTATATCAAATTCCCAACATATTGTGCATCACCAGTGCAAATCCAAATATAGTGGAAATGTAGCTTGGGTTGCATCTCTTCACTCGGGAAGACCGATTGGTCCCTTGGCGACTATCATGCACCCGTGCAAACAACTGGCCCGTACATCTGGACTTTCCTGACAACAAACATTCGCAACTCCAAATTATCCTACTAGGTAGAACATCCTTCCAAGCCTATACTGCACGCGTATGAGGTGGGGGTTTGTGCCCCTATATGTGTCTTGTCACGGTAGAGGAGTTTGTTATGAAACGAACTATCGTCCTGCTCTGTATGATGCTCACATGTTGTACCGTTGCTTTCTCCAACGGCACCCCGGAGGGCTTGTTGCTCCGCTTCTCCGAGAACCAACACTCCAACAACGCCATGTCTCGGTCCAAGCAGACCGTCGGGGATACTGTGTGTCTCCCCTGCACACCGGTTGCTCCCGGACTTGTAGATGCCCACACAGGGATCCAACCGGCAGAATAATCTTTATTTCGTTCTCATGAGGAACTGGGTGCTCTGTACCCAGTCCCTACCTATATTCACACACCTCACAAGGAGGGGTTGTATGGCAAAGCTCCCACCGATGTACGATCCGGAAATGAAGCTACCAGCTCGGATTCTCAGTTGCATCACCTATGTCTTTGACATTGTCTACCGTATCTTGCTGGAATATGCGAAAGCGGTCCTGCTCGTCATCGTGTTCATCGTCAGTGCCCAGGTATTCAGTAGGAAGATCCTCAACACCAGCATCCGCTGGTCGGAGGAAGTGTCCCTGCTGCTGATGGTCTGGATGGCCTTCATCTCCATGGCGATCGGAGTCGAGAAAGACCTCCACATCGCAATCCTGATGTTCTTCAACAAGTTCCCCAAGAAGGTCCAGTTCGTGGTGAGCAAGGTCAATACGATTGCAACCATGTTCTTCGGGTTCGTCCTGGTCATCTATGGCTCACGCCTGGTTGCCTCCACCATGAGCTCCACGCTGCCCGCCACCCAGTGGCCCGCAGGCATCCTGTATATCATGATGCCTGTCAGCGGCGTCTTCATCATCTACTTCACCATGCTCAGCCTGTTTGGGCTCGACAAGTTCAGGCACATTGAGATTGAAGAAGGAAAGGAGGTAGCCTAATGTTTGACCAATCCATTGCCATCTGGCTATTGTTCGGTACGTTTATCGTATTCATCATCTGCAGGATGCCTGTCGTGTTCGCCTTGGCTGTCTCTTCCTGCATTACCCTCTTCTACATGGGAATCCCCCTCATGGCGTTCATCCAGCAGATGGGCAAGGCGATCAACAGCTTCTCGCTGATGGCGATCCCCTTCTTCATCCTTGCCGGTGAGATCATGGGTGCCGGAGGCATCTCCAACCGCTTGTTGGATTGTGCGAATGCCCTGGTAGGCCGCTTCCAAGGCGGATTTGCCTATGTGAACGTCCTGGGCTCGATGTTCTTTGGCCACCTCTCTGGCTCAGCCGTCGCTGACGTCTCATCATTGGGTTCCATCGAGATCCCCATGATGGAGAAGGCGGGCTATGACCCGGAGTTCACGGTCGCCATCACCGTTACTTCCTCCTGCCAGGGTGTCCTCATTCCACCAAGCCACAACATGATCATCTACTCCGTTGCAGCTGGTGGCGTATCGGTCGGTGCACTGTTCATGGCAGGGCTGCTGCCTGGCATCCTCTGTGGAGTATTGCTGCTGTTGGTCTGCTTCATCATGGCCAAGATCCGCAACTACCCCAAGGGTGACAAGATCCCGTTCAAGAAGGCTGTGAAGATCCTCTGGGATGCTATCCTGGCACTGTTCACCGCGGTCATCATCCTCGTCGGTGTCACATTCGGTTTCTTCACTGCTACCGAGTCCGCCGCAATTGCATGTATCTATGCATTCATCGTCTCCGTCTTCATCTACAAGGAACTGAAGATCAAGATGATGGGCAAGCTGCTGATGAACACCGTCAAGACGCTGGCAATGGTCTTCTCGCTCATTGCGGCAGCCGGTGCCTTCGGCTACCTGCTGGCAATGCTGCGTGTCCCGACGCTGATCACACAGTTCCTGATGGGCATCTCCAGCAGCAAGATCGTCATCTTCCTGCTGATCAACATCATGCTGCTGCTGTTGGGCTGCATCATGGACATGGCACCGCTGATCCTGATCGTCACCCCGATCCTCATCCCCGTGGTCAAGTCCTTTGGAATGAGCCCGGTGCAGTTCGGCGTCATGCTGATCTTCAACCTTGCGATCGGGCTCTGCACGCCTCCAGTAGGATCTGCACTGTTCGTCGGCTGCAGCATCGGAAAGCTGCCCGTGGAACGTGTTGTCAAGGCCATGCTCCCCATGTATGCCGCCATGATCGTCGGCCTGCTGATGGTCACCTTCATCCCCGTCATTTCCCTAGGCTTGCCTGCAATGCTCGGCTATCCCGTCTGATACATACCCTACAACGGCAACGGCGTCATGTGCAGATGCATATGACGCCGTTTCTCTTTCTTATGGAGCTGTGTGGATACTACAGCTCGTACTTGAGTGACAATGCCATCTGGAAGTCGAACAAAGCCCCGTTGTAGGATGCGTGGTTGCGGTGCCACTGGGTGATGAACGAGAACCTTCCCCTGCATGAGAGACCATATCCAAACTGCAGGGAGAACGAAGGCTCGACGACCAGGGTGACCTCCACCGGTCCGCTGATGGTCTTGTCCCCGATCTCAATGGTCGTGGAGGGTGCCATGGGTGGAACCATGTCCGAATAGGTTGACCATGGGGTATCGATCCCCACCAGGCCCTTGAAGCGCAACTGGTTGTGCAGCGATACGGTATAGCGGGTGGGATCGGTGAACCCGAGGTTGAGGTTGGCAACGATCGAATCCCCGCCATATTTGTATCCAAGGTAATACTTGTGGTATTTGATCCCCGTCCCGTTGATGTTCCCTGCCGTATTGTTGCTCTCGCGCCATGCCACGATGTAGTCGACATTGCCGTCACGCTTGTAGAGGTAGGGGTCGGTGTAGACACCTTCCAACGAGCCAAAGAACGTCCCTTTCTCAAAGGGGACGGAGAACTTGGCCCCTACCATCCCTCCGATAGCATTGGGATTGGCGTCCTTGCCACTGGTCGGCTCGCTTCCCACCGCCAGGTCGTCCATGACGAACTGGGCATATACGTTCAAGCCGGTGCACGGGGCAAAGTCTAGTTCCAGGCTCAGCAGCGAGTTGGCATTACCCCGGATGTAGAGGTTGTGGAACAGCATCAGGGGGTTGAGCACCTGCAGGTCAAAGTACCCGTCCACGCTCTGGTACATGATCGTCTCGCTGAGTGCGACCATCAGGTGTTGTTCGAACAACCGGATCTCAAACCGATGTCCCATGAACATGCTCAGACCCTGCATCTGGTAATTGGGGTCATGCAGGTGGCTGGCGATGAATGCATCGATGACCGCCTGGTCATCGGTATCGGGCAACGTATAGTTCACCGGGTGGGGGAAGAACGATGCAACGAAGGTATACTTGAAGGAGTTGTTGTATGCTGTGAACCTGCCGAAGGACTGCACCGGGACGTTGTCCGACAGGACCAGGTTCCCCGACTCCCCCATTCCCCATGACAATTGGTCGCGTCCGACTTGCAGGCTCCAATGGCTGCCTCCTGCGGCAATGAAGGCCCGGTAGGGCATGTTCATGCTGAGTTCACCCAGGGAGGCAATGCCCAGCATCGGGATGTTTGAACAAAATGTCTGCTGATAGAAGGCTTCGGGAGTATTCTCCAAGGAGACGGGAGAGTCTGACTTGTGATACCGGGTCAAGCCCAGGGAGAGGTCGACATAACCGTAGAAATAGGGTGTTGCCCAGCCCTCGAAATCAAATTCAAGGAATGGATTGCGGTCGTTGAAGCCATACGACCAATCTGATTCAGTATCGAAGACGTTGTTGCTGTGGTAATAGATCTCCGGGATGATCTTGATCCATGGGGACAAGCCGAACGTCCCCTCCGTCTTGATCTTTGGCTGCTTGCACAGTTCGGTATAGGTTGCGTCGTACAACAGCCGTTGTCCGGCGTCCAGCTGGTCGTAGGGGATGAACTGCAGCATGCGCAGCAGTTCGTCGCCACTCCAAGGACCAGTGGTGGACGGCTGCACGATTCCCATGCCTGTATACAACAGAGAGATATTGCGGTAGACCAAGGAATCGACAGGATATATCTTCTGTCTATTCGCATATGGATCTGCGCCAACCAACGGAGAGACTACAATGAATACCAACACAATGAGCAGCAAGATGTATTTTCTGTGCGGCACAAACTCCTCCAATACAGGATTATCACTCTGAAGATAGAAATATTCTCTTGAAAAGCATAGTATCCGTACAAAATATTAGCAATGTGAAGACAATGATGCCGTCCAAATTCCGGACGGCATCATCAAAGTTCTAGAATTCTCCCAGCAACGAGGCATCCTCGCTTGATTGTATTGCCTCCTCGACGGGGACATCCGTTGTGAAGGTGGGAGCGGTAAAGGGAGTGAGCCAGACTTCTTCTGGAGCACCACCTACCAACGCAGGGATCGAGAGGAGCATCATCTCGCTTCCCAATGGGACGCTGAACTTCCACGTCTTCTCGATGTCCTCGTAATACTCGTCCATGTAGCGGACGGTGACCTTATGGCCCTGGCCCTTGACGGTGACCTTGTCGCGGTCACGAGCCGCAAGTTCCATGAAGCCGGTCTTGTCCACCTGTACCTCGACGATCTGGAAGGCCTTGTAGGTCTGGCCACCCGCCTCAAGGGTCTTGTTGTCCAGCAAGATGGTGTGCATCTTGCCGATGAAGAACATCCAGACCGCTATGAGCAGGATGGCAACCACCACCCCAAGCCTCAGCAAGAGGCGTTTCTTTCCTTCAATGCGTGCCATCTCTTACGCCTCCTCGGTGGTCTGCAGTGCAGCCAATGCACGGCCTGCGCGTGCCTTGTCGCGGCGCTTGCGTACTTCATAGAGCACCAGTGCCAATGTAATGACCGCGTAGGAGACGAACACTCGGAAGTATTCACCCAGCTGGGCCTGACCGATGAGGTTCTTTCCCGCCATGGGGGAGACGATGAACATCAGGTGGAACAGCGTCACGCCCAAGAAGACGTTTCCTATCGAGGCCTTGGAGACCGAGGCACCACCTACGAGCAGTGCGGCGATGGAGAACATGCCGATCTGCGAGTGGGAGTTGTAGGTATTCAGCGTTCCAATGTTGGAGAGGTAGATGATCATGCCATAGCCGGCGAGCACGGTGGACATGACGATGGAGACTATTCGGGTATGCTCGACCCGGATGCCGGCATCACGTGCCACTTCCATGTCCTGGCCTACTGCGAGCATGTCCTGGCCCAGCTTGGTCTTCCTGAACCACACCACGAACACGCACAGCAGTGCGATGATCAGGAAGGTGGCGATAGGAAGCTGGATGCCGAATATCTTGATCGCAAGCAGGTCATCCAGGCTCTTGCGGATGCTGATGAGGTTCACCGTGTTGCGGATACCATAGCCACGGGGAAGCAGCAGTGCACTGCTCTTGACGGGGAAGATCCTTCCCATCCCGTAGAGGACCAGCAGCTGGTACACGCCGTTCATGAAGAAGCCGATGATATAGGATGTGACCATCTCACGGCCTTTGGCCATGTTGAGGATCTTGCCACACCACCAGCCCAGCAGCATCGACAGCGGAGTGGAGATGATCATCGCCAGCACCATGCCCGGGATTCCGCCAATGCCCCAGTCGGTGATGAGGATCAGGCCAATCTGGCCAGCCATTGCACCGAGGGTCATGCCGAAGTTCAGCCCCATGCCGGCCATGATGGGAATCAGCAGGGAGATGATCAGGAAGGAGTTCCTGGAGATGCGTACCACTACCTCCTGTGCGAGGTAGGAGGCGCTGTATCCCGACAACGGGATTCCGAATGCACAGATGATGAGGAACATCACGGGCACCGTGTTGTTCCCCAGGAACCTCACGCACTTCTGCCACTTGGTCTCTGTAAGGTTGTTGTTCATCTGGTTGCCTCCGATTTACGGGTCAGGGCGTACAAGATCATGCCGTTGGAGACGATGATCCTGATGACCTCGGACATATCGGTGTGGATGATCGAGTTCATCACCGACGGAGTCATCGTCAGGATTCCCTGGAAGAGGAATGTCCCGATGATGACGTTCGCTATCGTTGCCTTGTTCACCGATGCACCACCGATGAGGATCGCGGAGACGGCAGGCAACGCCATGTAGAATGGCCCCATGTACAACTGGATGAATCCAAAGCTCTGCTGGTAGACCAGGATGCCCACAGCACCGAGCCAGGTGCTCATGATGACGCTGAGGATACGGACCTTGTCGATGTTGATTCCGCTGGCGCGGGCAAACATCGGGTTCGACCCGACGGCCGTCATGGCAGTTCCGGACTTGGTCCTCAAGAATGCCCACATGCACAAGGCAAGCAGGGCAAAGAAGAGGATCATGCCCGTTGGGATGACCAGGTGGCTGCCGATCTTGATCTGCAGGAAGTCATTGAGGACATGGTAGTAGTACCCCTCGGTAGAGATTGTGGTACGCAGGCCGCGGCCGGTATACCCCCAGACCATGGTGGGGTTGGTGAAGGGCAGCAGCAGCCACATCATGCACATGAACGCTACCGACGAGAACCCGACATACGTCGCGATCATCATCTCACCACCCTTGACCTTGTTCAGCAATGCACCGTATGCCCATCCGAAGAGGACGGCGAACGGAGTCGCAAGGACAATGGCCATGAAGAAGGAGGTTGCGCCGGTGAAGTTGCACTGCATCGACAGCGTGCCTCCCAGCAGCCCTGCGATGATGCCCAGTGGCAATCCGAAGTTGAGGCCACATCCCGAGTGGATCATTGGCACCATGGCCAACACCAGCACGCTGTTCATGCCAAAGCGGATCAGTGTGTCGCTGAGGGAGGTGCTGAAGTTTACCTGCACCATCGGCGCTACGATAAACAGCACCAACAGGAACAATGCAATGATGATGCGTGGCCATCCGAACGAATGGATGAATTCTTCTATCTTGGTCTTCATGCGTCAGCTCCCGTAGCCGCATCCTCTGTTGCAGCAGTACCAAGCATCAGCAATCCGAACTTGGCAGAATCTTCGGTGGCGGGGAGGATGCCCGCAACCTTTCCATCGGAAACAATGGCGATACGGTCACAGACCGACCGCAGTTCCTCCAACTCGGAGGAGATCATCACGATCGTCGTGCCAGCCTGCTCGTTGTATTCCCGCAATGCCTGGAGCACCAGACCCTTGGCACCAATGTCGATGCCCCGAGTTGGCTCGGAGACGAACAGCAGCTTTGGTGATACGGCGAATGCCTTTGCCAGGCAGACCTTCTGCTGGTTTCCCCCCGAGAGCTCCCGTGCCTTTTGGCGTGATGAGGTACACCGGATCTCCAACTGCTGGATATACTGGTTGGTCACTTCCTCGATCTCACGCTGGTTGCGCCACTTGACCAAGCCCCCCAGATACTTGTGGAGGAACTTGTCCTGGACCTGCATTGCCGTGAAGGTAATGTTCCACTCCAGCGATTCGTCCAGGAGCAGTCCTACCCCACGCCGGTCCTCCGAGACGAAGGCAAGCCCTGCGTCGAGGAAGTTGCGGGGATGGTTGAGGGGAATCGAAGCTCCCTCGAACAGCACGCCACCACCAGCAGGGAAAAGCCCCATGGCACCGTTTGGGATGCCCAGCTTCCCCTGCCCGGCCAGTCCACCGATACCGAGGATCTCACCACGGCGGACTTCCAGTGATACGTCACGGACAGTCTCACCGGGCATGTCCACCCACAGGTGGTCCAGCTTGAGGATGATGTCGTTGGGATCGCCCACATACGACCTGTGAGCCTTGTTGACGGCTACCTCACGGCCAACCATCCACTGTGCTATCTTGTGGACGTTCGCCTCCTTGGCGGGGACGTCCTTGATGATCATGCCGTCGCGCATCACCAACAGGGTGTCGCATACGTCTACGATCTCCTGCAGGCGGTGGCTGATGAAGATGACGGCGATTCCCTCTTCCGAGAGGTGCCTGATCGCAGTCAGCAGCGAGTCGGCCTCCTGCTCGGTCAATACGGCCGTCGGTTCATCCAACACCAGCAGGCGGATCGCCGGCTTGTTCAGCTCACGTGCAATCTCGGTGAACTGTTTGTGCCCCACGGGCATCTGTGCGACGACCATGTCAGGATCAAGGGGGACTCCCAGCTTGCCGATTGCTGCGACAGCCTGCTCATGCATGGCAGTCCGGTCCAATGTCTCCAGGCGGTCACCGAATACATCTGCGACTACGTTGGGCTTGACCGGCTCGCGGTTGAGGACAATGTTCTCGGTCGCAGTAAAATCGGGCAGCAGGGAAAACTCTTGGTGGACCATGCCGATTCCATCGGCAAGGGCATCGAACGGGGTCTTGTAATGGACTTCTTTTCCATCGATGAGGACCTGTCCTCCAAAACCACCAGTGGCATGGATCACGTCCATGCCAAACAAAATCTTCATGAGGGTGCTCTTTCCAGCACCATTTTCTCCGACCAAGCCCAATATCTCACCTGGACGGAGCGAGAGATTCACATCTACCAGGACCTTGTTTCCAAAGAAGTCCTTGCTGATGTTCCGCATCTCTAGCAATGGGGGTGCATTTTGTATCATGTGCGTTATGTTCCTTCTTCTCATGGTTCCAAATCTTGTCTGTAATGTTGTCCGGCAAAAAAGGTTTGGGACCATCAGGAAACAGACAACATGGGGAGAGTCTACCTCTCCCCATGTGGACGGAATTTGAACTAATGACTATTTCAGGTAGAAATACTTCTCGGGTACTGTGATCTCGGGAGTGCCCATGAAGCCCTTGCCCATGATGTAGGTATCCTGGTAGATCAGGACATGGTTCTTGGCGCGGACGCCAGTTGCCACGTCGGTGTAGAAGGAACCATTCCACTTGGCACCGGGGGTGAACTTGCCGTAGGCCTTCATCAGGTCGGACAGCTTCAGCAGCTCGCTCTCGCCGTTGAGGACGTTGATCGCGTGCTGGCCCAAGCCGGCGGTGGTGGTGTAGCCATAGGAGAATGCCCAGGTACCGAAGCGGCCATCGCCGCCCTTGTCATGTACTGCGGACTCGACCTTCTTGAGGATGGCGGGGAAGTCGCCGGCTTCAGCGGACAAGTCGATGCCCAGTGCGCCAGGATAGCCCATCAGCGGGGAAGGAAGGTCAGCTTCGATGAAGTAGCCACCATAGGTCAGCAGCTGCTTGAGCAGGGGTTCGGTATGAGCATCGTTGGTGCAGAAGAATGCGGAGTTCTTGCCGTACTTCTCGATCCAAGCTGGGAGCTTCTCGAGGATGTACTGCTGGGCACCTGCAACGCCGACGTCGCTGGTCGGGTCCGGAGCGGTCTCAAGGACGAACTTCATGCCGAGTTCTTCACAAGTTGCGCGCATGATTGCGACGCGGCGACTCATGGTCTCATAGCTCATGTGGCGGGGGAAGGAGACGTGTACGAAGGTATCGCATCCGAGCTCATGGGCGGTGTTGATGATCAGGTAGCCACGTGCAACGAAGTCGTTGTTCACGGCGAGGTCGGCAGTGGACTGGATGACACCCGGGTCCTCGTGTGCTTCACCTGCGATGCAGATGACATCGGAGCGCTTCTCTTTGATGCGGCGGAAAGCCTCGGTGGTGCCGGGGACAGCCTGGTTGACGATGACAGCCTTCATCAGGGGGTCGTCTGCAAGGCCTGCAATGACGGAAATGGTGGTCTCAGCCTCATCCATGAAGTTGTCAGGATAGGTAACGTGCTGGATGATGCCGCCGTTTGCTACCGAGCCGTATTCTTCGATCAGGCGCTCTGCGCCACGGAGGTCGTCTTCGGACTGGGAGACGGTACCAGTAACAATACCGACATGGAATGCTGGGCCATTGGCGGCCGGTGCTGCTTCCTTGTTGCCCTGGGCGAACAAAGCGCCAGCGACAAGCAACAGAGCTGCGAACAGAGTCAGAGTCTTTTTCATAGAAATACCTCTCTCCTACGTTTTTGTGTGATGATTCATCATACGCATTTGTCGGGTGGTATTCAAGAAAAAATTCAAAATTCGACATAATTATACAATTAACATGCATTGGAAAGGGCGACAATAACAAAAAAACCGTCTGGACGATGAAGAACAGACGGTTGTTGTTGGAAATTTGAGTTATTTCGCGGCAATGGAGCGCATCTGCCGTTTGATCTCATACAGCATGATCCCCGTTGCGACCGAGACGTTGAGGGAGTCGATATGCCCCTCCATCGGGATGGAGACGATATGGTCGCATCCCTCACGGACGATACGGGACATGCCATCCCCTTCGCTTCCCATGACCAGCACGGTGCGCGGGGTGAACTTGGTGTCCATGACCGGATCGCCGTTCATGTCGGCACCATAGACCCAGAAGCCGTTCTCCTTGAGGATCTGCAGCTCGCGGGCAAGGTTCGTCACCACGGCCATCGGCACATACTGTGCAGCTCCGCTGGAGACTTTGGTGACGGTTTCGTTTGCCTGGACGCTCCGCCGCTCGGGGATGACGACCAAGCCAACTCCGAACTGGTCGCAGCTGCGCAGGATTGCCCCAAGGTTGTGCGGGTCGGTGATGCCGTCCAGCACCACGACCAATGCACCCTGTTCCGGCTCAAGGCTCTTGCAGAACTCCTTGACCCCGACAGCCTGGATGCGCGACCCACCCTTGCGAGCCCCTCCCAGATCCAGCACGGCACCCCGGTGGTCGGTTCCCGGGACCATGCGGTCCATCTCGACCATTGCGATCTTCTTCACGGCGACTTTGCCTGTCGCACGGGCCATCTGCTCCAGCGCTTGGGTCTTCTCCCCGGTGCCACGGCACAGATAGAGGGTCGACCCCGCTGGTGCGAGCTTGATCGCCTCTTCTATTGCATGAAATCCAAATACTTTCTCACCCATCTGTTCCTTCCTCCGGGACCATGGCGCCGGTCCGACACCACACCCTATACAAACCTCCCACCCCTGTCAAGGTTGGAGGCTCCTCACTCTAAGATACATACAATAAAGCCACACGTCACAGTCCATTACTCACCAGTTACGAATTCTATGCGTACATTCGTCTCATACGTCTGTGCAGGCAACGACAGCGGGCTGGCAAACTTGTTGTCCACCATCCTGCTGTACCGGATCGTGACTGGGCTCAGGTTGGTCATGGCCTGCGAAAGTTCCCCCCAAACATGGCTGGGAGTCTGCACGTTCACCAACTCCCCATTCCACATCAAGTCATAGGCAAACGCAGGATTGGTCCGGCTGTCTGCATTGCCCGAAGGAAAGAAGTAGAAGTCCTCGGGGAAGAACCTGACCTGCACGGAGGGTGATGGTGATTGCTTGCCACTGAGATAGCGGGCATAGAGGGTGCCGACAGTAATCGTGTTGCCAGCTGCCAGGTCCCTGATGTCCACCACGTCCTCTGGGTTGACCACCCCATATTCCCATACTGCCGGTTGTTGGCTGCCACTGCCGTTGCCCGAGTCCACCGGGGTATCGGAACCGCCAGGCACGAGGTCCACCCCACCACCTGGGGCTATGCCCGAGACTGGGAGGGTACCAATGCTCCCATCCACCAGCTGGATCCCATCCCACAGCCCGTTGCCGTTGAAATCCGAAAAGGCAAGCTTCGGTACCTGGTTGAAAACCATATAGGGATATTCGGTGAACAGCGCAGGAGGCAATGGCAACCCCCCGGGTATCCACTGGGAACCCCACCCATAGTCAAAGAGGATGACCCACACTTCATAGGTAGTTGTCCCAAGGGGCAAATCGACGCTGAAGATGCCCATCTGCGGGCGTGGGCTGAACGAAAAGATATAGGAACTATCCTGGTACATATAGAAGCCGCAGTTCGAGCGGACCACGTCATTTGAGCCATCTGAATTTGCCGAGAACGTGACCTGGGGATTCCAGTTGTACCCGGTGGCCATCAGCAGCGGCTTCTTGTCGCTCCCGCTGCGGGTGACTGTGATGGTCATCATCTTGGCACCCCAATAGGTCCCTACGTTGGCAAAATTCTTGCGCACCCATTCGAAGCGGGGCTCATATGTAGCCTTGACACTATATTTTGCTGTAATGGATGGCATCGTGAACAAACATATCACCAAGCATGCCAGCAACCATCTTGGTAGGATCCTCTTGTGCATCCTTCCTCCTAGAGACGCGAAATGGAGGCACAAGCCTCCATTTCACGGTATCAATCAACCAATTATTCGGTATACGGTTCCGGCTCTGGGGAGTTGTTCTCTCCCATTGCCTCAGCGAGCTGCTTCATCAGGTCCTTCGCCTTGGAGTTGAGATGCTTGGGCACCTCCAGCCTCAGCTTGACGTACATGTCACCACGCTGGTCTACGGAACCACGGAGCTTTGGCACTCCCTTGCCCCGGATGCGCAGCAACTTGCCTGTCTGGAACCCTGCTGGGATGTTCATCTTCACCCGGTTGCCGTCGATCGTCGGTACGAGGATCTCGGCACCCAGTGCAGCTTGGGTCATCGATATTGGTATCTGGCAATACAAGTCCTGTCCATCGCGGGAGAAGTTCTTGTTCTTGCGTACGTTCACATAGATGAACAGATCGCCTGCGGGGCCTCCGTTCTGTCCGGCATCACCCATGCCACTGAGCACGACACGGCTTCCGTTGTCGACTCCGACTGGGATGGTGACCTTGACCTTCTGCTGCTTGCGCTTGACACCCGTGCCATGGCAAGTCGGACATGGATCTTCGATGACATACCCAGTTCCCTTGCAGTTCGGACATGGGGTTGCCACGTTGAAGAACCCGCTGTTGCGGCGTACCTGTCCCGTGCCATTGCAGTTGGGGCAGACCTTCTTGCCAGTACCAGCGCGTGCTCCCGATCCACCACAGGTATCACATGCAACCTGGTGCGAATAGGTAATCTCAACCTTGGTTCCGAACACTGCTTCCTTGAGGTCGATGTCGACGTCATAGCGCAGGGAGGCGCCAGCCTCCGGGCCAGCTTCACGGTTGGCGGTTCCACCACCCATGCCACCGGCTGCACCGCCGAAGAAGGACTCGAAGAAATCGCCGAAACCACCGCCTCCGCCAGCTCCACCGAATATGTCGCTGAAATCGCGATAGACGTTGGAATAGTCATGCGGAGCTCCACCATTCATGCCATCGATGCCCGCGAACCCAAACTGGTCGTATGTCTGTCGCTTCTTGTCGTCGCTGAGGACCTCATAGGCCTCGGTCGCCTCCTTGAAGCGTTCCTCGGCGGCCTTGTCGCCGGGGTTCCGGTCAGGATGGTTTGCAATAGCAAGCTTGCGGTATGCTTTCTTTATCTCTTCATTCGAGGCCCCTTTCGCGACCCCCAGTACTTCATAGTAATCCCGTTTCGCCACAGTGCGACTTCCTTAGATGTGTGAGTTGCCCCCCACATACAAACATCATGCCGGAGTTGCCCAGCATGATGTGGTATGTAGCGAAGCTGTCACAGAATACCTTTTTTTCTACTACTAGTCTACGACTTCGTAGTCGGCGTCCTCGACACCACCACCATGCTTGCCGGAAGCAGATCCGGAATCATGGCCGTTGGAATCGTCGGACGACGGGCCTGCCTCAGGTGCACCCTGCTGTGCGGCGGTCTGCTTGTAGACCTCCTCGGCCAGCTTGAATGCGGACTGCTGCAGAGCGTCGCTCTTCGCCTTGATCTCCTCGGAGGAAGCGGAGGTGTTGGCCATGACGGACTTCAGGTCTGCCATTGCACTCTCGATCTTCGCCTTGTCGTCGGAAGTAATCTTGTCGCCATACTCCTTGAGGGACTTCTCAGTCGAGTAGAGCAGACCGTCAGCTTCGTTGGTGGCGTCGATTCTCTCGCGCTCCTTCTTGTCTTCCGCTGCATGGGACTCTGCATCCCTGACCATCTTGTCGATGTCAGCCTCGGACAGGCCGGAAGAGGACTCGATGCGAATCTTCTGCTCCTTGCCAGTGCCCAGGTCCTTCGCAGAAACGTGGACAATGCCGTTGGCGTCGATGTCGAAGGTCACTTCGATCTGAGGTACCCCACGCGGTGCGGAGGGGATGCCGACCAAGTCGAACTTGCCCAGCGTCCTGTTCTGGGATGCCATCTCACGCTCACCCTGCAGGACATGGATGCTCACGGCTGTCTGCCCATCGGCAGCGGTCGAGAAGATCTGGCTCTTGCGGGTAGGAATGGTCGTGTTGCGCTCGATGAGCTTGGTGTTCACGCCACCGAGGGTCTCGATGCCCAGTGACAGCGGGGTAACATCCAGCAGCAGGACGTCCTTGACGTCTCCACCAAGAATACCACCCTGAATGGCGGCGCCCATGGCGACGACTTCATCGGGGTTGACACCCTTGTGGGGTTCCTTCTTGAACAGTTCCTTGACAGCTGCCTGTACGGCGGGTACACGCGTCGAGCCACCAACAAGGATTACCTCGTCGATGTCTGCGGCGGTCAGGCCAGCATCACGCAGTGCGTTGACGCATGGGGTCTTGGTCCGCTCGATCAGGTCTGCGATCATCTGCTCGAAACGAGCGCGGGTCAGGGTCATCTGCAGGTGCTTCGGGCCGGAGGCGTCTGCGGTGATGAAGGGAAGGTTGATGTCAGCGCTCGTAGCGTTGGACAGCTCAATCTTTGCCTTCTCTGCAGCTTCCTTCAGGCGCTGGAGTGCCATCTTGTCCTGGGTCAGGTCAATGCCGTTGGACTTCTTGAACTCGTCGACCATCCATTCGATGATGCGCTGGTCAAAGTTGTCGCCGCCGAGGTGGGTATCACCATTGGTGGACTTTACTTCAAACACGCCGTCACCAAGCTCCAGGATGGAGATATCGAATGTACCACCGCCAAGGTCGTACACGGCGATCTTCTCTTCCTTCTTGGAGTCCTTGCCAAAGCCGTATGCGAGTGCAGCTGCGGTAGGCTCGTTGACGATTCTCTTGACCTCGAGGCCAGCGATCTTGCCGGCATCCTTGGTCGCCTGACGCTGTGCGTCGTTGAAATATGCGGGAACGGTGATGACTGCCTCATTGACGGTCTCACCAAGGTAATCCTCTGCGGTCTTCTTCATCTTCTGCAGGATGATTGCGGAAATCTCCTGAGGAGAATACTCCTTGCCCCTGATGTCGATGCGGATGTCGTCATTGGGTCCCTGTACAACCTTGTATGGGATCATGGAGAGTTCGCTGGGAACTTCCTTGTACTTCCTGCCCATGAAGCGCTTGATCGAGAACACAGTGTTCTCTGCGTTGGTGACGATCTGGTTCTTTGCGGGCTGTCCGACAAGGCGGTCACCCTTTGCAGTGAAGCCAACTACGGACGGCGTGGTGCGCTGTCCCTCTGAATTTGGGATGACGACCGGCTCGTTGCCTTCCATGACGGCGACGCAGGAGTTCGTTGTTCCTAAGTCAATACCAATTATTCTAGCCATTCTATCTTTCTCCTCTCAAGAGCTATGTAACATTCAAAAAGCAACGTCGGCCAAGCCGGCTTTCACTTTCATTAGACAATGTAATTCCAAAAGGAACAGATGACCACTGTCATTGTTCTTTCTGTTATTCCGGCTTGCTGACCCGCACCTTTGCAGGACGGATGACTCTGTCATGGAGCTTGTAGCCCTTCATGAAATCATCCAGCACCGTCTCGTGCTCCACGTTGGGGTCGACGACCATCATGCAGGCTTCATGCTCGGAAGGATCAAACTCCTTGCCAACAGCCTCAATCTGCTTCAGGCCCCAGTTGCGCTCAAGCATCCCAAACAGCTGCTTGCGAACCATGACGATGCCATCATACATGGCTTGGAAATCCTTGGTGGACTCCGCGGCCACGATCGCACGGTCAAAGTCGTCAAGCGGCTGCAGCAGGTCGCTGATCAGCTTCACGTTCGCATACTGCACGGCCTCTTCCTTGTCGCGGGCAAGCCGCTTGCGGTAATTGTCCGTATCGGCCTGCTTGCGCAGCATCTGGTCGTTCAGCGAGGCAAGCTTCTGCTTCAGCTCGGCAACCTCAGCCGTAAGTGAAACAATTTGTGCATCGCGCCCATCAATCTCAGCGGCAACTTCCTGCACAGCTTCCTGTGCTGCTTCCGTCGCGACCTCCTGTTGCTCCTGCACCTTTGCTTCTTCCGATTGTTGTTGTTTCTTGCTCATTACCATACCCATTCTATTCTATGCTCCCGCCGCGCTGGCGGGTCCCCGGAAGGACCAAGTCCCCCGGATATAGAGAAACGGCCACCTTCAATCAATGGCCGCATACTGAATCCATCGAATCATCGTGTGCCCCATCCCGGAGGCACATAGCTAAAGTAACCATGCAGATGTGCATCGTCAAGTAATTTATTCATCGAATCGTCTGTTTTGTCTAAA
>CAYXIH010000048.1:0-17179 GCA_964465155.1 uncultured Sphaerochaeta sp.
CGCAGCGTACAGGGGGCAACAGTATGAGCATCATAGCCAATATCCTGATCATCGCAGTGGTTGTGGTGGCAAGCCTACTGGTCCTGCGCAAGATTCGCCGTGACAAGAAGCGTGGAGGATGCCATGGATGTTCCCACTCCTGTTCGCAGGGGTGTCCCATGGCAAGCATGAACAAAAGCCTGGAAGAGGCATCCAAGAAACACGCATGACACGAATGGCCACTGGAATTCCCGGTGGCCATTCTTTCCATTGGGCTATATCATCGTTACCACTGACTTCAGAAGCAAAATCCCGTTTCTATTCAAATAAAATAATTAGAAATAATAAATTAATCACTATTTGACAAAACAGAAAATTGTACGGTATTCCTTACATCTTCCTATCTTTCTTGGTATGGCATGATTTCTCCGACCATGCGCCAAGTTCCTCGACTGTAGCTGACCTGGGCAAGCAGATGGACATACTTCCCCTATGCTATTGAGTGGGAAGATATTCACGAATGTAGTACAAAAATATGTTGTAGAAACAAAACAAGGAACATATCAAAACCTGCATCTGGGCATCAAATCTGAGGGGTTTTCCAGCTGTTCTATTGCCTTCTCGGGAAAGGCAACCTCTGAAGTTCCTGGCGTCAAATAGACACGAATGGCCACTGGAAGTCCCGGTGGCCATTCTTTCATATTGGTTACATCAGCTTGTTTTCAATGAACTTGATCGCTTCATCGCTTTGTTTGTCGATGTTCCTCACCAAGCCACGCAATGCCTTGTCATGGTCAGCTGCCTTGTCGATGGCAGAACTCGCCTTTACGCTGTTCGCAATGCGCCCGACATAGGATGAGAGTTCGCGCACATCCATGTGTTCATGGTTGTCGAAGTGATACGCCTGGATGAGGCGGTTGACCTTCACGCAGGAGGCGGACAATTGCTTCATGGTCCTGCGCATCTTGGTGGACATCATGATTCCCCCATTGAGCTTGATCGTATTGAGGTCGGCGACCGTCCTCTTGATCTTGCGCAGCTTCATCAAAGCCAGCTTCAACGGGGAGGTAAAGCACCCGGTGAACAACAACAGCAAAAAGAGGAAGCCGATCAGGATCAGCCAGAAGTAGAGAGCCTCGAGAACCGGATCAAAGGAAGAATATTGCCCCTCAAAGAAACGGGAAATGGCAGTCATCAGATTCTTCATTTTGCACCTCCGGCTGTCTTATCGGAAGCAACGGCACTCTTCTTCTTGGGTGCCGGTTCCTTGGATGTCGAGGCAGCAGCCTTTGCAGGGGCAACCTTGGTTGGTGCCACCTTCTCTTGGGTTGCCGGGCTCGGCTCCTTGGCCACTGCCTGAGCAGCAGCTGGCTTAGGTGCCGTCACTTTGGGAGAAGCTGCCTTGCCAGATACAGTTGCACTGGATGCCTTGTACCTGCGTGGCTTGGTCGTCGTATCGACTGTCACAGGTGTCGGTTTCTCTCTTGGAGGCTTTGGCACGGTACTGTCCTTGGCAGGGACAGCACGCTGGGACAACGTGACCTGTGGGAACGGAATAGTGATCGAAGCATCGGCAAGGGCATCATACACAGTCTTCTGGATCTCAAAGTACGATGGGAAGTAGTTGGTGGAGTCAATCCATGACCAGGTCATGATCTCCAGGGAACTGGAGTCTGCCTTCCAGAAGAAGGCCTGTGGAGCCGGGGAATCAAGGACATTCTGGCAACTCTTGAGGGACTTCCTGATCACAGTCAGCGCAGTGTCCACATCGGTGTCGTAGTCGACGCTGAACTGGAGGTCAAGTCTCCTGAACATATTCGAGTTGTAGTTGAGGATCCTGGAGTTGAAGACCATCTTGTTGGGAAGGATCAGGCGACGGTTGTCGACCGTGCACAAAATGGTGTTCATCAAGCGCAACTCTTCGATCGTCCCCTCCTCGTCGCCGATCTTCACATAGTCTCCGACCTTGAAGGGGCGTGTCCCAATCATCACCAGGCCATTGGCGACGTTGGCTATGCTGTCCTGGACGGCAAGACCGATTGCAACACCAGTGGCAGAGAGGATTGCGATCATGGTGGTAAGGGGTACCTTGAGCTTCTGCAGGCAGTAGAGCAACAGCACGATATACAGCAATACCCGCGAAGCAGTCAGGAAGAAACTCACCAGGGCATTGTCCAGCTTGGACATCAGCATCAGCCGCTTGAGCAGCAGCATGAGCATCTTGATGGTGATTATCCCAAAGATCAAAGCAATAATAACCATGAGGATGGAATTTCCACTCCCCTCAAAGAATTTCTCAATGGCCGATAATTTGACAGAATCCATTCATCCTCCCACAACAATGATTCCAATTGTGCACGCGCAGAACAAGACACGGCACCGTTGCCCAAGGGCAACAGCTCCTGTTTCGGATGCTACAAGCATCAAGAGGGTATCTCAATCCATGGGATACCAGTACCGCATGTTCTCATTCGCACCCGATACTATATCATGCGCAAACCTATGAAGAACATCACCAATGAATGGAAAATTTGGTGACATGATAATAAAACAAACAAAACACACACAGGAAGGCTCAGGTAGGGGGCTCCTACCTGAATCTCTGGGACACACCAGGCTATGCCTGCGGCGCAACTTCAGGCTGCTGTGGTGGAACCTCAGTAGGTTCTGCCTCTTTCTGAGATGACTCAGGCTGTTTGGAGGGAGCAGCGTTTGCTGAGAGTTTTTGTACCGCCTGCATGAGGATCATGAGCTTGTCTGTGGTAAACCCCATCCACAAGAAAATGATGCCAAAGATTGTTGCCGCAAGGGCACCACCAAAATACGGCAATGCAATGAACATTCTGAAATATACTGCACCTGACCTAGAAGAGGTGACTTGCCCTTCCATTGCACCAACGATCACAAGCACAACAGCCCCAATGACACAGCACCATCCGAGAATTTTCATGGATACCCTTCCTTTCAGACTCAGAAGAAAAGCATATTGCAAGCATTCTATTTCATAGCTGCCCACAAGGGCAGTGTAGAGACACATACGAATATGGCGTGATCAGCAAGGAGGAACAAAGCAACTCTCATACCAAGGGGCGCCTGATGGGAATCTACGCCGTTGGTGATAATTATAGACAAGGGATGGAACAGAGAGCAAGAAAAAATATCGGTCAGCACATCAAAAAAAGCCACGCAAGGCCAATACGAATTGCATCGGGGCATTGCGTGGGCAATTTCATGAGAATATAGGATGTCTAAACAGTATCTCTATACGTCGGAAACAGCTAGATTGGCACCCTCGATATCCTTGAAGTACTTGTACGTGTCAACCTTCAGCTCGCCACAGGCTGGCTCGTCACATACGATGATCGCCTTGGGATGCAGCTGCAGGGCGCTGCAGGTCCACTGCTGGCTCACGCCACCCTCGACCGACTCACGCAGCGCACGTGCCTTGTTGTGGCCGTTGACGAGGATCAGGACAGTCTTTGCGTCCATGACGGTCTTCACACCGACAGTCAGGGCTGTCGAAGGAACCTTGCTGATGTCGTTGTCGAAGAAACGGCTGTTCATCACCTTGGTATCGAACGTCAGGCTCTTGATGCGTGTCTGGGAATTGAGGGAGCTGAACGGCTCGTTGAAAGCCAGGTGGCCGTCTGCCCCGATACCACCGAGGAAGAGGTCAATGCCGCCTAGCTTGGCGATGCGCTGTTCATATCCGCGGCACTCTGCCTCAAGGTCAGGAGCATTCCCGTTGAGGATGTTCACCTGGTCGGCAGGGATATCGATGTGGCTGAAGAAATTGTCCCACATGAACGTATGGTAGCTCTGCGGATGGTCCTTGGGGATGCCCACATATTCGTCCATGTTGAACGTGACGACATGCTTGAAGGAGACATATCCTGCCTTGTTGAGGCGGATCAGCTCACGGTAGGTCCCAAGGGGGGAACTGCCGGTGGGAAGGCCCAGGACAAACGGCTTGTCTGCCGTTGGCTGGTATGCGCGGATGGCATCCGCAATATAGCGTGCTGCCCACAAGGACATATCCTGATAATCTGGTTCAATTATGACTCTCATCTTTTTCCTCCCGCTTCCAATTGTGGAAACACTGTTATTTAACCACAATCGGCATCAAGAAACAACCATGGATGTTCTCTCTCAGAAAGCAGCCTCGATAATGCCTCCGCAAAGCACCACGTCATCATCGTAGACGACCAGCGACTGTCCTGGGGTTGCAGCCTTCACCGGCTCGTCGAACACGACTTCCAGGCGACCACCATCGAGCATACGGGCTGTTGCCTCCTTGGGCTGACCGGTTGACCGGATCTTGGCCATGACACGCCTATCTGCATCAATGGAGGGGACTGACCCCCACACCACTTGGTCTGCCTGCACCGTCTGCTGGTAGGTCTCTTCCTCGTACCCGACAACCACCTCGTTCTTCTGTGGACGCAGGGCAAGGACATACAAAGGACGGCTGGCGGCCACGCCCAGCCCACGGCGCTGGCCAATGGTATAGTGCCATACCCCCTCATGGGTACCCAGCATATGGCCTTCGGTATCGACGATGTTTCCCTTCTCGGAGTCGACACCCAGCAAATCGCTGTAGTCACCTCCGTAGAAATCCTGGCTCTCGTCCATACCCTCGCGGTGGAAGCCATGGGCAACGTCAATCTTCCGCACCTCCTCCTTGGTCATGCCCCCCAGGGGGAACATCACGGTGGAGAGCTGCTTCTGGCTGAGGCGGTAGAGGAAATAGGTCTGGTCCTTGGGCAGGTCGACGGGACGGCGCAATCCATAGCGCCCAGTAGCAGGATTGAAGAGCACCTGGGCATAATGGCCCGTTGCAAACCGGTCGAACACCAATCCGCTTTCACGGGCAAAATCGACCAACGCACCAAACTTCACCAGCGCATTGCACCAGACACACGGATTGGGTGTACGCCCATCCAGGTATTCATCACGGAAGTTGCGCAAGACGGTACGCTCATACAGCTCGCTGCAGTCGAGCACGACATGCTCGATGCCAATCTTGCGGCAGATCTCCTTGGTGGCGGCGATATCCTCTTGTTTGTCGGGGCTGTAGCAGCTGTTCATCTTGGGCGCGTTGCCACCATTGATCTCCAACAGCCGTTTGGCCGTAGGATTGTCTTCCTTCCAGATGGTCATTGTCACGCCCACTACATCATGCCCCTGCTCCTTGAGCAGGAGAGCCACAACCGAAGAATCGATTCCGCCGCTCATTCCAACCAATATCCGCATATTCAACTCCGTTGGGGGACAACCCCTTGCAAACCAATGATATCTGTTTTCCCTGCCATTGGACAACCGCATCCACATAGACAGCTGTGGCCCGGACATATGCCCGGGCCACAGGGAATGACAACCTATTCTCAGAGGGTGCGCACGAACCAGTCGACGGTGGTGTCGGCAAGCTGGCCAAAGAAGGTCAGGTCACCGGAGAAAACACCATAGAGGTGGTCTGTTCCCTCGATGGGAAGCAGTTCGCTCTTGGGGTTCTGTGCAACTGCCTGCACCTTCTCGCTGTCGCTGAAGGGTACGGTGTCGTCCAAGGTCCCATGGATGGATGCAATGGGTGCCTTGATCTTCGATGCATACTCCAGCACGTCCATCGAGTCGGCTTCCTCAATCCACTTCAGGCCAAGATGTGCATCGGGGCGGAACCCGAACACGAACACAGCATAGCCCTGCTCCTTGGCATCCTTGCGCATCTGCTCAGTTGCCATGGAACCGATATCCAATGCGCCTGCCCAAGTGGCGACGCTCTTGAACTCATCCAGCACGCTTGCCGCAAGCAATGCATCGGTACCACCCTGTGACCAGCCCAGGATACCAACCCTGTCCATGTCCACCACGTTGGTACCAGCAAGGTATCCCATCACTGCAGCCACGTCAGAAATGGCTTCGGTGTTGCTGTAGATGACATAATCGGCAGTGCTGTCGCCACAACCGGGGAAGTCGAATCTGATCGAACCAATCCCGGCTTCTGCAAGCATGGGGGCAAGCATCTTGTATGCATCGCCAGCCTCATCCTTGGACGAACCCGTGCCATGGAGCATGACTACCATAGGAACTACCTCATCCCCAGCAGGAATTACCACGGTAGCGGGGATCTGGTGGTCGGCGTTGTCTATCAGGACGGAATACTCCGTCGTCGTCTCACGCATCTCCGTCTTTGCGGAGGTACAGCCGGTAAGGAGGCACACTGCTGCCAACATCACAAGTACAATTTTCTTCATTCTATTGACTCCTATGCCGTGGAGCATACATCCCTGTGGCGGCAAAGTCAAACTACGGGATAGGAGCAGTAATATAGAGAAGGACCCCATCTCGATTTCTCAAGATGGGGTCCTTAGCGAGAGCGACGGGACTCGAACCCGCGATCTACGGCGTGACAGGCCGTCGCGATAACCAACTTCGCTACGCCCTCGTAGCAAGTGAGAAGTTAATGGAATGAGGCACTTTTGTCAACTCACTTTTGCAAAATATTGTTGCAAAAATGTGAATTATTTTTTAATTATCAACCGCATATAATTTTACATATCACAACACCACCACAACCCAAAACCTGTTGTACTCTCCCACCCTCCACCGTATACTACAGAGGTGGCCCATGGGGGCCCTGAGAGGTAGAGATGGAGATTCAGATTGCAATCATGGAATTCTTCCAGAAGCTGGCAAGCCCGGCGCTGGACGTCATTGCGAACTTCTGTTCGCTGCTGGGTGAAGCCGGCCTGATCATCGCCATTGCAGTAGCAATACTGTGGTGCGTCGACAAACGCAAAGGCTTTGCCATCTGCTCGACACTGCTCACAGCCTTGGTAGCTACCAATACGATCAAGGCAATAGTACGGGCACCCCGGCCATTCCAGGTTCTCCCACAGGTCGCAGGCAAACGCCTCTCCACGGCAACAGGATATTCGTTCCCTAGTGGCCATACCACAGGAGCCTCTTCCTTCTACACCTCCCTTGCAATGGCAACAGGCAAACGCTGGTTCTCCATCATATGTGCGCTGATCATCCTCTTTGTTGCAACATCGCGCATGTACCTGGGAGTCCACTGGCCGATCGACGTTGTGGGAGGTCTCATCCTGGGATGTACCGTCTCGCTGTGCACCTACAAGGCGTTTGGGAAGCTCTATGACAACGACCGTGCATCCAAGCTCTACTCTGTCATCGTGGGATCAGTTGCAACAGCAGCAGGAATCGTATTCGTCATTCTCCTGCAATGGTGCAACGCAGACCCCGTGGCATTCACCGACTTGATGAAGATGTGCGCATTGGCCGGAGGTGGCTACCTTGGCTTTGCCTTGGAACGCAAATATGTCCATTATAGCGTCGCAGGCTCAACAGGAAAGAGAGTGGTCAGGTATCTGGTGGGAATCATCATCCTGCTACTGATCATGGGTGCCAAGGCAATTCTTCCACCATGGGTTGCATTCGGCTTCCTCCGCTATTGGCTGGCCGGTTTCTGGGCAACAGGGCTCTTCCCACTGCTGGGCACCGTCATCAAAGTCCGTGGGAACTCCCTCTTCGAACGGGAACAGGCATGATGAAACTCCCGAAACTGACGCATGTCAGTGCATGGACATGGCTCTTGTGGGCCATCGCGGGGATCTCGCTGGTGGCTACCGCAGGCATATTGCCACTCTTGCCCCCCACGGTTGTCATGGAGGGTAATGGCTCACCCCGCCCCTCATGGATGATGCTCCTGATGAGCCTTCTCCCACTGCTGAGCATCCTGCTGTTCACCACGCTGCCCTATGAGCAGCCTGACGGAAACGGCATGATGCGTCCGCGGTGGTATCAGATGGTGATGTGGATCTTTACCCTGCTGCTCATTGGAGCCCAATGGGTCATCACCGCAAACGCCATGGGATTGCCACTGAAAGCAGACACCATGGCACAGGCGGGAATCGGGATGGCTCTGTTGATATTGGGCTGTACGCTGTTGCATGCACCCTTTGCTCAGAAGGGTGTGGCGATCCGTCTGCCCTGGGTCACCAACAATCCCGATGTGTGGAGAAAAACCCATTTGCTGGGTGGCATCTGCTTCATATGCAGTGGGACAGCAACCTTGGTGGCAACCCTGCTGTCAATCATCAAGCCCCTGGGCATTGCATCATCGGTCCCGACACTGGTGCTCCTGGGAAGCCTCTTGGCTGCAACTGTCATCATCATGATAGCAAGCGTACGCATTGCGACACGACAAGCATCAAAAGTCCAACCCTGAAGACGAAGACACCCCCACAATGGATTGCAGGGGTGTTCTTTCTCACTATTGATTGCTATTAGTAGTTCACGCAGTTCTGTAGTTCGAAATATGCCTGCGGATGGGAACATACGGGGCATACCAATGGGGCTTTCTTGCCGATATGGATATGGCCGCAATTGCTGCACTTCCATACCATCTCTCCATCACGGGAGAACACCACGCCTTCGTTGATATCCTTCAGCAGTGCCTGGTAACGTGCCTCATGGGTCTTCTCGATGGCACCTACGCCACGGAACAAAGCTGCGATATGAGCAAACCCCTCTTCCTCTGCTTCCTTGGCAAAACGGACATACATGTCGCTCCACTCGTAGATCTCTCCGGCGATTCCATCCTTGAGGTTGTCCGGGGTATCAGGCATCTGTCCACCATGGAGCAACTTGAACCAAATCTCTGCATGCTCACGCTCGTTGTTCGCCGTCTCCATGAACAAGTCCCCGATCTGGACATATCCATCTTTCTTTGCCTTGCTACTATAGTAGGTATACTTTGTGAACGCCTGGGATTCCCCGGCGAACGCCGTCTTCAAATTCGCTTCAGTCTTTGAACCCTTGAGATCCATACTTCACCTCTCCAGTATCAAATTCCGTGCTGATGCACGGTCTATGAACTAATATACCCATGAAGAGGACGTAGCGACAAACATCATTTTGACAACAACAGGTCCACCAGCGGCTGCAATGATTCTGGGGTGCAGGAGTCGTGGGTCCGCTCCAGCTTGCCCAACATCATCTTCTCCGAATCATTGAGGTCAGGCTTCTTGGAGAGTGCCTTGCGTATCATCTTCAGCATCGTTCGGTGCATGATCCCCAGCTGCTCATAGTCCAGGCTCCCTTCCAGCACGAACAAGGGAATATCAGATGCTATGTTGTTGGCAGTGCGCAGTTGCTGCTCCTGCTCGGCAGTAGGGTCGGAAAGGCCAACGGCAAAGATAGCGGCAGGGACAATGCCGAGCTTGTTGAACTTCTGCAGGCCAGAAATCGTAGAGGCCATGACCCAGCCCCCGTAGACAACTGCCGAAGCGGCCTGCAACGTTTCCGCGGAGGCTCCCTTCAACTCAACTGCCGTTGCGCCAACTTGCTGTGCAAGCCACTGTGCGTACCGCTTGGTACTCCCAGCATTGCTGGTATATGCAATAAGTATCGACATTGCTTTCTCCTTGGTTGTATTTCATACGATTTCAGCAATTCCCCTGTACGTCAAGAGGTTGCCTTGTTTACTATGCTCATGTATGCTCTGCGGGGAGTCACAATATGTTGAAAAAATTTACAGCTGTCATCTGGGTTCAAATCATATCACTTGCCTACCTGGCAGTGAGCGTCATTTCACAATGTATTGCCCATAGTTGGTGGAATGCAATTTATGCAGCCATTGCATTGGTCCTGGTCGTCGTCATCCCATTGGTTGCACGGAAGCTGGACCTCCGCCTAGGTGACGCGACCATGATCGCCATCATCCTCTTCCTGGTCATCTCAATCTATACAGGAAACAAATTTGGCATGTACAAACGTTTCTGGTGGTACGACGTGGTGCTCCACTTCTCCAGCGGAACCATCCTTGCCCTGCTGTGGGCAGACGTCATGTTCCCCTATGGGAAATTGCAGATCAAGAATTCATGGCGTGATGCAGTCCCGTTGGCGTTGGTGGTCGTCACAGCAATAGCATTCTCCATGGCATGCGCCGCCGGGTGGGAAATCATGGAGTTCATCTGGGACATACTGCTGGGCAATGACGTACAGCGCAACCTGACCGTGGAGCAAGAGCTGCTGGGTGCCTCCTGGCAGAATCCTGGGATCCGAGACACGATGAACGACATCGTCAACGGAACCGCAGGAGCTCTGGTGGGTGCCCCCTGGATCTATTTCCTGCGCAAGCGTGACCGCTAGAAGAGCAATCCAGCCGGGGGTGCAAACACCGCCGGCTCATCTTTCCCCCATGCGTTGAGCTGCATCACCTGCTGCTTGCGGACGATGAGGAACTTGCGCAGCTCATCCATCTCATTGAGATGGCCATGGCACCCCATGGCAAACAGCTTTCCGCAGTTGACCGCATCATCCAATGCATGGTGGGCCCGGTATTCCATGTTGAACTCTTGGGAGAGATAGGTGAGCTTGTGGTTCTCCATCGTCGGCCATGCCTTCCTGGCTACCTTCAGGGTGCAGGCGTACTTGAGCGGAGGAATCTCCATCCCATAATACTGCAGGGAGGCCTTCAGTACCCCCATGTCGAACGAGGCATTGTGGGCCACCACCAGACGCCCGTCAATGAACTGCCAGGCCTGTGGCCATGCAGTCTCGAATGTCGGAGCATCTGCAACATCCTGCCATTTCAGCCCATGCACCGCAATGCACACAGGGTCAAACCATGAGGTGGGAGGCTTGACCAGCGTATACCACGTATCAAGCAGCGATCCCTCCTCGTCAAACAACGCCAGCCCCAAGGAACACGCGCTCTCGCGTGTCCTATTGGCTGTCTCAAAGTCCAGTGCTACATATTCCATGATATTCAGTCACCCTGCTTGTCGAGCATGATCGAGACGATGGTGCGGTCAGTCTGCTCCATCCCCTCATGGCTGAGGCGAGAGAGGTATCCAATGCTCTGCAGGGAGTCCTTGCCGACGATACCGCTCTCAGAACCAGGGGCATACCCACGGAACGCAAGGCGTGTAGCCAAATCGGCGGCCTCCACACATGAGTAGATCTTCAATGCACAAGTCATCTTTGCCCCATCGCAGACAATACCGGTGAGGTTGCCAACCATCGTATTGACCGCACGGTCCATTACCAGGCGGTCACCACCCAAGAGGGCGACCATGGCACATGCTGTCCCTATGGCGGCGGTAAATGCCCCGCACAGGGCAGAGAGACGGTCCTTGCGGGCTGTGAGGACAAGTCCCACCAGCTCGCTGACGCACAATGCACGTGACAGTTGCTGGTCATCTGATCCAAGGTATTCTGCCAATATGGCAACTGGGACGGTCACCGTGATCCCCTGGTTCCCGCTACCGCTGTTGATTACAACCGGCATGGAGCATCCAGCCATACGGGCGTCACTGGCGGCCGCTGCAAGGGAGGCGCCCAAAGCAAATGCCTCCGCAAGGCTCCGGGGATGCTGGGGGATTTCCTCCCCCGCTATCTTCCCTACCGACAGTCCGAACTCACCGGTACAGGAGTGGTGGGCGATAGCCAGGTTCGTCCTGGCTGCGCACAGGACCAATTCCCTGATATCAGCTGGGGCATCGTCTGCATAGGCAATGATGTCATCCAATGTCAACGAACACAACTGCTCCTTCCCCATCGAGTCGTGCACTTGCCCGGAGCAGGAAGGGATGATCCCAATGTCATGGATCACCTGGCCGTCCTTGACGATCCTGCTGATGCGGTCATGTTCTCCACTGACGGTCACGACGGCAGTATGCTCACCTGCAGTTGCAGTTACCTCGATGAACAGTGCAGGAACTCCCTCGGCAAGATCAAGCACCACGCACCGGTCATGGCACAATGCAGTGGCAACGGCCAACTGTTCATCCGTGACGACAGCAAGGATACCCAAGCCACGCTGAGGATCACCACCGGCAACACCCAACGCAACGGCGGCACAGATTCCCCGCATCTCACAGTTGGGCAATCCGACACCCATTGCGTTCTTCACCATATCCCGGCTGGCGCGTACCCGCACGCTGGTGGGCATGCATCCCAGCACGACCTTAGCCTGAGCCCCAGCAAGAGCTGAGGCAGCAGGTTCCGTGCACCCCGTAGCGACCTGCAGTTCGCGCCGCAGCAGCGCACTGATCATGTTCTTGTGTGTTTCGTCCATGACGACAATATAGCACAACCAACGTGGCCATTCCATATGTGGTTGTCCCCATGGAGGTTCATCCGTATATTTGCAGCGGAGGTCCTCATGCTTTCGTATATCCTTTCCTGCGCAGGCACCATTGTCGGCGCATATGCTATATATTTGTTGGTCACTGCGTGGTTGTGCATCCTCAAGCGGGGAAAGACCAAGCCTTCCTACTATGCAGAGCACCCCACCTCACGCTTCCGCACGGAGAGCCAGGGCAATGACCGCATTGCCCTGATCGACGACCCACAGGCCGCAGGAAGATGGCGCCTGCAGCTCATCGACGAAGCCCAGCATTCGCTGGATGTCTGCTACCATACCAACATTGCAGGCGTCTATGCCGATTTGTTCTTCGGCTCGTTGGTCAAGGCGGCCGACAGAGGAGTCCATGTCCGCTTCATCACCGATGCCATGGTGGGAGGCTTCAAGAACCAGCTAAAGGACTTGGCAGTGCTGATGGAGAGCCATCCCAACATGGAGCTAGGACTCTATGAACCCTACAACTGGGCAAAGCCGTGGGTGCTCAACAACCGCTTGCACGACAAGTTCCTCATAGCCGACGGTCAAGTCATGATCACAGGGGGAAGGAACATCGGCGACAAGCTCTACCAACCTGTAGGCTATGTGGGTGAAGACACGTTCGACCGTGATGTCCTGGTGACACGAAACGACCCACACGGCCCCAGCGTCATAGACTCGATCCTCGAATATGGAGAGACACTGTGGAACCTCCCCTACATGCGCAAGAGACAGAGGAAACAAACACAAAAAGCTGAGAAAGCTGCCCAGCGTTGGAAGCAGGCGTGTGACACCCAACGCCCAAAGCACCCCGAGTTCTATGCGCCGCACATCGACTCTTGGCTTTCGGTGACCGTCCCCACCAACAAGATCACAGCCGTACACAACCCCATGGGACGTGGCAGCAAAGCCCCTTGGATCTGGGATGAGATGCTCAACCTGTTTGGAAGCGCACGCACGCGTGTACTGGAACAGAGCCCCTACATCGTCCCCACGACACTCCAGCTCATTGAGCTGGACAACATTGCCAAGAAAGGGATTGCCCTATCCTACCTGACCAACAGCCTCTACTCCTCACCCAACATCCCCGGTTTCTCAGGATACCTGCGGCAAAAGCGGCGCATCTGCACCTGGGGTCCCGTATATGAGTACATGGGCCCGGGCTCGATCCACTCCAAGACTGCCCTTGTGGATGACGACATCTCGATCGTCGGCTCCTTCAACCTCGATCCGAGGAGCCTCCACCTCGACACAGAGACCATGCTCGTCATAGACAGCAAACCCTTCAACACGATCATCAGCGACATCACGGACATCTGGATCTCAGCAAGCGCCACATATGACCGCAATGGAGGTGTCCTCCCCCCCACGGATGTGAAGATCCATCTCCACCGTGCCAAATTGCCCAAGAGGATCATCTTCCGCATCGCGGAAATCCTGCTGTGGCCGATCAAGATGCTGGTATAACCATGAAACAGAACAAAGCTTCCCAAAAGAGATACTCCATATCACACATCATTGCATTGGTGGTCCTCGCCTATATCGCATATGTGGTCCTCACTGCCCTCATCCCATTCCTCTTTGTAGGTGAGACCGAGGACTCATACTTTGACGAACACCCTACCACCAGGTTCTATGGAACCGCAGCCACAGAGGGAAACGACCGCATTGCATTGCTGGAGACCCCCCTGGATGCTGGGCGCATGCGCCTGCAGCTGATAGAAGAGGCAACGACCAGCTTGGACATCTCCTACCATACCATTGCCGATGGTCCCTTCTCCGACATGTTCTTCGACGCCATACTCCGTGCCGCCGACCGTGGCGTACAAGTGCGGTTCCTCAATGATGCAATATTGGGTGGCCTGATCGGGAAACTCGCATATGTGCGCACCGCGTTGCTTGAGCATCCCAACATCCAAGTTGGATTCTATGAGCCGTTCAACATCTTTACCCCCTGGAGGTGGAACAACCGCCTGCATGACAAATACTTGGTCGCCGACAAAAAAGTAGCCATCATGGGGGGTAGGAACATCACCGACAAGCTCTTTACCCAAGACCAGCAGAGCAACAAGTTCGTGTTTGACCGGGACGTACTGCTAGTGAGGGGATCGGATGCAGATCCCAGCGTCATCGACCAGATCCTTGAGTATGACCAGTTGCTGTGGAGCCAGGGCTTCATCAAAGCCAAGACCAGCAACGAGCAATCTGCAAAGGGCCTGCGCATGCAGCAGCGCCTTTCGCAGGCAGCTGCACAAGCTCGTGAAGAGTATCCGCAGTTCGTCCCCAGCGAACGGGCAGACTACGTGGGGATGACCACGGCGGTGAGGAAGATCACACTGGTGCACAACCCCATGGGAAGAGGAAGCAAAGCCCCCTGGGTATGGGATGAGATGATGGCCCTCTTTGATGATGCACGCTACTATATTTTCCTGCAGAGCCCCTATATCGTCCCGTTGAAAGGACAGCTACAGCAGCTGCAGGCGATTGCGGACAGAGGCGTATTGGTCAATTTCCTGACGAACTCGCCTGCCTCCACCCCCAACATCCCTGGGTATTCCGGCTACCTGAGGAGCCAGCAGAAGCTGATGGGCATCGGCAATGTGTTTGAATATATGGGCCCTGGCTCCATCCATGCAAAGACTGCGCTGATGGATGACCGCATCTCGATCATCGGTTCGTTCAACCTAGACCCGCGCAGCCTCCATCTCGACACGGAGTCGATGCTGGTCATCGACAGCGAAGCTTTCAACACGACCATGCGCGGCGTCACGGCGCAGTGGATCGCTGCAAGCTCGCTGGTACTGGAAGACGGGGTGCTGGCACCCCCTGCAAACCCAGCGACACCAATTCGTGAACCCAGCATGTTCAAGCGTATGGTACTACGCTCCGCACAATACCTGACCTGGCCAATGAATGTCCTGATATAGTCAGAAGCCTGAAGGATCCTTGCACAGGTAGTCGACCATGTTGGCAGCGGTTGCCATGTTCAGCAACTGCCGCTGCATGTCTATCCGCACCGCGCACTCATCCACCTGAGCCTGCAGATACGCCTGCTCCTCGCCATAGCCGGTGTCCATGAGTACCTGCTGCTGTGCGACCTTGGACTGGGCGACCTGCTGCTTCAGCACCAGGTACTCAAGGGTCTCCCGGGCAATATCCAATGCCTGCCACTGCTCTGCGAGCGTCTGGCTGATCGTCAGACGTGCAGCCTGTGTGTCAATCGCGGCATCTACGGTGGCACTCTTGGCCTGCTTGATCGCATTGAGCTTCTTGCCCCCGTCCCACACAGTCGTCTTCACGGCAATCGTCAGGTTCGCCGTATAGTCATCCTTTCCATACCAGTCTTTCTCAATGAGTGGAAAGCGGGAGCCACCATAGCCAAGATTGACAACCAACGCTAAGTCTGGCTTCCAATATACCGAGGCCTCGGCTATCGTCTGTGCAGTCTCGCTGACACCCTGCAGCAACGTCAGCATTTGCAAGGAGGGCTGGCGTAGGCTGATCGCCCGCGACTGCATGCTCTGGTACTCCTGCTGCAGCAATTGGATGCCCAGCTGGGAATCTGGCTCATAGGAGACCTGCTCCCACGACAAGTCGGCAATGCCCGTGAGTGACTGCAGCGCAAGCATCATCTGCCGCGCCTGGCCTGAGACTTCCAGCTTGGTGACGGACAGTCCCTTGGCCTGTATCCTGGCCTCCAGCAGCTGCTGCTGGGTGATCATCCCATTGCGCTCACCCTCTTGTGCGATGGAGACCAAGCGGTCGGCATACCCCTGCTGCTCATCCAACAACGAGAGGATCTGATGCAGGTAGTATGCGGTGTCCAACCGGGTGCGCAGCTCTACGGCAAGCTGGTCTTGGGTACTATCCAAGTTCAGGTTCCTCACCTGCTGCACCCCTTCATACAACCGTACCGCGTTGGTCAGCTTGCCCCATGTCACCAACGGCTGGGTCACGGACAGGGAGAAGTTGTACAAGGTGTTCTCCATCCCCTCGTAGATGGTGATGTAGCCCCCTCCCCCTGCGGTGGGAATACCCAAGGCAGCGGCAAGGTCATCTCCATTGACCGTTATCGGTCCAATGGGGGGATTGAACATGTAGGTGCCCGTCACCTGCAAGTCGATCTGCGGGGAGAATCCTGCCTTTGCGTCCTTGACGTCCAGTCCAGCTTGGTAGACTTGCTCACGCAGTTTCCGCAGTTGGGTATTGTCGCGCACCATATGGTCCGTCAAGGATTGCACCCCATAGGGAGGCCCCATGGTCAGTGCAGATGCCCACGCCCCTGCACATAGCAATACCGCGGCCACAATGGCCGCAGTCACCCGCTTGCACCACGAACCCTTGCTCATATGGTAACCGGCCATGCTGTGATGGCTGTCATGTTCTGCGTGGTGAGGGTCCCTACCGGCTTGGTGGCCTCCGTGGTCACAAAGGATGTCGCGTAGTATCTGTCCCCAGCATCTGCAATCCCATTCTTGAAGGCATCTGCGATGATATAGATCTCCTTGCTCAGTGTCTTGGTGGTGTACGATTCATCATCCCAGGTGATTCCATTGCCCAAACCGGTGAAGTTGCCATGGGTAACCAACGATCCATTGGCTCCGTCACCCGAGGCGGTGGTCAATACCATTGCACTGGTGTCACCCAGGAGCTCAAGCTGGTTGCTGGCGTTCTTCACGGCAAGCCACACATGCAGGCTATCGTTCTCGTCACTGGTGCTGGGTGTTGCCCCCAGGATGTTGATCCTCCCCGAGATCGAAGGGTATGAGAGGCTCGTGGACTTCACATAGGAAGTCAGGTCGGTTGAGCTTCCGCCGATGCTCTTGGAAAGTTTGTTGGTGGAATCATAGAACGCATAGTCGGAGTTCGGAGAATCCCCGTTGTACGCCTGCTTCCAAGTAGGCTCATCAGAAGCCTGGACCATGGTGATCTGAATTTCTGGCTCGAACGGTGTTGTAGTGTTGTCCTGGTAGCGGGGATAGGTCACCACGATCGTACCCGTACCTCCAGCGACAGTACATGCGTCCGTGTTGTTCTTGTCGTAGGTCTTGTAGG
>CAYXIH010000049.1:0-13083 GCA_964465155.1 uncultured Sphaerochaeta sp.
TTTTTTGCCCTATTGTCTGTCGTTGCTGGTATTCTCCAGCTGTTGCAGCATGGACTTGTGGAACAAGAATGCATCCAGGCCTACAGCCGCTGTTCCCAGGATACCCGCCTTGTCCCCCAATGCAGTCCGCTCGATCGAGACATCCGAGAGACGTGAGCTGGCAGTCTGTTCAAACGATTGCTTCAGCTGTCCTATGTAGGTGTCGGGCATCAAGCTGATGCCACCTCCAAGGGTAATGCTGCTGCACCCAGTTGTGATCGCTGCAAGGGCCAGGGCTTCTCCCATGGCCTGTGCCGCGTTGCTGAGTATGGGTGCCGTACGCGGGTCTGCCTGCTGGCACATCTGCTTGACTGTCAGCTCTGCAGTACCAGTTGCCTCCTGGGCTTGCTGGGTGAGGGCCCAGCCTGCGGCAACGGTTTCCAGGCACCCAGTTGCACCGCACCGGCATGGTTTGCCGGTATGCAGGGGCATGTGGCCGAAATGGTTTTCCTCATTGGTAATCTTTCCATCCACCACCCATGCAGCACTGACATGTTCTCCCCAGTTGACGTACAACATGGATTGCGGGGCCTGCTGGGCATTGAACCATTGCTCACCCATGACCATGGACCTGACGTTGTTGTCCAGGACTACCGGAAGATGGGTGTTGCTGCTGATGGCCTGTGCAAGGGGGATATCCTTCCAATTCCATGCAGGTGCACTGCTGATGCTCTGGCGGTCCTCACTGAGGGTTCCCGGGACAGATATTGCAATTCCCAGCAAGATTGACGGATCCTTCATCATCTTCATGATGCGCAGGCATGTCTTGATCACCTGGACGCAGAGTTCTTCTGGCTTGGGATCTGATGGGGTAGGGAAGCGTTCAAACCGCAGCAGGTTTCCTCCCAGGTCACACAATGCCACGCTGGTGGCTTTTGTCCCCATGTCCACTGCCAGGATTGCCTTTGCATCCTTCTTGAGCAGCAGTGCGGTTGCTGGTCTTCCGTTGCCACCGGAGAACTTGCCGGACTCTTCGATGAGGTTTTCCGACAAGAGGATCTCCACGATCTCACCGGTGGAGACTTTGTTCAATGCCAAGATCCTGGCTGCCTGGGCACGGGAGAGCCCGGGCTGTTGTTCAATGAGGTTGAGGACTCTCAGCCGGTTGACGGCACGTGCTGCTGCAGGTTGGGTAAAACGCATGGCCAAAGCATAGCCGAACACTTGGATTTTGTTAAGAGAAGTTGTAGGAACTCCCCGTTTCCTGTTTCATTGGGCCCAAATCTTGGGCATTGTTGGTTTGGATGAATGATGTGATTCCCTTTGATGTGAACAAGTGGCGTATTGAAGTTGCCTATGGACATTTTTTTCATTATGTTTATGAACGGTACGTAGTGTGCGTCCAACTAAACTGATGCAATGTTTCCTGGAGGCTATTTTTTATGGAACAGAAAAAATTCAAGACTGAAGTATCGCAGCTGCTTCAGCTCATCATTCATTCGCTGTATTCGCATAAGGAGATATTCCTTCGGGAGTTGATCTCCAATGCTTCGGATGCTCTTGATAAGCTCAAATATCTTTCGTTGACCGATGACAAGCTCAAGGGCTTCTCATTCGTTCCCCGGATCGACATCTCCTATACAGAGGAAGATCCCAAGACCCTGACTATCAGCGATGATGGCCTTGGCATGGACAAGGATGACCTTGAGGCCAACCTGGGTACCATTGCAAGCAGCGGTACCAAGAAGTTCCTTGCTTCCCTCACTGATGACCAGAAGAAGGATTCCAACCTGATCGGTCAGTTTGGTGTTGGTTTCTATTCCGCATTCATGGTTGCAGACAAAGTCGTGGTCGTCTCCCGCAAGGCTGGTGACGAGCAGGCTTGGAAGTGGACTTCCGACGGGAAGGGAACCTATACGGTGGAAGAGACCACCCGTGACCAGCAGGGTACCACCATTACGCTGTACCTCAACGAAGAGGGTCAGGAGTATGCAAACCGCTGGCAGCTTGAGCAGCTGATCAAGAAGTACAGCGACCATATCGCATATCCAATATTCCTCACCTATGACCAGACCACCTATGACGACAAGGAAAAGGATTCCGAGGGGAATCCCGTCAAGCATGTGGAGCGCAAGACCGAGCAGATCAACAGCGCTGCCGCGCTGTGGAGACGCCCCAAGAGTGAGATTACCCCAGAAGAGTATGATGAGTTCTACAAGAACAACTTCCATGACTCTGAGAATCCCCTGTTCTATATCCACACTGTCGCCGAGGGTACCAATGAGTACACCACGCTGTTCTATGTTCCCGCCAAGGCTCCGTTCGACATGTACTATGCCGACTACCAGCCGGGTGTGAAGCTCTACGTCAAGCGCGTGTACATCACCGATGACGACAAGGAGCTGCTTCCCACCTACCTGCGCTTTGTGCGTGGCGTGATCGACAGCGAGGACCTTCCGTTGAACGTCAGCCGTGAGATCTTGCAGCAGAACCGCGTGATGATGAGCATCCGCAATGCCTCTGTGAAGAAGTTGCTGGGTGAGTTCAAGAAGATCGCGGACCAGAATCCAGAGCTGTACACCAAGTTCATCACCCAGTACAACCGCCCGCTGAAGGAAGGCCTGTATCAGGACTATGCCAACAGGGAGGCTTTGCTGGAGCTGGTGCGCTTCAAGTCCTCCACCCAGGACGGGTATGTGAGCCTTGCTTCCTATGTGGAGCGGATGCCCAGCGACCAGAAGAGCATCTACTACATCACTGGTGGTACCGAAGCCACTCTGAAGATGAGCCCGCTGCTTGATGCCTATAAGAAGAAGGGATATGAAGTCCTGATCATGAGCGACGACATCGACGACCTGATCGTTGGATCTGTTGGTACCTACAAGGACCACCAGCTCAAGGCGATCAACAAGAGCGGTGCCGTGGATGACCTGAAGGACGAGACGCAGAAGGAGAAGGAGAAGGAGGCCAAGGGCTTGGTCAAGAAGATCAAGAAGGCCCTGGGTGACCGTGTCTCCGATGTCGTGGTCTCTTCACGCATCACAGATGCTCCGGCTGTGGTGGTCGTCGACGAGAACGATCCTTCTGTGCAGATGCAGCAGATGCTCAAGGCAATGGGCCAGACTGAGTTCCCCGACTCCAAGCCTATCTTGGAGGTCAACATAGATGATCCTGTGGTGCAGAAGATCGACAAGAGCACCGACAAGGACTTCATCTTCGACATGTCGCAGTGCCTGCTTGACCAGGCGTTGCTTGCCGAGGGTGTGATGCCCAAGGACCCGATCGCATTTACCAAGAGATTGCATTCCCTCCTCTCAAAATAGCAGGGAGCACCGTTGTACGACTTGAGGCAGGATGGGATATATTCCACCCTGCCTCTTTTTGTCCTTCTGTGATACACTTTCTCCCTCTGATAGAGAGTGTATGAGGTGAAACATGATGATGTTGTTCAGTACCCTTGCATCGGCTGCCACAGGTTCCGATGATGTTGGACTTGACCTGCTCAAGCAGCTGCAGGATTCAGTAAGCCGGTGGACTTCCGAGGGAATTGCAAAGTTCCTGTGGGATTTGATTATCGCCATCCTCATCGTGGTGGTCGGCAAGCTGTGCATCGTATTTGTCCGCAAGGTGTTCAAGCGGATTTTCGCCCGCAGCAAGAAGATCAACGAGCTGATGGCCAAGTTTCTGCTGAAGGTGATATCGGGCTTGGGATGGATTGTCGTGGGGCTGGTCCTGCTGGACCATATGGGGATCAACTTGGCACCGGTGCTCGCAGGCTTGGGAGTCACATCCGTCATCCTCGGCTTTGCATTCCAGGAGTCGATCGGGAACCTTCTCTCGGGGGTCATGATCGTCATCAATGCTCCATTTCGTATCGGCGACTACGTGGATGTGGGGTCGCTCAGTGGAACGGTCAGCAACATGGACCTCATGTGCGTGACCCTCTCGACACCCGACAACAAGCGGATCACCCTCTCCAACAAGCTGGTGTGGAGCAATGCCATAGTCAACTACTCGTACACGGTCAACAGGCGCGTCGACATGATCGTCAGCGTGGCGTATGGCTCTGACTTGGCGCTGGTCAAGACATTGATCCGCAACTTGCTGACCAGCTATCCTGAGGTGCTGGAGGACCCCTCTCCGATCGTTGAGGTCAATACCCTCAGCAACTCCTCCATTGACGTGCTGGCACGTCCTTGGGTCGTTCCCGAGAACTACTGGAAGATCTATTGGCGTTTCCAAGGGGAGATCTCACAGGTGTTGGCCAATGCCGGGATTCAGATTCCATTCCCACAGCTGGATGTCCATCTCTATGACATCGACTCCGTCAATGGTCCTGTGAAGGTCCGCAATGCCGATGCAGTGCAGACCAAGATGCATGTGGCCCAGGACGGTTCCCTTTCCAAGGCCTGAGATACATACAAAAACGGCAGGTACCGGTTGGATACCTGCCGTTGATGTCATTTGTTGCTCAGCGCATTGTCGAATGCGACATCCGATGGGCTGAAGTTGATCTTCTTCACGTACGCGCAGCTCTCGGTTGCGCCGAAGAAGCGCTCCATGCCAGAGTCTTCCCATTCCACGGACAACGGGCCTTGGTAGTTGGCCTGGTTCAGTTCCCTGATGATTCCATCAAAGTCTACGTCCCCATGTCCCACTGAGACAAAGTTCCACTTGCGGCGGGTATCGCCGAAGGGGATGAACGAGCCAAGGATTCCCGCCTTGTCGTTGCGGTTCATCTTCACATCCTTCATGTGCACATGGTAGACGCGGTCTGCGAAATCACGCAGGAACGTCAGCTCGTTGACACCCTGCCATACCAAGTGGCTGGGGTCGTAGTTGAGTCCCAGCGTCGGACGGTAGTCGAAGAGCTCCAGCAGCCTCTGTGTGGTGTAGTAGTCGAACGCTATCTCGGTCGGATGGACTTCCAATGCAAACTTGATACCGTTCTCATCGAACACATCGAAGATCGGGGTCCACAGTTTCAATATGGTGTCGAATCCCTGCTGGATCATCTCCTCCGAGGTCTGGGGGTAGGAGTACCAGCGTGACCAGATCGGTGATCCTGTGAATCCGTTGACGACATCCACTCCGAACTTGCGTGCGGCCCTGGCCGTGTCCTTCATCTCCGCGATTGCCCACTGGCGAATCTCTTCTGGCTTGCCAGCAAGGTGTGCTGGTACAAAGTTGTCCAGCCGTTCGTCCCAGGTGTCGCCGACGCACTGGCCGGTGAGGTGTGCGCTGATCGCCACGCAGTCAAGGCCATGCTTGTGCAGCGTCGCCTTGACCATGGGGATGTAGGAGGGGTCGTGCAGCGCCTGCTGCACGTTGAAGTGTGCATGGGTTGCAAGCTCAAGCCCGTCATATCCCATCTCTTTTGCCTGGGCGCAGAGCTGTTCGAGACTCAGGTCTCCAAATTGGCCGGAGGCCAATGTTACGATTCGTTTCATGTAATCTCCCTCCTACAATGCCACGGGATTGCCCGAGGCTGCGGATGCGTAGATGGCGTCGGTAATCGTCATCAGGACTACTGCCTGCCGGGGTGTGTTCAGCGGCTTTGCAGTTCCTGCAATGGCCTCGATGAAGTTCGATGCACAGCGGACCCTGCCCATGGCCTCATCCTGCTCTGCGATGACCTGCCGGTTTACCTGCCGCCCATACTCCTCGGTAAAGAGGGTACACGTATCTTCCGACGTCTCGTCCACGCCGTCCCTGCCAAACAGACGCTGTACCTTTCCACCCGCCTTGGTTCCCTGGAAGACAACCGATACGACTTCACGCTCGTTCATCTCGGCCCAGGAGTTGCGGATCATCAGGCACTGTCCGTCCTTGAAGGTGACCATTGCATGGCATGCCGATTCTACGTCCATGACGCCACCTTGCTTGTCGGGGATTCCCCACGGTCCCTTGAATGCAGGGTTGCCCATGAAGTCGTCAAAGGTGCGTGCAAGCACATGTGCCGGTTCCGGGTACCCCATGAAGTAGAGTGCCAGGTCGATCATGTGCAGCAAGTCGATCACAGGGCCACCTCCGGAGAGGGCCTTGTTGGTGAACCAGCCACCGAAGCCGGGGATGCCGGTCCGGCGGATCCACGTGGCCTGGGCTGAGTTGATCTTCCCCACGTCGCCAGCTTCGATATACCGCATCATTGCCTGGGATTCCGGGCGTGCACGGTTGTTGAAGTCGAACATCAATATCTTGCCGCTGCGTTCGCTTGCCTCGAGCATCTGCCACATCTGCTGCGCGTTGAGGGCAGGTGGCTTCTCGCAGAAGACGTTCTTGCCTGCATCAAGTGCTTCGATGACCAACGGGCAGTGGTATGCGTTGGGTGTGATGACCGATACTGCATCGAGCTCAGGCTCCGATGCGAGCATCTGTGTCAGCGTTCCATAGGTATTGGTAATGCCATGGGCGTTGGCGAACTGCGTCGCAGCCGCTGTGTTCATGTCGCAGATAGCGACAACCTGTGCCCCAGCTGCGGTAAATCCATCGTAGTGGTAGGAGGCCATGCCTCCTGCCCCAACGATTCCGACCCGGATGGGCCGTGTCCCTGTGCTGTTCATGCAATCCTCCTACCTGGACTTCTTGTGGCCCTGGGCGAGCACCGCGACGATGATGATGATGCCCTGCACCAGGCCGTTGAGGAACGGTGGTACGTTGGCCATGATCAGGACCGTGTTGATGATCTGCAGCATCAGGACACCAAGGAAGGTGCCGATGATCTTGCCCTTGCCGCCTTCCATGCGGGTTCCACCGATGGCGACTGCGGCGATGGCGTTCATTTCATACTGGTAGCCTGCGCTGGCTGCCTGGATCGAGGTGAGCCTCGATGCGAGCAGGAGTGCCGCGATTCCGTACATGAGGCCGGTGTAGACGAAGACGAGCATCTTGGTCCGGTCAACGTTGATACCAGAAAGACGGGCGGCTTGTTGGTTGGAGCCGATGGCGTAGACATAGGTCCCGAACTTGGTCTTGCTCATGATCACGGCGGTGATGACCGAGATGATGATGAAGAAGATCATCAGGTTGGGAAGGCCAAGGAACTTGCCTGAGGCAATGTTGCGCAGGGGTTCATACATGTTGGAGCTGACGGTGAACGGTCCGCCCTGGCCCAGCTGGTTGATCACGCTGCGCCATGCCGACATCGCCGCCAATGTGACGATGAACGGTGCGATACGGCCTTTTGTGATCAGCACGCCGTTGAGCAGGCCAATCGCAGCACCGGAAACGAGACAGAAGAGGATGAACAATGTGATGCTCTGTGTCTTGTTGAGGATCACGATTCCCATGCCGGATACGAAGGCCACGACCGATCCAGTGGAGAGGTCGATCATCCCGGAGGAGATGACCAGGCTCATGCCCATTGCGCAGATGCCGATGATGGCACCCTGGACGAACTGGTTGGTGATGTTGGTCCACGAGAGGAAGGACGGGTTGACGCATACTGCCACGATCAACAGGATGAAGAAGCTCAGCCAGTGGGCGTAGTTGTTGGTGACGATCCGCCATGCCTGGCGAGGTGTTGCACCCTTGAAGGGGTTGTTGATGTGTATCGGTTTCATTCCTTGTTCTCCTTGGCCTCTTCAGCCAGCGTGCTGCCCGTTGAATAGGCCATGACGGCGACTTCCGTCATCTCCTTCCTTGCAAGCTCACGGACGATTTTTCCTTTGTACATGACGATGCATCTGTCTGCTACCTGGACCATTTCCGGATATTCGTTGGTGAATACCAAGATGGATTTTCCCTGACCTGCAATCTCGTTGATGAGCTTGTAGATCGAGAACTTTGCGCCGACGTCGATGCCTTGGGTGGGGTTGTCCATCAGGTAGACATCGGCATCGATGTTCAGCCACTTGCCGATGATGACCTTCTGCTGGTTGCCACCCGAGAGGGAGGTGATGGGATCTTCAGGACTTCCGACCTTGATCTCCATCTTCTGCTGGTTCTTCTCAAAGCGTTCGAGCTCGACTTGCTTTGAGTAGAAGATATTCTTGTGCAATGCCGTGAAATAGGCCAGCGAGTCGTTCTTGACGATGCTCAGGTCTGGTACGATACCTCGTTCCTTCCTGTTGCGGGGGATCATGCCGATGCCATTCTTCATCACCGTGCTGATATGCTTGGTGGGGAGAACTCCATGGCGGGTGCTGATCGTCCCTGCCGTTGTCGGCGTTGCGCCGAAGAGGGCAGTGGCAAGTTCGTCGATGCCCGATCCCTGCAGGCCCGTGATGACGGTGATCTCACCCTGGCGCAGGTCGAAGGAGACATCCTTGAATACCTCTCCGCTGAGGTTCTTCACCGAGAGGAAGACCTCGTTGGTGATATGGGGCGTGTATTCGTCCTTGACCACTTCGTTGGTGAAGCTCTTGCCGATGAGGAGCTCGGTGACAATCTGCTCGTTGACCTCGCAGAAGTTGCCGCTTTGGATGAACTTTCCGTCACGCAGCACGGTGTACCTGCTGCAGATGGCGAAGAGCTCGGGCATCTTGTGTGATATATAGATGAAGCTCACCCCCAGCTCCTGCTGGCTGCGCATCACTGTGAAGAGGTTCTCGATCTCCTCGGTGTTCAGTGCCGTGGTGGGCTCGTCCATGATGATGATTTCCGATTTGAACAACAGCGCGCGCCCGATTTCAACGAGCTGCTTTTGTGCTGTCGTGAGGTCCCCGACCATGTCGGTGGCCAAGATGTCGCAGTGCAGGGTGTCAAGGACTTCCTGCGCGCGTGTTATTTCATCCTGCTTCTTGACGAAGTCGTAGGATGAGAACTCCTTGCCGAGGAACATGTTCTGGTAGACCGTGAGGTCGTTGCAGAGGCTGAGTTCCTGGTGGATGAACCGGATACCCAGTTCGTTCGACTTGCGCGGCGTCATTCCCTTGACGACCTTCCCATCGAGGACGATCTTGCCCGAGTCGGGTTCGAGTCCTCCTCCGAGGATGTTCATCAGGGTCGTCTTGCCGGCACCGTTTTCTCCCAACAGCCCATGGATTTCCCCAGGGTTGACGGAGAACGATACATCCGAGAGTGCCTGCACCGGTCCGAATGCCTTGCTGATGTGTTCCATTGCCAGAATCATGTGGCGGTTCCTTTATTTACAGGTATGTATGAAAAAGTCACCTGCCGCGCATGCGGGCAGGTGACTCTGTAGGGTCACGATGCCCCAGATTAGATGCTGTAGCGGATCTTGTAGATGTCGCTGGCCATGTATTCCTTGTAGTTGTTCTTGTCGACAACTGCGGTAGGAACCTTGTAGCTGCTCTGGAGCTGCTTGCCGGTCATGGCATCGTAGGTGAGCTTGACAGCGTCACGGACCATGGCAGGTGAGAAGGTGTAGGTCATGAAGTCAATCGTGGGCAGGCCGTTGTTGGTGAAGAGGGCCATGAAGCCTTCGCCAGCTGCAACGCCGCTGATCAGCTTGATGTTGATCTTTGCGGGTCCCTTGTAGTTCTTCAGTGCCTCGACGATACCAGCAACGATTTCGTCGTCATGGGTGAAGATTGCCTGGATGGACTCGATCTCAGCAACGCTCTTGGTGTTGAGGTAGCTTTCCATCTGCTCCATGGAAGTCTGCATGGACCAGTTGGTCACGAAGGACTGAACCATGTTGAAGTTGGGGTTGAGCTTGGAGAGGAAGCCATTGGTGCGTTCCATGGGAACGGTGGAGCTGTCGCCCTTGAACTCGAGGTAGTTGACCTTGCCCTTGGCAAGCTCATCCTTGAAGTAGTTGTTGAAGTATGCAGCAGCACCTTCGCCGATTGCCACGTTGTCGCCGGAGATCTCAGCGGTAGGCTTGAAACCGGTGATGAAGCGGTCATATACGATGAGGGGTACGCCAGCATCGGTGATGTTCTGGGCCTGGCTTCTCAGCTCGTCGCCGTTGACGGGCCAGAGCATGATGGCATTGGGCTTCATTGCAAGGATGGTGTCGATGCCGTTGGCCTGGGTGGCACTGTCGCCGGCGGACACGATCTTGTAATCAAATCCATACTGTGCAGCGAGAGCCTTGACTTCGGCTTCTGCATGCTTGATTGACTCACCGGTGAACCCGTGGTCGGCTGCAGGCATGACAACGCCCATCAGCATTTTCTTCTCGGAAGCGCCGTTTGCGAACACCACGCCGGTGACCATCAGCAGCACCATCAGAATCGTAACGATCTTCTTCATCTTGTTCCTCCTGGATATTGAACCCGAATGAATGTATTTACCCTTCGGTACCCTTCAACTCTACCCCTTTCTGAAAATCTGTCAACAATTTTCGTAAAAAAAGTTGTTGGAAAGAATTTATACCCATGATTTGTTTCAAAAACACTACATTTTCTTGATTCATGAAAAATTTTCATACTTTTTTCGTTGCGTTATCATCAAGAACAAGCTATGGTGAGAACAGTATTACGGAAAGCAGGGGGATGAAACCATGGCAACCAACAAGAAGATCAGATATGTGGATATTGCAGCGGCATCGGGAATTTCCCTTGCCACCATATCCAGGGTGCTCAACAAGTCCTCCAATGTCAAAGAAGAGACGCGTGATGCCGTACTGCTGGCAATGCAGGGGTTGGGATATGATACAACAGGTCTTGATGAACCGGACGTGGAGGAGGGCAACCTCATCATCTTCAATATCCCGTCATTGGAAAATCCCTTTTATAGCCAGATAGTCCAAGGTGCCCGTGCGGCCGCCGCACGCAACCGTTTCAATCTGTTGCTCAACGAAGACCCGATCAACGACAAGAGTATCGATGGGTTCATCGAGCTCCTTGCCAAGACCAAGGCGGTCGGCCTGATCTTGACCAACTGCATCAGTGCCAACCATCTCAAGCGCCTGGGTGCCCTGCTGCCGTTGGTGCAGTGCTGTGAATGCATCCAGGACGAGCCGTTCCCGTTTGTCACGGTCAATGACGTGACGGCTGCCCGCAATGCAGTGGAGTACATCATCTCCCTGGGCAAGAAGCGCATTGCATTTCTCAATGGTCCGCTCAAGTACAAGTATGCCCAGGGTAGGTTGGAGGGGTATGAGGAGGCATTGGCATGTGCTGGGTTGCCCCAATATCCTGAATTGATGGTGCAGTTGCCTGAGATCAACTACGACATGGCTCTTGCGGCATCATTCCAGTTGCTCAACTCTCCCAAGAGGCCGGATGCCTTCTTCGCTTCATCCGATGTCTATGCGGCGGCAGCCCTCAAGGCGGTCTCCCGCATAGGTCTGCGTGTCCCCGATGACATTGTCGTGGTGGGGTTTGACAATATCGAGATATCCTCGATGTGCACACCGTCCATCACGACGGTCAACCAGCCCCGGTATCAGATGGGGTTGCTCAGCTGTGATCTGCTGAGCAAGCTCGTGACGAAGGAGACGATTCCCATCCAGAAGATGTTCCTGGAGACGGAGCTCATCGTGCGCGAGAGTTCAAACCTCGCGTTGCTTCGCAGGAAATAAGAGGTACACAGTATCTTGTGGGTGGGCTCCTATGCTTGTTGCGTGGGAAGCTTGTCCAGCCCAATGAGGAAGATCTCGAAGGAGTCGGACCTACATGCCTTTGGCTTGAAGGTCCGTGCCTTTGCGAACATGGTGCGCATGTTCCGCAGGATCTGTTCCTGTCCACCACCTTGGAATATCTTGATGACGAGGTTCCCATGGGTCTTGAGGTGTTCCTGTGCAAGGATCACCACTTGCTCGGCAAGGTTCTCGCTCCGTGAGGTATCCACCGAGCGGTTGCCTGTGGTCATTGGTGCCGCATCGCTGATAATTGCATCATAGGGGCCGAGCTCAACGAGCTTGGCCCGGTTCTCCTTGCTGAAGGCATCCCCGACGAATGCGGTGACGGTGGGTGGGACTGGATTGAGGTTCAGGGGGTTGAGGTCAACTGCTACGATCGAGCCGTTTCCCTTGAGGAGCATCCTGTGGGTGTAGAGTGTCCATGAACCAGGGGCTGCCCCGACATCCAGGACATTGTCACCTGGCTTGATGATCTTGAAGCTCTGTTGGATTTCCTCCAGCTTGTACACCGATCGAGCCGGATACCCTTCCTTGTGAGCGCGTTGTGTGTAGGAATCCGCGCGGTCCCTTCTACTTGTTGCCATGACCATAATATATCATAGAGGAAGGTATTTTTCCTATGCTTGGTACAAATGAGCATGTATATTTCTAACCATGAAGAAACCGTTGTCTCGCAATACCAAGAAGCTCTTGCTGACGATAGCAATTTACTGTGCGGTGCTGTTGGTCTTCACCATCATATTCTGGCCATACCTGTCCAAGCTTGATGAGCCTGCGTATCGGCTCAAGCTCCAGCAGTGGCTCACCTCCCGGGGTGTCGGCGGTTGGTTCATCCTCTTTGGCGTCATGATGGTGCTGACGATCATACCGTTGTTCTCCGCCGCTCCGCTGGAGCTGATTGCCGGAGCTATGTATGGGGCGTTTGGTGGCATGCTGGTGATGCTCGCAGGATGTGCCGCTGGCTCATGCGTGGTCTTTTTCCTGACAAACAAGTATGGGGAGACCATCATGTACAAGTTCTTTGGCAAGGAGAACGTGCAGCAGTTCTATTTTGTAGGGGAGAGCAAGAACATCGAGAAGGTCCTGATGCTCCTGTTCCTGATCCCGGGGTTTCCCAAGGATATCCTGATCTATACAGCCGGCATCAGTAGGATCAAGCTTGTGCCGTTTTTGCTCATCTCCTGCGTGGCACGTATCCCATCTCTGTTGATCACAACCATGATGGGGGATTCTGTGACCCAGGGAAAATGGACTATTGCCCTGGCAATGCTGGGAATGTTGCTCATCATTGGTATTGTGGTCTACCTCAACAGGAAGACACTCATGGATGTGGTGCATAAGGTTGGTGGCGCACGCCACATGGCGGCAGCTGACAAGCAGCAGAGCTGACTCCTGGACAAAAAGAATGGCTCCTGACGGGTTATATGGGGTGGGGAGAGAGGTCCGTCAGGAGCCTTGGAAAATCACACTAAAAGGAGGTATGAAAAAAACTGTTGCTCTGTACCTGTATAGTAGCAAGAAGCGTGCCAACTTCCAAAACAACAAAATAGAGCCCTACAAGGGCATTTCCTGCAGAAATAGCCTATATTTCAATGCGCAAAATCCGCAGC
>CAYXIH010000049.1:13183-17158 GCA_964465155.1 uncultured Sphaerochaeta sp.
CAGGAGCCTTGGAAAATCACACTAAAAGGAGGTATGAAAAAAACTGTTGCTCTGTGCCTATATAGTAGCAAGAAGCGTGCCAACTTCTTAAAACGCTATTTCATGCATTGTTTTGGGGTTTTTCGTTGTTCATGACTGTTCTTATGGCGTGCAAAATGTGCAATTGGTGCAAAAGTGGGCAAATAATTCACACTGGTGTTCATTTGGGTAAAAGAGTGGCCCCTGACGGGATTATATGGGGTGGGGAGAGAGGTCCGTCAGGGGCCGTTGGAAAATCACACTAAAAGGAGGTATGAAAAAAACTGTTGCTCTGTACCTGTATAGTAGCAAGATGCGTGCCAACTTTTTTTGGTCTTTTGGCACGTTTTTGGTTGTTTTGGTGTGCAGTCCCTGCAGGTATCTGTGATATTGTGCAGATGTTGCATGATTGACTCACATGCAGGTTGAAAGTAAGTTAGAGGCATGAAAGATTCCATCCTCAACCGACGATTCAAATACTCATTCCACAACGTGACGCTGTGGTTGATCGGGATAAACGTCCTGGTGTTCCTGCTGACGGAGTTCATCTATCCTCGCAGTGTCTACTATCTTGCCATGATTCCCTCGTTCATTCTCAACGGGTATGTCTGGCAGTTCGTCACCTACATGTTCGTACATGGGAGCTTCTCCCATTTGTTCTTCAACATGTTGGGTCTCTACATCTTTGGGCTGGTCGTGGAGCGGCGTGTCGGCAGTAAGGAGTTCCTCCTCTTCTACCTCCTCACCGGAACCCTCTCGGGGATATTCAGCTTTGGCTGCTACTATCTTGCCCAGACGAACGTAGTGCTGGTGGGAGCCTCTGGAGCCCTGTATGCAGTCATGCTGCTGTTCACCGTGTTGTTCCCCTATGCAATCATCTACGTGTTTGGCTTGATTCCAATGCGGGCACCATTCTTGGTCGCAGGATACTTTGTCATAGAGTTGGTCAGCCAGCTTACCGGATATGGTGGAAACGTGGCACACCTGACCCACTTGGCAGGCTTGTTGTTCGCATTCCTCTATTGTGTGGTACGCATGCGGATGAACCCGTTCAAGGAGTGGCGACGCCACTGATGCTGATATGAAGACAGGCGCCGTTTGGCGCCTGTTCCTCTATCTGGTGTCTTAGTCTTGGATACCGAACTCCTTGCGGATTTCTGCATACCCCTTCTTGATCACATCATAGATGATCCTGATCTTCTCATCATGGTGGATGAATGCGCTCTTCATCGCGTTGATCGTGATCTTCTCCAGGTCATGGAGGGTGAGGTTGTACTCCTTCACTGCAATCTCCATCTCCTTTGTCATCGATGTGTCGCTCATCAGGCGGTTGTCGGTGCACAGGAATACCCTGAAGTTGTTGCGGAAGAATACGATGAACGGGTGGTTCGCATAATCGGGGGAAGCACCTGTGCCGACATTGCTGGTCAGGCACATCTCCATGGGGATACGGCGGTCTTGGATGAAGTGGGAGAGTGACCCCATCTTCTCAATCTTGGTTCCCTCCACCGACATATCCTCGATCAGGCGCGTTCCATGTCCAATGCGGTGTGCACCGCATACCTGGATTGCCTGCCAGATCGATTCGAGGCCGAACGCCTCCCCGGCATGGATGGTAATATTGAAGTTCTTGTTGCGGATGTACTGGAAGGCATCTATGTGCTTCTTGGGCGGATGTCCATATTCATCACCTGCAATGTCGAATCCAACTACGCCACGGTTGCTGAATGCAACTGCCAGTTCTGCAATCTCCAGGGAGGTCTCAGGACTTTGGTTGCGCATTGCGCATAAGATCACACCACAGGCCATGCCCGTCTTCTTGCGTCCACGCTCCAAGCCGGAGAGGACGGCTGTGACTACCTCCTCGAGGTTCAGTCCCTGCTGCTGGTGCAGCACGGGGGCAAAACGGATCTCGGCGTAGACCACGTTCTCCCGAGCCATGTCTTCCATGGACTCGAATGCAACGCGCTCCAATGCCTGGGCTGTCTGGAGCACAGCAGTGGTGATCGCAAATGTCTCCAAGTACAATGACAGGCTCTTCTGCTTGCACCCGCGGGCGAACCACTGTGCAAGTTCCTGTGGATCGGTGGTGGGCAGCGGTACGTTGTACTGCTGTGCCAGGTCAATGATAGTTTCTGGGCGAAGGCCACCGTCGAGATGGTCATGAAGCTCTACCTTGGGAATCCGGTGTATGATTTCATGGGTCAACATACAAGTATCATACTATGATACCCGTATGCAGGGCAAATGGAAAAAGGGGTCATACCACGCCAATGAGCTCAATATATCCCGTTGCCCCAACAGGTTCCATCTGGAGCCTCAGCCCGTTTGGATCATATTGTAATCCAATGATTGACGGGTCATACTCCTCTATTGCTTCCTGTACCTGTTCAATTGCCTGGCAATACTCCTCTTCCGCAAAAGGCTGTCCATGGAACTCCAGGAATTTCTGGGCAGGGAGCTCCATCAGCTCATACCCTTGGGGAACCAGCAGTGGATCATAGTTCATGGGGACTTCCACCCCCTGTACATACGAGCCCGTCGCATGCAGCCTGAGGCTGGGGGGAAGCCATGCACCCATTGGAGCTCCCAGTGCATTGGGGATGCTCAGCAATACGCCCCATACGTCGCAACCCACCTGGTTGCAGTAGTCCCAGTAGTTGTCGGCGCTTGCTGACCGCCTGATGATCATCTGCCGTTGTGGCTTGTCCATCTCCCGAAGAAAAACTGTCTGCGTATGCTGCATGTCATTGCTCCTTTCAAAGAATTGCCTGTATTTGATGTCGTAGGGAAAGAAGAGGGGAATTGGCTGCGGGCGGGCAGCATATTCTCCTGGATTGCATCCGAACTCCCGTAGGAATGCACGTTGGTATCCGTCAACACTCCCAAACCCCAAGTTGAACGCGACTCGTGTGACGCTGATGCCGGTGTCCCGCAGCAGCATGGCCGACTTGGCGAGCCTGCATTTGCGGATATATCTCGAAGGAGATATCCCAACATGCCGGACAAAGAGACGATAGGCATGCCATGGGCTGTACATGGCGGCCTGCGCCAAGTCTCCCATGGTTATTTCCTGGTCCAGATGCTCCTTGATGTACTCCTGCATCTGGTGCACTGACTCGATGGTCGGGTCCATTGGTTTCTCCTGTTGTAGAGAGAGTACCAGCAAATTTATTTTCTGGCTCGATGTTTCTTGCCAACTTCAAGAGAGTCAAAAAATATGACAAAAAAGCATTTATTTTTCTGTTATTGATTAAAAACTCTTTACCCTGTTGAGGATTAGAGAGATAATTCAAGTAACGATATATATCACAAACCGGCAGGAGGGAGATGATATGGCAAAAAATATTGATGCTTTGAACAAGAAATTGCTCGCAGCTGCAGTATCTGCGACCAAGGCGAAGGAAATCAAGGAGCTACTGGACAAGGGTGCTGACATCCATTGTCAGAATGAATGGGGAATGACTCCCATCATGCTCGCAGCAACCTACAACCCCACCGTGGCGGTGATGAACGCTCTGCTCGCAGCCGGTGCCGATGTAATCGATGCCGAGCCCAAGTACCGCTCCAACTCACTGCACCTTGCAGCACGCTCCACTACCAATGCAAAGATCATCGAGGTGCTCCTCGCAGCAGGTTCCGACCTCAATGCACGCAACTACCTGGGGGAGACTGCCCTGATGATGGCCGTGATGGCAAATCCAGAAACCCGTGTGGTGTCAGCCCTGATCAAGGCTGGTGCAGACGTCAATGCCCGTGACTATCAGGGACACTCTGTGCTCGAGTATGCCAAGGCAGCTGACCGCACCTATATCGTGAACCAGCTCAAGAAGCTCGGCGCCAACTAAGATATTCCAATTTGTATATGAAACAGGCCTCCTTCCCTGCATGGGTCGGAGGCCTGATTTAGTATGACAGGCATGTCCTGAGTCTTGGGTGAAAGTCCCAAGGGGCGTA
>CAYXIH010000050.1:0-17112 GCA_964465155.1 uncultured Sphaerochaeta sp.
GCTGCCAAGCTCTTGGCAGCATCATCCTCAAAGGCATTGGCCGACATTGCGATGATGGGGATTTCCTGTGCATCCGGGCGTGGGAGATCGCGTATCGCCTGAGTAGCTTGGAGCCCATCCATGACGGGCATGCGGATGTCCATCAGGATGGCGTCGAAGCACCCGATTGGGCTCTCCGAGAAGATGCGTACACCTTGTTCACCGTTGTGAGCCAGCGTCACCTTGATCTGCTCGCGCTCCAGGAGCTTGATTGCGATCTTCGCGTTGAGCGGCTGGTCTTCGCATAGCAGGACATGCTTCCCCGCGAGGCTACAGTCGGGTGCCGTCTGGGTGCCGGCGATTGCAGCCCCTGCTTCAGGTGACACGGTCTCAAGGACCCACTCGATGATGAACGAGGTGCCTTGTCCCTTGGTGCTTTCGACTTTGATCGTGCCATTCATCAGCTTGACGATGCTCTGTACGATGGCAAGGCCGAGTCCCGTCCCTTGGCGTGAGGTATCGTCGCTTTCGTTCTCCTGCTCAAACGGGGTGAAGAGCTTGGGAAGGAACTGGGGCGAAATACCAATGCCCGAATCCCGGACGGTCATGCGGTTGGTCACGAACTTGCCATTTCGGCTGAGGTTCTCCAGCACCAGCTCCACATGGCCCCCCTCGGGGGTGAACTTGACCGCATTGGACAAGAGGTTGACCGCCACTTGGCGCATGTATGTCTCGTCAAAGCGCATGTATAGGGATGTGATTCCCATTTGCTTGACTTCCATGCTGATGTGCTTGGCGACAAACGAAGGCTTGATCACTGCAAGGGTCTCGCTGATGAACTTGGGGATGAATACCACCTTTGGATGGAGGACCAGCGCCTTGTTCTCAATCTTGCTCATGTCCAGCACGTCGTTGATGATCGACAGCAGGTAGTTGCCTGAAACACCGATCTCATGGAAATAGGTCTCCATCTCCTGATAATCCTTGCTGGTCAGCCCCAGGTTTGCCAACCCGATGACGGCGTTGAGCGGGGTGCGGATGTCATGGCTCATGCGCGACAGGAAGTCGGTCTTGGCATTGTTCGCACGATTGGCCGCGTCGATGGATTGCTGGAGCTCGCGCATGCGCGCTTGCTCCGTCTCGTAGATGGCGGTGACGTCTACCGATGTGATCAGCACTTTCTTCGCCTTGGTGTCCAAGGTTGTGTATTGCGCGCGCATCCGTCGGTCAGTGTTGTTTTCATCCTTCATCGTAAAATAGAAGGTGAAGGTCTGTGTCTTTGAAAGCTGTGCGGTGATGTTCTTGATCGACAATTCCCGCACTACCCGATCTACATCCTCTGGGATGAGATGTTCCTTGGCATACGCGACAATTGCTTGTTCGTAGTCCAGGGATTCAGTCATGGGCGGCTTGCCCTGCTTGTCGTTGAACAACTGGAAGGAGTTGTTGGAGCAGTCCAAGACAGCAAGGTAGCCATAGTCCAAGCGGATGATAGTGTCGACGATGTCCTGCATCATCTTCTTGGTCGTGATGTCGTAGCAATAGATGAAGCTGATGATGTCGTTGGTCTGAGGTTGCTGTACCATGCGGTGGACTGTGCTGAGCCACTGTACCGTCCCGTCCCCCATGGTCCATTGGCAGTCGATCGTTGCCTCGGTCTCTCCTTTGGCGAACATCTGAAGCAGTGCGTCCCGGTTGAAATGCTCCTTGATGTATTGGGCCTGGCTTGGATCTGCAATACGCTGGGACAGGAGCTCCAATCCCTTGTCGTAGGTGGTGCCCAGGGGAATCTGTAGCCCCAGGTCCACTATGGTGTTGAATGAGACCAAGGCATCCTGGGTGAGGTTGGACTGTCCCCTGGCGATGAAGTCGGTGTTGTCGATGGTCTCGATCACCTCCAGCTGGCGTTGGTAGAGCCGTTCCGCCCGGTCTTTTGCAACGATGGCGATCTGCTCCGCCTCCTTGACGTCGGTGATGTCGGAATATATGCAATATGCCAGCTTGGTGCCATCCTCCTGCAGGACGCAGTGGGCTGTCATACGGATCCAGATGTACTGCTCCTTTTGGATGCTGTACAAGCGGAAGATTTGGCGGAAGTTGTTCTCCTTTTTCAATGCCTCCAGTATGGCAAGTTGCAATGGCAGCACGTCGTCTGGGTGGATGCCTTGCTCCTGTGCACTGATGTCCTGCACCTCCAGCGCGGTGGTGGTGCGGCCGACCAGTTCGAAGAAGGCCTTGTTGTGGATGATGGGGACAAGAGTCTGGCCCATCACATGGTAGAGGCTCAGAGCCCCCGGGACATTGTCCACCAAGGAGGTGAGCTGGTTCAGCAGCTGGGCGTTCTGTTGCTCCGACCGCCTTTGGGCCGTGATGTCATCTATGAACTCGACATGGACAGCCTGGTTGTTCCAGTCGAACAGCTTGCCACTGATGTGGTAGGTATGGTTGTCCTTGGGAAAGAGATACTCACGCTCGAGGAACCGGTCATGGCTCAGTTCGTTGCTCCGGCAGAAGGTGCAGGGGATGTCCCGCTTGAACATATACTCATGGCACTTTTTGCCAATCATCTCGCTTGGCGATACGCCAAAATGCTGGGCCAATACTTTATTGACGAATATCAGCTCATGGGTGTGTGTGTCACAGACATAGACGGCGGTCTTGATCTCATCCAGGATCTGCTGGTAGAGCTCCGTCTGGGGGGAGACGGCCTGGATGATGGCGTACACCAACGTCCCTTGCTCGGTTTGCTCCATGGGCATGGCGTTGAGGCGCACCCATACCAAGCTGCCGTCCTTGTGGATGATCCTGTAGAGCACGTCTATTGGTTTGTTGGACTGCAAGGCCTTCATTGCGTTCGCTTGGATCCTGGCCCTGTCGGAGGGGAATACAATGGCGGATGCATCATCGCCGATCTGCTGTGCATACTCTTGCCGGGTATGGCCAGTGAGGTGGGCTATCCCATCGGAGAAGTAGAGCGTCTCGAACCGGTCCGACATCCTGTACACGGCGATGCCCCCGGGGATGCTGTCCACGATATGCTGCATCTGCCGCTGCATCAGGCCGATCCCTGCAGCCGGAACCTCGGGTTCTGCTGAGGATGCCTGGTTCTTTCGGATGGCGGATTCGAGGCGCAGGCACATCCGTTGCATATCCATGGTGGTGGGAAGGACGTCCCATGCACCATGGGCGAATGCATCCTGCTCGACTTTCGGGTCATCGGTGATGACCAGGCACGGGACGGCTGGCCCGTTGGCAGCGCCGACATGGCTGAGCAATCCCATGACATGCCCGTCGGGGCATGATGGGAATATCAGGAGGGCGGACACTGTGGCGCAGTGTTCCTGCATGTAGATCGCTGCTAGTTTCGTAGTTCCGACGCATGCCACTTCGAACGATTGTGCAAGGGTCTCGGTGGCGGCCCCTGGTTTCCCAACCAGGAGCACTGTCGCTGGTTTCATGTGGTTGTACCTCCCTGGAGCAATTGAACGAGGAGCTCAAAGAGCCTCGTAGGATCAATCGGCTTCGCAAGGTGTGCATTCATTCCAGCCTGCAGCGCCTTGTCAATGTCTTCCTGGAACGCATTTGCCGTCACGGCGATGATCGGTATTGTCTTGGCATCGCTTCGTGTCAGATTCCTGATTGCCTGGGCTGTCTCCATGCCGTCCATCACGGGCATGCGGATATCCATGATGATCCAGTCGTAGTAGTGGTCGCCAGATCCATGGAACAACTCAAGGCCAGCTTTTCCATCCGCCGCCCCGTCCGCTGCTATCCCTTTGCCCTGGAGCAACCGCTTGAGGATCGCCATGTTCACCGGATGGTCCTCGCAGATGAGTGCCCGCTTGCCATGGAGCACGGCATCGGAGGGGATGGACGATCCATCAGGTTGTGATGCCTGTGGCTGTGGAGGAGCTTCCACCAGCTCATGGCAGAGGTCGATGGTGACGCAGGTGCCTTCGCCCACGTTGCTCTTGATCGAGATGGTGCCTCCCATCAGGTCCACCAGCTGCTTGACGATGGAGAGCCCCAGCCCTGTGCCCGACAGTTCTCCGCTGACGGTACGGTTTTCCTGTGCGAACGGCTCATACAGGTGCTTTTGGAACTCCTCGCTCATCCCGATGCCCGTATCGGCGATGGTGAACTCCAGGCAGATGTGGGTCTTGGATAGCGATTTTGTTGCTATGTCGAAGATGACGGTACCGTTTGGTGGCGTGAACTTGGCTGCGTTTGCCAGCAGGTTGATGAACAGCTGCTTTGTGCGCATCACATCCAGCATGATGTAGTTGCTGTCAGCGGGAGTGTTGCGGCTGACTTTGAACGTAATGTGCTTTTCATCCATCATTGGCTTGATGGTGGAGAGGATTGCCTGCAGTGTCTGTTCGGGGTCAACGGGCTGGAGGTTGAGCACCATCTTGCGGCTCTCCATCTTGGACATGTCCAGCACGTCGTTGATCAGTCCCAGCAGGTATTGGCCGGAATGGTTGACCTGCTGCATGTCGGCGATGAGTTGCTCCTTGGTCGAATCCTTCTCCAATGCCATGGAGGAGAAGGACAAGATGGCGTTCATCGGGGTGCGCATGTCATGGCTGACGCGGGAGAGGAAGTCGCTCTTTGCCTGGCTAGCCACCAACAGCTGCTTGCTTTTCCTATGGCTTGCCGTGGCAAAGACAAACATGGCGACTCCGAAGCAGATGCAGAACAGGAACGCACCCAACAGCAGTGCGAACAGCAGCGGGTCGGAGAGGGTCAGCACCTTCAGCCAGCTATGCTGGTTGGCGGCGTTTGCCTGCATGTGGAATTCGTAGATCCTGTTGTTGTCCAGGTGGTCGAGGTACCGGTTGAGCAGCGAGAGGAATGCCGGGTCCTCAAGCTTGTTCACCGAGATCTCCATGTTGCGCTGTTCGCTGACCAGCGGGATGATCGTCATGGAGTAGAAGTTGTGCTGCACGTAGTATTCGACGCAGTACTGGTTGCCATAGCCACAGTCGATGTCCCCTGCCATCACGGCATTGATGCACTGCTCGATGGTGTCGTAGTAGACGATTTCCTTGCATTTGAGTGTCTTTTCCAAGTCCGATCCCTTGAGGGTACCGACGCGTCGTTCAGCCAGGGGTTTCTCGGGCATGTTGTACTTGGAGAAGTAGACTTGCTGGGTGGTGAGGTATGGGGTGGATGTGATCACGCCGGCTGTATTGTTGTAGGTCGCGTTGACGGGTATCCCCAGGATGCAGTCATATTCGCCGTTTCCAAACGCCGTGACGAAGTCGATGGACCGGTCGAACTTGACATACTCCATCTGCATGCCAGTCAGCTGGGCGAAATCCTCCATGATCGAGACTCCGATGCCATCCCATTGCCCTTGTTTGTTGATGAACACGAATGGCGCATAGTTGTCCACGCACAGTGCCCTGACTACCTGCTTCTCCTTGACGTAGGTCTGCTCTTCCTCGGTCATGAAGAAGTCGCCACGGGTATTGTTGCTGTACTTCTGCATGAGGTCGATCTGATAGAACGGAAATGAGAGGTTGAGGCGGTCTATCGCATTGTCAAGTTCTGCAATGAAGGACTCAGATCCCTTGGGACCTGCGAAATAGAATGGCTTGGAGGAATATATTGCAATCTGCTGGGATCCCTTGACCGATCCGATGGTACTGTCGGGGATGACATCCACTTCCCCTGCCTGGAATGCCTCCAGCATATCTTGGTAGTCGGCATAGAAGCGGTACCTGTGCTCGATCCCATAGGAGTTGAAGAAGGATTCAAGGGCCGCCATGGTATTGTCGGCGTTCCCCCACAGACCTACGCGCAACGGTGACTGTGACATGAAGTTGGAGCTGTTGAGCTGGAGATTCGACTCGGTGGTGGCCAATGCATGGTACATGATGCCGTTGCTGTTCGAGCAAAAGGCATACTGTTGCTCCAAGTCGGGTGTCTTGACCAGTCCTCCCACGATGTCGACTTCTCCCGACCTGATCATCTGCAATGCCCTGGAAAGGTTCTCATCCAGCGATTTTCCATCGATGACCACGTATTCCATATCCCAGCCGGTGAGCTGTGAGATTTTCTCCAGGTATTCATAGATATACCCGGAGTAGGAGCCATCTGGACGGATCTCGGTCATATCCGGTTGGATTGGGAATGCAACCCGAACTACTCGTCTGTCTGTCGAGGCTACGGCGAGTTGCATCCCCAGCAGGAATATCAGCACGGTGGCGACCACTGCCTTCAGTGGTTTGCGTCTCTTCATTCTGTCTCTCCATGGGCGTTTGGTTTCATCAGACGGAGCAAGGTGGAATATAGTTCGTTGGGCGCAATCGGTTTTGTCAGGTGGGCGTCCATCCCGGCCTTGAGGGATGTGCGCGAGTCCTGCACGAACGCGTTTGCTGTCATGGCGATGATCGGTACTGTTGTAGCATCTGGGCGCTGCAATGCCCTGATGGCACGGGTGGCGGCTATCCCGTCCATCACCGGCATGCGGATATCCATCAATATCGCATCAAAGCAATGGGCAGCGGATTCTGAGAATGCACATACTGCTTGTTTTCCATCGACTGCCTGGGTGACCGTTGCCCCTTGCTTCTCAAGCAGCGTGGTCGAAATGACCATGTTGATCGGATGGTCCTCGCACAACAGGATGTTCCGGCCTGCAAGGAGCCCCTCCGGGGTGCTTGCCAAGTCGGGGGTGCAGCTCTTCTGTGCACGTTCGATGGGGAAGGAGAGGGTGACGACCATCGTGGTCCCCGCCCCCTTCTTGCTGGTGACGTCGATCGTCCCATCCATGGCCTGCACGAGCTTCTTCACTATGGCCATGCCCAGCCCGGTTCCCGTGTAGGAACTGCGGGCAGTCTGCGCCTCTTGCTCGAATGGCTCGAAGAGCTTGGGGAGGAAGGAGCTGTCCATCCCTATCCCGTCGTCGGCGACGGTCAGGACAACCTGCTGGACTTTGTCATGGGGGATCTTTCCGACGATGGTCCACGCGACATGGCCGTCTGTAGGGGTGAACTTCACCGCATTGGAGAGGATGTTGAAGAAGATCTGCTGGAAGCGGACTTTGTCTGCCTTGACCCACAACGCCTTGGTGATGTTCTGGTACTTGACCGACAGGTTGACGTGCTGCTCGTCTGCCATGGTCCTGATGGGGATGATGATCTCCTCGATGGTCTGCTTGAACTGCATCGGCTGTGGGTTGAGGAGCATTGCATTGCTGTCGATCTTGCTCATGTCCAGCACGTCGTTGAGGAGGCTCAGCAGGTAGTTGCTTGAGGATTGTATCCCTGTGAGATAGCTGGACAACAGCGGCGGCACATCTTGTTCGTCCAAGGCGAGGTTGGTAAGCCCGATGATCCCGTTCATCGGGGTGCGGATGTCATGGCTCATGCGGGAGAAGAACTCTGACTTTGCGGCATTGGCCCGCTTTGCCTCGGCAAGGGCCCGTTCAAGATGTGCTTGCTGCTCGTTCTGCTCCTGCACGACATGGGTGATGTCCGACCTGATGAACAAGATGGTGCGCTGTTCTTCATCGAGGAACGAGCAGGCATATTTCTTGATATGCATCGCTCCGTTGGGTTGGAACAGGCGGATGCTGAATTCGTGCTGCCCATTCTCCTGCAGGGTCTTCCTGATGACCGCGGGGTCGGTGCCGTCCACGTACAGCTGCAGGTCCAGGGGGTGGATGAGCTTGCGGGTAGCCTCGGGCATGAGGTCCGTATGGTCGGTGGAGGCTGGGCCAAAGGAGATGGTGCTCCCTCCCTGCTGCTGGAGGATACGGTAGGTCCCCGATGCGGCGTCGATGATGGCAATCTGGTCAAAGTCCTTCTCCAGCAGGTGGTTGACCACCAGCTCCATCTGCTTCTCGTCGTTGATGTCATTTCCATAGGTGAAACCGATGATGTTGCCTGTCTCGGGATTGGTCGCGAGGTTGATCACCAGCCGTACCCAATGGCACTTGGTGTCGGAGATCTGGTAGGGGCATTCGAACTCCAGGTGGGTGATCCCCGCCTCAAAGCTCTTGCACATTTGCTCGTTTGAGAAGACGATCTGGTGCTGCTTCCTGAACGACTCATCTGGGATATTGCGGCAAGAGAGCTTGCAGAATTCGGTGAAGGAGTTGGCCTGTGCCATCTTGTTCTGCCGTTTGCCGAAGTGGATGGCCTCCTCGATGGTGTCGCACGTGACGTTGATCTTGAATGCGGCGAAGGACTCGCTGAGCATCAGGTGCTGGTACGCCTCGAACTCCTTGTACTGCTGGGACAGCTTGACCAGCTGGGTGATATCCAATGCCGAGCCGATGGCCTTCACCGGCTTGCCCTGCTCATCATACACGAGGGTGTAGATGGTCCGCAGCCACAAGAGTTTCTTCCCATGGTCGGTATACCAGCGGGCAACACACTCACAGTGGCTCTTGCCACTGTGGACTTCGTCATACATGTGCCTGACGATGGGAATGTCCTCTGGGAAAATCCATCCTTGCTCGAAGAAGCACCATGGGACGTTGGTGACGATGGCGCTTGTGCTGAAGTCGTTGACCAGCAGGTCGTTGCGCCGTTGGACCATGGTATGGGTGGTCAGGTCGTAGACCCAGATGTTGATGTTGGTCTGGCGCACGGCAATCTGGATGGATTGTTCGCGCAGCTGTACCGCCTCAAGCTTCTCCTGTTCCTCGGTGATGTCGTTGCAGACCAGGTAGAGCAGTGTGTTGCCATCCGGTTGCCTGTGGGGTGTCCCGATTGCACGGACGATGAGGATCTTGCCACCAGCTTGCAGGAGACGGAACGTCTGTGCCAGCTTGGAGCCCTGGGTGACGCTGCGGATGACCGCTTCCTTGACCCTGGGGCAATCCTCAGCATGGATGCAGGAGTAGAAGTCAGCCAGTACCTTGGGAAAGCTTTCCTGTTCGCCGATGCCCAGGATGTCACGGAACCCGTTGTTGAAGAAGCGTGGTTCCAGCCCGTAGTTGGTCTGTTCCAGGATTGCAACCCCCACCGGCACCATCTCCATGAGGGAGGTAAGCTCGGGGAACATATCACAGCTGGCCGCGGGAGTCGGATGGTCGGTGTCCAACAAGGGAAAGAATCCATCGTTCCTCGTGCTCCTGATGGGTATGGAGCCATGGATGGCACAGATCTTATGTGAGTTGCCGTCCCTGACGCAGGAAAAACTGACGCGCATCTTCATCGGTGGGTTGAACCCTGAGGTGTCGTCCAGCATGAGCATGCACAAGACCTGTACCGAACCGGCGCCCATGGGCAGCTCGCGGTATCCCTGCATGACCCAATGGACAGGCTGGGGGAGTGCCTTGGCATCATCACAGAGGATGCCCCGTACTTGGTCGATACCCATTGCCGTCTCGGACTCACTGCATCCGAACCAGCAGATGTCGTTGGTTAGGAGCAATGCTGCCTGGGTTGGGTTCTTCTGCACAAGAATTGCATCCAGGAACTCCGCTACTACGGCATTGATATGGTCAGTTTCCATACCTATTGCTCCTCTCAGTATTCGATCCCTCTCAAGATCTCATGCTGGTGCTGGACTTCGGCAAGCAATTGCTGGAGGTTCCCATATTCATGCGCGCGCAGGGGCTCGACGATATTGCCGATGGCGACATACATCGGAGTCAGTCCCATGTTCCCAGCCACCCCCTTCAGGGCATGTGCCGCGTCGAATGCTTGGGTGTGGTCCTTGGTTGCGACTGCAGTCTCGAGATTTCCAAAACAGGCGTCATTGATGAACTCGTCGTAGCAGGCGGCATAGAGTTCCTCGTCATCAAGGAACCTCGCCATTGCCCCATCAATGTCCGCTCCGTACTCCCTGAGTTTTTTTAGCAAGATAGCTGAATCCATAGTCGTTTCCTCATAATCATTGGTCATAAATTCATTGGATGGGCAGCTTCCGTACCAGCATTCCCATGCCGTGCAAGTATTCATGTTATTGTGCAACGGATTGTACGGAATAGCAAGAGCACAAATATGTGTTGGGTTTGGAAGCTATGTACATTTTATGAAATATGTATGGAAAAACTGAAGTTTCAGTGGTTGCCATCCCGTTCTTAAGGGCATATGGATGATGACATGATAGCTGTGGATGTACTGAACTGTGGAAGAGTCGGCGTCGACCCTGCGGTCCCCGGCCGGACTGTTTCAAGATCCCCGGTGGCCTACACAGGATTGTTCCGAAGCGCAAAGCGGAGGATCTGGCTTCCTGTCAAAGCGTTCCTGATCCGCCATCCCAAGGGTAATATCCTTGTGGACACGGGGTGGGACACCAATGTGCGTCGCCATCCTGTGCGAGCCATATCATTTCCCATGTGGTTTGCATCAAAGCCCATGCTTCCCGATGGGGAAGGGGTTGATGAACAGCTTGCAAAACGGGGTGTTTCCATCAATGACCTGCACTATGTCATCATGACGCACCTGGACATCGACCATGCTTCGGGGTTGCGGCTCGTCAAGGATGCGCCCCATATCATGGCCAGTGGAGAAGAGATTGTTGCCATCCATTCCAAGCAGGTCCGCTATGGGGGGTCTCCATGGAGATATGTCAGCTTGGAGGAGGTGCCGTACACAGAGGACCCGAACGCTCCGTTCAACCGTAGCTGGGATGTCTTTGGCGATGGGGCAGTGCTGGTGTATGATGCCCCGGGACATTCACAGGGGTCATTGGTAGTCAAGGTTGTCGGAGAACAGGGGTTTGTCCTCATCGTAGGAGACAGTGGGTATACTCCCAAGTCGTGGCAATTGGGGGTGCTCCCAGGGCCAGTGTACAACAAGACGGATATGACAAAGACCCTGCAATGGGTCCGCTCCCAGAGTGAGTTGCCAGATTGCCGTGGCATCCTTGCCTGCCACGACGCAACTGAGAAACGACAGCAGGTGACGCTTACCCCATAATCTGGGATTCTTTGTTTGTTTTGGACAACTCATTGCCCCTTTCTCATAAAAATCCCCTATACTAGCCCCATGCGCAAGTACCAGTCGACCAAGACACGCTTCACGATCACATTCGTATGCTGCATCGGGCTCCCGATCTTGCTCGTGTTCTGCTGTGCACTGGTGTTCGGCAAGTTCTATATCCAGAACCTCAACAGGAAGAACATCAAGCTGCTGCAGGAGAACATGGCCACAACACTGCAGGCGGAGAGCCGCAACCTTGCCATGAAGCTCTCCAACTTGCTGTATATGAACGACGGGGAACTGCTGCAGATCGCAACGATAGCCGATACGGATGACTTCAACCAACGCTACCTGGGACAGACTGAGATATTTCGCCTTGCCTCCTATTCGTTGCGTCCCGACTCCCAGGTCATCTCCCTGTCGTTCCTGTTCAAGTCGGGCAGGAGTACCGTCTACAAGGCCCAACTGACCCTCTCGGACGAGCAGCTGCTCTCCCTGCCGGTGTACCAGCAGGCATCGCTGCAGAACAACCTCATTGCGCTGAGTGGGATCAACTCGTCGCAGTCGAGGTTGCTGTACACCGGTGCGCGCAACAACAACCTCCTGCTGCTCGCTGTCCTGAAGCCTGAGTCGAACATCGACCGGATGGGACAGATTGACTCTGTGTTCCTCTTCGAGCTGTCGGAGGTCAACGACCTGATCTTCAAGTACGACAATGACTATGAGGTCCGTGGCAACAACATTGGACTATGGGCGGTCTGCAATTCCCAGACTGGTGAGATCCTAGCCTCGTCGCGCATCGACAGGCAGTTGGTGCAGGACTTCTATGGCGGGACACTTGCTCCCCAGTACACGGCGATCAAGACTGCATGCCCAGTCGGCGATGAGGCGTGGGACGTGGTCACGATCATCCGTACCAGCGACCTGTCGCGGGGGTTCAACTATGTATTCCTGGTCCTCATCGCCGTAGTGCTGATCATCATGGGGTTCTTTGTCTTCTTCCTGCGCAACCTGCTGCGGAACATCATCAACCCAGTGACACGGATCTCCGGAGCGCTGAAGGAGATGGAGAGCGGGGACCTGGACCAGCATGTGGATGCCCAGGGGTATGTCGAGATCCGCCAGCTTGCCCACTCGTACAACAGCATGGCCAGGAGGATCAAGGCCCTGATCGACGAGTACAAGACCAAGGAGCGGATGAAGGGGAAGTCGGTGCAGGAATTATGGGCCAACATGGTGGACGAGTATGTCCCCCAGGCAGATGTCCCCCTTGCCCGCCAGCGGATCTTCGATGAGCGGGTGCGCGTGATTTGCATCCGGTGCATCTCGTGCGAGGTTGCCGATGTGACTCGGATCTACAAGCTCTTCAATACGATCCATGAGTTCTCCCAGTCGTGCGTCATCACCAGCAACGGGGACAGGGAGCTGTTCGTCTGCTACCGCAAGCAGCGTGGAAGCGATGAGTCGGTCGGTGCCTTGGTGAACAGCCTGCACAAGGCGTTGCTCGACTCGTTCTCGCTCAAGTGCTGCAGCGTCATCAGCAGGGATGTGGCGACGTTTGAGGAGGGCCAGCAGGCCATCGCCACGCTCAAGGAGGTTGGACCGCTGCTGGCGTTGCTTCCACAGGGGCAGGTAGTCAACCTCCAGCTAGACGATACCCTTTGGCAGTTGGCCCAGGGTGCTGGGAAGTACATCCTGCTTGCCAACGCCTGCTTCTCCTTCGACGAGCAGCAGATCGTGGAGCAGAAGGAGGCAATCCTGGCCAAGGTCATGCATGACGACATGCAAAGTGCACGGCGCGAGGCCTGGATGGTCATCATCGCAGTCTACCAGAAGTTCCTCAGCCAGAACATGGACTTCGACTTGGTGTTTGGCTACCACGTCGACTACCGCCAGCAGATCGAGTCGCTGGACGACAACAAGGCGTTGCTGCTGTACATCAACACGTTCATCTCCTCCTGCCAGGCGTTGGTCCTCTCCAAGATCGACTTCACCTCGTTGCCCACGATCGCCAAGGTGAAGAAGTACATCAACGACAACTACCACAAGTCGGACCTGTCGCTGCTGGAGGTTGCCCAGAGCGTCTCCCTCAGCGAGAAATACCTCTCCACCCTCTTCACCAAGGAGAGCGGGGAGTCCTTCCTTGCCTATCTGACGGCGGTGCGCATCCAAAATGCCAAGAGGCTGATCAAGACCACCGACTTGAAGATGTATGAGGTGGCGGCAACAGTCGGATATGCCACCGCGGAGCACTTCAACCGGACGTTCAAAAAACATGTGGGAGTTTCCCCCAATGAATACAAAAAAGGGTAGGAGTTGGACGAAATAGCATGAAAAATGGGCATTTTCTGAAGATACATCAAGAAAAAGGGAGTAATTCCTGTATCTTTGCCTCCGCTTCGGCTCTATAAATGACACATCGGAACAACACAAATCGGAGGTTTTGAAATGAAAAAAGTAGTATCCATGATGCTCGTCGCACTGATCGCTCTCTCTGCCGTATTTGCGCAGGGTGGTGCTGAAAAAGCATCTGATCCCATGTCTGGGACCATCACATTCACCATTTGGGACAACAACCTGAACACGTTCATCGAAGAGAACGACATGGTTGGAAAGTTCCAGCAGCTGTATCCCAATGCCAACATCGAAGTCGAGAAGATCAAGGACGACTCCGAGTATTGGAACTCGATGAAGATGCGCGCCACCGCAGGCCAGCTGCCTGACGTCATGTTCAACAAGCCCTTCACCCTCTCACGCTTCCAGGACTACCTCGCCGACTTGTCCGGCACCAAGGCTGCACAGGACAACATCCTCGCCGACGGCTACAAGATCAACGGCCAGGTGCTGGGCATCCCCATGACCAGCGGCTATGAGTATGTCTTCTACTGGAAGGACCTGTTCAAGGCAGCGGGTGTCGAAGTTCCCACCACTTGGGCTGAACTGCAGGATGCAGCTTCCAAGCTCCAGGCTTATTATGGCGCCAAGGACAAGGACTTCATTGCTATCGGCGTTGGACTGAAGGACGAATGGCCCGACTACCCGTTCATGGAGTTCATGCCTGCCCTGATCCGCGGCAATGGCCAGAACTGGAACAGCATGGCTGCTACCGACGCTCCGTTCGCAGCAGGGACTGACGTGAACGTCGCCTACAACAAGATCTACAAGCTGTTCACCAGCGGCGTGCTTGGCAAGGATCCCCTTGGGCTGGGCAACGACCAGATCACCAACCTCTTCGGCGCCAAGAAGATCGCAATCTTCCCCTCGGGCGACTGGTCACTGCAGAACATCAGCAATGCAACGGACGACATCTCCGAGCTGGGGACCTTCTACCTCCCAGTGCGTGAGACCACTGAGGATCCGTACCGTGTCATCGTACAGGGCGACTCCTTCATGGGCGTGACCAAGCATTCCAAGAATCCTGCGCTTGCCCAGGCATTCGTTGAATGGTTCTACTCTGACGCATGGTACCCAGACTACATCAACTATGTATCTTCCGCTTCCTCGATGAAGAGCTTCCCCAAGGAGAAGAATGCTGTCCTCGCACAGTCCGATGCAAGCTGCCCCGACATGGAGCTGGTGATGTATGACGGCGGTGGAGACAACTTCCAGGCCCTGCAGAACGAGACTGCCTTCGACTACAAGAAGCTCGGTGCCCAGATGCTGACGAGCAACTTCGACCTGGCCAAGGCCCTGTCCGACCTGGATACCAAGTGGGCACAGGCTCGCGCAAAGCTCCAGATCAAATAATTTCAAACAGAACAGTTCATACAAATGGCGATGTGTAGCGCATCGCCATTTTTTTAGAGGAAAATCCCATGGAAGCAACTTTACAGAAGCAGAAGCGGGTGTTCATCCTGACCGGCCTTGCCGTCCCATTGGTGCTCTTGGTGACGTTCGTGATAGTTCCTGGACTGGATCTGTTCCGAATCAGCCTGACCAAATGGGATGGCATGGGTCCGGACAAGGTGTTCATCGGCCTGTCCAACTATATGTCGATGCTCAAGAACGCAGATCTCTGGCTCTCATTGAAGAACAACTCGATCTACTTCTTCGTCCACCTGCTGATGATCCCAGTCGAGCTGGGGTTCGCAGTGCTGCTCAACAGCAAGCTGCGTGGTGCACGGTTCTACAAGACCATGGTCTTCCTGCCGTTCATCATCAACAGCGTAGCGATCAGCTACGCGTTCTCCTACTTCTTCTCGCCGATCAACGGTGCCATGGATGCACTGCTGGGGGTAGTCGGGCTTGAATCGCTCTCACGCTCATGGCTGTCCGACCCCAAGGTGGTCAACTATGTGCTGGCGTTCGTATCGCTGTGGCGGTTCAGTGGCTACCACATCATCTTGTTCCTTGCAGCGCTGCAGTCGATGCCCAAGGACATCGAGGAGGCCGCCATGATCGACGGAGCTTCCAGCTGGCAGCTGTTCCGCTACGTGCAGATCCCCTCGATCATGCTGATGGTGGACTTCGTGCTGTTCGACAATATCCGTGGAGCACTGCAGGTGTTCGACATCCCGTTCGTCATGACCAACGGGGGACCTGGGTATGCCTCGTCGACCTTTACCTTGTATACGATCAACACCGCATTCAAGTTCTCCAACTTCGGGCTTGCCGCGACCATGGCTGTGGCAATCATGTTCATGATCATCGTCATCTATGTGGTCCAGAACTTTGTGATCCACAAGCTGTTGCTGAAGGAGTAGGGGATGCATATCAAGAAATCAACATGGGGACAGGTCGTCAAGCAGCTCATCTGCATCGCCATGGTCCTGATCGTCATCATGCCGATACTGCTGACTTTGTTTGCCTCCTTCAAGACACGCTCCGGGATGGTCAGCACCTCCCCGCTGTTGTTGCCTGCATGGGACAAGATCACGTTGGAGAACTACCGGAAGGTCATCACCGACAAATACCTGATGATCGGATTCAAGAACACCTTCATCCTCCTGGCGGTGTCGCTGGTGTTCAACGTTGCGTTCGGCACGATCACGGCATTCATCATCGAGCGGTTCGACTTCCGCTTCAAGAAGGTGATCATCAGCCTCTACTTCGTGGGCATGCTGATCCCTACCTTCGTCACCGAGATCGCCAGGTTCAAGATCATCTCCAGCCTGGGCCTGTACAATACCCTTGGGGCGCCGATCATCATCTACATCGCCTCAGACCTGATGCAGCTGTACATCTACCGCCAGTTCATCTCCCGGATCTCGGTATCGCTGGACGAATCGGCGATCCTCGACGGCTGCAACTACTGGGGTATCTTCACCCGCATCATCTTCCCACTGCTAGCACCCGCCACTGCCACGGTGTGCATCATCAAGTCGATCAACATCATCAACGACATGTACATCCCATACCTGTACATGCCCAACAACAAGCTGCGTACCCTCACCACGTTCCTCATGAACTATGCCAACGCACAGCAGGGCTCGTGGCAGACGCTGGCAGCGGGAATCATCATCATCATGCTTCCCACGATCCTCTTGTATGTATTTTTCCAGCGGTATATCCTCGCCGGTATGGTTGCTGGCGCAGTCAAGGAGTAGTAGCACATGGACAAAGACAGGCTTTCGTTCCTCGAAGACCTCACCGTCTTCCGGGACAACCAGATCCCAGCACACTCGGACCACCTGTTCTACAATTCCCTGCAGGAACTGCAGGGGGCGCAGCCATCTGGCTACGAGAGCCTGGATGGAACATGGGACTTCCATTTCTGCAAGTCCCTTGCTGAACGGGACCCTGGGTTCTACAAACAAGATTCCACTGTCCAGATGACGAGCATCACGGTGCCGGGTCATATGGAGCTGCAGGGCTTTGGGGACGTGCAGTACATCAATACCATGTACCCTTGGGACGGGCTGGAGCATCTTCGTCCGCCCCAGGTCCCACAGAAGCTCAACAGCGTGGGTCAGTACGTGCGGTATTTCGACCTGCCCAAGCGGTTTGCCGGCAAGCGTGTCTTCATCCAGTTCCAGGGTGTGGAGCAGGCCATGTACCTCTATCTCAACGGCCAATACGTTGGGTATGCGGAGGACAGCTTTACCCCCTCTGAATTCGAGCTCACCCCCTACCTGCAGGAAACAGGCAACAAGCTGGCGGTGGAATGCTTCAAGCGTTCCAAGGCCGCATATGTGGAGGACCAGGATTTCTTCCGTTTCTCAGGGATCTTCCGCCCGGTGGTGCTCTATGCCGTTGGTGAATGCCATGTGCAGGACATGTGGGCAAAGACCGATTACCTGCACGA
>CAYXIH010000051.1:0-3386 GCA_964465155.1 uncultured Sphaerochaeta sp.
GCCTCGATCTTGTCGTCCTTGAAGCACTGCCTGATCCACGACACATCCACGTCGTATACCTTGAACGCGTCCCGGAATTCCGCAGGAAGGGCCTCCAGCATCCAGTTGATGTACACCACGTTGTTCACATGCTGGTTGTAGTCGGTATCAAGGTACCGTACCTCGATCTGCTTCCTGTACAACTCCCGCGCACCCGTCGAATCGTATGGGATCCTCTTGGGCAACGCCGGGTCATAGTAATGCTCTGTATCATCTGGTGCGGGAGCAACGATCCTGCTTGTGATCTCAATGGGCCTGACTGGGCGGAAATTGTGCTCCATGTCCAATACAGCCCACTGCGACAACGCCTCGAACACCGGCTTTCCCTGTCCGTCCACCACCTTGGTCCCACGGGGGAGGTGGAGCCGATGCCCCTCTTGTCCCCACGTCTCGAGGAACAGCTGCTCAGGCCATGGGGCATAGCGGTGGATGCGCATGTGGGTGCGGACTACCATCCATGTCTTTCCCTCCCGCTGCAGCTCGGGGATGCTGGCATTGCGCATCCCGGCATGGTCTCCAGCCGCCTCCTGGAGGATTTGGAAGTAGAACTCCAGGCGCGCATGGTATGTAGAGTCGGTATTGTAGGAATAGGTCCAGTAATCCGACACGAAGATATTGTGTTCGTCAATTCGTGACATCGGAAGGTTCTCCTTGGGAAGATGTGCGTTTGTAGAAGCGCAGGATGCTGCGTCCATAGGTCCGTTCGTCGATGCACTGCAGGTTCCCGATGGCTTGTGGCCACCCTTTCTGCTCCTCCGCGGGGTAGTGGATGATGAACAAGCCACCATCGGTGAGGATATCTGCATCATCGACTGCGGTTGCCAGTTCCACCTTGCCTGCCATTGGGAACGGGGGATCGGCATATACGACGTCATATTTTCGCTTGGCGGTTGGAATGAATCGGTTGACGTTCATCATGAACAGCTGGATCGGTGTCTCGACGAAACTGATGTTCTTGAGGATCACGCTCTTCTTGCCCCGGTCCATCTCCACCAGGTGTACGGGTTGGGCACCGCGTGAGGCAGCTTCAATCCCGACACATCCCGATCCTGAGAAGAGGTCCAGGAATGAACATCCCTCCAGGTTTCCCAAGATGGAGAACAGCGACTCACGCATCCGGTCCATGGCCGGGCGGATCACCCCCGGTGGGCACTGGATGATTCTTCCTCGATATGCTCCTCCGGTGATTCTCATGACGGCCTCCTGCAGCAAACATGCGCACGTTTGATTGCGGTGGCGATGCACCGCTTGTAATCATATTTGACATTATTTGTAATGTTGTCAAGCAATGTGGTCAGCAGATGTCGGCAAACTCGTCGTCGAACGGAGGTGCCTTGGTCAACACCTCCCGGATGACGGCATGGTCGGCACTGATGAGGCCGGGATCGGAGTCCAATATCTTCCCTGTCACGTCCCGTGCGACTGCCACCATCGGCAGGTCGTCGCTCAGCGACGCATAGCGGAGCCTGAGGAACCCCGACTGCTTGGCCCCGATCAGTTGTCCCACCCCGCGGATCGCCAGGTCCTGCTCGGCGATGAAGAATCCATCGGTGGACTCATACAAGACCTTTAGCCGTTGCTTCGCCTCATCGGAGAGGTTCTGGCCAAAGACCAGGTAGCAGTATGAACGCAAGTCGGAGCGTCCGACACGTCCCCTGAGCTGGTGCAGCGCCGACAACCCGAACCGGTCTGCATGCTCGATGACCATGCAGGTGGCGTTGGGAACGTCGATGCCGACCTCAACCACCGAGGTGGAGACCAGGTACTGCAGCGCCCCGCTGCGGAACTTGTCCAATATCTCCATCTTCTCCTCTTCGGGGAGCTTGCTGTGTATCAGAGCGGCTGGGATGCCTGGGTAGATGTCGGTCGTCAGCGTCTGGTACATGTTGGTGACGTCCAGCAGCTCGCTTTCGCCACTGTCGTCGATCCTGGGGTAGACGAAGTAGGCTTGGTGACCCTTGTCGAACTCACCTTGGACTGCACGGTACATTTTCTCGCGGTTGTGGTCTGCAACGAGGTGCGTGACGATCGGGATCCTCCCCTTGGGCATCGTCTTGATCGTCGAGACATCCAAGTCGCTGAATACCGTCAGCGCCAAGGTCCGGGGTATCGGGGTGGCCGTCATCAGCAGCAAGTCGGGGGTATTTCCCTTCTCGAGCAGCGCGATGCGCTGCTCGACGCCAAAGCGGTGCTGCTCGTCGATGATGATGTAGGTGAGGTCACGGAACACCACTTCCTTGGAGAACAGGGCATGGGTTCCGATGAGGATGTCGATCTTCCCCGCCGCCAGTGCCTCGAGCAGGGGCTTGCGCTCCTTTGCCTTGACCGAACCGGTTAGGAACGCCACCCGTACCCCCAACGGTTCCAGCAGCTTGGCCGCCAGTTCCGCATGCTGGCGTGCCAGCAGCTCGGTGGGGGCCATGAACGCAACCTGCCGTCCCGCTGCGATCACATGCAGGGCAGATGTCCATGCTACGAGGGTCTTGCCGCTACCGACATCGCCTTGCAGGAGGCGGTTCATTGCACACGGCCCATCCAAGTCGCGTGTGATCTCTTCCAATGCCACCAGCTGGTCGTCGGTGAGGGTGAACGGGAGGGTTGCAAGGAACTGCTGCTGCAGCTGGCGTGCCGCCTGTGCCGTCCGCTGGGGAAGCGCAGGGCGGTCCTGTCCTTGCGCACCACGGCGGCGGCTCATCAGCAGCAGGTAGAACAACTCCGTGAACGCAAGGGTCCTGCGGGCCTGGTGCTGTTGCTCCATGGATGTCGGGTTGTGCCATTGGCGTATCGCCTCATCGGTGGAGATGAGGTGGTAGGCATCATGAAGGGACTTGGGTAGTTCATCTGAAAACGTCCGTCCGGCAAGTGCCCGTTGTACGTCACGGCGGATAATCCGTTGGCTCAGACTGCCTGAAAGGGGGTATATGGGGAGAATTTTGCCAAACCCTGGAGGATCTGAGCCATCGTCAGGAAGTGGTATCATCTCAAACTGGGAGCATTGAAGCTCCGTCATGTTGTGGTTGACCGCGCCATACAGGTAGTAGGTCCTTCCCACCTTCAGGCTTTTCTCAAGGAAGTTCCTGCCAAAGCACAGCAGCGACAGGGAACCGTCTCCCTCACCGCTGATGTCCTTGACGATAATCTTCAACGTCCTTTTGAAGGAGTTCTTCCCTCCAAAGAATGAGTGGCTGACGACCTGCACGAAGGTATTGGCATGGGTGCCGTCTGGTTCCTTGCGCAGTCGTCCCAGGCTCATGACACGGGAACGGTCTTCCCAGCTCCTGGGGCTGAGCCCCAGCAGGTCGCCCAGGGTATGGATCCCCAGGCTGTCATACCCTGCCTTGGCGCTC
>CAYXIH010000051.1:3486-13490 GCA_964465155.1 uncultured Sphaerochaeta sp.
ACGAAGAACATCGAGAAGATGTAGATCCACAGCGTCCGGACGATCAGGCCCAGCACTAGGCCCAATGTGATCTTCCCGTACATGCCGTAGATCTCCAGCAGGCTCTGCACGATGCTCAGGACGGCTACCGCTACGATCGGGGTGAAGTCCACGCGGCTTCTGCGAAGCGGTGAGATACCCCGGAAGAGGTTGAGGTAGGGGTCCACGATCTTGGAGAGGAAGCGGATGATCGGGTTGCCGTTGCTGTCCCACTGGCTGCCGGGGATCCGGATCCATGTCAGCATGATCCTCAGCCATATCAGCAGTGAATAGACGGAGACTATCATGGCGAGGACGTTCGCTAGGTTCATCAGGAACGTCGGCTGGTAATATGTCACGTTGGTCATTGTCGGTACTCCTTCACACTTATCCGATCCAAGTCCCCAGGACTGAGGGGAGACGCCCCACTTCCTCCAGGAGACTATCGGAAAACTCTAGGCAAAACTCCCTGCCGGTCTGGATGACGGTCTCTTCCAGGACCGATTGTGGTTCATCCGCCTCCGGGTCCTCGGAGGGTTCGGACAACTGCCTGATATGCAGGAACAGGTTGCATCTTCCCTGGTGGGAGAGGCAGATCTCCATCAGCTCCTGCATTCGGTCATTGTCGCACATGCGTTTGTCCAGTGCAATATGCACTTCATGTACTGCCGCAGGAGGGAGGGAATTGGGATCCACCAGCTCATCGATCAGGAACGAGTACTTCTGGGGGTCCCGCTTGTTGTCGAACTTCCCTACGAACCCATAGATGCCATCGACCTCGAGGGATGGCCCGATCTTCTCCCATGCCTTGGGGAAGATGGTTGCCTCGATCGTGCCGTTGAAGTCCATCAGGTTGAGGAACGCCATCTTCGATCCCTTCTGGGTGGTGTATTCACGCAATGAGGAGACCATCGCAATGAGGTTGACCGTCGTTCCGACAGGCAACCGGTCATGGTGGCCGATGTCGACGATGACGCTGCGCCGAAATGCATCCCGGTACATGTCCAGCGGATGGCCGGAGATGTAGAATCCCAGCAGTCCCTTCTCGATCTCCAGCTTCTCCATCAGGGTGAAGTCATCGGCGGGGATCATCGTGAAGGTATCCATGGAGGCCTCTTCCTCCGCGTCGAAGAGGGAGCACTGCCCATATGCCTTTGCCTCGCGGATCTTCAGCACATGCTTGGTGGCCGCCTCGAGGTTGGACAGCAGGGTGGGGCGGTTGGTCCCCAGGGAGTCGAATGCACCGGCTTGGATCAGGGACTCCAGCAGCTTTGAGTTCATTGCCCGCTGGTCGACGCGGGTGAGGAAGTCCATGAAGTCCACGTACGGACCATGTGCCTCCCGTTCGGCGACGATCTGCTCGACGATTCCTTCCCCGACATTCTTGATACCCGCCAAGCCGTAGACGATCTTGCCGTCCACCACATTGAAGTGCTTGTCCGAGTAGTTGATGTTCGGCGAGAGGATCTCGATGCCCATGTCCTTGGCCTTCTGCAGGTACTCGGTGAACTTGTCGGGGCTGTTGATCTCGTTGGTCAGGTTTGCCGCCATGAACTCCGCGGGGTAGTTGGCCTTGAGGACCGCAGTATGGTAGGCAACGACCGAGTACGCCACGGCATGGGACTTGTTGAACCCATACCCTGCGAACGGCTCGAGCATCTCGAAGATTTCCTGTGCATGCTGGGCAGACCTGCCCAGCTTCTCTGCACCGGCGATGAACTTCACCTTCTCGGCATCCAACGCCTCTTTCTTCTTCTTGCCCATGATCCTGCGCAGGATGTCGGCGCCTCCGAGGGTGTACCCGGCGATGATCTGCGCGACCTTCATGACCTGTTCCTGGTAGACGATGACACCATAGGTGGTCTTCAGCTCCTCTTCCAAGTCGGGGTCCGCGTAGGTGATGGGCTGCTTGCCGCTCTTGCAGTTGACGAACTGCGGGATGTAGGCCATGGGGCCCGGCCTGTACAATGCATTGAGTGCGACAAGGTCCTCGATGTTGTTGGGGTGGGCGTCGCGGAGGATCTTCTGCATCCCCGCGCTCTCGAACTGGAAGATACAGGCGCTGTCACCCTCACAGAGCATCTTGAACGTGGGTGCGTCGGTGTCCGAGACATGCTCCAGGTCGAATGTGGGATCCTTCTTGTGGATCAGGTCCACGGTGTGCTTGATGAGCGTCAGCGTCTTGAGTCCCAGGAAGTCCATCTTGACCAGCCCGCACTCCTCGATGAGGTCCATGGTGTACTGGGTGGAGATCGCACCGGTCTTTGCGTCACGGTACAGCGGGACGTAGTTGATCAACTGCTCCTTGCCGATGACCACCCCTGCGGCATGGGTGGAGGTATGGCGGTTCATCCCTTCCAGGCACTTGGCTACATCGAACAGCTCGGAGTAGACACCACCCGACTCTGCCTTCTCCTTGAGTTCAGGAGACTGCTCCATGGCCTTGGCCAAGGTCATCTTCGGGTCATCCGGGATCAGTTTGCAGATGGCGTTGGACTCATCGAAGGGGATGTCCAATACCCGTGCGACGTCCTTGACGACCGCCTTGGCCTTGAGGGTCCCGAACGTGGCGATCTGTGCCACGCGGTCCAGGCCATAGTGCTGGGTGACGTAGTCGATGACCTCCTGTCTCCGTTCGAAGCAGAAGTCGATGTCGAAGTCGGGCATCGACACGCGCTCTGGGTTGAGGAACCGTTCGAACAGCAGGTTGTACTTGATAGGGTCGACGTCTGTGATCTCGGTGCAGTACGCCACCAGCGAGCCTGCTCCCGAGCCACGTCCGGGTCCGACTGGGATCCCATGGTCCTTTGCCCATTTGATGTAGTCGCGGACGATGAGGAAGTAGCCCTGGAAGTCCATCTTGATGATGATCCCAAGCTCATACTCAAGCCGTTGGGTCAGTTCCTCCGTCTGCTTGCCATAGCGGTGCAGCAAGCCCTCGTAGGAGATGTGGCGCAGGTAGTCCGAGGTGTCCTTGAACCCCTGGGGGATTTCAAATACAGGCAACAAGGGTCCTGGGAAGTTGATCTGGAGGTTGCACCGCTGGGCGATGACATTGGTGTTCTCGATCGCCTCGGGGCACCATGCGAAGAGGCTTGCCATCTCATCAGGAGTCTTCATGTAGAACTCTTGGGTGGGGAAGCGCATCCGGTTGGGGTCGTTCTTCTTGGAGTTGGTGCCGATGCACAGCAGCAGGTCCTGTGCGTTGGCGTCCTCCTTCCAGATGTAGTGGATGTCGTTGGTGGCAACCAGCGGCAGGTCTGTCTCCTGTGCCAATTGCTGCAGCAGCGGGTTGATGCGGCGTTGCTCGGGAAGGTTGTGGTCCTGCACCTCGATGTAGTAGCGGCCGTCGTCGAAGACCGACTTGAACCACAGCGCCCGCTCCTTGGCCTGGTTGTACTGGCCGTTGAGGACCAGCTGGGCAATCTCGCCACCCAGGCATGCGGAGAGACAGATCAGTCCCTCCTGGTGCTCGACCAGCAGCTGGTCGTCGATGCGTGGCTTGTAGTAGTACCCCTCGGTGTAGGCTATGGAGTTCAGCTCCATGAGGTTGTGGTACCCCTTCTCGTTCATGGCGAGGAGGATGAGGTGGTAGTTCCTGCCGTTGCCCGAAGCATTGCCCCTGGCAAGGTGGCTTTCAGGGTTTACGTAGAACTCACAGCCTACGATCGGGTTGATCCCAGAGCCTTTGCAGGCCTTGTAGAAACGCAATGCACCGAACATGTTGCCATGGTCGGTGATCGCAAGGGACTGCATGCCAAGTTCCTTGGCACGAGAAATATAGTTCGATATCTTGGCTGCCCCGTCGAGCAGCGAGTAGTCCGTATGGTTGTGCAGATGGACAAATTCGGGCATGCGTATAAACTCCTGGATACGACGGGCAACAAGGCCCTGCCGTGTCTTGCCATTGTACCATAGAGGGACGCCGAGGGGGTAGTCGTCCTGCTACTCTTCGAGTACCGCGGTGTTGAGTTCTTGGAATACCGTCTCGAAGATGCGCCGGCTTCGCTCCAGCTGCAAGTCCGTGACATTGGGGTGCAACTTGTGGATCTCGTTGACCAGCAGCTGGGAGAGCTTGCTGATCCGTGCCGGTGGCACGGGCAGCTGTTGTCCCGAAAGCTGGGTCTCCAGCTCACGGCTGATATGGAACCCGGCGACGGGGTAGGTAAAGCAGAAGTGGACCTTGGACAGGGCGTTCTGGCTGAGCTGGCACTGCAGCGCGAATATGACGCAGCTCTCGGGTGCGAGCACCGGGCTGTCGATGACCTTGAACCGTTGGAAGTTGCCCGACTCCAATCCGATGCGGATGCGCGTGATGAGGTTCATCCCGTTGAGCAGCAGCTTGCCGTCCTTGTCGTACAGGCGTGAGACGGGAATCCACCTGCTGACGGTCTTGCTGCCTTGGATCTGCTTGACCTCCACGATGGCATCCAGCACTGCAAAGGCGGCTGGGATGGCATAGCGGATGTCGGGGGTGCAGATGGCACCTCCGATCGTCACCTGCCTGCGCACGATGCTCGAGCCCACCGAACGCAGGGTATCCAGCAAGACATCGGAGAGCACCAGCTTGCCTGCATTGAGCAGCTGGCTGATCGTGACGGTAGAGCCGATCTCGATGAAGCGGTCGTTGCGGGTGATCTTCTTCAGCTCGGAGAACTCGCTGAGGGAGATGACGTCGCTGTTCCTCACCGACGGATAGTAGTCCTTGCGCCCCATGATGTAGGTGCCCCCTGCCCAGATCCTGGAGTAGGGGTTGCGTGAGGCGATGGCGATGAACTCGCCGAGGTTGCGTGGTTCATGGATGATGGGGGGCCTAGCTCCTTCGAACAATTCTGCGCCTCCTGTATCCGTCTGCGATGTTGACGATCTGCAGCAGTTCCGCCGCATCCAGGCACCTGCAGGTGTTGAGTCCCAGTTCCTGGATGATCATCTGGGTATCCAGCGCCGGGGCGATATCCTCGGTGCTCTGCTTGGAGGAGTGTACGAACGAGCGTCTGCCGTCTCCCCCCTGGCGTTCCAGGCTCTGCAGGATTGATTGTATCAGCAGGGTCTTTGCCGCATAGCAGTTGGGGCAGGGCTTGGCCCCGCTGGTTTGGTATGCCCGTTCGATGTCATGGCAGGCACGGGTCTTCTGGAAGCTCTCGAACGTGCGGATGGTGGCTCCGCGCAACTTGAATGCGGGTACCATGCAGGAGAGGACAGCCTCCCCCTCGAGCAGGACGATGCAGTTGCCGCAGTTGTCGCCACGGCAGCGGCTGTCCAGCGAATGGATGCCCACCTCCTCCATCAGGATGAGGGAGAGGGGTTTCTCGGAGTTGACCGACAGCGAGAGATGCTTGCCGTCCACCGTACACTCTATCTTCATGCTTCCCCTCCCTTTATGTTGGCCAATATGTCCTCCGCCGTGACCGGCAGGTAGGGGAGCTGCCCGTCCAACGATTGGCCGATGGCGTCCTTGAGGGCCGCCATGACCAGGCCATGGAGGACCGAGCTGATGGAGATTGGCTCACCCTTGCTCTGGGAGGAAATCTGGATGTCCATGGTGAACTCCCGCTGGGGTGAATTGCACAGGATAGCCCCGTTTTCCACCAGTGTCCTGACGATGATGTTGTGGATCTTCGACTCCAATGCCGTCTTGTCGTGCACATAGCCAAAGTCAAAGGTAGCCCATACCTTGTTGACCACCGGCCGGAGGGAGACCGTGTCCATCTGCAGCTCCAGCACCAGTGCCGCCCAGCTGTCGCTGGTGAACTGCGAGCCCGACGCCATTGCCTTTGCGTTGACGGTGGAGGTGATGGGAAGTGGTTCGATGAAGCGCTGGGCCTTGATCTGTTCGCATGCCTTCTCGAACAGCAGCGGCAGGCGCCCGATGTTGCGTGACAACACCGCAGGACCCGAGTCGATCAGGACCATGGGGTCCGATACGAAGTTGATGTCGGTGTCGTCCACCCCCAACGACCTGCTGACGATGGATTTCCATACCGCCGACGATGATGTGGATGTAGGCAGCGATGTGTTGATGGTAGTCTGGTCGTTGGCATCCAGCGTGACTCCGATGTTGAACTGCTGGGAGTACCTGAACGAGTTGCTGAAGCCGCTGATCCCCGCACCGCATGCAATGCCGATGCCACGGGCATAGTTGAGGAACGTGGAGAGCTTGTAGAGCTGGGGAAGCTTCGTGGAGTATGCGGCATGCTTGCGCTGGTAATCGGAGGCATCGCACAGCGACGTGAGCAGCTCCTTGAGCCGGCTGAAGCGCAACGATGCGATCTGTGCTGTCTGCTGTGCCGACTCCTCCAGGTTCTTGAACCGCCAGTCGGCGGGGTTCATGCCACTTTCCCGAGCGAGGTCACTGTAGTGGGCCTCCGTGCAGGCAACGGCCTTGGAGTATCCCAAGTCGCCGAAGAAGCTCGATGGCGGCATGGGGCTGGTGAAGGTCGTGATCTGGATGCGCATTGCCTGCAGCGGGTACAACGGTACCAACCCGGCGATGAGCTGGCTGCCCAGCTCGTTGCTGAACAGCGGGTAGGCTCCCTGGTCCACGGAGACCTCGACGATCTCGGCTATGGGTTTGCCGGTGCTGTCCAAGGCGCTGGACCGCTCGATGAGGATCTCAGGGGAGAAGACCGAGTGCTGGCTCTGCATCTCGATGGGCAAGTTGGTCTTGCGCGATGCCAATGCAGCCAGCGCTGCCAGGAACGAGGGTTCCAGCAGCTTCTCGTCATAGGCGGCGTAGTAGGGTACCTGGGTTACCGTGATCTTCTTCTTGGGGGTCATCGTTGCTTCGCATACGGTGTCCCGCACATGGAACGGCCACTGGGTCGGCACCGATATGCGGATCTGGTCCTCGGTTGCGACTGCCGTTGCATGGGTGATGGATGTGGTGTTGCTGCTCATCCGGCGGAAGAGGTAGGTCCGCTTGACCACCTTGGTCCCCTCTTTGGCAAACAGCTCGTCGACATCCCCCCACTGGTGTATCCGTGGGCTGATGTTCTGGGCCGCATGGCCTGCGGCGGTGAGGGTGGTGTCGGTGTCACGCCAAGCGGGTTCGACGATTTGGGGGGCAAGCACCACTGTCTGTGGCTCCTCCCCCTCGTTGGCAGGGAGGCGGAAGGTAAACCGAAACTCCTGGGCCTTGAGCTCCACGCTCTCCACGTCATGTCCGAAGAGGGCCAGAACCGGTTGTCCCAGGTAGGTGACTTGGGAGGAGGCAAGCAGCGGCAGCTGGGTGTCGAAGACCTGCACGCGGTTGTTCCCTACGATGTCCCTCGCTGCTATGACCAGGAAGGTGGCGTCCATTGCAGGCGCTTGGATCTCGACGATCTGCCCCTCCGCGATTGGGGAGCGGAGGATGATACCATGGAAGGTAGTGAGCTTGTTGGGTGTGCCTTGCCGCTTCTCAGCCATTGGTGTGTTCCTGCATGAAGCACAGGATACCACGGAGTGCAAGAATCGGCAATGAGTGTGGGAATTGGTTGGGACCATCCTGCTCGTTTTTGTTGCACCTTTGCCCCCGTATCGGTACCATATGGACATGGACACACATGATGCACAGCAGGAGATCCAGAAGATCTCCGATACACTCAGGGAATACCAGCATGCCTACTATGTGGCAGGCAGGCCAATAGTCAGCGACTTGGAGTATGACACGTTGTTCGACCGGCTTGTCGCCTTGGAGCAGGCCTATCCCCAGTTCAAGGAACCCGACTCTCCGACGGTGCGGGTGGGCAGCGACCTCTCGTCCGATTTCCCGGAGGTGCAGCATACCATCCCGGTGTTGAGCCTGGACAAGGCCTATAGCGCCGATGCAATCCTCTCTTGGGTCACCAAGAGCGAGACCAAAGGGAAGACCGGCCTCTCCTTTGTGGTCGAGGAGAAGATCGACGGGGTGTCGATGGTGCTCTACTATGAGCAGGGGTTGCTGGTCCGTGCAGTCACCCGTGGCAATGGGTTCGTCGGAAACGATGTCACTGCCAACATCCGCACCATTGCCTCGGTGCCCCTGCGCTTGTCCGAGCCGGTGGACATTGCGGTGCGTGGCGAAGTCTATCTCCCCAAGGAGGACTTCGAGCGGATCAATGCCGACATGGAGGTCCCCTATGCGAATCCCCGCAACCTTGCGGCAGGAAGCATCAGGCGCATCAAGAGCAGCGAGACTGCCCGCATCCCCCTGCAGATCTTCGTCTATGAGGGCTTCTGGGCTGGTGGTGCAATCCCCTATCCAGACCATGTACAGGTCCTCTCCGCCCTCAAGCGGTATGGCTTCCGGGTCAATCCTACACTTGGGTTGTTCTGCAGCGATGCCCAGGAGGCTGCAAGGAGACTGGAGCGTGCGGGTCTGGAGGGGTTTGCCGGATCGTTCACCGATATCCCCCAATACATTGCAACGCGTACCGCCGCACGGCCCGATCTCCCCTATGAGATCGACGGCCTGGTGGTGAAGGTCGATGAGATTGCCATGCGCGAGCGCTTTGGCTATACCGAGCACCATCCCAGGTGGGCAATCGCCTACAAGTTCGAGGCCCCCGAGGCGGACACCATCGTCCAGGGCATCGACGTGCAGGTCGGGCGCACTGGCAGGATCACCCCACTGGCACGGGTGAAGCCGGTGCTGGTGGGTGGTTCTACGGTGTCGAACATCACGCTGCACAACCAAGACTATGTGGATATGCTGGAGATTGCGGTGGGCGACGAAGTCTCCGTCTCCAAGCGCGGTGATGTCATTCCCGCCGTGGAGCGTGTCATCGAGAAGAATGAGCAGGGCAACGCCACATGGAAGATGCCGCATGACTGTCCGTCATGCAAGACTGCCTTGGTGGTGCGCGGAGCCCATACGTTCTGTCCCAACTACGAGTGCCCGGCACAGATTGCAGGAAGGATATTCTTCTTCCTGGGCAAAGGGCAGATGGATATCGAGAGCTTTGGGCCGGAGACGGCGACTGTCCTGATCAACAAGGGGCTGCTGCACGACTGTGCCGATATCTATACCATCGACTACGCACAGGTGCTGGGCAATGAACCTGGCTTTGGCACCAAGAAGATCACCCAGTTGGTCGAATCGGTGGAGGCCAGCAAGAAGCAGCCATTCAGGAATGTCCTGGTCTCGTTGGGTATCCAGGAGTTTGGAAAGAAGGCCGTGGACCTGGTCATCAACGACAACCTGCGCAATATCGATGATCTGCTGCGCATTGCAGACGAGCATGATGTACAGCGCCTGGTGTCGATCAAGGGTATTGGTGAGAAGACCGCCAACCTGATCATCGATAGCCTCAATGACCCGTTCATGCGCATGAGGATACAGAACCTTCGCAATGCAGGGCTTCAATTCAGTGAAGAACCACCTGCTGAGAATACACTCCCCCAGATTTTCGAAGGGCAGGTGTGGTGCGTTACCGGCTCGTTCGAGCAGTTCAATCCCCGTTCCAAGGCAATGGATGAGGTAGAGCTGCGCGGTGGCAGGACTACGGGGTCGGTGACGGGAAAGACCACACACCTGCTCGCTGGGCCCGGTGCAGGGTCGAAGCTGGTGCAGGCTCAGAAGCTGGGGGTACGGGTCGTTGACGAGCAGGAGTTCATGCAGATGCTCCAAGGATCGAAGAAGGTTGAGGGAAAGGTGCTCAAGCCGACGCTTGAGCATGTGCAGCAGGAATTGTTTTGAGACACCAACTGACAGGGAGCATTATGGATACACTGGCACAGGAACTGAATTCGGTATTGGAGGGAACCGCTGCAATGCAGCTGTTCTCACCGCTGGGAAAGCGGATGTTCTTTCCCCGTGGCATCGTGGCGCAGAGCGCCCAGGCCACCGAGCAGGCAAAGCGGATCAACGCATCTGCGGGTGTCTCGAGGGAGAACGGGCAGGTGTTGTTCCTGCAGGATATCTTTGACCATGTCAGCGGGCCGTTTACCCCCAATGACATCTTCGACTATGCCCCGGGAGGGGGTGACATGCGCCTGCGCAAGCTCTGGCTTGAGCAGATACGGGC
>CAYXIH010000051.1:13590-16422 GCA_964465155.1 uncultured Sphaerochaeta sp.
TTGCTGGTCGACACCATATATGAGACTGCGGAGGAGCTATGGACATAAAGGTGAAGCTCTACCTGGTTGATGACCAGGGTGAGAAGTTCATGGGGATCGGGGTGCTGTGGCTGTTGGAGAAGATCCAGCAGGGCAGCTCGCTGCGCAAGGCGGCGTCTGAGTTGGAGATCTCCTACTCCAAGGCATACAATATGGTGAGGAACCTTGAGCGGAACCTGGGGTATCCGGTCGTACAGCGGCGCCGGGGGGGCGCATCGCACGACGGGGTGAGCCTGACGCCGCTGGGGCAATCGCTGATTGAGTTGTACAGGACATTCCAGCAGGAAGTGAAGGAACAGGCGCACCAGCCATTCGTGCAGTTCTCCCAGAAGCTGCAGGGACTGCTGGATGCGCAGAAGCAGTAGGGTACCTTGCCACGCAAGAGGGCAAGCGGTACGATGTAGAACCGGTGATACTCACCACATGGAGGCAGAGCATGCGCGAAAAGATGTATGATTTTACGATCACCAACCTCGGAGAGGCCAAGATACCCTCACCGATCATGATGTCATCCTATGACGGTGACGGTGTGGCAAACTATGTGAAGGATGATGACCAGATACTTTTCAGCATCCAGACCAAGATGGGCAAGGACGGTCATCCGGTCCCGTTGCATGAGGATACGGTTGAAGTTGCCGGTCCCCGTTCGAAGCTCTACTTCAACCCAGCCCATGTGCACGCCGCGATCGTCACCTGCGGTGGTATCTGCCCGGGCTTGAACAATGTCATCCGCGCGGTCGTCAGATGCTTCTGGTACCGCTATGGCGTCCGAAGGATCAGTGGTATCCAGTATGGCTACCAAGGGTTGCTGGAGAACAGCCCCTATCCCATGATCCCCCTTGATCCAGATATCGTGGACGATATCCAGGAAAAGGGAGGCACCATCCTCGGCTCAGCCCGTGGTGGTGGCAAGCAGGTCGAGGAGATCGTCGACTCGCTGGAACGCATGAACATCAATATCCTGGTCACCATCGGTGGCGACGGAACGCTCCGCGGTGCATATGATATCGCTGAGGAGGTGCGCAAGCGCAACCTCAAGATCTCGGTCATTGGTATCCCCAAGACCATCGACAACGACTTATCGTTCATCCAAAGCTCGTTTGGGTTCGACACTGCTGTCGCCATGGCCGTCCCATCGGTACGCGGTGCACATGTAGAGGCTAAGAACTCGATCAATGGCATCGGCATGGTCAAGGTGATGGGCCGTGAGAGTGGCTTCATCGCTGCCAATACCTCGTTGGCGCAGAGCGACGTCAACTTCTGCCTGATCCCGGAGAACCCGTTTGACCTGACTGGGCCAAATGGTCTCTTGGAGCATCTCAAGCACAGGATCCTGGACCGCGGGCATGCGGTGATCTTGGTTGCAGAGGGTGCAGGCCAGGACTTGGTCCCTCCGACCAACGAGAAGGATGCGTCGGGCAATGTGAAGTACCAGGATATCGGATTGTTCCTCAAGGACCAGATCAAGGCATACTTCAAGAACGAGGGGATCGAATGCAACATCAAGTATATCGATCCTTCCTACATCATCAGGAGCGCCCCGGCCAACTCGAATGACTCGATCTACTGTGCACGCCTGGGTGCCCATGCGGTGCATGCGGCAATGGCGGGCAAGACGCAGTGCCTGGTGTCCCTGATCAACAACCAGTTCATCCACATCCCCATCAAGGTCGCGGTCTCCTCCAGGAACCATGTCGATCTCGAAGGATCGCTGTGGAGGGACGTGCTTGAGAATACCCGGCAGCCGGCTTCGATGAAGAATCCCAAGGAATGAGCAAAATCGGTTGAGGAATCTCATACATTTTGCATATCTATTACGCTCAAACACCTTGACTGTTTTACTGCATATCGGTAATTTGGGAGGCAGAAAGAGAACGACACATCATAGCACTCGTTGAGTATATGATTTGAAACATCGGAATTTTTCTAACCTCCTTTTGTCCCCTTCAGGTTTAACCTCCTTTTCCTGAAGGGGTTTTTTATACCCAAATACCAACTCATGTGATTGTTTGTATATTAATGTGAAATATGGACTATCAAATACATGTAGTGTGACAACAAACGATTCTTCGGTTTTATTCAGTGTAAAATATGTAGATTTCCATATCCCCAAATTCCTGTACAGGTGTCCTTTGACGGGGCAACCATGGTTCTGTGCCGAAGAGGCTTGCTTGAAGATGGGAAGGGCAATACACTCGAACAATCATGCATCTTTGATGTGCAGAAGGGGAAATCATGAAGAAGTGGGTAGCTGTATTGTGTCTTCTCTCTATGTTGGTCGTGGATCTTGGTGCTGCTTCGTATGAAGGTTGGACGAGCCTTGGTACAACATATGAGGCTTCGTTTGGATTTGGGAGTGACCCTGTCGCCATCGATCAGAGCGTTGGCATGCCGGTGAATACATATGCATTTTGGAATGGAAGCAACATAGGCCTCTATGTCGGGGGAAACCTCATGGCACCCTTGTACCTTTCGGGAAGGACGGTTCCACTTTCCTGCAAAGACTGGGGATTTGGCATCAAGGCTACGCTGATGGTCGGCCTTGGCATACAGGTCCCGCTGAACGAGCAAGCAGGACTCCATGTTGCCGTGGGACCAACAGTCGGAGAGATGTTCCTGCAGTTTGCCGTGGGCAAGACAATGATGTCGGTGGACTTTGGCATTGGGGCAGATATCGGGTGCAAGCTGTATCTCACAGACCTTGTTGCACTGGATGCCGGTGTCACTGTGGTTGGCAACTATGCCTCCTGGTTCTACGACACAACCACCAGTCCCCAGGGTAGTGGATTTGTC
>CAYXIH010000052.1:0-16219 GCA_964465155.1 uncultured Sphaerochaeta sp.
ATGATTGTTAATTTTGAAGGTCTAAACTTTCTAGTGCTAAGAGTCTAAAGACGGGCGTTGCGATGATAAAATAGGAATCTTGCGTTTTCCACCATCAATCAACCAAATAATTTTCATTGAGCACAACTTTTTGCCATGTTACAATGAGAAATTAACGAATAGGGAGGTTGGACATGGAGGAACGTGCTCGCATCAAGCGACTGTTGGATGTTGCTGCTGGCAGACAGCGTGCAGACCTGTGCATTACCGGAGCTCATGTCGTTGACGTATACAATGGTGAGGTCAATGACTGTGATGTGTTGGTAGCCGATGGGCATTTCGCAGGTTTTGGGGGAGACGGGTTTCCCGTTGCCCATACCGTTGTGGATGCACATGGTGCATATATGACTCCCGGGTTTGTCGATAGCCACGTACATATCGAATCCTCCCATTGTTCTCCCCCTGAGTTCTGCCGCCTTGTGGTACCTCGTGGGACGACGACCGTCATAGCGGACCCCCATGAGATTTGCAATGTCTGCGGCCTGGCAGGCTTGGACTACATGCTTGCATCTTCTGAGAATCTCCCCCTTTCCGTATTCTTAATGATACCATCCTGTGTTCCGGCGACTCCGTTTGAGAATGCCGGTGCCACCATGCTTGCAGACACCATCTCCCAGCGCATGGACCAACAGCGCGTCCTGGGATTGGGGGAACTGATGAACTATGTGGGGGTTGTAGCGGCAGATGATGCCATATTGGACAAGCTGATGGTTGCAAGAAAATCCCACAAGCGCGTGGACGGACATAGCCCATCGCTGCAAGGTGCTTCATTGGATGCATATGCCGCCAGCGGTGTCCTCACCGACCATGAATGCGAGACACCCCAAGACCTGCATGAGCGGATACGCAGGGGGATGTACGTACTCCTGCGCGAAGGCTCTGCATGCCGAAATGTATCGGCACTGCTGGCTGGAGTAACCGACCGCAACCAACGGCGCTGCCTCTTCTGCACCGATGACCGGCAACCAAAGAGCATCCTGGAAGAAGGGCATATCAACAACAACATGCGTCTTGCAGTAGCCGGTGGGCTCGATCCGATCAATGCACTGTGCATGGCTACGATCAACGCATGCGAATGCTATGGCCTGCGCGACCGGGGAGCCATTGCCCCTGGGATGAAGGCCGATTTCTGCCTGCTGGACAACCTGCAGGATTTCCAAGCCATCGATGTATATGTCGATGGACAGCATGTTGCCCATGAAGGGAACTACCTGCTGCCCGTTCCCCACTACGAGCCCAAGGGGGTATCGGGGAAGATGCAGGTCAGCAACTTCAGCGAGTCCCGGCTCCATCTTCCTCTCTCCTCGACAACAGCCAATGTGATCGAGATCATCCCAGGGGGTGTCGTCACCAAGCTCTCGCAGCAACCGGTACACGTACGCGATGGAGTGTGGGTGCATGATCCTTCTGTAGATGTCCTGAAGCTTGCAGTGGTGGAACGCCACCACGGCACAGGCAATGTGGGAGTTGCCTTGATCAGCGGCTATGGCCTGCAGGGTGGGGCAATTGGCATGAGCATTGCCCATGATTCTCACAATATCATCGTCGTGGGCGACAATGACCATGACATGGCCGTAGCCGTCCAAGCCTTGGTTGCCATGGGCGGTGGCATTGTCATGGCCAAGGACGGGAAGGTCCTGGACAGCCTCTGCCTGCCGATTGCCGGCCTGATGACCGATGAGACGGCAATGAGCGTAGACCAAAGCCTGTCACGGATGCACCAGGTAGCCGTGAAACAGCTGCACGTGAACACCGATGTCGATCCCTTCATGACATTGTGCTTCATGGCACTGCCGGTGATACCAGCAGTGAAGCTGACCGATGAAGGGTTGTTCGACGTGACCACGTTCTCCTTTATACCGGTATCGTGTGGGAGCTGAACAGCTTGCGCTTCCAGCGGGGGTTCATGATGACGATCATGATCGTCGTCACGGCCTCCGCGACAGGAACTGCCAGCCACAGTCCTTCCAACCCCCACAGGGCGGTCAGGCCGATGATGCCCGACACGAGGAAGAGGAATGTCCTGGAGAACGATATGATCGCCGAGGTCTTTCCATCTGACAGTGCCGTATACTCGGCGGAGCTGAACATATTGTAGCCCACGAACAAGTATGTGATCGTATAGATGGTGAACCCGTGTACGGCAAGTGCATGGACAGGCGAACTCTCAGGGACAAACAGGGAAACCAAGAAGTCACGGCCAAGATAGGAGATTGCCACTACCGATACACTTGCGACGAGGATCGTATTGATGCAGATGCGTATCAAGTGCTTGAGGTAGGGGATGTCGTTGCTTCCATACCGGAAGGAGAGGACCGGGGCAACCCCCATTGAGAATCCCATGAACACCGAGGAGAGGAAGAACTGGGAATACATGACGATCGTGAGCGCCGCAACCCCATCGGGACCAACTAGGCGCAGCATGTACAGGTTGAACAGCAACGTCGTTACGCTGGTGGAAACATTGGAGACCATCTCCGATGATCCATTGGACATGGTCTTGCCGATGGTGCGCCATAACATTGTCGGGCGGTCAAAGGCAAGGCCCTTCCGGTTGGAGAAGAAGAAGACCAGGCCTACCAGCGCAGGTATGAGGTACCCTACGACCGTACCCCAGGCTGCCCCTGCGATCCCCATGTCCATCACCCCCATGAAGAGCCCATCCAAGATGATGTTCACGACCCCCGCCCCGATTGTCAGGGCGAGTCCCAGTCCTGGTTTCCCCGCTACGACCAGCAGGCTCTGGAAGAGTATCTGCAGGGACATTGCCGGGGCAAACAGCAAGATGATGCGGATGTATGAGACGCATAGCGGCATCAGAGCCTCTGTCGCTCCCAGGAAGCGCAACACGGGGTCGAGGAATATGAGGATCAGGGCAGCAGCGACGACCGAGAAGAGGAATGAGGTGAGGGTTATGAGGGAGAGGTTCCTTTTTGCCTTCCCCATCTGCCCCTCTCCGATCTGAGTAGCAACCACCGCGGCACCGCCTGTGGCGAACATGACACCCGATGCTACGAACAGGCACATGATGGGAAAGACGATGTTGGAAGCAGTCAGTGCATCTGTACCTGCGAAGTTGGATATGAACAGTCCGTCTACGATCGTGTAGAGCGACATGCACACCATCATGATCGTGGATGGCATCGCAAAGGCGAGAAGTTGTGGTATGGTGAATTTCCGAGAGATGGACATAGTCATTGCATTGCTCCGCTGTAAATCTGGAAATGGAGTATGAACTATGGGGCAACCCCATGGTCAATCACTTTTTTGTATTTCATATTTATTTTGAATATAGTAAATTGGAAGGCATGGCAATGGATACACAACGATATTATACGATAGGTGAGTTTGCACAATTGTGCCATACCACCAAAGATACACTGATTCACTACGACCAGGAGGGCGTCTTTTGCCCGGAGACGACTGGAAGCAATGGGTACCGATACTACAGTGCGTATCAGGTGGAGGTGTTCGAGGTGGTCCGGATCTTCCGGGAACTGGACATGCCATTGGATGAGATTGGAAACTACATGCGTGTCCGCAGCCCCCAGAACCTTGTCTCACTGCTACACAAGCAGCAAGAGCTGATCAAGGGGAAGATGCAATACCTGTCGTGGATCGAACATGCACTGGGAGTCAAGGAGCAAGAGGTACGCCAAGCCATGGAAACTCCGGCAGGGGAAGTGTTTGTACGAAACATGCCCGTCCGATACCTCATGCTGAGTCCTCGGATGACATCCTATGACGAGGTCACGTTCATACAAGCATTCTCCGACTTGATCATGGAATGTGAGCATCATGAAATCCCCCTTGAGTATTCATTGGGGGCCATGCGTGACCTGCATGCAGTACAATCTGGTGACTATGAGAGCTACACACATTGCTATACCCGCCTGATCAGGAGGGTCGCTGGATGCTACCGGGCAAAAGAAGGGGCATACCTGTGCACCTACCATGCGGGGAATTTCGATACGGTCGGTCCTGCCTACCAACGGCTATTGGAAGGTGCAAGCAGTCAGGGGCTCCAATTGGAAGGGCCAATACTCGAGGACTCGATATTCGACTTGCTGTGCGGGAGGGACTACAACGACTACAAGCTGTTGCTGAACGTGCGCATCAAGCCCTGAACACCAGCATCTTGTCCTGCAACACGAGGGTATCCATCGGGGTGCCGTACAGGTTTGAGAGTGCCTGGGGGGTCATGGTCGCAGCCATGGGGCCAGACGCAAGCAGCTTGCCATTCTTGAGCATTGCCACGTGCGTTGCTAGTTCCGCTGCCATGGAGGGGTCATGGGTCGTGAAGAACAGTGTGATCCCACTCTCATGCAGATGGTGGAGGATCTCCAGGACCTTGGCGGTGTTCGCCGGGTCCAATGCACTGGTAGGTTCGTCCAGCAGCAGCAACCGTGGTTGCTGAGCAACCGCGCGGGCAAGCAGGAGCAGCTGGCGCTCACCCCCTGATAGGCTGGTGACTTCCCGAGTTGCAAATCCCTGCAGGCCGACTGTCTCCAGGGCTTCGCATGCAGCCTCGAAATCATTTGCAGTAGGTTGGGACATGTCACCGAGATAGGGGGTGCGCCCAAACAACACATAGTCCAATACGCTGAACGCAAAGCTTGCGTTCTCATCCTGTGGAACCAGTGCGACAGTTTGGCCCATCTGGCGGCGGCTATAGGCATGCAACGGTTTGCCAAAGAGGAATATCTCCCCTTTGTCGGGTTGCTTCCATTGCAGCAGGATGTCCATCAGCGTAGATTTGCCTGCTCCATTGGGACCGAGCAACGCCATGGCACAGCCGTTGGGAAGCTCGATATCCAGCGAATAGAGTGCCATCTCCCGGCTGTTGGGATACTGGTATGAGATGTTGCGGATCATCAGCGCATCAGTGTTCATAGGCTTGCCTCCTGGCGCCTCTGCACCAGGATGATGATGAAGATGATCGCCCCGATGATGCTAGTCAGCAATCCCAGGGGGATTTCCCCGGCAAGCAGTGTGCGCCCGATGGTGTCGCAGGCAAGCAGGAAGATCGACCCCAGCAATATCGAGCCAGGCAATGCAAAGCGGCTGTCAGTCCCCAACAATCGGCGTGACAGATGGGGAATGATAAGGCCAACCCATCCGATCAGTCCGGTCACCGAGGTTACGACGGTCGTCCCCACCGTTGCCACGAACAACAGCAGTAGCTTGTCGCGCTGGGGTGAGAGACCCACTGAATGTGCTGTCCTGTCATTGAGGGAGAGGACGTTGAGCTTCCAGCGGAAGCAGAAGAGGATTGCCAACGATGTCATGACTATGGGCAACACGGACAGCACGTTTGTCCATGACCCATTCCACAATCCACCCATCATCCAGAACATGATGTCCTGCAGGTCCCGCGAGGGATCTGCCACGAGCTTGAGTATGGACAGCAACGAGGAGAAGATTGCAGAGACGGCAATACCTGCAAGGATCAGGCGCAACAGCCATGCGCCGAACTTGAATCTCTTGGCCAGGAAATAGGAAGCCACAAGCGCCAGGAGGCCAAATGCCGTGGCAGAGATCTGCATCAAGGCAGGATTCCTGGCACCTTGGACGATCACCAGGGCAGCACCGAATGCCGCCCCCTGCGATACTCCCAGGAATCCTGGTTCCACCAACGGGTTGGACAGCAGCATCTGGAATACGAACCCTGCGGCGGAGAGGACTGCCCCGGCGAGGATGGCAAGGATGACGCGGGGCAGGCGGATGTTGAGGAGGATATTGCGCATGAGCGGGTCATTGGCCAAGGAGGATATGGGTGTCATGCCAGCTTGTGGGTATCTTCCGAAAAAGAGCGTGACGAACGCAAATACCAAGAGGACTGCCAGGAGTGAGGCCATGATTGTACGATTGCGCGAAAGGCGTGCATCATATTGCCTGTGGCGCTGGTTTTTTGCTGCATTCATCGTGCGACAGTATATCCGTTGACCCAGTCAATGTCGAGGGTGAATGGAGGCGGATATACTTTACTCTATGGGCTTTTCAAGATACCATGGATAGTAAGGAACGAGAGGAACAAACTACATGGAACATACAGCTCTGATAGAAGATATTTCTCGCCTGCGAAAGGCTTTTTCAATATTGTCGACATCATCGTCAAGTAGTCGCAACGCCCTGTTGCTTGCCATTGCGCGGCAGTTGGAGGCTGACAAGGAGACCCTGTTTGCAGCCAATGCGCAGGACATGGAGGCTGCAACGGCATCGGGAGAGAATCTTGGTGCACTCAAGCGCCTGAAGCTCAACCAGGACAAGCTTGCAGCCGCACTGCAGGGAATCCACCAGGTCGCCAAACTGCCCGACCCGATCAATACGGTCAGGGAGCGCAGGTTGTTGGACGACGGCCTCTTGCTTGAGAAGGTGAGCTTCCCCATTGGTGTGATCGGCATGATCTTCGAGGCTCGTCCGGATGCACTGATCCAAATCGTCGCATTGTGCCTCAAGAGTGGCAACGGGATCATCCTCAAGGGAGGCAAGGAGGCAATCCGCTCCAACCGTGCCATTGTCCAGTCAATCCGCAAGGCCTGTGAGGGGTCTGTCCTTGGTTCGGAATGGATGCTGTTGGTGGAGACCCATGCAGACGTAGACCAGATGCTGCAGATGGACGGGTACATCGACTTGCTCATCCCCCGGGGGACGAATGCCTTTGTCCGCTATGTGATGGACCATACGTCGATCCCTGTGCTAGGCCATTCCGATGGAATCTGTGCCATCTATGTCGATTCCCAAGCAGACTTGCAAAAGGCTATCCCCATCTGCGTCGATGCAAAGATAAATTACCCCGCTGCCTGCAACTCCGTTGAAACCATCTTGGTCAATGAAGCTGTTGCCCAAGAATTCCTTCCCGCACTGAAGCAGGCAATGGATGCTCAGCATGTGGTCATCCATGGGGATGGCAAGACTGTGAAGATCATCGGGTGCCAAGAGGCGACCGATGAGGACTTCGATACAGAATATCTTGGTCTCGAAGTTGCGGTGAAGGTCGTGGGCTCCCTCAAGGAGGCGACTGACCATATCGCCGAGCATGGTTCCCACCATACTGACTGTATTCTCACCGAGAACGATGCAACGGCGCGCAGGTTCCTGCGCGATGTTGACAGCGCAGATGTCTTTTGGAATTGCTCCACCCGCTTCGCCGATGGATTCCGCTATGGCCTGGGGGCGGAGCTAGGTGTTAGCACCACCAAGATACATGCCCGTGGACCAGTTGGGATCGAGGGCTTGATGACTACCAAATGGCTCCTCAAGGGCAATGGACAGATCGTTGGAGACTATATGGGTGCAAATGCCCGCTCGTTCCGCCATATTGACCTTCCCAAGACCGGCGATTCCCTTGCCGGCAACTTCGAGGAGGAAGGCAATGGCAAAGCGTGACTTCTCCAAGGTCAAGAAAGTCGTCCTGAAGATTGGTACGAACCTCCTTTCAGCCAAGGATGGTATTGACGAGCAGTGCATCGAGAGGATTGTCTTCCAGATCGCCACGCTGATGGAGCGTGGGTATCAGGTGCTCCTTGTCAGCTCCGGTGCTATTGGCATGGGAGCCAAGGAGCTTGGGATCAAGACAGCTGTCAAGCAGGTGGCGATGCGCCAGGCATGCGCCGCAATTGGACAGCCGATCCTCATGTATTCATACAGGGTGGCGTTCAAGCGGCACAAGATCATCTGTTCGCAGGTGCTCCTCACCCGCAAGGAGATGAACAACCGGCATACCTACGTGAACCTGCGCAACTCAGTCGAGACGCTGCTGGACCTTGGCGTCGTTCCCATTTTCAATGAGAACGATACCGTGAGCACGGCTGAAATCGGATCTGCATTTGGTGACAACGACAGGATGAGCGCCATGGTGGCCTCAAAGATAGATGCTGACCTGCTGGTGATCCTCACCGATATCGACGGGGTGTATACCGGCAATCCAAAGCAGTGTCCGGATGCAAAATTGCTCCCGGACATCGAGGTCTTGGACGAACAGGTCATGTCGTACGCAGGAGGTGCGGGCAGCACCTTCTCCACTGGTGGCATGAAGACAAAGATCCTTGCTGCCAAGATAGCAGCGGTCGCTGGATGTGGCTCGATCATAGCCAGTGGCTATGAGGACAATGCGTTGGTGCGGATCTTGGAAGGGGAGGAGCTCGGAACCTATATCCACCCTGCCAAGCGGCTGTCCCAGCGTGCCCGTTGGATCCTCAACAACTCCCACTTGGGGAGCATCAGCATCGATGCAGGGGCAGTGCGTGCCCTCCGTTCCCACAAGAGCCTGCTTCCTTCGGGACTACTGTCTGTCGAAGGTATCTTTGAAGAAGGCGATGTGATCCAAGTCAAAGATGCCGATGGTGTTGTGTTTGCAAAGGCTGTGCCGTACTTCAACAGCACTGATTTGTCCAAGTTGGTAGGTCGCAAGAGTTCCGAGATTGCCGCAATCGTAGGGTCGGGACACAAGGAGATGGTGTTCCGTCCGGAGGATTTGGTGTTTATTGATGCAGAATAATTATAGGCTTTATCACCGTAGGCAGGATTTGGGCAAGATCATCGGGCAACTCCACAGAGAGGAGCAGCTTGCAGTCGGTATTTTGGACATTGGAACGATCGAAGAGCTTGAGACATGCGTGCAGTGGTATGTGAAGAACATGAACTGCTGTCTGCATGTGCTTACCCAGGAAGACCGTATCCAGGTGGCCGACATGCAGGAACGGTGGCCCGAGGTGACTTGGATAGTTTTTAATTCAGTAACCACCTTGGGCGAGCGCATCAACGTATTGGCCAATGAATGCTTCACCACCTATTTCATGGTGGTCCGCTCGGACTTGGAGCTCATGCGTTTTGAAGGTGCCCAGGTAATGGGGACCATGAGCCGTGCGGAACACCCTGTGATCCTGACTCCGGTGCTGACGAATATGCTCCATGAGGTGCTTCCAACCATACGGGCACCGCATCTCAAGCGCAAGGAGCTCGATCCCTTGTCGTTCTTCCCCACAGCCGGTACAACCACTACGTTGTATCCCTTCCAGGGTATTGGAATCTATGACAGGGCATTGTTCCAGCGACTGAGGGGCTATGACGAGCAGATCATCAGCAACTATTGGCAGTGCCTGGATTTTGGGGCACGGTGCTGGCTATATGGGTACAAGATCACATGCAATCCTATTTTTGCAATGGAGTTCTCCGGCAGGCAGTCGGTCATCGAAGACCGCAGCGAGCAACCGGGTGTTGAGCGTTGCTATACCAAGCTGCTCTCAGTGCGCCAGGTCAATGGGAAGAACTTCGTCAAGAAGTGGAACAGGAAGATTGACCGCCAGCTGTTTGCTGACGAAGTGAAACAGCGCCTTGCTGTATTGTACAAGACCGACTTTACCCTCCTGATCCAAGATTGGCGCAATCCACAGGAGCAAGGATGAGGCGACTGGCTGTATTCCTCCTCCTGTTGGCATGCTCGTTTGCAGCATTCGCCAACACCCCCTTTGCCCAGAGGGTCGGATTGGTGGTGCTCGATGCCGGCCATGGGGGAAATGATCCTGGGGCTCTGGCATCCTGGTCATTTGCACAATCAATGGAGGAGAAGAGCTTCACCCTCGACATTGCGAAACGGGTGCGGGGAATCCTTGCTGTCGAGGCACCCTCCCTGGAGGTGGTGCTCACTCGATCGGATGACACCTTCGTCAGCCTGCAAGATCGTTCTGCGATTGCAGTTGCAGCAGAGCCACCTGTCGGCACGAGTGCCATCTTTGTCTCCATCCATGCAAATTCAGCTGCAGCTTCCTCTGCCAGTGGATATGAACTGTTGATCAAGCCAATGGCAAACAAAGTCGGTATCCTGGGCGCTGACAGCCCTCTCTCGGCTGCCGCCCGTTTTTCCCAGTTCTCCAATACAGCCCTGAACCGGCAGCTGAACCAAGGCAATGCCTTGCTTGCGACAACGCTTGAGGATTCCCTAGAACGGGCATTCCCATCTGCAAGGAACAGGGGAGTGAAGGAGACGGAGATCTATGTGCTGAACAATAGCCGTATGCCGTCGGTGCTGATAGAAGTCGGATTCCTCTCCAATGAAGCGGATGCAAGGAACCTGTCCCTTCCTTCATGGCGGCAGGAGATGGCGCGTGCCATCGCAACAGGAATACTGAAGCTCGCCAATCCAAGCTAATTTGCCGATACATACAACAAGACCCCCAATCTGTATGGATGTTGGGGGTCTCATTCTGTCTCAATACAACGTAACTAGCGTCTGCGTCGGTTGGCGATGAGCAGGCTCATCTTCAGCTTCTTCAGGTCATGGGAGAGGCTGACCTTGTAGACGTGGGGGTTGATCTGCCGTTTGTAGGTCTTGTGCAGCGTCTGCAGGGACTTCTGTGCAAACTGCTGGATCTCCACCAGGGTTGGGGCAGTCCCCACACGCTTGCCGTTGTCCATCTTGAGCGAGAGCAACGGCACGCACTTGGTATAGTCACCTGACTTCATCACAAAGAAGTCTGCCTCTGCGAACGGATGGTAGAATGTGTAGTCCTCGTCGGCAGCAAGACGTTCGTTCTCCAGCGTGATCAAGTCGGCCAAAGCATTGTCCTCTGCATCAAAGAAACGCCATACCTGCTTGATATCCGGGTTGGTTGTTTTCTCAAAGCTGTTGGAGATCTTCATCGTTGGGATGTAGATTCCGTTGGCGTTGCATTTTGCACTAAGCTTGTAGACTCCGTTGAGCGAGCTTTGGGTTCCACCGGTCGTAAGATGGGTGCCGACACCCCAGCTGTCGATGGGTACCTCGTCATGGACAAGGGTTTGGATGATCTCTTCGGTCAAGTCATTGGAGACACAGATGATTGCATCCTGCAGTCCCGCATCATCCAGTCTCTTGCGGATTGCACGTGAGAGGTAGGAGAGGTCTCCGCTGTCGATGCGTACGCCTATCTTCTTTCCCTTCTTCTGCATCTCCAAGCCTACTGTGATGGCATTCTCCAGACCCGATCCCAGCGTGTCGTAGGTGTCGATCAGGAGAATCGCATTGTCTGGATAGAGCTTCACGAACTCGCGGAAGGATTCCAGTTCGCTGTCGAACGACATGACCCAGCTATGGGCCATGGTTCCCGATACGGGGATGCCAAACTGTTTTCCCGCCAGGGTATTGCTGGTGCTGCAGGTGCCCCCCACGAACGAAGCTCTCGAGGCGGAGAGTGCACCATCTGCACCTTGGGCCCTGCGAAGACCGAATTCCATGATCTTCCCCCCCTCGGAAGCGATGAACATGCGAGAAGCCTTGGTTGCAATGAGGGTCTGGAAATTGAGGGTGTTCAACAAGAGCCCCTCGATGAGCTGGGCATCGATGAGGGTGGTCTGGACACGGACCAATGGTTCGCCTGGGAACACGACCGTTCCTTCGTCCATTGCAAAGATCTGTCCGGTGAAACGGTACGTGCGCAGGTATTCGAGGAATCTCGGGTCAAACTGTCCCAACGATGTCAGGTATTGGATATCTTCCTCTGAGAAGGAGAGTTCCTCAAGCTTGTCGACCAGGTCATTGATCCCTGCAAAGACGGCATAGCCGCCGTTGAAGGGATTGGTCCTGTAGAACATGTCGAATACTGCCTGGGGGTTGTGGCCCGACAGGAAGTATCCCTGCATCATCGTCAGCTCATAGAAGTCAGTCGTCAGTGCAGAAATTCCCATGGTGTTCCTCCCGCCCGGTCAACGGGCGCCGATGGTTTCCTTGCCCATGTAGGGAACAAGCTTCTTGGGTACGCGGATAGTACCGTCTTCCATCTGGTGGTTTTCCAGAACGGCGACCATGGCCCTGGAGACAGCTACTGCAGTTCCGTTGAGCATGTGGACAAACTGTACCTTCCCATCATCATCCTTGTAGCGGATGCCCAACGAACGGCTCTGGTAGTCTGTACAGTTGCTGGTGGAGGTCACTTCGCCATATTCGCCTTCATCACCACGGCCAGGCATCCAGGCTTCGATATCGAACTTCCTGTACGCTGGTGCACCCAAGTCACCGGTGCAGGTGTCAACGACGCGGTAGGCAAGCTCCAGGCCCTGGAAGATTTCCTCTTCGATGGCAAGCAGCTGCTCATGGAAGGCATCCGACTGGGATGGCTCGCAGAGGATGAACATCTCCAGCTTGGAGAACTGGTGGACACGGTACAATCCCTTGGAGTACTGGCCTGCGCCACCTGCTTCCCTGCGGAAACAATGGGAAAGGCCCGTCATCTTGATCGGGAGCTTCGACTTGTCCAGGATCTGGTTGCTGTAGTAGCCACCGAGGGTAATCTCCGCGGTTCCCACCAAGCAGGTGTCAGTTCCCTCGATGGTATAGATATTGCTCTCAGCTCCACGGGGATTGAAGCCGATGCCGTTGAGCACCTCCTCCTTGGCCACGTCTGGGGTGATGAAGGGGGTGAACCCATGCTTCATCACGATATCCATTGCATACCGCTCCAATGCAAGCTGCAGCAGGACGGCATCGTTCTTGATGTAGTAGAACTTGGGACCGGATACGCGGGTAGCTGTATCAAAGTCGATGAGGTCCAGCTTTTCACCAATCTGCACGTGGTCCAGGGGCTTGAAGTCGAAATGGGGCTTCTCCCCCCAGAACTTGACGGCTGTGCTGTCCTTGTCTTCCTTGCCTACCGGAGCACTGGGATGGGCATAGTTGGGAATCGTGCGGCCCATGAGCTGGTATTGTGTCTCGATGTCGTTCAGTTCAGTCTCGACATTGGCAATCTGCTCCTTGACCGCCTTTCCCTCGGCGATCAGGAGTTGGCGCTGCTCGTTGTCCAGCTTCCCCTTCATCTTCTGTGCGTTCTCATTGCGGCGTGCACGAAGCCCCTCGGCCTCCTGCATCAGCGCCGAGCGCTTGTCCTGCAATGCAATGACGTCATCCACGTTGACGTTCATATACCTGTTGGTGATGTTCTGGGCGATTTCGTCTCTTCTCGCCTTCAGCTCTCTCAAGTCTACCATGATATGTTCCTATCCGTGCCTATTGCACGCTGTATCAGATTCGTAGATTTCCGGACATCATCCGGACACTCCCTATGATGCGACAAACAGTCGCTGTGATGCAACCCTTGTCCCGGTCAAGATGCCGTTGCGGCAGCCTCCAATGTGCGTGATTTCTCCGCAGCCGCGCTTACCGCCTCCATGACGGTGGCATCGAACGCCCCTTCAGCCAACGCCTTCATTCCGGCGATGGTCGTTCCTCCGGCGGAGCAGACCATGGTCGCCAGGTCAACTGCACCTTTGCCCGTCTGCTGTTGCAAGGAGGCTGCACTGATGCACGTATCCCGTGCGATAGCCAAAGCTGTCGGGTAGGGGATTCCCTCGTCGACACCACCCATGGCCAAGGCATGGAAGAACTGGAACACATAGGCGATGGCCGAGCCCGAGATCCCGATGAAGGCTGGGAAATCTTTCTCTGCCAGGGGGAATGCAGATCCGCATGAAGTGGCCACTGCATATGCTTGGTCGATGAACGGACGGTCCGCCTGCGGGTCGCTGGCAATGGCGGTGACGGCCTTGCCGACAGTAGCGGCGATGTTGGGCATGAACCTGATGACCTGGTGTGTGCCAAGCTCACGGGTAAGTACCGATAGGGGAACCCCTGCTGCAATTGAGATCCAATGCTTGTCAGCGCTTTCTGAATCCCGCAACGTCTGGTAGAGGGAGGGGAGGACCTGTGGCTTGACGGCCAACAGGAGGATGTCATTCTCTTTCACCAAGGAATTGAGGGATGGCTCTGCATGAGCCCCAAGTTTCTTGGCAAGACCTTCGCACAGTTCAGTGTTGGTGTCGTACAATGACACTTGCCATCCGTCGATCTTGCTGACTGACGTGGCGATGGCACTGCCCATGTTCCCACATCCAATGAATCCAATACGCATTCTCTTCCTCCTCGTTCCCTCAGTCGGCTGTTGCTAGAGCAGCAAGTCTGTCGTTTCCTGCAGGTTGGGAAAGTCCTGCTGGCGCATATATTCGTAGGCTGCTACAGCAACCGCGTTGGAGAGATTCAGCGAGCGTGCTTCGCTACGCATCGGGATCCGGACGCACCGCTGTTCATGTTCCTTCAGGAAATCCTCGTCGATGCCGGTGCTCTCCGGTCCGAACACCAGCCAGCACTCTTGTGGATACTGCACCTCATGGTATGCCATCGGTGCCTTCTTGGTGAAGAAGTAGAGGTCCTGGTCCCCATGCTCGGCCATGAACGCTGCACGGTCTGCGTGCTCGGTGACCTGCACCAACGGCCAGTAGTCAAGTCCTGCCCGGCGCAGGTGCTTCTCATCCAACGAATACCCCAACGGGTGCACCAGGTGCAGCTGGGCACCAATGGCGGCGCAGGTGCGGGCAATATTGCCGGTGTTCTGTGGAATTTCTGGTTCAAATAGTACGATATGCAGCATGGTGCTACTGTACCACCGTATCCGTTGCCCTTGCAAGAAGGGGCGAGAGATTGAATCTGTATCTCTTTGTAGTTTAGACTGGATTTGGGAGAGATGTTGCATGCACTTCATAGATTTCATCCAAGCCATTGTATTTGGCATAGTACAGGGAATTACCGAATGGTTGCCGATCAGTTCCACAGGCCATATGCTGTTGTTGGATGAGATCTGGCCGCTTGCAGTCACAGAACGCTTTCGTGAGTTGTTCTTCGTGGTCATCCAGCTTGGATCGGTCCTGGCAGTCCTCGTCTTGTATTTCCACCGCCTCAATCCATTTTCACAGAGAAAGAGCAAGGAAGAGCGTTCGGGGACCTGGATGCTCTGGGCAAAGGTGGTGGTAGCCTCAATCCCTGTCGCCGTCATCGGGCTCTTGTTCGATGACTGGATCAACGCCCACTTCTTCAACTGGAAGACCGTAGCCATTGCATTGGCTTTCTATGGCGTCCTCTATATCGTGCTGGAGCGGTGGAGACGCAATACACCGGGAAAGATTGCCTCGGTTGCCGAGTTGGACTGGAAGTCCTCGCTGTTCATCGGCATGTTCCAGGCACTGGCTGTCGTGCCAGGCACCAGCCGCTCTGGCTCGACCATCCTCGGAGGCATCATCGTCGGGACCGACAGGACCGTTGCCGCTGAGTTCTCCTTCTTCCTTGCAATCCCTGCCATGGCCGGAGCATCGCTGCTCAAGGCATTGAAGATAGGATTTGACTTCAGCGCATCCGAGTGGGGGCTGCTGCTCGTTGCAAGCCTCACTGCTTTTGCAGTCTCCCTTGTTGCCATGAAGTTCCTCGTGGGATTCGTCAAGCGCCATGACTTCAGTGCATTTGGTTGGTACCGGATTGCCCTGTCCGTGGTCGTGAGCACATTCTTCCTCTCTTTGGGACATTGAACTGATACACCATTGCGTTGCCTGTGAGTATATTCGCCATGGAAGATGAAAACCAATGATGGAGGTTTGCCATGGCACAGAAACGTGTGAGAGTATGTTTGGTATTGGTCGTGGTCCTTGTCTTGGGCATGGGGACCATCGGTGCACAGGGATCGCAGGAAAGCTCGCTGAGGGCACAATTCGACTGGGCTCAGAACACCCAGGTGTGGCCTGCCATCGCAGCAAGCTATTGCGATATCATCCTCAAGGGTTCGCAGGTTCCCATCCTGTTTACCCCGTCGATGGCGACGATCAAGAGCTACCAGGATTTCCAGACCAGCGATGAGCCAAGTGCGATTGCTGTCCAGACCCTGGCATCGTTCACGGATGAAAAGATTGACATGTTCGTGTATGCATACATGTCGTTGCTGTTGCCCACCACCCCCTATGCGGCGCTGGACATGGCTACCCCAAGCAGCCTGCAGGGTGTCACCCAGATGGTCTACCAGTACATGTCATCCCAGCAGCCCCCGATGAACTATGCATTGGATGAGGATCAGCTGAAGTTCATGCGCAAGGTGTTCCCAAGCGGGTGGTATGTCAATGGAAACGACTACGACAACTTCCGCTATGCATGCCTGGCACTCACCTCCTACCTCAATGGCAGTGGGGAAGTCCCGGACTCCTTCAAGTTGGATGACTGACCCATCAAACGCACGTCAACGCTTTCTTGGGGCGTGACGCGCAAAGAGATGCATAGCCACTGTTGCTGATATCCGCAGCGGTGGCTATTTTTTTTGCCAAAGGGAAAGAGGAGGGGGTCCTGGACAACGTCCAGATCCCCCTGACAATAGAGAAGAAACTATTGCGCCTCCAG